>CAYMHF010000016.1:0-79354 GCA_964390215.1 uncultured Dokdonella sp. | reverse complement strand
CTATTCATCTATTTCGCTGGCAGAAGAGCTGTGGCGCTTTTTTCTTGGATTGACGGGTCGCTCGTTCCAGGATCACGTTCCGGCTGGCGCGATCAATTGGGACACCGTGGTGTGGGATCTGTTGGAGCACAGCCTCAACTTTGTTTTCAATCGCAAGAGCGCGGGTATACGCCAACAGCCCCGTGCAGGCGGCGACCCGCTAGCCTCCCCCTTGCCCCTTTTGAACTTCTGCGTTGTCGGCGACAATGTCGAAATCGACAACTACGACGATCAACAACAGGCTTTGCTCAAGCGCTTCCACAACGTTCTCCAGCAGGGAGGCCGAGAGCCGCCCGACCGGGGCCAATTGCTCGAACAGGATGCAGACGATGCAGGTGGCGTATCCGTTGTGCTGATTGAAACCCGAGATGGCGAGGATCATCGGGAATGACCACCATGAGCGCCGAAAGCAAACACAGCGAGTTCATCATCTATGTCGATGAAAGCGGCGACCATAGCCTGGCGTCGATCGATCCAGAATATCCGGTGTTTGTGCTTTCGTTCTGCATTTTTCGCAAATCCAGCTATACCGATGTGGTGACTCCCGCCATTCGGCGCCTGAAGTTCGGTACGTTCGGCCATGACATGGTGGTGTTGCATGAGTCCGACATTCGGCGCAAGAAGGGTGCATTCGCGCAGCTGTCAAAGGAACCACGCGATGCCCTCATGGACAGATTGACCGATATCATCGAGGCCGCGGACTTCCGACTGGTTGCTGTCGTCATCGACAAGCGCCGGCTCAAGGATCGTTACACTACCCCAGCGCACCCTTATCATCTGGCGATGGAGTTCGGCATGGAGCGGATCTATCGGCTGCTTTGCCTCGAAGGACAGGAGGATGCTTTGACCTACATCGTCTGTGAAGCACGCGGAGCAAAGGAGGATGCGGAGCTGGAGCTCCAGTTTCGGCGAATTCGCGACGGCGGCAACTATTTCCGCAAGCTCTTGCCGTTTGAATTGATCATTGCCAATAAACAGACCAACTCGGAAGGACTGCAGCTGGCGGATCTAACCGCGCGCCCTATCGGTTTGTCGGTGCTTCGCCCAGAGCAGCAGAACCGTGCATGCAAGGTTCTGGAAAGCAAGTTCTATCGGGGTGCCAATGGCAAGGTCTTTGGTGCAGGGCTGAAAGTGTTCCCCTGAAAAGCAGAAGGGCCCCTGTAGTACCAGGAGCCCAGCGCCGGCCGCGTAGTCGCAACCCATTTCAAGTGAAAGTCTATCATGGGTAAGCACCTCCATCACAAGCCGCAGCAGCTTCCCTGAACAGACGAGGACGGACACGCATGGCCAGGCGGGACTACTCCGAAGACTTGCTGATTCAGGCGCCCACGGCGCAATGGCTGGAGCAGCAACTGGACTGGACCTCGGTGCTGGCATTCGACGAAGAGGATTTCGGGCCGAGCAGCCTGCTCGGTCGTCACTCGGATCACGAGGTGGTGCTCACTCGCGAAGTGGATGCGGCGCTGCGCCGGCTCAATCCCGGATTGCCGGAACAGGCCTATCACGACGCGCTGGCCATTGTGGTGCTGGAGGACGTGACCAAGACCCTGCTGCAAGCCAACGAGGACAAGTACCGGCTGCTGCGCGATGGCGTACCGGTGCATTGGCGCGATGGTGACGGTCGGCCAATGGACAGGCGTTTGCGCCTGATCGATTTCAATGATCCGGAGCAGAACCGCTACACGGCGGTGCGCGAGTTGTGGGTGCGCGGGCGCCTTTGGTTGCGCCGCGCCGATCTGGTCTGTTTCGTCAACGGCCTGCCGCTGGTGTTCATCGAGCTGAAGCGCTTCGAAGTGCACGTGGACAACGCCTTCAAGCAAAACTACAGCGACTACCTCGATACCATCCCGCACCTGTTCCAGTGGAACGCGCTGATCGTGCTGTCGAACGGACACGATGCGCGTTATGGCTCGATCACCTCGGGCAAGGAGCATTTCTACCGCTGGAAACGGCTGGACGAAGATGATCCGGAGCCAAAGCCAGAGCAGCCACTGTTGCCCATTCTGCTCACCGGCATGCTGGAGAAATCGCGGCTGTCGGATATCGTGGAGAACTTCATCGTATTCGACGCCAGTGAGGGCGTCACCCAGAAGATCGTGGCTCGCAACCACCAGTACCTGGGCGTGAACCGGGTGATCGACCGGCTGACCTCGGATGATCCCGTAATCAAGGCTGAAGTGGCAGCGGGTCAGTTGGGCGTGTTCTGGCATACCCAGGGCTCGGGCAAATCGTACTCGATGGTGTTTCTCACCGAAAAAATCCATCGCAAGATGTCGGCCAGTTACACGTTTGTGGTGATCACCGACCGCAACGAGCTGGACGACCAAATCGCCGGCACCTATACCAATACCGGACGCGCCAACAGCGAGACCGACCAGGCGCGCAGTGGTGAGGCCTTGCGTCACATGTTGCGCGAGCAGAATCGACGCTATGTATTTGCGCTAGTGCAGAAATACCGCGAACGGGTCAGCGCGCCGTATTCCGAGCGCAGCGACATCGTCGTCATTTCCGATGAGGCCCACCGCACCCAGTACGGCCGCATGGCGCTGAATATGCGCAAGGCGTTGCCGAACGCGAAGTTCATCGGCTTTACCGGTACCCCGCTGATCGAAGCCGCGGAAAAGCAACTGACCCGCAAGGTGTTCGGCGACTACGTATCGATCTATGACTTCCAGCGCGCCGTGGCCGACGGAGCGACGTTGGCGTTGTTCTACGAAAACCGTGGTGAAAAGCTCAAGGTGATTGACCCAACGATCAATGAGCGAATCGAAAAGCGCATCGACACCGCGCGCCAGACCGCGACGCTGGGTGATCCGTGGACCGAGGAGAAAGAAGAGAAGCTCTACCGCGAACTGGCACGGGACTATCCGGTGCTGACCGCGCCGAAGCGACTGGACAAGGTGGCGCAGGACCTGGTCGATCACTACCACCAACGCTGGCGCGTGGTCGACAACGGTGGCGGCAAGGCCATGCTGGTATGTCTGGACAAGATCACCTGCGTGCGCATGCACGATTTGATCGCGGCCAAATGGCAGGAAAAGACCCTCGCGCTGGATGTCGAAGTGAGCGCCGAGGAAGCTTTGTTTGCTGCCCGAGGCAAGGTTGCGGACAAGCTGCTGCAACTGCGCCGCGAGCAGGTCGAATGGATGCGCAGCACCGAAATCTGTGTGGTGGTGTCGCAAGAACAAGGTGAAGTCGCCGATTTCCGCAAGTGGAAAAACTTTCGCGACGAACCACTTGAGATCACGCCGCATCGCGAAAAGATGGTCAAGCGCGAGCTTGAGAAGGAGTTCAAGAAACCCGAGCATCCGTTTCGAATCGCCATTGTCTGCGCAATGTGGCTGACCGGATTTGACGTGAAGTGTCTCGCGACGCTTTACCTGGACAAGCCGATGAAAGGCCATAGCCTGATGCAGGCGATTGCACGGGTGAATCGCGTCGGTGGCGGCAAGAAGCACGGCCTGATCATCGACTACAACGGCATGCTGAAGAGTTTGCGTCGCGCGCTGGCCACCTTTGCGCAGGGCGATCGCGCGGGTACCGGCAAGGGGGAAGATGAGCAGGATGCGGTACGTGACGATAGCGAAGCCCTCGCTGAATACGCGGCTAGCGTGGAGCAGGCGAGCGACTATCTGGCCGGAGTCGGTTTTGATCTTGATCGGTTGCTCGCGGCCAGCGGATTTGCCAGACAGGAGCAGATCCTGACGGCGGTGAATTTGTTGTGCGCCACGGACGAGCGCCGCAAGGTTTATGCCGTGATCGTGGAGGACATCCACGCGCGCAATCGTGGGCTGTTCCCGCATCCGGGATTGTTTTCCCTGGAGGAAGAAGAAAGCGCCATCAGCGCGATCTACAACAAGATTCAGGCGGTACGCGAATCGCCTGATGTCAGTGCGCTGTTGCAATCGCTTTATGACGTGGTGGATACAGCACTGAGCACCGAGACGGGCTCATCAACCAATCTGAAGGACGAGCGCGGCCGCTACGATCTGTCGAATATTGATTTCAGCCGCCTGCGTGCGGAGTTCGAGCGTTCGCCGTACAAACAGATTTTGAATCTGAGCCTGCGTGAAAAAATCGAGCAGCGTCTGGCCAAGATGATGGCAGCCAACCCGACCCGCGCAGACCTCTACGCGCGATATCAGGAGATCGTGCGGGATTACAACAAGGACAAGGACGAAGCCGAAATCCAGCGCGTGTTTGACGAGCTTGAGGCATACAACGCCAACCTGGACGTCGAGGCTCGTCGCTATGTCCGAGAGGAACTGGACAACGAGCAACAACTGGCGGTTTTCGATCTGTTGCAGAAAGACAGCCTGACGCACAGCGAGCGCGAGTCGATCAAGAAGACGGCGGTCGACCTGCTGGCCAGACTGCACGACGTGCAATCGCAGATCGATCATTGGCGCGAGAAAGCCAGTGCGCAGGCACAGGTGCACGCCGAGATCATCAAGCATCTGTTCTCCCATATGCCGGCTGATCGCTACAGCGCTGATGAAATCAGTCAGAAGGCAGATGCGTTGTTTGCGCATATCTATGTGACGGGGGATGGAGGCCCTTCGATGACGGTCCACTGACGGCGATTTCGGCAATTCCGTCTGCACATTGGCAGACTCACCAACTGAAAGCATGCTGGATTGGGCGCCTATCCGGAGTCGGACATGGTTTCTGTTTGCTTTACGGAAGTGATTTGCAGGGAATAGCCGTGACGAGCCGCGTCCAGCGCACGGGACGATGCAACTCGTCACGTATCGAGTTCCTACTCAAGCTATCCTTGAACAACCCGCCAAGGAGAAATCGCCATGTTCCCGCGCAAGTTGCTTCTGCTGCTCGCCTGCGTCGCGTTTGCCTCGCACGCTTTCGCGCAAAAAGTCCCGCGTTCGGTCAAGCCGGAGGATCTCGAAAAATACTGGGTATTGATGAAGGCCTCGGTCCAGGGTGATGCGCCGCTCGGCGGCAAGAATATGGATCAGTCCGGCTGTGCGGCGGTTTCGTTCATCGTCGAAGGCAATGGTCGCGCCAGCAACATCACGATCGAAAAGGTTGAGCCGCCGGGTGGTCTCGGCGAGCTGGCCAGGAGCATTGCCGAGCATGTCGAGTTCGAGCCGACCATCACCAATGCCGGGCGCGACCGCGTGTTCAGCTCGCTGATCTTCCCGTTCAACCTGCCAGCTGATCCCGACGCGCGCCAGGCGATCATGGAGAAATGCGTGATCCCGGCGCGGCGCTGGGATCCGAAAAGGTCGGTGAAATAGACACTTGCGATTGATCGCTGCGACGGTTTGACGCGTCGGTCGGCTTGCGCTGGCCGATTCGGTCGGACTGCACCTCGCGGCAATCTGGCCTATACTCCGCGCCCCTGAATGTCCCATTCCTTCCTGTCCGGCACCTCGTGTGGCGGCATCACGCGTTTGTTTTACGGAGTCGTTCATCCATGAGTATCGAGCAGCTTGAAAGCATCGCCCAGGCGATGGTGGCGCCGGGCAAGGGCATCATTGCCATCGACGAATCGAACAACACGATCAAGAAACGCTTCGACGCGGTTGGCGTGCCGAACACCGAGGAAAACCGTCGCGCCTATCGCGAAATGCTGCTGACCACGCCGGGCCTGAACCAGCATATTTCCGGCGCAATCCTGTATGACGAAACGATTCGCCAGTCGACCAAGGCCGGTGTGCCGTTCACCAAGCTCATGCTCGACGCCGGCATCCTGCCCGGCATCAAGGTCGACAAGGGTCCGTTCCCACTGGCCGGTTTTCCTGGCGAGCTGGTCACCGAAGGCCTTGATGGCTTGCGTGATCGTCTCAACGAATACGCCAGGCTCGGTGCCAAGTTTGCCAAGTGGCGCGCGGTCATCACCATCAGCGGTGATTCGCCGAGCGGTACCTGCATCGAAGCCAACTGCCACGCACTGGCCCGCTACGCCGCGCTGTGCCAGGAAGCCGGCATCGTGCCGATGGTCGAGCCGGAAGTGCTGATGGATGGCTCGCATGACATCGATGAATGCTACGAAGTCACCGAGGCCACCCTGCGCAGCCTGTTCGCCTCGCTGTACGAGCAGAACGTGTTCCTCGAAGGCACCATCCTCAAGGCCAGCATGGTTCTGGCCGGCAAGGATTGCGAAGAACGTTCCGATATCGACGATGTCGCCGATGCGACAATCCGCTGCCTGAAGGCGTCGGTGCCGGCCTCGCTGCCGGGCATCGTGTTCCTCTCCGGCGGCCAGTCCGACGAACTCGCCACCGCGCATCTCAATGCGATGAACCAGCAAGGTCCGCACCCGTGGCCGTTGTCGTTCTCCTATGGCCGTGCCATGCAACAGGCCGCCTTGAAGCTGTGGGGCAAGGACATGGCGGCGAATTTTGCCGAAGCGCAGGCCACCGTTGCGCAGCGCGCCAGGGAAAATGGTCTGGCTGCACTGGGTCAATGGAAGAAGGGTGCCTGATTCTTCGCACTCGTTTCAAACAAAGAGGGCGCCGAAAGGCGCCCTTTTTTTGCTTTCGAACCCGTGGTCGGCCCCCGATCAGCCGAGAAATCCCAGGCTGGCGGAATCAAAGTGCGCCAGTGACGGGAAGATGTCGGCGATCTCGCTGTTGCTGAGGCCAAACCACGCCGCCAGAGTCGCTGCGTACTGGTCGACCGCCGTGGTCGGGATGATCTGGCCAAAACCGGTGTCGTCGGGATTGGCCGTATCACGCAGCGAAGGCATCGAGCCGTAGAAGCGTTGTCCGCGCACGGCCCCGCCGACGACAAAATGATGGCCGCCCCAGCCATGGTCGGTGCCGTCGACATTGACGCCGAGCGAGCGACCGAAATCCGAGGCCGTGAACGCGGTGACGGATTGATCGATGGCGAGCTCGACGGTGGCGTCATGAAACGCCTTGAGCGCCTGCGAAAGTTGGCCGAGATTCGACTGCTGGTCATCCACCTGATTGTTGTGCGAATCGTAGTTGCCGGCGGAAACATAAAAGATCTGGCGGCTCATGCCGAGCGCGGCGCGCACCTGGATCAGACGCGCGGCCATGCGCAGTTGCTGACCCAGCGATGTGGCCGGGAACGGAGTTGCCAGCGGTGCGGCGGCGTTCAGGGCGGCGTTGACAAATTCGTAGCTGGCGACAGCATTGCGCGTGCGGTCGGCAAAAGCGCGCTCGAACACGTGTTGCTGGGTGTTGGCCGCGAGCAGTGCCTGGTAGGCGGCGATGCCGTCCTCATTGGGTGGAATGACCCAGGATTCCGGGCCGTCTCCCAGATAGCTCATCTTTTCAACCCCTTCGGGTGATACCGAATAGCTGTCGACAATATCGCCGCGCTGGAACAGGTTGTTGCTGGCGAGACTGACGCACATCGGCACCGGGCCCGCGTTGGCACTGTGCAGGCGATCGGCGATGCGTCCTCCCCAGCCGTTTGCATTGGCGTCATCCGGGCGCGAGGTCTGCCAGTAGGTCGACTGGTCCAGGTGCGAGAACAACTGCGGCGGCACCGCGATCGAGCCGGTTTGATAGGCGGCCTGTGAGGTCGGATAAAGCAGCGTGCCGACATTGGCAACGATCGCCGCATGGCCGGCGTTGAACAACTGGCGCAACTCGGTCAGGGCCGGATGCACGCCATAGCTTCCGCCATCGCTCGGCAAGCCGCCGGGCAAACCGCCGCCCGCAGCCAGTGCATTCAGCGCCTGGGCCTGGACGGTGGCCTGGTCGAAAGCGATGCCACCATCCGCTACGAGCACCCGCCGCGAACTGCGATAGGCCGCGTATTCGGTCGCGCTGTAGGGAACGATGCTGTTGAAGCTGTCATTGCCGCCGTGCAGGAACACGCAAACCAGCGCCTTGTAGTCGCCGGGCGGGAATGCGGCGTGGCCGGCTGCGGCGGCGAGCACATTCAAATTGCCGAAGGCACCGCACAAGCCGGCGGCACCGAAGGCGGTCAGGCCTTGCTTGAGGAATCGGCGGCGGCTGGTGCTCATGGCGCGCTCATTTCTGGATTGAATATTCAGGCGAATTGAGGATCAGGTACAACGCGTGCTGCACGCGCTGGCGACCGCGCGTGCTGCCGCTTATCCCATTCAGCCGGGTCAGCAGGGTCTGATGCATGAACGGTGACATCTGGCCGGACATGAACAGCAAGCTGTAGCGATCCAGCAACGCGGACGGATTGCTTGCGGCGAGGCCGGCGTCACGCGCGGTATCGAGGTAGAGCGTTGCACCATGACCATTGGTCCAGCAGCTGCTGCCATCGGAATACCAGCAAAAACTCAAACTGAACAAGCGGTTGCTGGTCGACACGGCGGTGATGTCACTGAGGATCTGGAACTCCGGACTGAACAAGCCGAGGCTGCTGATCTCGCCACTGTTGCGATAGTCGGGCTGGAAGAAATTGAACACCGATTGCGAGCGCAACGGGCCCTGCCCATACCAGTCTTCGATCGGCGGATAGGGATTCAGGGTTTCGATGCGGCCGCTCTCGGTCGTGGCACTCATCGCACGCCAGAGCTGGGTGTTCTTGAGCAGGGGTTCGCGCAACTTGCCGAAGATGGACGAATACAGCCATTGGCCAAAGCGCGCCTCGGGATCGAGCAGGATCGCGCGCACGGTTGCCTTGAGGTCGCCGCGCACGCCGTTGCCATTGTTGTTGAACGCCGCCGCGACCCGCTGCACATAGGCCGGCGTGGGATTGCTGGTGACCAGACGCTGGATCAGGCGACGACCGATGAACGGGCCGACGTTGGGGTGCTGGAAGATATTGTCGAGCGCGGCATTCAGCTCCTGTGGCGCATTGCCTCCCGCGGCGAGGACACCGCCGGGCAGGGCGACGCCGGCATAGTCAAGCAACTGTTTGGCGCTGGTGTTGTCGTGGAATGCCTCGATCGGCTGCATCGGCAACTTCCAGCTCGGCAGGTTATAGCCGTATCGTCCACAATTGCTGTAGTTGCTTTCGTCGCAGCAGACATACGTGTTCGGCCCGCAACCGGTGTTGTTCCAGTTCCAGCCGGTCAGCACCGCGGCAAATCCGCGTACGGTCGCCTGGCCATAGGTGGGGATCGGCTGCCCGCCACTCAATATCGGCGTTCCATCCCCGGCCAGCCTGACCAGGCCGATCGAAAACAACTGCAGCACTTCGCGAGCATAGTTTTCATCGGGTCGGATGTTGTGCGTGGTATCCGCCTTCTGATTCTGCATGTGGGTGAGGTAGATACCCATCGCAGGATGCAGGGTCGCGTCCTCAAGCAGGTCGCGATAGTTGCCGAACGCGTTCGCGGCGAGCATGTCGTACCAGCTCGCCAATGCCCATGGCTGGTAGGCCAGCGTTCCGTTCTTGTTGGAAACGACGAAGATCTCGCTCAGCGCAAATGCGATGCGCTGACGCAACTGGTCGGCAGGTGCTGCCATGCCGCGGCTTGGATCCGGCGTGCCGAGCGCGTTGATCGTCCACGCCTCGATGCGGGTATCGTCCGTGACAGAGTCGTTGCCAATCGGCAGCGGCGGCAGGTTTTCCACCCAGTCCAGATACGGAACTTGTGTGGATGCCGGGAGCGCGAGCTGCTCGTTCAACCAGGCCTGATAGCCGACGCTGCGCAGATGGGCGATTTCGGCGAGGGTCGGTCCAAAGGTCGCCTGGGTCAGAAAACGCGCAGCATCGGCATCCGAGGATGGCCCTGTATCCGCACTCTCGAAACCGCTGCGCATGCCTGCATCCGGGCGATGACTGGGCGTTTGCGCGGCGGCCATGCCCGCTGCACACAGCGCGAGGCCCAGCAGGACACGCGATGACCTGAATCTCGGCATGGACCGGGCCCGCTCAACAGCATGCCGCTCAGGCTAGGCCGCATGCACAAGACATACCCTTGACCCCGGACACAGTTTGCCTATGCCGCACGATCCGTGCCGGCGACGGTTGTCAGCCCAGCGAGGCCAGCCAGTCGTCGTCAGAACCTTCATTGACGCCCTCGAACAGGAAAGTCGACAGATAGCGCTCGCCGGTGTCGGGCAGCATGGCGAGAATCACCGAACCCGCTTCCGCCTCGCCAGCGATTTCCAGCGCGGATGCCAGCGTGGCACCCGCCGAGATGCCGACAAAGATGCCTTCCTTCTGCGCCAGCAGGCGTGCGGTATCGCGGGCGACGGTGTCATCGACGGTGAGGATGCGATGGGCGACGTCGCGATTGAGCACGCCGGGAATCAGATCCGGCGTCCAGCCCTGGATCTTGTGCGGCTTCCATTCCTGACCCGAAAGCATCGCCGCCGCTGCGGGTTCACTCGCAATGATCTGCACTTCCGGGCGGGCCAGGCGCAGCACTTCGCCGACGCCGGTCAAGGTGCCACCGGTGCCCCAGCCGCTGACAAAGTAGTCGAGTCGCTTGCCGACGAAATCACGCAGGATCTCGGGGCCGGTGGTGTTGCGATGCCAGGCCGGGTTGGCCGCATTGTTGAACTGGTCGCTGAGAAACCAGCCGTGCTTTTCCGCCAGCTCGCGGGCCTTGACGACCATACCGGTGCCGCGCGCGGCGGCGGGTGTCAGGATCACCTTGCCGCCATAGGCGCGGATCAACTTGCGCCGCTCGATGGAGAAGGTTTCTGACATCACCGCGACGAACGGATAGCCGCGCGCGGCAGCGACCATGGCCAGGGCGACACCGGTGTTGCCGGAGGTCGCTTCGACAATGGTCTGGCCGGGTTTGAGCCTGCCGCTCCGTTCGGCATCGAGCACGATGGCGATGGCGAGGCGATCCTTGACCGAGCCACCCGGATTGAAACTCTCGACCTTGACGTGGATGTCGATGCCTTTCGGCGCAAGGCGCTGCAATTTGACCACCGGCGTATTGCCGATCGTGTCGAGGATGGAATCATGGGACATGGTGTGGGCTCTCCTTGGATCAGGCCGCGCGCAGAACATGCGCCGCATCGAGTGGGATCGTCAACGGCGGTTCGCCAAACCAGTGCAGGGCGTCCGCCATGCGCGCAACCTCACCGACGATCAATACGGCGGGTGATTTGATGGCGTGGGTCGCCGCGCCCTCGGCAAGTTCGCCGAGGCTGCCGCGAATGACACGTTGTTCAGTTCGAGAACCGTTTTCGATGAGCGCAAAAGCTGTTTGCGTCGAGCGGCCATGGGCGATCAGTTGTTGCTGAATCCTCAAGAGGCTGCCGACGCCCATGAATATGGCCAGGGTATCGCGCTCACTGGCCAGCGCGCACCAATCCAGCGTATCGATCGAATCACGGCAATGCGCGGTGACAAAATGCACCGACTGGGCAAGTTCGCGATGGGTCAGCGGAATGCCGGCATAGGCGGCGCAGGCAATGGCCGCGCTGATGCCCGGCACCACTTCGTAGGCGATGCCGTGGCTGCGCAGGAACTCGAGCTCTTCACCGCCACGGCCGAACACGAACGGATCACCGCCCTTGAGGCGTACGACGTGCTTGCCGGCATCGGCGTGTTCAAGCATCAGCGCATGGATGTGATCCTGTGGCGTGTGCGCGCCACCGCCCTGCTTGCCGACCTCGATGAAGCTGGCGTCGCGACGCGCCAGGGCGAGAACCTCCGTCGAAACCAGACGATCGTGCAGGATCACGTCGGCCTGATGCAGTGCACGCAAGCCGTTCAAGGTCAGCAGGCCCGGGTCGCCGGGCCCGGCACCAACGAGGACGACCGACCCACGCACAACGTGGCCGGCGGCGGCGTCGAGTGCGGATTCCAGCGCACATTCCGCATCGTGGGGGCGATTGCGCCGCAGGCAGGTGGCAACCGGGCCGTTGAACAGTGCTTCGAGAAAGGCGCGGCGGCGAGCCAGATCGGGGAATTTAACGCGAATACGCTGGCGATAGCGCGCGGCGAGCGTGGCCAGCGGGCCGAGTGAGGCATCCAGCAGCGATTCGATGCGTTCGCGGATCTGCCGCGCCAGCACCGGCGCTGCACCGGCGGTCGAGATGGCAATCATCAGTGGATGGCGGTCGACCACGGCCGGCACCTGAAAACTGGACAGTTCGGCATCATCGACCACATTGACGAGCACACGGCGCTGCCCGGCAGCGGTCGCGATGCGCTGATTCACCGCGCGGTCGCCGGTGGCGGCGATGACCAGCCAGACATCGTCGAGCCAGTCATCCGCGTACTCGGCATGGCGATGGCTGATGCTGCCCGAGGCGATCCAGGCGGCCAGCCTGGCTGTGACCGATGGCGCACCGACGACGATGGCGGCACCGCTGGCACGCAACGCAGCGACCTTGCGCTCGGCAACGCTGCCGCCGCCGACGACGAGGACACGCTTTCCGTGCAGATTGGCAAACAAGGGGTAGAGGTTCATGCGGACAAGACTAGGCAGCGATGCGAAGCTGTGGAAATACCGATAGCTCAGGCCCTTATGCGAAACGGTGATGGATGCGTACGGACGTCTAGACGTCCATAGTGGACGCTGCTACCACAATTGCCTATGCTGCGGAGCCGGGGCATGCGTCAATCCGCTTGATGGCGTCAGTGGCAAGCAGCGAGTTCGCCTGTACGTGCTGCCGGTCAAGCTGCGGGTCGCCCGCACATGGTTCGCGCCGAACGATGTCGCATTGCCGAAGGAATGATGAAAACTTCCCCATGAATACAACGACATGACCCTGAGCCAGTTGCGCTACATCGCCGCCATCGCCGACGCCGGCCTCAACATCACCCTGGCTTCCGAGCGCGTCCATGCGACCCAGCCGGGCATTTCGCGCCAGCTTCGGCAACTCGAGGACGAACTTGGCTTCCAGATCTTCCTGCGCAAGGGCAAGAGCCTGGATTCCGTCACTCCCGCCGGCGCCGAAGTGATCGCGCGTGCCCGCACCATCCTCGCCGAGGCGGCGAATATCCGCGTACTGGCGGCCAATCTGCGCAACGAGAATGCCGGCGAGCTGGTCATCGTCACCACCCATACCCAGGCGCGCTTCGTGCTGCCCGGGGCCATCGCCGCGGTCAAGCGGCGCTATGCCGATGTCGGCATTCGCCTTGAACCGCATGGCGATACCGAATTGATCGACCTGCTTGGCAAGGGTGCGGCCGATCTGGCCATCATCAGCAGCGCGAGCACGCCACCGAATGCCGAGCTGGCCATTCCGATCTTCCGCTGGGACCGGCAAATCCTGCTGCCGAAGGATCATCCGCTGGCCAGGCTGGGGCGTGCGCCGCGTATCGACGAACTGGCCGCGCATGCGCTGGTCAGCTACGAATCCTCGCTTGCAGCCGAGTCTTCGCTGCGCCGTGCCATTGTCGAAGCCGGTTGTGAATTGAAACTGGCCGTGGCGGCACGCGATGCCGATCTGATCAAGACCTATGTGCGTGCCGGCCTCGGCGTTGGCGTGCTCGCCGAGATGGCCCTGAACGATGCGGATCGTGCCGATTTCTGCGTGTATTCAACGCGCGGATTGCTGCCGACCTGCACGACCTGGGTGATCCTGCAGCGCGATCGCGTGCAGCGGGATTACGCGCTCGACCTGATTGTTGCGCTGGCGCCGCAGATCGATCGTCGTGATCTGGTGCGCGTCGTCCAGGGTGCCGCCAGCGCCGACTGGCCGACCCCGCCGCCGTGGAACGAACTCAACGCGCAGGTGGCCTCGATCCGCGCCGCTTGAGGTTGCGTCAGAAGCCCCTCTCCCCCCCCCCGGCAGAGGGGTTGGCCATCCGGCGCTCTGCGCCACCTTCTTCCGACGGGAGAAGGCTCAACTCAGCTGAGATTCGAGGCTATTCAGGAAATTCTGCGGCAAAAGCACCCTATGAAAACCAATCGCGACGAAGGGTTTGTATGGAGCGCCCCATCGGCAGTCGGCAACAGCGACTTCAGACTTCGAGATGGATGCCGCACTCGCGCTTGAGGCCGAAGTAACGCGTGTCTTCCTCGCGCATGCCGGGTTGCCAGGGCCGTGTCGTGTGCACGTCGCCGATCGAAACATAGCCCTGGTGCCAGAGTGGGTGATACGGAAGATCGTGGCGGCTGAGGTAGTGCCAGATGTCGCGATCACTCCAGTCGATCAGCGGGTGCACTTTCCAGCGCCCTGATTTCAGTTCGAGCACGGCGGTGTTTTCGCGCGTGCTGGCCTGACTGCGGCGCAGGCCGGCAAACCAGGTGCGCGCACCAAGCTCCTCCAGCGCGCGGCGCAGCGGTTCCACCTTGCGCAGCGTGTCGTAGCGATTGAGCCCGTCGAGGCCCTGCTCCCAGAGCCGTCCATGGCGCGCTTCCATCCAGGTCGGGCCGATCTCCGGCTGATAGACACGCAAGTCCAGATGCAGGCGTTCCGTCAGCACATCGGCGAAGCGGTAGGTTTCCTCGAACAGGTAGCCGGTATCGATCAGGATCACCGGGATGTCGTGTTGCTGCTGGCTGACCAGATGCAGCGAGACCGCCGACTGCGCGCCGAAGCTCGACGACAGCACATGTTGCCCGGGCAAGGCTTCCAGCGCCCAGGCGACACGCTCCTCGGTGCTCTGCTTGTCCAGCCAGCGGTTGAGGTCGGCGAGGGCGCGGGTGTCTTCGGCGGCGCATACCAGATCGGGCAAGGCGCTCATGTGATCACCTGTACCGGAATGCCTGCCGGGGAACGCACGACTTCGCTGCGGACGAGGAAATCGCCGAAGCCTTCATCAGGATGACGCCCAGCCGCATAGCGGGCGAACACGCTGTCGAGTTCGACAAGAATTTCACGCTCGGCGATGTTCTCGCGGTACAGCGCGTTCAGGCGCTGGCCACGGCGATCAGCGCCGAGCATGAGGTTGTAGCGCCCCGGTGCCTTGCCGATGAGGGCGATCTCGCCGAGGTATGGACGCGAGCATCCATTCGGGCAGCCCGAGATACGCAGGTGGATCGGGGTTTCAGCGAGTGCATGCTTGGCGAGCAAGGCTTCGACCTTGCCGAGCAGATCAGGCAAGTAACGCTCGGCTTCGGCCATGGCCAGGCCGCAGGTCGGCAGGGCAACGCAACTCAGCGCGCGCAGGCGCAAGGGACCGGCGCGGCGATGCAGATCGAGGCCATGCGCTTCGACCCGCGCATCAATGGTTGCACGATCCGCCGCCTCGACATTGGCGATGATCACGTTCTGGTTGCTGGTCAGGCGGAAATCACCGCGATGCAGGCGGGCGATTTCACGCAGGCCGGTCAGATGAGTAGCGTCGCCGCGATCGGCGATGCGCCCGGCTTCGATGCGCAAGGTCAGATGCCAGCGGCCATCATGGCCTTCGATCCAGCCGAAGCGGTCGCCATTGTGTTCAAAGGCAAACGCACGCGGCGCAGGCAGGGTGAAACCCAAACGTCGCTCGACTTCGGCCCTGAACCAGTCCAGGCCGCGATCCTCGATCGTGTACTTGAGCCTTGCGCGCTTGCGTTCGGCGCGATTGCCGAAATCGCGTTGCGCGGTCAAGACCGCCTCGGCGATCGCGAAGACCTGATCGGGAGTGACGAAACCGAGCAACTGGGCGAGCAGCGGATAGGTTTCGGCATCGCCATGGCTTGCGCCCATGCCGCCACCGACGCTGACATTGAAACCGGTCAGTTCGCCCTCCTCGATGATCGCGATGAAGCCGAGATCATGCGCGAACACATCGACGTCGTTGTGCGGCGGCACGGCAATGGCGACCTTGAATTTGCGCGGCAGATAGGTGTCGCCGTAGAGCGGTTCGCGCTCTTCTTCGCCGCCGGCGATACGCTGCTCATCAAGCCAGATTTCGTAGTAGGCGCGGGTCTTCGGCTTGAGATGCTCGGACAGGCGCACAGCCCAGGCGTGGACGACGGCATGCACCTGCGACTCGACCGGATTGGTCGACGCCAGCACGTTGCGATTGACATCGCCACAGGCAGCCACGGTGTCGATCAGGCTGGCGTTGATCGCCTGCATGGTTGCCTTGAGTTCGCGCTTGACCACACCGTGAAACTGGAAGGTCTGGCGCGTGGTGATGCGCAGGGAATGGTTGGCGTAGCGCGTGGCAATCGCATCGAGCGCCAACCATTGCGAGGGATTCAACACGCCGCCCGGCGTGCGCGTGCGGATCATGAAGCGGTAGGCCGGTTCGAGTTTCTGCTGGCGCCGCTCCTCGCGCAGATCGCGATCGTCCTGCTGGTAGCTGCCATGGAACTTGATCAGGGCGGTGTCGTCCGCACGGATCGCGCCGGTGTGCGCATCGGCAAGACTCTCGCCCAGGCTGCCGCGCAGGTGCTGGCTGGCCTGCTTGATTTTTTCGACGCTGGAGGTGGATGTGGTCATGGGATTGGCGATCAAACCTGAGGTATCGAATCGGAGGGCGGGGTTTCATTGCCTGGCGCGCAGGGGCGCGGCGGGCGCATCAATACACATCGCGTGCATAGCGGCCCTCACTGCGCAGGATTTCGAGTTGTCCGGCCGCCGTCTCGCGATCGCAACCGCCGTGCTCGGCAAAGATGTCGATCAACGCGTCCTCGACATCGCGCGCCATGCGCGATGCATCGCCGCATACATATAGATGCGCGCCATTGTTCAACCAGTCGTGGAGTTCGCGACCGTTCTCGCGCAAGCGGTGCTGTACGTAGATCTTGTTTGCCTGGTCGCGCGAGAAGGCCAGATCGAGACGGTCGAGGCGGCCATCGCGCAAGGCTTCCTGCCACTCGACCTGGTAGAGAAAATCGCTGTTGAAATGCGGATTGCCGAACAGCAACCAGTTGCGCCCGCTGGCCCCGGCCGACGTACGCTCCTGCACGAACGCGCGAAACGGTGCGATGCCGGTGCCGGGGCCGATCATGATGATGTCGCGGCTGCCATCGGCGGGCAGCCGGAAGCGCTCGTTGCGCTCGATGAAGACCGGGATTCGCGCGTCGTCGCCGGCGCTGGCGAGATAGCCGGAGGCCACGCCGTGATGGCGATGGCCAAAGGCCTCGTAGTCGACATGGGCGACGGTCAGGTGCGCTTCGTCGCCGACCACGTTGCGGCTGGAGGCGATTGAATACAGGCGCGGAGTCAGCGGACGCAAAGCCGCAACCAGTTCGTCGGCGTTCCAGCGCGCCGGCCAGAGGCGCAGCAGGTCGATCAGCTGGTGGCTGCCGAGCAGCCTGGCGAGACTTGCCGATTGTTCCGGGGCGAGCAATTGAATGAGTCCGTCATTGCCGCTCACGGCGGCATGGCTGGCGACGAAGGGCCGACCGATGCGGGTCAATTCGCGCCGCGTGAGCAGCCAGTGACGCAGCGAATGCGTCTCCCCGCCGAGGCCGATCGGCGCATCACCCTCGAGTTCGAGCAGGCCGAGCAGGTTGTCGACCAGTTCAGGTGCGTTCTGCGCCCAGACACCGAGAGCATCGCCAGGCTCGTACTCGAGCCCGGAACCTTGCAGCGACAACTCCACATGACGAACATCCTTGTCGCTGTCACGCGCGCTGATGCGCTGGTTGGCCAGCAGTTCGGCAGCAAACGGCGTGTCGCGATCGTGCTTCGGAACGCTGGCCACCGGTCGCAGCGAGACGACGCTGCCGCGAGCTATTGCTGCAGGGGTCGACTCGGTGGCGATATCGAGAGCGCGCTGGCGCCACGGATCGGCCACCGTCTCGACATCGAGATCCGCTTCAGCGAGATCGAACAATCGCTGGGCACCCAGTTCGGCCAGGCGCGCATCGAGCCTGCGTCCGATTGCATTGAATTGTGGATAGCTGGAATCGCCAAGGCCGAGCACGGCGAAGCGCAACTCCGACAGTTGCGGCGCACGCTTGCCGGACAGGTGCTCGAGCAGCCCGCGGGCGTCATCGGGTGGCTCGCCATCACCCTGGGTGCTGATGACGAGGAAGAGGAGTCGCTCAAGCTTCAGTTCACGCAGGGGCAACGCATCCGCACGCAGCAGGCGAACCGGTGTGCCGGCCGCTTCGAGATCAGCGGCAAGCCGTTCGGCAACACGCCTGGCATTGCCGGTCTGGCTGCCGTAGACCACTGTGACCGGTGCGATGACGGAGTCTGCGGCGACGACTGCCGACGGAACGATATTCGCCTGATTGCCGGCCAATCCGGCGCTATAGCCCGACAGCCACCACAAGGCGTGCGTATCGAGTCCGTCGAGCAGGCGCGCAAGCAGAATGCCCTTGTCGTCGGGCAAGGGGATCTGCGGCGGGGTAAGGAACTGGGCGGACATCGTCGGCAGGCAACCTGTCTGGACGTCTGGACGTCCGTAGGCTGCCGATACTGCGAGTCGGGCGCGATTGCGGGAAGGAAGCTTTGCACATGGCGATATGCGTGTCCTGCATGACGGCGGCGGCGAGCCACGCGGAATGGCGTTATCCTCGCAGCACCACTTCACGGAGCCAGATCCATGTCCAGTCCAGCATCCAGCCGCCTCGCCGTGCTGATTGACGCCGACAACGCGCAGCCCTCGATCGTCGAAGGCCTGCTTGCGGAAGTCAGCAAGTACGGCACGGCCAGCGTCAAGCGTATCTACGGCGACTGGACCGGCCCGCAATTGAAGGGCTGGAAAGAGGTGTTGCTGTCGCATTCGATCCAGCCGATCCAGCAGTTCCGCTACACGGTCGGCAAGAACGCGACCGATTCGGCGATGATCATCGATGCCATGGATCTGCTCTACAGTCAGCGCCTGGATGGCTTCTGCATCGTTTCAAGCGACAGCGACTTCACCCGCATCGCCGCACGCATCCGCGAGTCCGGACTGACCGTGTACGGATTCGGCGAACGCAAGACGCCGCAGCCCTTCGTTTCTGCCTGCGACAAGTTCATCTATACCGAATTCCTGTTGAACAAGGGTGACGGAAAGCCGGCCAGGGACAAGCCGGTGCCCGGTGTCGGCAAGGACAAGCGTCTTGCAAAACTGCTGCGCGATGCGGTCGATGCCTCGTCCGACGACACCGGCTGGGCCTTCCTCGGCCTGGTCGGCAATTACATTGTCAAGCAAATGCCTGATTTCGACTCACGCAGTTATGGTTTCTCGAAGCTGCGCGAACTGGTTGCCGCCAGCAATCTTTTCGACATCGAGGAACGTCCGATGGCCGGCGGCGGCTCGGCCAAGTCGGTCTATGTGCGCGAGCGCGGCCGCTAGTCCGGGCCAGCCCGGACTCCTTTGCCGGATGAGGCGCGGCTTCGGTTGGGCAAGGCTATCGTGGGCGAAGTCATCTCCGCGATGCGGAATGCTCGACGATTTGCCTCAACGCAGCGGTTTGACCAGACGCACGATGTCGACGCCGAAGCCGGAATGCTCGTAGATGGCCCTGGCGCGCTCGTTGCCCGGGAACACGGCGAGTTGCAGATGACGATACTTGTGTTCGCGCGCCCAGCGCTCGGCATAGGCGAGCAAGGCGCGGCCGACGCCTTCGCCATCGTGCCGGCTGTCGACGGCAAGGTCGGAGATATGGCCATTCTGGGCATCGCTGAAGAAGTCCTTGACGGTCTGCAGATGGATGAAGCCGACGCGCTCGCCATCGTCGTTTTCGGCAACGAAGACATGCGAGCCGGGCGGCTGTTCGGACAGATGGCGGGCCAGGTCGAGTTTGATGTGTTCGGCGCATTCGCCGCGCCGCCGCCACGGCGGAAGCTCGAATCCTTCGACGAATCGGGGCACGAGGCCGAGGATGAAATCGTCATCGTCGGCATCGGCGAGGCGGATATGGATATTGGCTTCCGAATCCATCTTTCGTTTCCAGGTTTCAACCAAATTGTGAGTCGGGCATGGCCATTAGTGTATCCGCACCGGCGCGGATTGCAGCACCGTGGGTATGGATGCGCGGAAGGATACGATTGAAATAGAAGCGCGCGGTATGCCGTTTGGCTTCCTTGAACTCCGTGGATTGGGCTGAACCATCGAGAGCGGCGATACTGCGCGCCCAGCAATAGGCCAGCGCCACGTAGCCTGAGTAGAAAAGATAATCGACGGCGGCGGCGCCGACTTCTTCGGGATTGGCCCGCGCCTTCTTCGCGATCTCCTGGGTCAGATCGCTCCACTCCTTGGTCACGATGGCGAGCGGAGCGATGAATTCGCCAAGCTCGGCCTTGTCCGTGCTGGTCTGACAGAACTCCGAAATCTCGCCGAGGAAATGCTTGAGGCCGGCGCCTTGCAGATGCAGGATCTTGCGCCCGAGCAGGTCATTGGCCTGGATCTGGGTGGTGCCTTCATAGAGTGTCGTGATGCGCGCATCGCGTGAGAGTTGTTCGACGCCGGTTTCGACGATGAAACCATGGCCGCCGTAGATCTGGATCGCATCGTAGGTCGATTCCTGGGCCAGTTCGGTGAGCAGGCCCTTGACGATCGGGGTCAGAAACGAGACCAGTTCCTCGCCGCGCTTGCGCTCCAGCTCGTCGCGGGCGTGGGTCGAAATGTCGTGCTGCATGTAGGCGTACAGGGCGAGTACGCGACAACCCTCGGCAAAGGATTTCTGGGTCAGCAGCATGCGCCTGACATCGGCATGCACGATCAGCGGATCAGCCGGCTTGTCGGGGAATTTCGGACCGCTGGCGGCGCGCATCTGCAGACGGGTGCGGGCGTAGTCGAGCGAGTTCTGGTAGCCGCGCTCGATCTGGCCGAGACCTTGCACGCCAACCGCCATGCGCGCGGTGTTCATCATCGTGAACATCGCGTTGAGACCCTTGTTCGGGCCGCCGATCAGCCAGCCCTCGGCCTGGTCGAAATTCATCACGCAGGTGACCGAGGCATGGATGCCCATCTTGTGCTCGATCGATCCGACTGCAACGGTGTTGCGGTCGCCGACCTTGCCCTGTTTGTCGACCTTGAACTTCGGCACGATGAACAGCGAGATGCCCTTCACCCCGGGCGGCGCATCGGGCAGGCGCGCGAGCACCAGATGGATGATGTTGTCGGTGAGATCGTGCTCGCCGGCGGTGATGAAGATCTTGGTGCCGCTGACGCGGTAGCTGCCATCGGCACTCGGCTCGGCACGCGTCTTGAGCAGACCGAGATCGGTTCCGCACTGCGGCTCGGTCAGGCACATCGTGCCGGTCCAGCGACCTTCAACGAGCGGGGTCAGGAACGCCTCTTGTTGCCACTTCTCACCGTGAACCTTGAGCGCCTCGCAGGCACCGTGCGAGAGCATCGGGAAATTGCTCCACGACATGTTCGCCGCGTCGATCAATTCCTTGAAAACCGCACCAATGGTCTCGGGCAGTTCCTGACCGCCGAACGCCGCCGGGATGGTCAATGCCGGCCAGCCGCCTTCGACGAATTTCGCATACGCTTCCTTGAAGCCCTTCGGCGTGCGCACGCTGGCCGTGGCCTTGTCGAGCGTGCAGCCCTCCTGATCGGCGCTGGCATTGAGCGGCGCGAGCACCTGCTCGGCGAATTTCGCCGCCTCCTCGAGGACGGCGTCGACAATGTCGGGAGTCGCCGATTCGAAGCCGGGCAGACGCTGGAACAGCGCTTTGGCGTCGAGCACGTCGTTGAGGGCGAAGCGGATGTCCTGGATGGGTGCCTTGTACTGGGTCATTTTGATTCCTGGAAGTGTCTGGGTTATTCAGCGCCAGGTGCCGACCAGGCCGGGGGCCGGGCTCAGGTGGCTGTTGCGCTCGAACTTGAAGTTGCCTTTCGGATCGCTGCTCGAAATCGTGCCGTGCAGGCGATAGGCGAAGTCGCCCGCGGGTATCGCAACGCCTGCCAAGGGCGCAAGGCTTGCCTCGAACACATCGGCGCTCTCGCCAGGAATGTCGAGCTTGAACGGGAGCTTGATCGAGCCGACCGCACGTTCGGCCACTTCAAGCTCGGCATCAATGCCGCTGAAGGTCATTGGCACGTTGCTGAAGTTCTGCAGGCGAATCCGCAACTGCCAATTGCCGTCGCTGTGAACGATGAGTTCCTGCACGCTGGCGGTGGGAGGACTGACCCGTTTGACCGGTCCGCTGCCGCAGGAGGCGAGCAGGATGCTGACCAGGATGGTTGCAGCCCAGGAGCGCAGTTTCATTCGCAATCCTCAAACGATCGTTTCAATAGCCTAGCCTAACGCGTTGATCGCAGCCAGAAAAGCATGCTGTGGAATTCAGTCGCACCGGAACTGCGCGATGTCGAGCTGTGCGCTGAGCGTACCCGCATGCACACGGATCACTTCATCGGCCAGGGCGAGAACCTCATCGACCTGATGCGAGACCAGCACGGTGGCAACCTGCAGCTCGTGCTTGAGCCGACGCAGATGATCGAGCACCTGCACGCGGGCCTCGTGGTGCAGGCCGGTCAGCGGTTCGTCGAGCAAGAGGATGCGCGGCTCCGAAGCCAGCGCTCGGCCGATCGCAACGCGCTGGCGCTCGCCGCCGGACAGATTGTACGGACGACGATCGAGCAGGGGCCCAAGTTCGAGCAGTTCGACCAGGCGCTCGAACTGGATCGCCTTTCGACGCCGGGCCTGGGCACCGTAGAGCAAATTGCCGCGCACGCTCAGATGCGGAAACAGGCGGCCATCCTGGAACACATAGCCGACCCCGCGAGCTGCAGGCGACACGTCGATGCCGGCTGTGCTGTCGATCAGGATCTGCCTGTCGAGGACAATGCGCGCGTGGCGCGGTCGCAGCAGGCCGGCGATTGCATTGAGGATGGTCGTCTTGCCGGCGCCCGAATCGCCGAACAGCGCCAGGCAGCGTGCCGCGGAGGAAAACCGGATGTCGATATCGAGATCGACGAGGGTGTGCTTGAGGGTCAGTTCAATCATCGCGACGCCGTCCCCACAACGAGCCACCGAGCACCGCGGCGGCGATGGTCGCGGCCAGGGCAACGGCCAGGGCGACCATGGTCAGGCGCTGTACGCCGGTATCGCCACCGGACAGGCTCATCAATTCATAGATCGCAATCGGCAGCGTGCGCGTTTCGCCCGGGATGCTCGATACAAAGGTAATCGTGGCACCGAATTCACCGAATGCGCGCGCAAACGCGAGCACGCTGCCGGCGATGATGCCGCGCATGGACAATGGCACGACAATGGTGACGAAGCGCCGCCAGGCCGAGGCGCCGAGCGTCTCCGCAGCGCGCTCGAGGCGTTGATCGACATTGTCGAAGGCGACCCGGATCGACAACACGAGCAGGGGGAATCCCATCACCGCCGCCGCCAGCACGGCGCCGGTCCAGCGGAACGCAAAAACGATTCCAATCTGGGCGAGTGATTCCCCGATCCAGCCATGGCGTCCGAACAGAACCAGCAAGGCATAGCCGGTGACCACTGGCGGCAAGGTCAAGGGCAGGAACATCAGCGCCTCGATCAGCAGGCGTCCCGGGAAACGTCGCCGCGACAGCAACCACGCCAGGCCCAGTGCAAACGGCAGCGAGACGACCACGCTGAGCGTGGCGACACGCAGGCTGAGGGCCAGGGCCTGCCACTCATCGACCGACAACGCCGTCATCGGGGCGTGTCGAAACCGAAGCGCACAAAGATTTGCGCAGCTTGTGCCGAATGCAGCAGTTCGAGGAATCGACGTCCGGCCTCGTTGTCGCCGGCCCCGAGCAAGGCAACCGGGTAGACGATCGGCGGATGCGAAGCGGCGGGAAAGGTATCGACCACGCGAACCTGATTCTCGGACACGGCATCGGAGCGATAGACGATACCGAGCGGCGTTTCATGGCGGGCGACAAAACTCAGCGCCGCGCGCACATGCACGGCCGGTACCAGGCGCGATTCGACCATTGTCCAGACGCCGAGCCGGGTCAGGGCGGCCTTCGCATACTTGCCTGCCGGAACGCTGTTCGGCTCGCCGATCGCGAGTCGACCCTCGCTACCGAGCGCAGCCAGCAGATCAAAACCCGGCGCTATGGTGAGGGTCATCGTGCTGCTCTTCGGTGCGATCAATACCAGCGCATTGCCGAGCAGATCGCTGCGGCTCGCCGCGATAACCTTGCCGTCCCGCTCGACGACATCCATCCAGTCGGGATCCGCCGAAATGAACACCGCCGCCGGCGCGCCATGTTCGATCTGCCGGGCCAGTTGCGAGGAAGCCGCGTAGCTGACCGTGATCTCGGCGATTGCCTGCGCGTCCGGTTGCGCGATCAGGGTATCCAGTGCGGGCTTCAGGCTCGCTGCGGCGAACACCAGCAGTTTCGCCGCATGCGCGGCTGGCACCATGAGCGCCAGCACGAGCGCGCCAAGCAGGAGCAGGCGTCGCAGCGATCGCCGCCAGCCGCGCGCGAGCGTCGGGGAAATTCCGCCCAGGCCGGTTGTGGCTCGTCGCGGCTTCAATGGCGGCATGTCGGGCATCTGGCCAGTCACATTCGCTAATGCGTCCTGATGATCTTGCCGATGGCCGCGCATCGCCGATCAATCGTTGCCCGTATTGGCCTTGAGGTTCAGAAACGGCACTGCACCTCCCGGAACCATGGTTGTTGGCAGCACGCCGTTCCATTTCTCGGCCTGGGTCAGCGCGATGAGCTGCGCGTTCTGCTTGAGTGCCTCGCCACGCGACTTGATCGCGTCACCTTCGGCGACGCCGCGCACGCGGATGGCTTCGGCTTCGGCTTGCGCCTTGGCCAGGTTCGAATCGGCCTGGGCCTTGGCCTGGGTCACCGTGATTTCGGCATTGATGCGTTCGGTTTCGAGGTTCTGGCGTTTGGTCTGGATCTCGACTTCGGCCATCATGCGCTTCTCGATCGACTGCTCGTAGGCGTCAGAGAAAGTCACATCCTCGACTTGCACGCTGTCGATCGTGACCGGGCCGTCGACCGATTTCTTGAGGGTCTCGTTGATGTCGATGCCGAGCTTGGTGCGATCCTGGATCGCCGAGATCGCGGTATAGCGACCAAACACGTTCTTGACCTCGTCCGGTACCTTGCGGCTGATCAGCCGATCAACCATCTTTTCGATCGTGCCGTATTGCGAATACAACTCCTCGACACGGGCCTCCGGAACGCGATAGCTGACCGAAATGCGCAGCGTCGCCGGCTGCTGATCCTTGCTGTAGGACTCAAGGCGGTCGTAGAGGATGGTCTGGTTCTGCACCGACACCTGCTGAACCGTGTCGACAAACGGAACCTTGAAATTGAGCCCCGGCTCGGCAATGCCGACGATCGCGCCATAACGAAGCTTGACGCCGCGTTCACCTTGATCGACGGTGTACCAGCTGCCAAATACCACCGACAACAGCAGCAGGCCGGCGATCGCGCCGATGACGCCGACGGAAATGAAACGGTTGGACTTGCCCATGAAAGCAGCGGGACGATTCATGTTGTTTCCCCTGGTGGATAACTGGATGCCGAGGCGCGAATTCGCTCAACGATCCTTGCCGGTAAAATCCTGATAGAAGCCGAAGATGCCGCGAACGATCAGGGCGGCCAGAACCAGACCGCCGACGACTTCGATAAGTACTCCCATTGCACGCTCCCTGGTAGCCGGCAAGCGCCCGGCCGGTGAAAGATGCTGGTTCAGCAAACGATGTTCAAGTCGGACTCGTGGATTTTCTGCAGATCAGTTCGCGGCCTTGCGATAGGTCTTTTCGCCGGCGCCGATGCGCAGCTTCAGGCGGTTTTCCGGCGGCGCGGTCGGACAGACCACATACGGCGACAACGCGCACGGCGGATTGAAGGCCTTGTTGAAATCCAGTACCACCTTGCCGTTGCTGGCCGGTTCGGCATACAGGAAGCGCGCGGCGGGATAGGTTTCCCTGCCGCTGGTCTGATCGGTGAAGATGAAGAACAGTTGGCCGTCGTCCTCGAGCACGGGTTGCAGTTCGAAGCGCTGGCCATCGCGCTCGAACGTGGCCATGCCCGGAACCGGCGCTTTCTCCAGCGTGTTGATGATGGTCATCAACTCGATTTCCCGGGCGGGCTCGAACACCTGCCAATCCGCCTCGATGCGCCAGGAGGGATCAATCGGAAACGTATCGATGCCGCTGAATGACTTCAGCGCCGGTGATTGCGGATCGCGAAAGCGCCAGCCGATCACGTCACCCATGTGCACCAGGTAGAACCAGGCGTCACCGATGTCGATGCGGGTCGGCGTCGCGCCATCGACATTGGTCTTCAGGGCAAGCTTGCCCTTGAGCAGCTTGCCATCGACCATCGCGCCGCTGCCGCGCTGCGCGCGAAAGCTTGCGCTTCCGGCCTTGTCGAGAACCAGCGTGCCCAGTCGGGCGGGCCCTTTCGGCAGCACGATGGTGTTTTCCGGGGCCGAGCCGATCGTGCTCCGGCCCAGATTGACGATGCCCGACCCGGCATAGCTGAACCAGCCATCCGGTTTTTTCAGCGATTCCACCCGCTGCGCGCGCCATTGTTCGATCGAATCGGTGTAGTCATCGGCAATAACGTACTGGCTGGTCGACAGCATGCCGACCAGGAGAAAAAGGAGAAGACGCATCGAGTGCAGCCTTGCAGCGAAAGTGTCCGCCAGTATAGGAGCCCGGGTCATGGATCACGAATGCCCGCGCATTTACGGCAAATCGAATCCATTGGCGAAGATGAGGTCGGCGGCGATCGTGCTGCGCACACAGTTCCAGGTTTCGCCGATGCGCGGACCGGTATCGATGATCTCGAAGTGGTTGACCAGCAGCGGAGTCGAGCCGCCGGCAGCATTCCAGAAAGTCTGCGCCGAGATGCCCAGGGTGTTCCATTTGGCCGTGGTATAGCGATCCGTCTCGAAGGTCAGGGCGATATTGCCGCCATCGGCGAGGACTATGCCGTAGCGCTGCATGGTGCGCAGGATCACCTGCGCGGCGGCACTGTAGCCACTCATGTTGAAGTTGGCTTTCAGGCGCATGCGCACGCCATAGGGAACGCTGGCGCTGGGCCCGCTCGGCCCGCCGGCGTGTGAGGCCGGACGCACGTAGAGTCGGCCACCGACGCCGCCCAGCGAGGCATCGCTGGCCATGCGCGCGTTCGGCAAAACGAAGCGGATCGCATGACCGAGATCAGAGTCGGCGATGCCGACTCTGGCGGCTACTTCATCGGCATTCACCAGCAGTGGGGCGACCGGAAAACCGGCCGCGTCCGCGCTCGTGCAATGCTCGCCGCGGCCTTCCGGCGGATAGACCGCGTTGAGGTTCCATATGACCAGGCAGCGCGCATCCAGCACGCCACCGGAATAGTTGCCGGAATAGAGTTCGTAGAGCAGGTTGCCCTGGCGTACGAGCAGGTGACAGTCCTCGCCGTCGTTGTCGCAGCTGAGGCCATTCTGGCCCTCGAAGGCGGCGCCGGCTGGTACCGGCATGCTGGTCGGGAGCTCCTCGCAATCGGGGTCGTAGTACTCGCCTTCCGCGTGATGCGGAACGATCGATACCATGGGCGAGCCTGCGGGTGCATCGGGGAAGGTCTGCAGCGAAAAATCGATCTGCATCTTGTTGCCGTTGCCCCAGCCGCCGAGGCCGACCAGGGCGTTGATCATCGAGGTTGAGCCCGGAGCCAGCGGCGCCGCCGCGATGTTCTGGTGCCAGATCGAACCGGCCGGAAACCGCGGTGGCGGATTGGCCACGGCAATGGCCGGGATCAGCACCAACAGTGCAGCAAGACTCTGACCGGGGTTTTTCATGCGTTTGCTCCGCTGGCGTATGTGGCCGGAGGCTTGCGAATCGGAAATGCCCGCCAAGCTGCTGCTAGTGTGGTGCCCCACAAATAACTAGGCAAACTCGCTTGGTCTTCGGCCCCGATCCTGCGTTGCTCGTCGTCACCATAGCCCCACTATGCCTCTTTCTCGCGCCTTGTCTCGGGACCGAATTCGCGGCGCGATTCCACCCAGCTGTTTGCGGGACACCACACGAGCCTGAGTGCGCAGGATGCATCAAACGTACCGGCGATTCTGCCAGACACGCGGCGTTTCACCGGATTTTCGCCGGATCCGCGTGTGTGCGAGCCGCCCTGCTGATCTGGCAGGTGCGGATCGCCAATTGAGGAGTCAGTCCAGCGCGTAGCCGAACTGCTGGCGGAACTGGTCGGTGAACTGGCGGTAGTCGAAGCGCTGGTTCTGGGTGCCCGGATGCTCGACCTTGAGCGCGCCCATCAGGTTGCCGATGCGGCCGATCGTCATCCAGTCGTAGCCTTTCATGATGCCGTGGATCAGGCCGGCGCGGAAGGCATCGCCACAACCGGTCGGATCGGTGATGCGGCGCTCATGAGCCGGTGCAACATCGAGGGTCTTGCCACCGGTGTGGATCCTCGCGCCCTTCGGGCCGCAAGTCGTGATGTAGGCCTTGACCCGGCTGGCGATTTCCGCCTCGTTCCAGCCGGTACGCTCCTGCAGCAGGTTCGATTCGTAGTCGTTTACGGTGACGTAGTCGGCCTGCTCGATGAAATGACGCAGTTCCTCGCCGTTGAACAGCGGCATGGCCTGGCCCGGGTCGAAAATGAACGGGATGCCGCCTTCGCGGAATTCCTGGGCATTCTGCAGCATGCCATCGCGTCCATCCGGACTGACGATGCCGAACTCGACGCCCTCCACATGACTGACGTGATTTTCGTAAGAACGCATCATTGCGCCCGGATGGAAGGCGGTGATCTGGTTGTTGTCCAGATCGGTGGTGATGAAGGCTTGCGGGGTGAACAGGTCGCCGAGTTCCTTGACCTGGCTGAGCGGGATTCCGCATTCCTCGAAATGCTCGCGGTACGGCCCGAAATCCTGGCCGACCGTCGCCATCGGCAGAGGGTTTCCACCCAGCAGCTTCAGGTTGTAGGCGATATTGCCGGCGCAGCCGCCGAATTCGCGGCGCATGCGCGGAACCAGAAACGACACGTTGAGGATGTGCACCTTGTCCGGCAGGATGTGGTTCTTGAACTGGTCCGGGAAGACCATGATGGTGTCGTAGGCGAGCGAACCGCAGATCAGTGCCGACATCGAGTGAACCCCTGGATGGCTGGATGCGCCGAATCGCCACGCACACGGTGATCCATGTTCCGGGCGGCGCGCAAAGGATGCGATCTTGCCCGAGTTTGCCTTTGGACGCACGCGATCCGGTGCCTTGATCCGGCGATGTCGACGAGGCATTGGCGGGATACGTGCACGGGCAATCACCCAGCTGCCGCGAACCCGCTCTGGCGAAGCGCTCCAATAGCGGCTTTTTAACAGCGAATTGGCTTGCCTGCAGGGTTGGCCGTCTCTAGACTGTCGCGTTCCCTGCCGCTTGTGCAGCGCCATCCCCAGGTTCAGTCCACTCATGTTCAAAGGTTTGCGCGGTCTCTTTTCCAACGACCTGTCGATCGATCTCGGCACGGCCAACACCCTGATCTATGTTCGTGGCCAGGGCATCGTCCTCAACGAGCCTTCGGTCGTCGCGATCCGCCAGGATCGGGGCCCCGGCGGGCCGCGCAGCATCGCTGCGGTCGGCTCGGATGCGAAGAAGATGCTCGGCCGCACGCCCGGCAACATTGTCACCGTACGTCCGCTCAAGGACGGTGTCATCGCCGATTTCTCGATGACCGAGGAAATGCTCAAGCAATTCATCCGCAAGGTGCACCGCTCGCGCATGTTCCGGCCGAGTCCGCGCGTGCTGGTCTGCGTGCCGTGCGGCTCGACCCAGGTCGAGCGCCGCGCGATCAAGGAATCCGCCGAGAGCGCCGGTGCACGCGATGTGTTCCTGGTCGAGGAGCCGATGGCAGCGGCAATCGGTGCCGGCATTCCGGTCGGCGAGGCGCGCGGTTCGATGGTGCTCGACATCGGCGGCGGCACCTCCGAGGTCGCCGTGATCTCGCTGAATGGCATCGTTTATGCGCAGTCGGTGCGCATCGGTGGTGATCGATTCGACGAGGCGATCATCAACTACGTGCGCCGCAACCACGGAACTTTGATCGGCGAATCGACCGCGGAGCGCATCAAGATGGAAGTCGGCTGCGCGTTCCCGCAATCGGACGTCAAGGAGATCGAGGTGTCCGGGCGTAACCTTGCCGAAGGCGTGCCTCGCATGTTCACGGTCAACTCCAACGAGATTCTCGAAGCCTTGCACGAACCCTTGTCGGGCATCGTCAGTGCCGTGCGCAGCGCGCTTGAGCAGACCCCGCCCGAATTGTGCTCGGATGTGGCCGAGCGCGGCATCGTGCTGACCGGTGGCGGTGCGCTGTTGCGCGATATCGATCGCCTGCTTTCGGAAGAAACCGGCCTGCATGTGCATGTCGCCGATGAGCCGTTGACCTGTGTGGCCCGCGGTGGCGGACGCGCTCTCGAGCTGGTCGATCAGCACGGCGGTGATTTCTTCGCGCACGAGTGATTGCATGTGACCAGGGCAACGCTGATCAACTGGCGCAATCGTCATGCCCATCTCCAGTCCTGACAAGGTTTCCCTGTTTGCCGAAGGCGCGGTCAGTACTGCGCGTCTGATCGCCTATCTGACCCTGGCGATGATCGTCATGGTCATCGACCATCGCGGCGACTATCTCGAACGCATGCGCGCGACGGCCGGCGTGCTGGTCGAGCCGCTCTATCGGATCGCCGCGCTGCCCTCCGACGTCGCGCGAGCGAGCCGGCTCGCGTTGGCGACCCAGAGCCAACTGGTCGATGAGAATCGTGATCTTCGCGAAGCCTTGCTGCTGGCCCAGGTGCGCCTGAACCGGATGTCTGCCCTGACCGCGCAGAACGATCGGCTGAAGAAGCTCCTCGATGTGCAGAAGGAGCTCGGTCTCGGCGTGCAGCTCGCGCGCCTGATCGACATTGATCTGGATCCATTCCGCCATCGTCTCGTGCTCGATGCCGGCAGTGCGCAGATGATCAAGGTTGGCCAACCCGTACTCGACGCATTCGGCATCATGGGCCAGATCGTCGAGGTCCTGCCGAATGTCTCGGTGGCCTTGCTGATCACTGATCCGACCCATGCGATACCGGTCACGGTCAGACGCACCGGCTTGCGCACGATCGCCTTCGGAACCGGTGCGATCGATCGCCTGCAATTGCCGAACATTCCGATCAGTGCCGACATCAAGGTTGGTGACGAACTGGTCACCTCCGGGCTGGGCGGCCGCTTTCCGGCAGGCTTTCCGGTCGGCGAAATTGTCGAGGTCAGCAACGACCAGAGTGGCATGTTCGCGGCGGCAATTGCCAAGCCGGCAGCGGCCCTCGATCGCAGCGGCGAAGTACTGCTGCTGCAGGATCTGCCGCAACCGATGGGGCCGCCGGCGCCGACCAGACCAACTGCGAAAGAGCCTGATTCGACCGGCTCCGCAGCGCCATCGGGGACAGGGCGATGAATCGCCGCCGCGTGCAAACACTTGTTTTTGTCGGCAGCATCGTGCTCGCCTTCCTGCTCCAGTTGACTCCGCTGCCGCAGTCGCTGCTGCCGCTGAAGCCCTATTGGATCGCGCTCGTCCTGATTTATTGGTCAATCGAGACGCCGGAACGCGTTGGCCTCGGTTTCGCCTTCGTGATCGGCCTGTGCGGTGACCTGCTGACCGGGCAACTGCTGGGCGAACAGGCCTTGCGCCTGATTGTGCTGGTCTTCATCGTGTTGCGCTTCCGTTCGCGCCTGCGTTTCTTTCCGATCAGTCAGCAGGCCCTGGCTGTACTGGCCTTGCTGCTCAACGACCGTATTGTCGTGATCATGGTGCGCGGTTTTTCCGGAGATCCGATTCCGTCGATCGGCTTCTGGGTATCGCCGCTCATCGGCATGCTGGCCTGGCCGTTCATGTTCCTGCTGCTCGACGATGTGCGCGCACGTATCCGTGCGCACGAGACATGAAATTCCGGCCAATCAAGGAGGGTCGACAGGAGGCGGCCATGTTCATGCGCCGGGCCGTGGTTGGATTCGTGCTGGCCTTCCTGGCGCTTGTCGCCCTCGGCGTGCGCTTCTGGTACCTGCAGGTATCCCGGCATGCCGAATACCAGGCGCGCTCGGACGCCAATCGTATCCTGACCCGCCCGCTCGCTCCGGCGCGCGGCCTGATCTACGACCGCAATGGCGTGCTGTTGGCCGAGAACGTCGCCGCATTCCGCCTCGAAGTCATCCCCGAGCAGGTGGCCGACATGGATGCGCTGCTGCAGGGGCTGAGCGACACCATGGGCGTCAGCGAGGACGACGTTGCGCGTTTCAGGGCCCTGGTCAAGTCCAAGCGTTCGTACCAGAGCGTGCCGCTGCGACTCAAGCTCAGCGAGGAGGATATCGCCCTGTTTGCGGTCAATCGCTGGCGCTTTCCCGGCGTCGATGTGGTGCCCTACCTGACCCGCTACTACCCGAAGGGCGCCGATTTCGGCCATCTGGTCGGTTACGTCGGGCGCATCGACGCGGCCGATGTCGAACGGCTTGATGCCTCACTGTATGCCGGTTCGACGCACGCCGGCAAAACCGGCATTGAGCGCTCCTACGAGGAATTGCTGCATGGGCAGCCCGGTTATGAACTGGTCGAAGTCAATGCCGATCGGCGCCCGTTGCGGGTGATTGACCGCGTTCCGCCGACGCCCGGGAGAAATCTCTACCTGAGCGTCGATGCGCGTATCCAGGAGGCCGGTGTGGCCGCGTTCGAGGGACGTGCCGGATCCGCAGTGGCGATCGATCCGCGCAATGGCGAGGTGCTGGCGATGGTCAGCGTGCCGGGTTTCGATCCCAATCTTTTCGTCAACGGCATCAGTCAGATCGACTACAACGCCTTGCTCGACAATCCCGACAAGCCGCTGCTCGACCGCGCCTTGCGCGGCAGCTATGTGCCGGGATCGACGGTCAAGCCGTTCCTTGCCTCGGCCGGACTCGAGCTGGGCTTGCGCAAACCGTCCGACACGATCGTCTCGACCGGCGAATTCTTCATTCCCGGGCAGACGCGCGGCTACCGCGATGTCCGTGCCGGCGGGCATGGCCGGGTCGATCTGGTGCAGTCGCTGGCGCAATCGGTCAACACCTACTACTACGCGCTCGCCCTCGACATGGGCATCGACGATCTCAGCGACTCGATGGCGAAGTTTGGTTTCGGTAAACCGACCGGGATCGATCTGGTCGGCGAGAGTGATGGCGTGCTGCCATCACGACAATGGAAGCGCGCGCGCCTGAACCAGGCCTGGTATCCCGGAGAGACCGTGATCGCGGGGATCGGCCAGGGCTTCTGGGTAGTCACTCCATTGCAGCTTGCGCACGGTGTGGCGATGCTCGCGGCCGGCGGCGTGTCCTATCAGCCGCACCTGCTGTGGGCCACCCAGGACGGTATCGGCGATGCGCCGGTGACGATCCCGCCGCCACCGCCCGGCCCGGCATTCTTTCGCAATCCAGCCAACTGGAACGCCGTCCGCGAGGGCATGATCGCCGTGGTCAACGGTCCGACCGGAACCGCCCGCACGATGGGCAACGGCTTTCCGTTCGTCATTGCCGGCAAGAGCGGAACCGCCGAACGCTATTCGCGCAAGGACGAAGTCTGGCAGCATATTTCGCAGGTCGCCATCGAGCGTCATCAGGTCCTGTTCGAGGCGTTCACGCCGGCCGAGAGCCCGCGCATCGCGGCGATCGTTGCGCTTGAGGCCGGACGTGGCGGTGGACGCGACGCCGCGCCGATCGTGCGCAAGATGATGGATGCGTGGTTGCTCGATCAACCGATCCCGGAGACTCGCGCCGACAATGTGAAGGCGGCAATACCCTGATGGACGGCCTGTTCGCCCAGCTCCGCTATCGCCTGCGCGGCATGCTCAAGCGTCCGCGTTTCGATATGCCGCTGGCCGGGGCCTTGCTGCTGCTCGGCATCGTCGGCCTGATGACCCAGTACAGCGCCAGTGATCTCGATCGCGACAAGGCCATTGCCCAGGGCGTGCGGCTGCTGCTCGGGGTGATCCTGATGGCGCTGATTTCGCGGGTTCCGCCATCGAACTTGCGCAACTGGTCGCCCTGGCTCTACTTCGGCAGCGTGATCCTGCTGGTGCTGGTCGCCCTGCTCGGCGAGGGGCGCGGATCGGATCGCTGGCTCGATCTGCGCTTGGTGCGTTTCCAGCCGTCCGAGTTGCTCAAGCTGACTATGCCGATGATGGTCGCCTGGTTTCTCAACCAGCGTCCGCTGCCACCGGGCTGGTCGTCGCTTGGCGTCGTTAGCGTCTTGATTGCGATTCCGGCCGGATTGATTGCCAAGCAACCCGATCTCGGCACCGCCCTGCTGATCGTCGCCAGCGGACTTTTTGCCGTCTTCCTGTCCGGGCTGGCGTGGTGGCGGATCGGTCTGATCTTCGGCAGCGTCATTGCCGCTGCGCCTCTGGCCTGGCATTTCCTGCATGAATACCAGCGCAATCGTGTGCGCATGCTGCTCGATCCCGAGGCGGATCCGCTGGGTCTGGGCTGGCACATCATCCAGTCGAAGATCGCCGTGGGTTCGGGCGGACTCTGGGGCAAGGGCTGGCATCAGGGTACGCAATCGCGGCTTGAATTCCTGCCCGAGCACACGACTGATTTCATCTTCTCGGTGTTTGCCGAAGAGTGGGGTCTGATCGGCGTCCTGCTCCTGCTTGCGCTGTATGTGTTCATCATCGGGCGCGGTCTGTGGATCGCCGCGAATGCCCGGGATACTTACTCGCGCCTGCTCGCCGGATCGATCACGATGGTGTTTTTCGTCTATGTGATGGTCAATGGCGGCATGATCACCGGCATCCTGCCCGTGGTCGGTGTGCCCTTGCCGCTGGTCAGCTATGGCGGTACGTCGGCGGTTTCGCTGCTGGCGGGTTTCGGCGTGCTGATGTCGATCCACGCGCATCGCAAGCGGGTGGCAGGGTGATCGTCCCACGCGATACAGTGGCTCACCGGATTGCAGAGGTTTGCTTGGACTTGAACAGAAGTGTGTGGTTTTCCGTCGCGATCGCCGTGACCTTGTGCGCACCGATGGCCGGATGTGCGGCCACGGCCCATGCGAAGACGCAGAAATCGACTGCGCTGGCCACGGTCGATCCGGAGTTCGTCGAATTCGCGCGCGAGCTCCATCGCGACGGCGGCCTGGTCGAATCCGAGGTGCTCGCGACGCTGGCCAAGGCCAGGGTGCAGCAGGGCATCCTCGATGCGATGTCGCGTCCGGCCGAATCCAAGGCATGGAAGGATTATCGTCCGATCTTCCTGACCGCCAAACGCCGTGACGACGGCATCGCGTTCTACCGCGCCAACCGCGAGTTGATCGAACGCGCCGCCGACGAGTTCGGCGTGGCCCCTGAAATCATTGTCGCGATCATCGGTGTCGAGACGAGCTACGGCCGCAACTACGGCAGTTACAAGGTGCTCGACGCGCTGGTTACGCTCGCGTTCCACTATCCGCCACGCGCAAAATTCTTCCGTGGCGAGCTGCGCCAGTTGTTCCTGCTTGGCGACATGCACATGGCCTATCCGATCGACGAACTGGTCGGCTCGTATGCGGGCGCGATGGGTTGGGGCCAGTTCATTCCGACCAGCGTCGCCAATTTCGCCCGCGATTATGACGGCGATGGTCGCATCGATCTGTGGAATTCCCTGCCTGACATCATCGGCAGCGTGGCCAATTATTTCTCCGTGCATGGCTGGGAGAAGGGCAAGCCGGTCGCCTCGCTGGCCCATGTGCGTGCCGATGCGCGCGAAATCAGCCCGGACGGGCTTGAGCCGGTCTATCCGGTCGAACAACTCGAAGGCTGGGGCTATGCGCCAGCCGAGCCGACGGATCCGGCCGAACTGGCGACCCTGGTCACCCTGGATGGCTCTGCGGGCAGGGAACGCTGGCTGACCTTTCGCAACTTCTACGTGATCTCGCGCTACAACCGCAGTCCGCTCTACTCGATGGCGGTGTGGCAGCTTTCGCAGGAAATCGCGGCAGGCATTGCCAGTACTGCCCCGTGAAAAGGCTGCTGGTTCCTTTGCTGGCGGGTTTGCTGCTGAGTGCCTGCGCCGGGCACAAGCCACGCAAGGCGACGTCTTCCAAGGAGACCGGATCAACATCCTCGGCAGCGCTACCTGAAACCAGCCTGCCGCAGTCCAGACGCTATCGCAATGCCCGCGATGGCGGCCCGGAGGCCACCGTCGTCGACATCAGCCAGCTGGTCGAGCCGATCCCCAAAGCCGAGCCGCTTGCGCGCTATGGCAACAAATCGCCGTACAGCGTGCTTGGCAAGACCTACACGGTGATGGCCGACGCCCATGGCTATGTCGAGCGCGGCATGGCCTCGTGGTACGGCAACAAGTTCCACGGCTACATGACCTCAAGCCTTGAGCCGTACGACATGTACCAGTTCAGCGCGGCGCACAAGACCCTGCCATTGCCGAGCTACGCGCGGGTGACCAATCTTGAAAACGGCAAGAGCGTTGTTGTCAGGATCAATGATCGCGGCCCGTTCCACGAAAACCGACTGATCGACCTTTCCTACGCCGCCGCCGTGCGCATCGGCGTGTGGCCGAAGGGAACCGGCATGGTCGAAGTGCGCGTACTCGATGGCAGCAGTGCTGAACCGACGCCTTCGCGCGCTGTCCCAGCAATCGACAATCACTCGCGCGTCTTCGTCCAGCTCGGTGCGTTTGCCGAACGCAGCAATGCACAGCGCATCGTGCAGCGCATCGCGCAGGCTGGTCTCGGGCACGCAAGCATCGTCACCACGCGGATCGATTCGCGCGAGATTCATCGGGTTCGCATCGGTCCGCTGGAAAGCGTCGATGCCGCCGATGCCCTCGTGATCCGGCTGGAAAAGCTCGGTTTCGGCATGCCGCGCGTGGCCATCGACGATTGAACCGGCGACAATGCCCGGGATTGCCGGCGCATTGCGCTTCATCAGAAACATTTCGAGGAGTCTGTTTTGCCGAACAAGTTGTTGTTTGCCACTCTCGCCGCTGGGCTCGCCGTGCTGGTCGCCGATGCCTTCGCACAGACTCCTGCTGCGTCTCCGCCAGGGCCGGTTCCGCAATCGGCATCCCCTGCGATCGCCACGCCAACGCCGCCGCCGCCGACGCTGGATGCCGCAAGCTGGGTGCTGATGGACTTTGCCACCGGGCAGATCCTGCTCGAAGGCAACGCCGACGCCCGCGTCGAGCCGGCCTCGATCACCAAGATCATGACCTCCTACGTCGTTTCGGCCGAACTGGCGCACGGCAAGATCCATCTGGAGGATCCGGTCACGATCAGCGAGAACGCGTGGCGCTCGGGCGGTGCCGGTACGGATGGATCGACCAGTTTCCTCGAGCTGAACAGCCAGGTTCCGCTCAGGCAACTGCTGTACGGGATGATCATCCAGTCCGGCAACGATGCAGCGATCGCGTTGGCCGAGCACACGGCCGGATCGGAGGAGTTGTTCGCCGCCCTGATGAACCAGTATGCCGACCAGCTCGGCATGAAGGGCACCCACTACGTTGATGCCAGCGGCCTGCCCAATGAGAACCACTACACCACCGCGCGCGATGTCGCCCTGCTTTCGCGTGCCTTGATCCACGATTTTCCCGAAGAATATGCGATCTACAAGATCAAGGATTTCGAGTGGAATGGGATCAAGCAACACAATCGCAATACGCTGCTGTGGCGCGATTCCTCGGTCGACGGCATCAAGACCGGGCATACCAGTGCGGCGGGATATTGCCTGGCGACCTCGGCGATGCGCGGTGAGCAGCGTTTGATTGCCGTGGTCATGGGCGCGAAGAGCGAAAAGGCCCGTGCCGACGCCAACCAGGAACTGCTCAATTACGGATTCCGATTCTTCGAATCGCACAAGCTCTACGAAACCAGCAAGCCGCTGGCAACGCCGGAACTCTGGAAAGGTGAATCGCCGACTGTCGCGCTTGGCGTAGCCGAAGATGTGGTCGTCACCCTGCCGCGTGGCCGCTATGCCGATCTCAAGGCGAGCATGGATCTGCCGTCGCGCCTGATTGCGCCGTTGCATAAGGGCCAGGCGGTCGGCTCGCTCAAGGTTCAGCTCGATGGCAAGACCCTGGTCGAGCGCCCGATCGTTGTCCTCAACGAGGCCGTCGAGGGTGGCTTCTTCAAGCGCATGTACGACGGCGTCATGCTCTGGTTCCAGAGCGATGACAAGCCTGCGACAACACAGGCGCCAGCGAGTGGCGGCTGAGCATGCGCAATATCGATGATATCCAGCCCGAACGTCCGGATCAGGGTTTTCAGTTTCCCGGCGCCTTCGAGATCACCGCCCTGGGCCGCACCGATGCGCATCTGGAATCGCGCGTCCCAGAGCTCATCCAGGGCCTCGGCTTGAATGTGATTGCTGGCAGCTTGCGGGTGAAGGCTTCGCGTGAGGGAAACTATCATTCGGTATCGGTGACCTTCACCTGTCCGGATCGGGAAACCTACGACGCCGCGCATGCCGCGTTGCGCGCGGAACCCGGCATTCGCTGGACCTTGTAGGTTGGCGGTGAGCGCCAGCGAACCCCAACGCCGCGCTAGCGATTGTCCGCCGGCGCGATGGTCACAGGCTTCGCCGCGGCTTTCTTCTTTTCTGCCGGTGAGCGCCAGGATGGCGGAGGTTCGGCCTTGCCCGCGCGCCCGGCGGCAAGGCGCAGCGCTTCGACTTCGCTGCCGCTATCGGCCATATCTTGCGTGAAGCGTGTCATGGCCTTGCCGTCGAAAGAAGTTTCGGATCTTGCCACGTTCATCCACCATGCGACGGTACGGGCGCGGCTGGCATCAACGTCGTCGAGCGCATCCAGCTTGCGCAGGATCCGCTCGCCGGCCATCACCGTGAGGATGCTGGTGTCCGAGTTGAGCAGCAGTCGCGCGGCTGCAATGCAGGCTGGCCGTGCGGAGTCTGCGTCGACCTTGTCTTGGCAAGCGCCGGCGATCGCCGAGATCGTGCCGGTTTTCATCGACAGCCCCCACATCATCGCCGCAACAGCCGCATGGGATGAGGCTGCGTCCATTGGCAGAACCTCATCGGCTGCCATCGCCTTGAGCAGGTCATCGGACGGTGGCTGCTTGCGTGCCGCCTCCATCCACAGGGCAAGGATCTCACCGTTGTAGTCGTCGAATCGCGTGCCCGCCGCAATTTGCGCCAGGGCCAGATCCGCAGCCTCGGGATCCATGGCCAGCGACAAGGCCCAGCCAGCGCCGTTGTCGGGGTCGAGTCGTTGCACCTGGGCAATCGCCGTGTTGACCGCACTCCGGCTTGATTCGGGGTCGATACTCGTTGCGGCAATCCACTGCACCAGCAGATTGTCCGGATTGGCCGCGGCCAGACGCTGCATCGCTGCGTTTCGTTCCGCGCTGCCGGCATCATTCACGGGTGTCTCGTGCTCGTAAGTCATCGAAACAATGGTCGATGCGCTGATTCCCAAAGCTTGCTCGCGCGCGTCGCTGCTGGTGCGCAGGCCGTCGACCAGCGACGTCATATAGGCCTGCCAGGCCCGCTGGGCAGCTTCGGCGGCTTCGTCCCGTACCGGTTCAGCGTTCGGACTCCAGCCGGGCGGCGGCGCAACGGGTTGTCCGATGCGCTTGAGGTGCTGTTCGATCGCCTCGATCTCGGTCGTGGCGCCGTTCCAATCGGCAATCGCAGCGGCAAAACCGGCGCTGTCCACGTTGTAGCTACGCGCCGGGTTGGCCGTGTGTGCGGCCAGCCAATCGTGCTGGCGCTGCAGGCTGTCAAACGCCGCATCTTTTGCACCGATCGCCGCGAGTATGCCAAGGCCCTGCTCGCGCAAGGCGAGGCTGCTGCCTCGCGAGGCCAGCGTGGTCGCCGCATCCGCGCACCAGCCAAGACGTTGCCAGATGCGCTCGCTGTCGGTTTCCATCTTGCACAGGTCGAGCATCACCGAGGCCGCGCTGGAATAGGTGGAACCTATTCTCTGCATTGCCGCGAGCATGACGCGGTCTTCGCTGGACAGCGCCAATTCCGGCTGTTGCCAGGGCGTTGATGGCTCGGGTACCGCCTTGTACGCCTTTGTCCATTCCTCCAGTTGTTCGATCGAATGATCCTCGGCACGCGGCGCCGCCGCCATGCGCGAAAGTGCATCATCGATTCCGTCCTGGTCGCCGATCGCGCTGGCCAGGGCCACCGCGAAGCGCCAGGCGGCGGCGTTGTCCGGCTCCAGCCGGATCAAATTGGCGACTTCCGCTTGCGGGCGCGTGCTCGGCCCGCATTGATTGTTCGTATAGCTTCCCTGGCTGGCCGCCATCCATTGCACGAATGAATCGTCAGGGGCCAACTGGACGGCGCGCGCGACGACATCGGCGCGCCGCGGGCGAACCAGAGCAGGGGTGTCCTCCTCGTGTTCGAGATAGATCTGGCCGGCGAGCACCTGCTGGCGCGGCGACGGGCTGGAACGGAGGGCGTCATAGCGTTCGATGTTGGCGCGCGCGTACTCCGCCTCGAAGCGCTCACTGTCGAACTCCTCGAACTGCGTGTCGCTGCCTGATGATGCGGTCACCTGTTCGGCGGCATCGCTGTTGGGGGAAATGTCGGGCTGGTTGGCGAAGGTCGTCGTGGCAAGAAATCCTGAAACAACGAACGCGCCAATCTGGGTAAACATCAATGCTCGCTTCATCGCCAATTCTCCGTCGGAAAATCCATTTGTGCCGGAAGTCTAACAACATGTAGATGTTGATTGCATGTCCAATCAGGGTGTTTGTGCCAATTTGGTATCGAACGGGCAGGCGTGCCGATGCCGGGTCAGGCGTCTCACCGCCAAACTCGTGCGCTGCAGCGCTTGTGATCGCGGGCAGCAACCCCATCTGGCCCCGATGAACCCGCCTCTCCTCGTCCGCCGCCTGGGCCGCCAGGCCTACCAGCCGGTGCTCGATGCCATGCGCGCCTTTACTGACGGACGTGACGAACAGACGCCAGACGAGTTCTGGGTGCTTGAGCATGAGCCGGTATTCACCCTCGGCCAGGCGGGCAAGCCCGAGCACGTGCTGGCGGCGGGCGACATTCCGGTCATCCGCGTCGAGCGCGGCGGCCAGGTGACCTATCACGGGCCCGGTCAGATCGTCGGTTATCCACTGATCAACCTGCGTCGTCTGCGTATCGGCGTGCGCGAACTGGTGAACCGGATCGAACAGGCGATCATCGACACGCTCGGGCAGTGGAACATCGTCGCCCTGCGTCGCCCCGGCGCGCCAGGGGTGTATGTCGGCGAGGCCAAGGTCGGCGCGCTCGGCCTGCGCATCCGGCACGGTTGCTCGTTTCATGGTCTGGCCTTGAATGTGGGCATGGATCTGGAGCCGTTCCGGCGCATCAATCCCTGTGGCTATCAGGGTTTGCAGGTGACCCAGGTGCTAGACTTGGGCGGCCCCGGGTCGCTCAAGGCGGTCGAGGATGTGCTTATCGACGAACTGTCCCGGCAGTTCGGCTTCACGCCGCAGCCCGTTGCTGCGGAACTTCCGTTTTTCGCCGCTACGGCGACCATGCTTGCCCAATGAACGAACCGATCAAGACCATCCCGCTGACCGTTGTCGGTGAAAAACAACTCGGTGGCGACAAGATTTCACGCAACCGCGCCGTATTCGATGATTCTCCGACCCTGCGCAAGCCGGCCTGGATCCGTGTGCGCATTCCGCCCGGCAATGCGGTCGCCCGCCTGAAATCGAAGCTGCGCGAGAACAGCCTGGTCACGGTCTGCGAAGAGGCCTCTTGCCCGAACATCCACGAGTGTTTCGGCAAGGGCACGGCGACCTTCATGATTCTTGGCGAGGTGTGCACTCGGCGATGCTCGTTCTGCGATGTCGCGCATGGTCGGCCGAATGCCCCCGATCCGCTGGAACCGGCCAAGCTCGCCGGCACCATCCGCGACATGCGCCTGCGTTACGTGGTCATCACCTCGGTCGATCGTGATGACCTGCGCGATGGCGGTGCCGGCCATTTTGCCGCCTGCATCCGCGCCGTGCGTTTCGAGAATCCCGATATCCGGATCGAGATCCTGACCCCGGATTTCCGCGGCAAGGGACGCATGGATCGTGCCCTGGAACTGCTCGCCGAATATCCGCCAGATGTGTTCAACCACAATATCGAGACGGTTCCCGAGCTCTATCGCCAGGTGCGTCCGGGAGCGGACTACGCATGGTCGTTGCAGTTGCTCAAGCGCTTCAAGGAACAGCATCCGGCGATTCCGACCAAGTCCGGGATTATGCTCGGCCTCGGCGAATCCCGTGAACAGGTTCTGCGCACATTGAACGATTTGCGCGAGCATGCGGTCGATATGGTGACGATCGGCCAGTACCTGCAACCGAGCGCGCACCATCATCCGGTATTGCGCTACTGGTCGCCGGAAGAGTTCGAAGAGCTGGCGGAATACGGCAATGCACTGGGTTTCAGCCATGTGGCATCCGGCCCGATGGTACGTTCCTCCTACCATGCGGATGTGATGGCGCATGCCGCCGGCATGGTCGAGACAATCTGAGTTGCAACCTGCGCACCACCGAGCCTTGATGGAGATTTACATGCGTCGCATTCCCCTGATTTTCGCGCTGCTGGCTGTCTGCGGCATTGCCTTTGCCAAGCCGGTCGCCGAATCCGCAGCCCCGCTGGTGCTCAAGCCGACCGCCGACCAGGCCGAAGCGGCGATCTGGGCGATGCGTTTCCTGTCGCGCTTCCACTACAAGCCGATGCCGCTTGATGACGCGATGTCGGAAAAGATCTTCAAGGCCTATCTGGACAGCCTCGATGGCGATCATCTGTTCTTTACCCAGGCCGATATCGACAAGTTCTCGGCGGCCAGGGACAAACTCGACGATGCCATTTTCGAGCGCGATCTTTCCGTGCCGTTCGCCATGTTCAACCTGTATCAGCAACGCGTTGCCGAACGCCTCGATTTTTCGCGCGAGCTGCTCGCCAAGCCGTTCGATTTCAGCAAGGACGAGTCCTACGAGTACGATCGAGCCAAGGCGCCGTGGGTCAAGGGCAAGGCCGAACTTGACGATCTCTGGCGCAAGCGCGTCAAGAACGACTGGCTGCGGCTGAAGCTTGCCGGCAAGCCCGGCAACGAGATTCGCGAGACCCTCGACAAGCGCTATTCCAACTACCTTGATCGCGTTCGCCAGCTCAACAGCGAAGATGTTTTCCAGACCTTCATGAACGCGTATGCGACCTCGATCGAGCCGCATACGAACTACCTGAGCCCGCGTGCCTCGGAAAATTTCGACATCGCCATGCGCTTGTCGCTGGAAGGCATTGGCGCTGTTCTGCAGCGTCTTGACGAGTACACCGCGATCCGCGAGATCATTCCGGGCGGCCCGGCTTCCATATCCGGCAAGCTCAACCCCGGTGATCGCATCGTCGGCGTTGGCCAGGGCGCGAGCGGGCCGATCGTCGACGTGATCGGCTGGCGTCTCGATGACGTGGTCGACAAGATTCGCGGCGCCAAGGGCACCATCGTGCGCCTGGAAATCCTGCCTGATGCGGCCGGTCCGGACGGCAAGCACGAAATGCTGACCCTGACCCGCAACAAGGTCAATGTCGAGGAAAGTGCCGCCAAGAAGTCGGTCATCGATGTGAAGAATGGCGATACCACGCGCCGTATCGGTGTCATCACCTTGCCGACCTTCTACCAGGATTTCGACGCGCGCCGGCGTGGCGATGCCGACTACAAGAGCGCCACCCGCGATGTCGAGCGCCTGCTCGGCGAGTTGAGCGCGGAGAAGGTCGATGGAGTCGTTGTCGACCTGCGCAACAACGGCGGCGGCTCGCTCGATGAAGCCACCGACCTGACCGGTCTGTTCATCGACAAGGGGCCGGTCGTGCAGATCCGTGATGCCAGCGGCCGCGTCGAGGAAAAGAGTGACCGCCGCGCCGGCACCGCCTGGAGCGGCCCGCTGGCCGTGCTGGTCAATCGCGCATCGGCTTCGGCCTCGGAGATCTTCGCCGCCGCGATTCAGGATTATGGCCGTGGCGTGATCATCGGTGAGCCGACCTTCGGCAAGGGCACGGTACAGAACCTGCTCAACATGGATGACATGGCGCGCAACGAGAAGCCGACCTATGGCGACTTGAAGATGACCGTGCAGCAGTTCTTCCGCATCAATGGCGGATCGACCCAGTTGCGCGGCGTCACCCCCGAGATCAGCTTTCCGCTGACCGTGGCCAGTGACGAGTTCGGCGAATCGAGCTACGACAATGCCTTGCCCTGGACCTCGATCAGCAAGGCCGACTACAAGCCGGTGGCCGATCTGAAGCCGCTGATTCCGATGCTGCTGGCGCGCCATCAGGCGCGGGCGGAAAAAGATGCCGAGTGGAAAAATTTTGAAGCCGAAATCACCGACGCCAAGCGCATTCGCGCGGAGAAGACCTTTTCGTTGAATGAGAAGGTGCGCAGCACCGAGCGCGACGAACAGGAAGCCAAGCGCAAGGCGCGCGAGGCGCTTGCCGCAGCGGCGGATGCAGCGGCCGATCCGGCGCACAAGTCATCGGCGAATCCTTCTGCGGACAAGGCGAAAGCGTCAGGCGATGGCGCCGTGACGGATCCCGCGAAATCCGTCGTCAGTACCGAAGAGGGCGATGATCCGGCATCCGCAGTCTCGGCCGAGGACGACGGACTGCAGGCCGATGAGCGCAGCATTGCCAAGGATCTGGCCCGTGAGGAGAAGCGCAAGGCCAGGCGCGATATCGTGCTCAACGAAGCCGCCCAGATCCTGTCCGACGAAATCGATCTGATCCACAGCGATACCAAGCTGGCCGCCCGCGTGCTGCCGCATGACGCAGCGGCAGGTGTTGATTGACTTGAATCGGAAATCGGGCGTCGTCGGAGCGAGCTTCAGCCGTCCCGAAAGGAGACTTCGTACGGTCGCGATGCCCTTTTGGAACAGCCTCGAAGCAAGGGCATCGCGGCTAACGCCCGCTCCAACAATTCCCCATTCCCCATTCCCGGCTCAGGCAACGCCAAAGCGTTGCTTGAGGAATTCAAGATAGGCACGCAGACCCTGGGCTTCGCCGCCCTTGGGGTGGCCGGGGCGCTCGGAGTCGTTCCAGGAATAGACGTCCAGATGACACCAGGGTGTCTGGTCGGGAACGAAGCGTTCGAGGAACAGGGCGGCGCTGATTGCGCCGGCATGCTTCGAGCTACCCGAGTTGGCAAGATCGGCGATATAGGAATCGAGCATGGTCAGGTAGGGCCGCCACAACGGCATGCGCCAGAGTGGATCCTGGGTCTGGGTACCGGCACCGAGCAGGGCATTGGCGATATCGTCGCGATTGCAGAACAGGGCCGGCAGGTCGGGCCCCAGGGCAACGCGGGCGGCTCCGGTGAGAGTCGCGAAATCGAGAATCAGATCGGGCTTCATCTCGCCGGCATAGGTCAGCGCATCGCACAGGACAAGCCGGCCTTCGGCGTCGGTGTTGTCGATCTCGACGCTGATATTGCCGCGCGTGCGGATCACTTCGCCGGGGCGGAACGAATCGCCCGAGACGGCGTTCTCGACTGCCGGAATCAGCAGGCTCAGGCGAATCGGCAGTTTGGCGTCAAGGATCAAGCCGGCGAGGGCGATCGCATGCGCGGCACCGCCCATGTCCTTCTTCATCCAGCGCATGCCGTCGGCGGTTTTCAGATCCAGTCCGCCACTGTCGAAACAGACGCCCTTGCCAACGAGGACGACATGCGGGACGGATGCATCGCCATGCGACAGCATGGCGAGCCTTGGTGCGCGCTCTGCCGTGGCGGCACGGCCGACCGCGTGGATGGTCGGAAAGTTGTCGCGCAAGAGTTCATCGCCAAGCCATTCGCGGTAGTCGCCGCCATGGCGTGCGGCGAGTGCGGCGACGGCGGCGGCAAGATCGGCCGGCCCCATGTCCTGGGTTGGCGTGTTGATCAGATCCCGAGTCAGCGTCGTCGCCTCGGCAAGGCTGGTCACCTGCGCGCGGATCGCTTCGTCGACGATCAGGCGAGCCGGCTCACGGTTGGCCCGGTGATAACGACTGAATCGATACGCGCCCAGTGCCCAGCCAAGGGCGGCCTGAGCCGGATCGAGGGCAAGGCCGCGTGGATCGAGCCGATAGTCGCCGACCGGCAATCGTCGCGGCAGCGAGGCAAGTGCATACAGGCCGCTGTTCGGCGCACATCCGGCGAGCATGACCGATCCGCTTTCGCTGCGCTGGCCGAGACCGAGAAAACGCCCGCTCTCACCCTTGAAATCATTCGCCGCACACAGCTCCCGGGCGTGCTCGCCAAGCCCGGCGATGGTGTCATCGAAGCTCTTCGTATCGACGGTAATCAGGGCGGTCGAAGTGGTGGCGTCGGCAGCGGCAATCCATGCATCCATGGGCAGTCTCGTCAGGTTCAGGGCAGGTGGTCAGGGGTTGAATAGCGATCGAGCCAGTTGGCCAGGGCGTCAAGGTCGGCCATCTCGAGATCGGGTCTGACCTCGTGTCGCCAGGCCGCCGCCTGACGGTTGAGCCAGACCGTGTGCATGCCGGCATCGCGCGCGCCGACGACGTCGGCCAATGGATCGTCACCGACATGCAGGACGTGCTCGGGTGCAAGGCCGAGGCGCTCGCAGGCATGATGAAAGATATCCGCGGCGGGTTTGGCCACGCCGACTTCGCCGGCACTCACGCTGAAGCGGAAATGCTCATGCAGGCCGATGCGATCGAGCTCGGCGGTGCCGTTGGAGATGCTGATCAGCGGAAACCGGGCCGCCATCCGGGCCAGGGCCGCGTTGGTGTCGGCATAGCATTCGACCTCGTTGCGCACTCGCACATAGACCGCGTAGGTGCGCTCGATCCATTCATCGCCAAGCTTGAATGGGGCGAATGCCCGGCACAGGGTCATGCGCCGTTGCGCGCCAAAATCATGGGCCAGCTCGGGGTGTTCGCTGGCGACCTCGTCACGCAGGGCGCGCATCGATTCGATCGGCCATGCCGCGGCCACCTCGGGGCAGTGGATCCGCAGCCAGTCGTCAACGCTGCGCTCGACACGCTCGATGACCGGGCCGATCGGCCAAAGCGTGTCGTCGAGATCAAGCGAGATGGCGCGGATGTGCATCGTGGTTGTTGTGCTCAGTCCGGCTTCTTGTCGCTCGCCTTGGCCGCTTCGGCGTCGACTCTGGCCTGCTCTGCACGCGACAGGTTTTCGCGGGCGCGCTGGGTCGATTCGGCGCCGGGCGCCGTGGCGATGCGTTCCTGCAGGGTCGCGCGTGGAGCGGCGATCGGTCGCAGCTCGGGCTCGCGCGGCATCGCGGCGACATCGGCCGGGGTCACCGCGACGATCGCGGAATCGATCAGGGCCAGGCGGCTGTCGTCGCGGGTATAGACGTCGCCGGCCTCGGCGAATGGAATCAGCTGGTGCCTGCGCATGACCTGCGTGGCCGAAGGTGATCCGAGGAAGCGCACGAAATCATCGATTTCCGACCGGTTCGGCGCATCTGCGCGCTGCACGACATAGAGGGTTGTGAACAGCGGATAGCTGCCGTCGGCAATGCTCATGGTCGTCGCCTGGCTGCCTTCCACGGCGAGCATCTTGATGCCCTTGTTCGCGAAGGCACTCGACAGCGTGGTCAGACCCAGCCCGCTCGGATCGATCGCGATCGCCTCTTCGAGTTTGCTCGTGTTGAGATACAGGCGTGGTGCTGCAACCCGTTGTTCGCCGCGTTTGTAGAGCAGGCGGCGAAAACTGAACTCGACGCCATCGAGTGGTGCGGCAATCGAGTAAAGATTGATCGGTGCATCGGCGCCGCCGATTTCCTGCCAGTTCTTGACCCGGCCCAGGTAGATCTGGCGCAACTGGGCGAGCGAGATCGAGCTGAGCGGATTGCGTGGATGGGTGACCGCGACGATCGCATCGAGCGCCACCGGCTGGAAGATCAACTGCAGCTCGGACTCGCGTGCTTCGTTCATCGCCCGTGCGCTGCCGGCGATGTCTGCCTTGCCTTCGATGACCGCATCGATCCCGGAGATCGTGCTGAATGGCTGCACGGTCAGCAGACCCTGCTGCTCCTTGCGGTAGATCTCGACCAGATCGCTGGTGAATCCGCGTGCCGAGACGATATCGCCACGCCAGGTGATGCGGGTCTTCGGCACAAATGCCGCAGCCTTGCTGCCGCTGGCGGCGCTTGCTGGTGGCATCGAGGTGGCAAGAACCAGCAGCGCGAGTGCGATAGCGGCAAGAAAACGGCTGAACATGGTGGGGTGCGGAGCGAACATAGGCGGACAGCTGGCCTGAGGCCGATGCGGGAAGAGGCGAACTTTAACATGCGCCCTGCCGTGGGTCGGCCCCGTTGCGTGCTGATGCGGCCTTGGTCGGGGGCGGCACGATGGCGCTGCAATCGGATGATTTCCGGCAATTGCCGCGCTTCTCGTACAATCGAGCGGATCCCCAGGATATGCGCGCATGCCCGATCGTCTCATTTTGCGTCTCGACCCAGCCGGCGGCTTGACCTGGCTGCGGCAATCGGTGGACGGACGCATGCTTTCGTCGAGCCAGCACGGCGCGCTACCCGCCAGCGTGCTCGGTTCGGCGGCGCAGATTGTTGTGCTGGTTCCGGCCGAGGATGTCCTGCTGATCGAAACCCGAGTCACTGCGCGCAGTGCGGCACAGTTGCAACAGGCGATCCCGTTCGCGGTCGAGGATCAGTTGCTCGGCGCGGTCGAGGATCAGCATTTTGCGATCCAGGCCATGGCCGGGGACAAGGTCGGCGTCGCCGTGGTTGCGCGTACGCGACTGCAGGAGTGGATCGACACGCTCGGCGCCCTCGGCGTGCGCGCGGATGTGATCCTGCCCGAGTCGCTGGCCTTGCCGGTGTCCGCTGAATCGGCAACGGCGATGATCGATGGCGGACGCGCGCTGCTGCGGCTTGGCCCATGGTCGGCGCTGGCCTGCTCGAGCGCCGATCTTGCCGGCTGGCTCGGACAATGCCGCGCGGCCGGTATCGATTGCCAGATTGCCGCCCATGATTTCGACGGCGACACCGAACCTGAGATCGAAAACGGATTTGCCTCCTATCACGGTGGCCAGCGCGATCCGTTGGCCTTTCTCGCCCGCAACTTGCAGAAGCCGTCGATCAATCTGCTGGCCGGCGCGTTTGCCAGCGGCCATCGACAGGCGCGTGGTACTCGCTGGTGGCGTCGCGTTGCGGCAATGGCTGCGGTGCTGGTCGTCGCGGCGTTCGTTCAGCGCGGACTCGAGGTTCGGCAGCTTTCGCAGAATCTTGCCCGCGTTGATGCGGCGATGTCCGACAGCCTGCTCAAGACATTCCCCGATCTGGGTGCCGCCGAACGCTCGCGGGCACCGCAAAGCGTCATGCGCGACCGACTCGAGCGTTTGCGTGGCGGCAGCGAAACCAGTGGTTTCCTGCGCCTGCTCGGCCAGATCGCACCGGTGCTCGGCCGCACCACGCGCACGCAGATGCGCGGTCTCGAGTTTCGCAACGGCATCCTCGAAGTGGGCTTGCGCGCTCCCGATGTGGCCACGCTCGACAGCATGCGCGAGCAGTTTTCGGCGATTCCGGGCCTGAGCGCCGAAGTTACCGCATCGATACCGGCCGATACCGGCGTTGATGGCCGCATCCGCATACGCGGGGACGCGCCATGATGTCGGCGTGGTGGAACCAGCTCGCCACACGCGACCGTCGTGTCCTCGTCGTCGGCAGTGTGATCGTGGCCGTCTTCCTGGTCTGGTCGTTCGTCTGGCACCCATTGACGAGCGAGCGTTCGCGACTCACCAGCCAGCTCGACAATGCAAGACGCGATCTGGCTTTCGTCCGCATCGCCGAGGCCGAAGTCGAGCACCTGCGCAATGTCGGCGTGCGTTCGCGTGCCGATCGGCAAGGCAAGTCGCTGCTTGCATTGGCCGATGTCAGTGCGCGCGGTGCCGGCCTGGAGGGCGCGCTCAAGCGCCTTGAGCCGGTCGGCTCGAACAGCGTGCGCGCCAGTTTCGAGTTCGCCTCGTTCGACGTGCTGATGAGCTGGATCGAAGGCATGGCGCGCGACTATGGTGTGCAGATCACCGATTTCTCGGCCGATCGTGTCGATGCGAACGGTCTGGTCAATGCGCGGCTGACGCTGGAGGACGTGCCCTGAGTCTCGCGTCACCGCGCTCGATGCAGTTGGCTGTTTCCATGTTTCCCATGCATAGTTGAGCAATGAAAATACTGAAGTGGTTGTTCGCGCTGCTGATCTTCGCTGTCATTGTCGCCGGGGCGATTGCCTGGACCCTGCCGGCCGATGTCGCCTATCGCTATGTCGCCTCGCGGCTGGGCCCGGTATCGCTGATTGGCTTGCGCGGCACAGTCTGGCAGGGCCATGCCGATGGCGTCAGCGTGTTCGGCCGGGATCTCGGCGAGCTCGATTGGCGGGTCGACAAGGCACCACTGTTCGCGCGTCGCCTGCACGCCGATCTGCGCATACGCGGCGCCGATATCGATACCTCGGGTTTGATCGAGCGTGCCGCGGATGGCCGCATCACCGCGCACGACGTGCGGTTCCGGGTGCCCGCATCATTGATGTCGCCGGTGCTCGATGTGCCTTCGTTGAAACTGCTCGGCACAATCACCGGAACCTTCGCCAAGGTCAGTTTCTTCGATGGCCTGATCAGCGATGCCAGCGGCACCGCGCAGTGGAGCGAGGCCGGCGTCAGTGGTGCGGCCGAGGCGCGATTCTCGGACATCCTCACCGAGTTTGCCTCAAAGCCCGATGGCAGCATCACGGGCACCGTGGCCGATGACGGCAAGGGCAACCTTGAGGTGAGCGGCAATTTCACGATTGCTGCCACGGGATTCCAGGCCGAAGCCTTCCTCGCGGCGCGCAACGACGATTCTCGCGTGCAGGAGGCGTTGCGCTACGTCGGCCAGCCTCAAGCCGACGGCTCCTCGCACCTGCTCATCAACGGCCAGTTGTTCAAGTTGTTCTGAGCATGGCCCTGACCGAATCGTTTCTCGCCGCGGCGCTCGATGTCGCGCAACGCGCGGCCGACCGGGCCGAGCTCGGAATCCGGGCGCGCTACGCCGCGCGCAATTTCTCGGTTGATGCCAAGGCCGACGCGACGCCGGTGACCGAGGCCGATCGCGAAGCCGAACTGGCGATCAAGGACGTGCTGCGCGCGGCGTTTCCCGATCACGCGTTTCTCGGCGAGGAACATGGTCGCGAAGGCGACAGCGACTACCTGTGGCTGATCGATCCGATCGACGGCACCAAGGCCTTCGTGCGCGGTTATCCGATGTTCTCGACCCAGATCGCCCTGATCTATCGGGGCGATCTGGTGCTTGGCGTTTCCGCCGCGAGCGAGTACGGCGAGCGCGCCTGGGCGGTTCGTGGTGGTGGTGCCTTCATCGGCGCGTCAGCGCACCAGGGCAGGCCGGTTCGCGTTTCAGGGGCTGGCGACTTCGGCCCGATGGCTGCCGTTTCCACGGGCAACCTGAAGTCGATGGCAGCCCATGCAAAACGCTGGGCGGCGCTGGGAAAGCTGGTTCAGCGCGTCGGGCGCATCCGTGGCTACGGCGATTTCCTCCATTACCATCTGCTCGCCCAGGGCTCGATCGACCTGGTCGTCGAGTCGGATCTCAACATCCTCGACATCGCCGCCCTGGTCGTCATCGTGCGCGAGGCCGGCGGTGTCTTCACCACGCTCGATGGTGGCCCGATCACCCTCGACGTCCGCGATGCGCTGGCCGGCACGCCGACCTTGCACGCAGAAGCGCTGGCCTTGTTCAACGCCGATCACATCGCCGGGACTGATTGACGAACGCGGCGAGCAGCAGCAACCGGAACATCTGATCCGGATTCTCCGCGCCGGATTGGCCCGGCGCGCCTGCGTGCTTGCCAATCCAGTGCCCCGCTGGCGACACTGGCCATCCTGGAACTCCACCGCCCTGGTTCGCCAACGCGCATGCCATTGTCCCCGCAATACCCCCGTGACCTGACAGGTTATGCCCGGCATCCGCCGCAGGCCGACTGGCCCGGCGCTGCGCGCATCGCCGTACAGTTCGTGCTCAACATCGAGGAGGGCGGCGAGCATTGCGTGCTGCATGGCGATGCCGGCAGTGAGCAGTTCCTGTCCGAGATCATCGGTGCGGCTTCCTATCCAGCCCGCCACATGAGCATGGAATCGATCTACGAATACGGTTCGCGGGTCGGTGCCTGGCGCATCCTCGACGAATTCGAGCGGCGCGGACTGCCGCTGACCGTATTCGGCGTGGCCATGGCCATGCAGCGCAACCCCGGTCTCGTGCGCGCCTGTCTTGACCGCGGCCACGAAATCGCCGCGCACGGCCTGCGCTGGATCCACTACCAGGATGTGCCCGAGGAGGTTGAGCGCGAGCATATCGCTCGTGCCATCGACATCCACACCGAGTTGACCGGTGCCGCACCGCTCGGCTGGTACACCGGGCGTGACAGCCCGAACACGCGGCGCCTCGTCGTCGAGCACGGCGGATTCGAGTACGACTCGGACTACTACGGCGACGACCTGCCGTTCTGGACGCGCGTCGCGCTGGCCGATGGCGGTGAGCGCGCGCACCTTGTCGTGCCGTATACCCTCGATGCCAACGACATGCGCTTCGCCTCGCCGCAAGGTTTCAATACCGCCGATCATTTTTTCCATTACCTGCGCGACAGTTTCGACGTGCTCTACGCGGAAGGCGAGCGCACGCCGCGCATGCTTTCGGTCGGCATGCATGCACGCATCCTCGGCCGTCCCGGGCGCTTCGCCGGGCTGCAGCGCTTCCTCGACCACATCGCCGGTTTCGATCGCGTCTGGGTGTGCCGGCGCATCGACATCGCGCGGCACTGGAAGGCCCGGCATCCGGCATGATCCGCCTGGCCGAACTCAATAGCATGACCCAGGCCGGATTCCGTGATGCGCTGGCCGACATCTTCGAGCACTCGCCGTGGGTGCCGGAACGTGCCTGGGCCGAGCGCCCGTTCGCCGACGTCGACCAGTTGCATCGTGCCCTCTGCGACGTCGTCGCGCGCGCCGATCCGCGCGAACAGCAGGCGCTGATCGATGCACACCCGCAACTGGCCGGCAAGGCCGCGATCCGCGGGGAACTGACCGAAGCGTCGCGGCAGGAACAGGCCGGCGCCGGTCTCGACCAGTGCAGCGCCGAAGAATTTGCCCGGATTACCCAGCTCAACGACGCCTACATGGATCGATTCGGATTTCCGTTCATACTCGCGGTACGCGGACATACCCGCGCCAGCATCATCGATGCGCTGGCCACGCGACTGGGGCAGACGCGGGAACTGGAATTCGCCGAGGCACTGCTGCAAATCGGACGCATTGCCCGCTTCCGTCTGGCCGGGCGCGTCGATGCCGCCGGGCCTCATCGCTGAATCCATGGTTTCCCGCTTCCAGCAAGGAAAACGATCATGCTCCATTCTTTGTCCGATCCAGATGCTCCCGTGTTCACGCGCGACCATGTCAATCTCGCCAGTGCGCGTCTCGGCGCCGAGGCGGTTTCCTGCAGTGACGATTTCTTCGCCGAAATGGGGCGCATGCTGAATCCCGCGCCGGCCGTGTTCGTGCCCGGCAAGTACGACGCCAATGGCAAGTGGATGGACGGCTGGGAAAGCCGGCGTCGGCGTGGCGGCGGGCACGACTGGTGCATCGTGCGGCTGGCGCGGCGCGGCATCGTCCACGGCGTCGATCTGGATACCAGCCACTTCACCGGCAACTATCCGCCTGCGGCATCGCTGGAAGGCTGCGACATGGGCGAAGGCGATCCCGATGCGGACAGCGAATGGTTTTCGTTGTTGCCGGCCGTCGATCTCGGCGGCGACCGTCACCACTATTTCGCGATCGACACGGAGCGTCGTTGCAGTCATGTGCGTGTCAATATTTTCCCCGATGGCGGGCTGGCGCGTCTGCGCGTTTACGCCACGCCGGCTTTCGACGCTGTGGAAGCCGATGCCGAAGGCCTCGTCGATCTGGCCGCCGCGCTCAACGGCGGCACCGCGGTGGCAGCCAACAACGAACACTTCGGTACGGCATCGAACCTGCTGTTGCCTGGCCGCGGCGTCGACATGGGCGACGGCTGGGAGACCCGGCGCCGACGGGAACCCGGGCACGACTGGTGCATCATCGCGCTGGCACGGCCCGGCGTGATCGAGGCGATCGAAATCGATACCGCACATTTCAAGGGCAACTTCCCGGATCGCTGTTCGATCCAGGCCGCGAATGTCCCGCAGGGCACGCGCGATTCGCTGGTCACGCAGTCGATGTTCTGGCCCATCCTGTTGCCCGAGCAGGGCATGGCGATGGACAAGCAGCACCACTATCGCGCGGAAATCGCCAGGCACGCGGCGATCAGCCATGTGCGCCTGAACATCCATCCGGATGGCGGCGTCTCGCGCCTGCGCCTGCGCGGTCGCGCCGCATGAGCGCGCTGGCGCGGAAACTTCCGGTCGTGCCGCTGACGCGCGCGGCCTTTGCGCCGTATGGCGACGTCATCGAGGCCGAAGCGGCCAGCGACCGCTATCCGGTCAACGACGGCACCGCGATTCGCTACCACGACCTCGCCAATATCGACACGGCGCGCGATGGCGGCCAGCCGGTGCTCAGCATCTTCCGCGCGCAGCCGCGCGAGCTGCCGTTCGACGTGGCCATGCTCGAAAGCCATCCACTGGGCAGCCAGGCCTTCGTGCCGCTGGATCCCGCCATCACGTTTCTCGTCGTCGTCGCCGACGATCCCGGCTCGCCGCCGCGTGCCTTTCGCGCCAGCCGCGGCCAGGGCGTCAACTACCACCGCGGCACCTGGCACCATCCGCTGATCACCCTCGACCGGGCCGGCGATTTCCTCGTCATCGATCGTGGCGGCGAGGGCCACAATTGCGATGAGGTGGCCCTCGATATGATCTGGCGGATCGAGCGCAGCCAGGCGTGAGTTGAAATCAGGTCACACGTGGGCGTTGGGGTTCGCAGGCTCACCCCAACCTACGGGACAGTCTCGCCGATGGTTGTAGTCACCCGCGGAATCGTAGGTTGGGGTGAGCGAAAGCGAACCCCAACAACGCAACTGGCCGATCGCCGAAACATCCGGGCGCACGTCGACGTTGGGGTTCGCAGGCCCACCCCGGCCTACGGGTCGCTGGCCGCATGTCCCTGGTACCAGCGGCCTATTTCCTCACGCTCGAGTTCGCTGATGCCGGTTACGTTGCCGGGTGGCATGACCCGCAGCATGACCACTTGCCGATGGATCAGCGGCGCGTAGCGTTCGATCTGTGCGGCGTTGTCGAATTGCACGCCGTTGGGTGCGCTGGCCACAAGCCCGGGATGCGCCGAATGACAGGCGGTGCAGTGTTTTTCGAGGATCCGCTGTACTGCTGCGGTATCCGGCGCTGAAGGAGGCGCGGGCCTTGCCGGTGCCAGGGACGGTGCAAGCCAGGCAAAGGTTCCGAGCAATACGGCGATACCGGCCGCGAGCAGGCCCCAGGCGCGACGCCCGCCGTGCCAGAGCACAAAGAACTGGCGGAACATGGCGCCGGCGAGCATGAACAGCGCAAGCACCAGCCAGCTCTGCGCATGCACGGTCGCCGTGCCGTAGTGGATGCTCAGCATCGCAAACACGACAGGCAGGGTGAGATACGTGTTGTGCACCGAGCGCTGCTTGCCGCGAAGTCCGGGCAGCGGGTCGGGGGTCGCGCCGCGCGAAAGCGCCGCGACCATGCGCTTCTGTCCCGGAATGATCACGAAGAACACGTTCGCCGACATGATTGTGCCAAGTGACGCGCCGACCAGCAGGAACGCCGCGCGACCGGCGAACAGATGGGTGGCCGCAAAGCACAGTCCGAGCACGAGCAGGCCGACCAGGGCGCCGAGCCAGGCATCGCGGAAGCCTGCCACACGACAGAGCAGGTCATAGATCAGCCATGCACCCGGTGGAAATGCCAGTGCCGCGAGCACGGCCTGGGTCGGTGTCAGCGCAGCCACGGCAGGGTCGATCAGATAGAGGCCAGGGGAAAAAAGATAAAGCAGGCAGAGCAGGGCAAAGCCCGACAGCCAGGTCGTGTAGGCCTTCCATTTCGACCAGTGCAGTTCGTCCGGCATGCTCGCCGGCGCAGCGAGGTATTTCTGCTTGTGGTAGAAGCCGCCGCCGTGCACCGACCACAGTTCGCCGGCAACGCCAGCTGCCGCGTTCGCCGGAGGCTTCAGCGCGCGATCCAGCATGACGAAGTAGAACGATTCGCCGATCCAGGCGATCGCCGCGACCACGTGCAGCCAGCGCAACAACAGTGCGCAACATTCGAGCAGGAAACCGGTCATGCGTTCGCTAAGGTTGGCGGGCAGGCGGTCAACTCAACTGCCTCGGTAGGTGCTGTAGCTGTATGGCGAGACCAGCAGCGGCACGTGCAGCGAGGCCTTCACGTCGGCGATACCGAACCTCAGGGTCACCACATCGAGGAATCGCGGTTCGGATTGCGCTACGCCGAGTGTGGCGAAATAGTCGCCGACATGGAAATCGAGTTCATGGATACCGGTTTGCATGGCGCTGTCGACAAGCAGGGGCACGTTATTGCGACCATCGCTGTTGGTCAGCCCGCGCATGAGCAACTCGCGGCGATCCCCGTGCAGTCGATAGAGTTCCATGGCCATTCCGGAAGCCGGCATTCCGCGCATCGTGTCGAGCACATGAGTGGTCAGTTTGCCCATGGGAATTGACGATGGTCAGTGGTGGATGCGTGATAGTGACGCAGCGCATCGGCTGCTGTCACGTGGGCAAGGCGCAGTACACTTGCCCGATGACCGATGAAGCAGCATTCAATCTCAATGGCGAAGCCGTCAGCCTGGCTGCCTGCGACCCGACCGAATCGCTGCTGCGCTGGCTCAACCGGCACGATTTCCACGGCACCAAGGAAGGTTGCGCCGACGGCGATTGTGGCGCCTGCACGGTCGCCATGATCGAAAAGGACGTCGCTGGCAAGCGCCAGTACCGGGCCGTGAACAGTTGCCTGCTGCCGCTTGGCGCCGTGGTCGGCCGCGAGATCGTCAGCATCGAAGGCGTGGCCGATGGAGCGAAACTGCATCCCGTGCAGCAGGCCATGGTCGATCATTCGGGTTCGCAGTGCGGCTACTGCACGCCCGGAATCGTGATGAGTCTGTTCGCCGGCTACTACGCCGGCGAGCTCGACGACCATGCAACCGAGGGCAATCTGTGCCGCTGCACGGGCTATGCGCCGATCCGTCGGGCGACGGCGTCCCTGCGCACAGGTGCCGCGGCGGCGGGCCGCTTTGTTGCCGCCCTCGAACGGGAACCGCGCTTCGGTTCCGTGCCGGGGCTGATCGGGTACTTCAACCCTGCCGACATCGGCGAAGCCATGGCCCTCAAGCAGGCGCATCCGCGATCGCAGTGGATTGCCGGTGCGACCGATCTTGGCGTCGAACTGAGTCGTGGCAGGCGCAGGAACGAGAGATTCATCGCGCTCGACCGCATCGAGGAACTCAAGCAGATCACGATCGGCGCCGATACGATCAGCATCGGCGCGGCAGTCAGCCTGAGCCGGATCGAGCAGGAGCTGGCCGGACGGATACCCGCGCTCGATCAGATGTTGCGCTGGTTCGCCGCGCGCCAGGTCAGGAACCGGGCAACCTTCGGCGGCAATCTCGGTACGTCTTCTCCGATTGGTGACCTGCTGCCCGTGCTGCTCGCGCTTGATGGGATTATCGAGTTGCACGGTTCCGATGGTCGGCGCGAGATCGCTGCCGCGGATTTCTTCACCGGCTACCGGCAGACCGCGCGTACCGACGATGAACTGGTCGTTGCCGTGCACTTGCCACGCCGCGACTGGCGCAGCGCGTCCTTCAAGGTGGCCAAGCGACCAAGCGACGACATCAGCATTGTCGCAGCAACGTTCGCGCTCGGCCTTGATCGCGATCGCCGTGTCGAGCATGTGCGCCTGGCCTATGGCGGGGTTGCCGCACTGCCGCTGCGGGCGCGCGCAACCGAAAATCTCGTGCTTGGGCGCAGGCTCGATGAGGAGACGCTAACGCGCTGCGCGCAGATGCTGCACGAGGAATTCACGCCGATGAGCGACCACCGGGCCAGTGCCGGCTATCGGCGTGCACTGTGCGTGAATCTGTTCGCCAGGTTCGTGGCGGAGCAGATGACATGAGCAGCCGGCACATCGAACGTCACGAAAGCGCGCGCGGTCATGTCACTGGCCGCGCCGTCTACACCGATGAGCAGCTCGCGCCCACCGGCATGCTCTGCGTCCATCCGGTGCAGTCTGCGCATGCACACGCACGCATCGTCGGCATCAATGCGACTACGGCGCGCGGCATGAGTGGCGTCGTCGCCGTGCTGACCGCTGCCGACATACCGGGCGAGAACAACACCGGTCCGATCGTGCATGACGAACCGCTGATGCCATCCGACCTCGTGCAATTCCATGGGCAGGCCGTCGCCTGGGTTGTGGCCAGCGACGAGGCCAGCGCCAGCACCGCCGCCGCTGCGGTGGAAGTCAGATATGAAGTTCTGCAAGCCTGCTGCAATCTCACCGAGGCCATGGCCAAGGATGCTTACTTCAAGGCGCCAGCCACGGTGAGTCGCGGTGACGCGGACACGGCACTGGCAAGTGCGACGCACCGACTCGACGGCGAGCTGACCATCGGCGGGCAGGATCATTTCTATCTGGAGACGCAAGCCAGCTGGGCCGTGGTCGATTCGGAAGGCCTCGTGCAGGTGACTTCGTCGACCCAGCACCCGACCGAGACCCAGATCATCGTCGCGCGCGTACTTGGCCTGCCGTCCAGTCGCGTGGTGTGCCGCAGCCTGCGCATGGGTGGCGGATTCGGCGGCAAGGAAACCCAGGCCAATCCATACGCGGCGATCGTCGCCCTGGCCGCACACGTCACTGGCCGGCCGGTGCGCATCAAGTTGCCGCGCAGCATCGACATGCAGATGACCGGCAAGCGCCATCCGTTTTTCGCCCGCTATGCAGTGGGTTTCGACGACGCTGGCGCGCTGGCGGCCATCAAGGTGCGTCTGGTCGCCGACGGCGGCTGGAGCACCGATCTGTCGCCGCCGGTGCTGATGCGCGCGATGGCACATGTCGACAATGCCTATTTCTGCCCGCACGTGCATATCGAAGGCCTGATCGCGAAGACTCACCTGCCGTCGAATACGGCATTCCGCGGATTCGGCGGCCCGCAGGGCATGCTCATCGGCGAGGAAATCATCGATCGCATTGCACGCCATCTGGGCCTGCCGCCGGATCAGGTGCGCGAGCGCAATTTCTATCGCGAAGATGCCGCATCGGGAAGCAACGTCACGCCTTACGGCCAGACCATCATCGACTTTCCGGTGCCCGAGCTCTGGCAGCGGCTGAAAACCACAAGTGAATTCGAATCGCGCCAGACCGCCATCGCCGCGTTCAACGCCACGCATGCGAACGTCAAGCGCGGCATCGCGATCACGCCGGTCAAGTTCGGCATCTCGTTCAACAAGACCGAATACAACCAGGCCGGCGCCCTCGTGCATATTTACACCGATGGCAGTATCCAGCTCAATCATGGCGGTACCGAAATGGGCCAGGGCCTGCATTCGAAGATGCTCGCCGTGGCCAGCCGCGCGCTTGGCGTCGACGTCGAACGCATCCAGATCATGGTAACCAGTACCGACAAGGTGCCGAACACCTCGGCGACGGCGGCCAGCAGCGGATCCGATCTGAACGGTCAGGCGGTCAGGGCGGCGTGTGAGACCTTGCTAGCGCGACTTGCTCCTATTGCGGCAGGTCTGCTCGAGAGTGAATCGGACGACATCATCTTCGCCGACGATGTGGTGTTTTCGAGAGTCCGTCCCGATCATCGGATCGGCTTTGTCGACGTGATCCGCGCCGCCTACGAGGCGCGCGTAAGCCTGTCCGCCACCGGCTTCTATCGGACGCCCGGCCTTTCCTGGGATGCGGCGAATGGCCGTGGCCAGCCGTTCTACTACTTCGCCTGCGGCGCCGCGGTCAGCGAAGTGGAGATCTGCGTACATACCGGCGTGCACCGGTTGTTGCGTGTCGACATCCTGCACGACGTCGGTGATTCGCTGGTCGAGGCGATTGATCGTGGTCAGATCGAGGGCGGCTTCGTGCAGGGCCTGGGCTGGCTGACCTGCGAGGAACTGCGCTGGAGTGATGCCGGCAAGCTGCTGACCGATGCGCCGAGCACCTACAAGATCCCCACCAATGGCGAAGTAGCTGAAGATTTCCGTGTCGCCCTGTACCGAAGCGAACGTGTGCCGGCGGCCCAGGTGATCTTCGGCAGCAAAGCGGTGGGCGAACCGCCGCTGATGCTGGCCTTGAGCGTGCGCGAAGCGCTGCGTGCCGCCATTGCCGCCTGTGGCAATGCGCGTGCGGTGCCGCTGGCGTCGCCGGCAACGCCCGAGGCAATTTTCTACGCAATCATGGCTGTGCGGGGTGCATCGCAGGCAGCACCAACGCCGACCGCCGTCACGCCAGCCTGATGGACGAGCGCCTGTTTTCCGGTCTCGCTGCCTGGCTCGAGCGGATGCCCGTGGTGCTGGCCAGCGTGGTCGAAGCGCAGGGCGCGACGCCGCGCAAGCGCGGCAGTCGCATGCTGGTAAGTGCAGGTGAAAGCCTGGGCAGCATCGGCGGCGGATTGGCTGAAGCGCGCGTGCTCAAGGCGGCCCACTGCCTGCTCGAATCGACTGCGACACATGACGAGGTGGAGATTGATTTGCGGGGCGGTGCGGATTCCGTCGGGGTCTGTGGCGGCAGCATGCGCGTCGGCCTGCGGCGATGGACGGCGGCGATGGATCTCGCGCGGGCGCGGGAAATTCGCGACGTGCTTGCAGATGGGCATCGCGTAAGGCTCGCCGGAGGCGACCTCGGCGTGGCCGATGCCGAAGACATCGCGGTTCCCGACGTTCGCCTGCTGATTGTCGGCGCCGGCCATTGTGGGGCCGCGCTTTGCGGGCTGGCCGCATCGCTTGAATTTGACGTACATGTTTTCGATACGCGTGCCGAACATCTGGGGCAGCCCGCATTCGCCGGCGCGCAGACGCACGGCGGTGACGTGGCCGTGCTCGCGTCACTGCTCGACACCGGCCGCGATGTGCAGACAGTCCTGCTCAATCGGGATTTCCACGCCGACATCGCGGCGCTCAAGGTGCTCTGTGAAAATCCTCCGCGATTCCTCGGCATGATCGGCAGCCAGCGACGGATTGCCGAGGTACGCAATGCGCTGCCGGAGTTCCGGCAGGAATTGCGTGAGCTGGCGGCCCCGGTGGGGCTGGAGATTGACGCGCAAACGCCACACGAAATCGCGGTCAGCATCCTCGCCCAGCTGATCGCCGAGCGGCGGGGGTATTGAGATCGGTCGGATACCCTTCCTGCAGATGAGTCAAAGGCATCGCGCCTGAAGGCGCTCCTGCAAGAGACTCAAGCGCTGCGGCTGGCTTCGGCAGCGGGTGCTACGGCGGCGGACGCTGCTTCATCCCGCTGCGCCAGGCAAACACGGCTGCCTGGGTGCGATCGCTGACATTGAGCTTGCCGAGTACGTTGCTGACATGGGTCTTGACGGTTTTCTCGCCGATGCCGAGGCGCTCGGCGATCATCTGGTTGCTGAGGCCCTCGGCGACCAGGGCGAGGGTTTCACGCTCACGCTGACTCAATGACTGCAACGCATCGCTGCCGGGTTCGACGCCACGCCGCATCGCATCCATCAGGCGCGCCGCGATGCGCGGGTGCAGGACGGCTTCGCCAAGCGCGGCCTTGCGCAAGGCATCGGCCAGCGCGTCCGCATCGACGTCCTTGAGCAGGCACGAAAGTGCGCCGGCCTGTACCGCAGCGACGATTTGCTGCACATCCTCGAACGAGGTCAACAGGACAACCTGGGTTCGCGGACTCGCGGCGCGAATCGCACGGGTGGCCTCGATGCCGCCACCGGGCATGACCAGGTCGACGAGGGCGACATCGGGGGTTTGCCGGCTGCACAGGCTCACGGCCGTCGCGGCGTCGCCGGCCTCGCCGACGATGGCGAGATCGGCGTGGGTTTCGAGAAAGCCCCGAATGCCCTGGCGAACCAGGTCGTGGTCGTCGGCGATGACGATGCGGATTGGTTTGTTCATCTGCTCACCTCAGTCTGAAAGCCGACCGTCACGCGCGTCCCGCGCCCCGGCCCGCTTTCGAATTCGAAGCGTCCGCCCGGCAGCGCCTCGGCGCGCTCGCGCATGTTGCGCAGACCCATGCCGCTGCCCGATCCCGCGCGTGCGCCCGAACCATTATCGGTGATGACAAGGCTGACGCGTTCCGCCGTGCGACGGAGGCCGATGTCGACGTGTTGCGCGCCGCTGTGCCGCAGCACATTGGAAAGCGCTTCATCGACGATGCGCAGCAGCGAATCCTCGATCTCCGCCGCCAGCGACGGCACATCATCAATGTCGAAACCGAGGCTGGCACCGCTGGTGTGCGCCCAGTCGCTGGCGCGCATGCGCAGACGTTCGGCGAAAGGCAGTTCGGCATCCGAAGCGCGCATCTCGTCGAGGATCTGCGCGAGCTCCTGCTGGATCTGCTGGGTCAGGCGTTGCGCCAGTTCGAGGCGTTCACTGCCGGCACCGTCGCCGAACACGCGCCGTGCGGTCGCCAGTTGCAGATTCAAGGCGAATGCCTTCTGCTTGACCGTATCGTGCAGATCGCGGGCCAGACGCTGGCGCTCGGCCAGCGTCGCCAGTTGCGCGCGCGAACGCAGCAATCCCTTGAGGTCGATCGCCATGCCATCGAGCATCGCCGAGAGTGCGCCGATCTCGTCACCCGAGCGATCGTCGATGCGGTTGGAGAAATCGCCGCGACTCCAGGCGATTGCGGCGCGCTCGATACGGTTCAGACGTCGGGTCACCCAGGCGGCAAGAAACAATGATGAGGCAAGGCCGAATACGATCAGGAAGGCAAACACGGTCGGTGATTCGAAACTCGAATCGAACAACAGGTGGCGCCAAGGCGGCGGCACGCGCAACTCGACAAATAGCCAGCCGAGTCGCGTGCCGGCTGGATCTTGCACTGGAACCAGGATGCGCTGGCTTGTGTAGCTGGTGTCGCCGGGTACGTGCAGGCGGGTGTCAGCGCCAGGCTCGGCTGCGGTTTGCAACTCGGCCGCTGTCGGCAAATGCAGGGCCCAGCGCGAATTGTCCTCGGTGCGGGCGAGCACCGCCGAATCGGCTCCCAGGATGGCCGCAGCCAGGGGTACTTCACTGAGTTCGAGCAGGATGTAGGACTCATCGGGAGTCAGGCCGCCGCGCGGCTGCTGCAGACGCAGGATCCAGGCGTCGATCCACACCTGCAGAGCCTTCGCATTTGGCTTGCTGCCACCAAGCAGATCTGGCCACTCCGCGCCGAGTTTCCCGGCACCCCGGTCGGTCGCGCGCTCGAGGTTGCCGCGCTCGATGCCAGTGACGAAACGCTGAAACTCGTAGGTAAGGATCACCGACTCGACGACGATCAGCGTCGGCAGCGACAGCAGCACATAGAACAAGGCAAGTTTGGAAACGAGGCCGCGCAGGCGCGGGCGATGCAGAGGCATGGTGGTCAAGGAAACGGGCGGGCGACAAGCATACCGGTAACGAAGCGGCAGCGATTGCCTGATTCCGCCTCGCGGCGGACGGAAGCTGCTTCCGGAGGCTGTTACTTGACGGCGGAATCCGGTACAGACTCCGCCGCCGTCCATTTGGACATTCAGCAAATCCGGGGCCCGCCATGCGACTGAATAATTATCGAAATGCATTGCAAATTGCAATTTGTGCAAGTCTTGCCACGGCTGGCGCCGCCGGCCAGGCTGAGGAGCCTGTCGCGCTCGATCCGGTCGAAGTAACGACTTCCAGGATTGCGGTCGCGCTCAGCGATGTTGCTGCCAACGTCAATGTCATTTCGGGAGAGGAACTGCGGCGGCGAGGCGCGACCGATCTGCGCACGGCGCTTTCCCTGGTTGCTGGCGTGGATATCGCGCCAGGGGGCGACGGTGGGCCCGCTTCATCGGTACCGGCACTATGGGGTTTGCGCGAGTTCGATGCGTTCCTGCTGGTCGTTGACGGAATTCCGTCCGGTGGCGCATTCACACCTGCGCTGGCCAGCTTGAACCTGGGCAATGTCGAACGCATCGAAGTTCTCAAGGGTGCCGCGCCGGTCAGTTACGGCGCAACCAGCTTCGTCGGCGTCATCCATGTCATCCACTATGCCGCCGGCGCTGGCGCAACCCGCTTCGAATTCGGCATCGGCAGTCGCGGCAGCGCACATCTGGCCGCGGCGATCCCGATGTCCGAACCGGGCGCCGCCTGGTCACAGTCGATCCTGTTCGATGCCGACAAGGTCGAACTCAAAGCCGACCGTTCGGGCTGGGATCGTGCGCATGTGCTTTATCGCGGCGCCGGCCAGCTTGGTGAAGGCGAGATCACGCTTGATGCCGACTACACGACGTTGAGTCAGGATCCGGTCAGTCCGCATCCGCGCGAAGGCGGAGTGCTCACTGATCGCTTTCCGCTGGATGGCAACATCAATCCGCGCGGGGCGAAACAGGACGAGGATCGTGGCCAGCTCGCGTTTGGCTATGTTCTGCCGACCGGCATCGGTGACTGGTCTACGCGGCTCGCCGTCGCGCGATCGAATGCAGCCACGGTGCGCGGATTCCTGCGCGAGGATTTCGCGGATGATGGCGTCACCCCGAATGCGGATGGTTATCAGCAGGACGTGCATCGGACCGAGCTGTATTTCGACAGTCACGTGGCGACGCCGCTGAGTGATCGGACGACCCTGGTCTGGGGTCTCGATCATCTGTACGGCAAGGGTAACCAGGACAGCCAGAACTTCGAATACGCGACATTGGCAGACGGCTCGAACGTGCCGAACTGGCGCAGCCTGCCGATCGACGAGACGACCCATCTCGATGACAAGCGCAACTTCACCGGCCTGTACGCCGACCTCAACGTGGCGTTGACCGATGCCTGGCGGGTCGAAGCGGGATTGCGCTACAACCACACCAGCGAGAAGCGCAGCGGCTACGGTGTCGATCTGACCGGCGGCGCACCCGAATTGTTCGAAGTCGGCAGCGAGCATCGCAGCGACAATCGCCTGTCCGGCGCACTCGGCACAAGCTACCGCTTCTGGAAGGACGGCCGCGATTATCTGACCGGCTATGCGAACTACCGAAATACCTTCAAGCCGGCCGTCATCGATTTCGGCCCGGAGCCGGAATCGGAGATCCTCGAGCCGGAAGATTCGCAAAGCGGCGAACTCGGCCTCAAGGGCCGTAACCTCGATGGACGCATCGAGTGGGACGTGTCGGTGTTTCGCATGAACTTTCACAATCTCGTGGTCAGCCAGAACGTCAACGGCCTGCCAGGCCTGACCAATGCCGGCAACGAGCGACTCAAGGGGGCCGAGACGGAAATGCGCTGGAATGTTGCCGACGGATTGAGCCTGCTCGGCAGCTACGCGTATCACGATGCCCGATTTGCCGACTACGCGCAGTTGTTCGGCGACACCTTGACCCAGCTCGATGGCAAACAGCTCGAACTGTCGCCGCAGCATATCGGCAGCGTCGGCCTCGTCTACGGGCTAGACAAGGGCTTGCGCGCGAACCTGGTCGCCAGCCATGTCGGTTCGCGCTACCTCAACAAGCGCAACACCTCGGTGGCGGACTCGTATGACACCTTCGATGCCGGTATCGGCTACGCGTTTGACCGTTGGCAGCTGAGGCTGGACGGCTACAACCTGAGTGATCGGCGCGATCCAGTCGCCGAAAGCGAACTCGGTGATGCGCAGTACTATCGACTGCAGGCACGTTCGTATTTCCTGAGCGCGACGTTCGAGTTCGGCGGGCGCTAGGAGTCTGGGCGACAACCCAAAATCGCCGGTTCGTCGCAGAAGAGACATTCATGCCCTACGACCCGGCGGCAGCGCGGCAGCGGTCATCGAAACCCGCGCCGCTGTTCGACAGCGCCCTTCGTAGGAAGGGCATTTATGCCTGACGCTATTTCCAGCGCCCTTCGCAGGAAGGGCATTTATGCCCGATGCTTTTTGTTTGGAATCAGGAGCACAAGCATCGTGGCTGAAGCGGCTTCCTGCGGGGAAACGTAAGAGCATCGCGGCTGAAGCCGCTTCCTACAACAAAGCAGCAACGCATTCAACGTCAACGAAACCCGCGCCACAGTTCGGTAGCGCCCTTCGTAGGAAGGGCATTTATGCCCGATGCTTTTTGTTCGGAATCAGAAGCACAAGCATCGCGGCTGAAGCCGCTTCCTACAACAAAGCAGCAACGCATTCAACGTCAACGAAACCCGCGCCACAGTTCGGTAGCGCCCTTCGTAGGAAGGGCATTTATGCCCGATGCTTTTTGTTCGGAATCAGAAGCACAAGCATCGCGGCTGACGCCGCCTGCTGCGACAGCGTCCAGCATGGGGATTCGTTGCCCTGATCCATGCCGCGGCGTTGGGTCGGCTGATGGGCATCCGGTTACAATCGGCGGATGCGAAAGAAGCCACCTAAGGTACTCGCCAGGCGACTGGTCGAACAAAGCCGCTTCCTGCGTGCCGAGCAGATCGACCTCGAGTTTTCGAATGGCGAGCGGCGTACGCACGAGCGCCTGCGCACTTCGGGTTTCGGTGCCGTGATCATGGTGCCGATGCGTGATGACGACACCGTTCTGCTGGTTCGCGAATACGCGACGGGCATCGAAGGCTACGAGCTCGGATTGCCCAAGGGCCGTCTCGATCGTGATGAAACCGCCGAGCAGGGTGCCAATCGCGAACTCAAGGAGGAGATTGGCTACGGCGCGCGCGACCTGCATATACTCGCTACCTTGTCGCTGTCGCCAACTTACATGAGTGCGATGACCCACGTGGTGCTCGCCCGCGATCTGTATCCGGAACGACTGCAGGGCGACGAACCCGAGGAGCTCGAAGTGGTGCCATGGAAGCTCAGCGAGTTGCACACCCTGCTGCTCGAGCCGGAAGTCAGTGAAGGTCGTTCGATCGCGGCCCTGTTCATCGCCCGCGAGTACCTCGCTGGCCGCTTCCGGCCGGGCCGATGATGCTTGAAAGCCTGATTCCCGGGGTCTGCGCCATCGCCCGGCGTGCGGCTGCAGAAATCCTCAATGTCTACAACGGCGAGTTCGCCGTCGCACAAAAGGATGACCGCTCACCGTTGACCGCAGCCGACCTGGCTGCGCACCGCTGCATCGTCGATGGCTTGCGCAAGCTGACCCCCGAACTACCGATCCTGTCCGAGGAATCCGCCGCAATCGGCTGGGACGAGCGGCGCGGATGGTCGCGCTACTGGCTGGTCGATCCGCTCGACGGCACCCGTGAGTTCGTCAAGCGCAATGGCGAGTTTACTGTGAACATCGCCCTGATCGACGGCGATCGCAGTGTGCTTGGCGTTGTCCAGGTGCCGGTCGGTGGTGTGATCGCATGGGCATGGCAAGGTGGTGGAGCCTGGATGGCGGCTGCCGATGGCGAATCGCATCGATGCCGGACACGCGAGCGTGCGGATCCGCTGGTGGTTGCCGGCAGCCGCTCGCACGGTGACCCACGCCTGCTCGGCATGATCGAACGCATCGGCGCGCACGAGATTGTCCCGCTCGGCTCCTCGCTCAAGTTTCTGCGCATTGCCGCTGCCGAGGCCGATCTCTATGTCCGCCTCGGCCCAACCTCGGAGTGGGATACCGCCGCAGCCCAGTGCGTGCTGGAAGAGGCTGGCGGCGCCGTCATCGATCTGCAGGGAATGCCGCTGCGCTACAACCGCAAGCAATCCCTGCTCAATCCCGAATTCATTGCCTGTGGCGATCAACGGGCCAATTGGCCGCAGTTGCTTGGTACCCGCTGATCCGCATGGCAATGCGCCGGTCGATTCCATCCATGCCGCATGGTGTCGTCGGCGCACGGCCGTGACATCTCCGATCCAGATCTGGATCGGGATTGTTTCGCTGAGCCGAGGCAGCGCTGGCGGGTGATCCCGGATGCCCGTTTCCAAAGCGGGCAATGTTTCGGTTCCGAGAAATCGGCACGAATCGTGCATAAAATGCCGGTATTGCCCTGGTCGATGGATTGACGGCGGCCGTCCGTGACGACGGAGGCGGTGACGGCGGGGTGATGACATGGATTGCGGCTCGTATTTGCTTGAGGGCGACTCGGCGGACGAGTGGTGGGCGAGCGACGCGGTTATGGAGTCCGTTGTCAACTTCTTTCACGGATGGTCCCGGCGACACCGGATAGCGCGACGTCCAGCCTGTCGCGATCCTCAATGGGTGGCAACCGATGTACAAGATCCTGCTCGCCGATACCTCGCAAACGCGGCGCCGCGCCCTCTCGGCCATCCTCAGCCAGAATGGCTTCGTGGTGACGGCGGTGGCAACCCTGGCCGAGGCCTACGATACCCTGCAGCGCTCGCAGCTCGGCCATGCCAGCCTCGATGCGGTTGTACTCGGTTGGCCCGAATATTCGGACGGCCTTGTCGAGGATGTCTTTGGCCTGCTTCATGGCGAGCGCTTCGAGCATCTTTCGGTGCTGATCATGGCTGACTCGAGCAATGCCAACGCGGTCAACTGGCGCATGGCGCGGCCGCGAACGGCATTGACCCTTTGGTCGGAGTATCTGGAGGCGCCGAATGCCATCGGCCAATTGCTGCGGCCGAACGCGGACATCAAGCCGGTTCTCAGCGCGCATGACGAGCAGATCCGCATCCTGCTGGTCGATGATTCGGCGACCGTGCGCGCCGGTTATTCGCGGCTGCTGCACAAGCACGGCTACCACGTCGACGTCGCCGAAAGTGTCGGCGAAGGCTGGAACAGGGTCTCGCAGCAGCCATATGACATCGCGATCATCGACTACCTGATGCCCGAACAGAACGGCACGGCGCTGATCACGAAGATACGCAATGACCCCGAAACCCAGCACATCCTCACCGCAACGATCACCGGCACCTATTCCGATGCGGTGATCTCCGAATCGCTGGCCTGCGGCGCGCTCGAATGCCTGTTCAAGAGCGAGTCGCGCGAGCTCCTGCTTGCGCGCATCGCCTCGCTGGCCCGGACCATCAACGACCGCAAGGCGATCGACAACGAGCGCCGTCGTTTGCAGGGCATCCTTTCCTCGGTCGGCGAGGGTGTCTACGGCGTCGACGCCGAAGGGATCATCCAGTTCATCAACCCGGCCGCACTCGATCTGCTCGGATACACGGATGGCAACGAGCTGATCGGCCACTCGGCTTTCGATGCGTTCCACTATGCCGATGAAAATGGCGTGCCGATGCAGCGTGCCGCCTCGCATCTGAACCAGTGCTACATCAACGGCAGCGAAATGTCGGCCTTGCAGACGCGCTTCTGGACGTCGGCCAAGCGCGGCATCCTGGTCGAATGCACGGTGCATCCCTTGCGCATGGATGCCGAACAGAATGGCTCGGTCGTCGCGTTCCGCGATATCTCCGCACGCCGAGTGCTTGAGGACGAATTGCGCTGGCAGGCCGAACACGACAGTCTGACCAAGCTTTTCAACCGCGGCTGGTTCGAGGCCCAGCTCGAGCAGGAGTGCAATCGCGTGCGCCGCACCGGCCAGGCGGCGATGCTGCTGTTCATCGACCTCGACCGCTTCAAGTACATCAATGACACGGCCGGGCATGTTGCCGGCGACCGCCTGTTGCTCGAAGTCAGCCAGCGCCTCAAGTCACGTCTGCGCGGCAGCGATTATCTGGCGCGCATGGGCGGTGACGAATTCGCCGTGCTGTTGACCAATGTCGGATCCAGCGACCTCATGAGCCTGGCCGACGGTTTCCGCCGCGTGCTCACGGCAACCCCATTCACCTATGGCGGCAAAAGCTATCGCATCACCCTGTCAATCGGCTGCGCGAAGATCGATGAGTCCGACCATGCGCCGGGGGACGCGATGACGCATGCCGATATCGCCTGTCACATGGCCAAGCGCAATGGCCGCAACCAGTGCCAGATGTATTCCCCGGAAACCGGCCGCCGTGCCGCACTCGACGAGGATCTCGGCTGGTCGGTGCGCCTCGAAGAGGCGTTGCGCACCAATCGGTTCGTGCTTTGCTATCAGCCGATCGTGCCGCTCAAGGGCATGGAAAACGACGGCGCCAACAGCAAGAACAGCAAGGATATCTGGTTGCGCCAACTCGAGCGCAATCCGTATGAGGAGGCGCTGTTCGAGGTGCTGGTACGACTCAAGGGCAGCCATGGCGAACTGATCCTGCCGAATGCCTTCCTGCCGGCGGCCGAACGCTTCGGCCTGATGCAGGAGATTGATTTCTGGGTTATCGATCACGCCCTGATGGCCTTGCGCGAAACACGCGACAGTCCGCGACCGATCGCGTTGACCATCAATATCTCGGCGCAGACCCTCGAGAAGGCCGGAATCATCGATTTCGTCACCGCGAAGATTGTCGAGTACGACGTCAATCCGGCGGCGATCGTCATCGAGATCATCGAGTCGCATTCGATCAGCGATATCCAGAACGCACAGGCGCAGTTGACGGAGTTGCGCGCGCTCGGATGCCGCATCGCGGTCGATGATTTCGGCACCGGTTTCTCGACCTTCGCCTATCTGAAGCAGATCGAGGCGGATATCCTCAAGATCGACGGCTCGCTGATCCAGGGCCTGCCGGACGATGATCTCGATCGCACGATCATCGCGGCGTTGACCTCGATCGCTGAAACCGCCGGCAAGAAAACCATTGCCGAGTGCGTCGAGGACGTGGCCATGCTGCGCACGCTCTACGAATGCGGAGTCGACATGGCCCAGGGCTATGTGGTCGGTATGCCGCGCCTGCATCTGCCGAAATCCCTGCCGACTTTCGGCACGACGATGTTCGAGCCGCAAGCACAGGTCACGGCGGTCTAGTGTGGTGCCCCACAAATAACGAGGCAAACCCGCTTGGTCTTCGGCCCCGATCCTGCGTTGCTCGTCGTCACCATAGCCCCACTATGCCTCTTCCTCGCGCCTTGTCTCGGAACCGAATCCGCGGCGCGATTCCACCCAGCTATTAGTGGGACACCGCACTAGCCCGGACTATTCATGAATGCCACGCGTCCTCGCTTAGCCCTTGAATCCACACGACATTTCGCTCATTTGGCGATAACGCCCGCTATCACCTCAATCGCGAAAAGCGGTGTGAATCCGATGTCCTGCGCGATCTTCACGCGCATTCATGAATAGTCCGGGCCAGCCTCGGCCATGAGTATGCGCAGTCGACCGCGCTCAAATCGGATGCGCAAGCCGCGATGCCGGATCAGATGACGGATCCCGACCAGCGCGGCGAGAAAGCCCGCTGTGGCGCCGATGCCGAGTGACCAGCGTGCACCGAACGTGTCGGCGGCCCAACCGACGATGGGTGCGCCGATTGGCGTGCCGCCCAGGGCCAGGGCCAGCAGGATCGCCAGCACGCGACCACGCATCGCCGGTTCGGTTGATAGCTGGACAATGCTGTTGGCGGTGGTCATGAAGGTCTGTGCGGACATGCCGACGATGACCAGAACCGCTCCGAACAACATGTAGTTGGGCATCATCGCGGCGGCGAGCATGCCAAGGCCGAATATGGCCGCGCCGATCAGCAGCAGCGAGAGCCGGGGTTGCGCCCGGCGCGCCGACAGCAATGCTCCGGCCACCGATCCCGCCGCCATGGTTGATATCAGCAGGCCGTATTGCCCCGCTCCGCCATGGAACACCGTCACCGACATCATCGAGACGAAGATGGGAAAATTGAGTCCGAACGTTGCGATCAGGAACAGCATGAACAGGATCGCCTTGAGATCGGGCCGCTGCCAGACGTAGCGGAATCCTTCGAGCAGGCTGCCACGCGTGCGCAGCGCACGCGCATGGCGACGCAGCTCGCCAACGTGGAGCAGGTGCAGGGAGGCGATCACAGCCAGAAACGAGGCTGCATTGAGCACGAAGACCCAACCCGAGCCGATCACTGAAATCAGCAGGCCGGCGACGGCTGGGCCAATCAGGCGTGCAGCATTGAACGAGATCGAATTCAGTGCCACGGCATTCGACAGTTCCGATTCGGTCACCATGTCGGAGACAAAGGTCTGCCGCGCCGGCGCGTCAAAAGCAGTCACACAACCGAGCAGGAATGCAAAGACGTGCACATGCCAGAGCACGGCGTGGCCACTGATCGTCAGCAGGCCGAGGCCAAGCGCGAGCAAAGCCATGCAGGTCTGCGTGAAGATGAGCAGTCGACGCCGGTCGAAATGGTCGGCGGCAAAACCGGTCAATGGCAGGAGCAGCAAGGGAGGCCCGAACTGCAGGGCCATGACGATGCCAACTGCGGTCGCGCTCTTGTCGGTCAGTTCGGCAAGAACCAGCCAGTCCTGTGCCGTGCGCTGCATCCAGGTGCCGATATTCGAGACAAACGCACCAGCTGCCCAGAGCCGGAAGTTGAAACCTTGCAGCGAGCGGAATGTGCCGGGCATGCAGCCTCGAACTGATGAATGGGGCGAAAACCGCGAGGCGCTACAATCGGGCCGACATCAACGACCACGGTTGCGCAAGGCACGATGCGGAAAATTGACGACCTGCTCGCCATCATGGCGCGCCTGCGTGATCCCGACAACGGCTGTCCGTGGGATGTCAGACAGAGTTTCGACACGATCGTGCCGTACACGATCGAGGAGGCCTACGAAGTGGCCGACGCGGTCGATCGGCGTGACTATGCCGATCTCTGCGACGAGCTCGGCGATCTGCTCTTGCAGGTCGTGTTCCATGCACGCATGGCCGAAGAAGCGGGTCACTTCCGCTTCGATGACGTCGTCGCCGCGATCTGCAACAAGATGGTCACGCGACACCCGCATGTGTTCGCTGATGCCAGGGCCGATACGGCTGATGAAGTGCTGAGCAACTGGGAGGCGATCAAGCGGCGTGAACGCGAGGCGGATGGCGAGCACGACCGCAGTGCCCTGGCCGGTATCGCGCGCGGGCTGCCCGAATGGCAGCGCGCGGTCAAATTGCAGAAGCGTGCGGCCACGGTCGGTTTTGACTGGCCTGACGTGAATCCGGTTCTCGACAAGCTGCACGAGGAGCTTGAGGAGGTTCGCGAGGAATTCGCTCGCGGTTCGGATCCCGCGCGCCTGACCGACGAGATCGGTGATGTACTGTTTGTCTGCGCCAATCTCGCCCGCCACGCAAAGGTCGAGGTTTCAACGGCAATGCGCTTGGCCAACGCCAAGTTCGAGCGGCGATTCCGCAGCATGGAGGCGATGGTCGCCGAGCTGGGCGAACAACTTGAAGGGAAATCACTGGACGAGCAGGAAGCCCTGTGGCAACGGGCCAAGCGCGAAGAGCGCGAGCCTTAAACCCTTTTCCCACTCACCGTATCCAATGAGGACTACCTGTCCATTGGAGCTCCACCATGCGCCCGCTCGTCGTCCTGTTCCTGTTGTTCGTCTCGGCATCGGCATTTGCCTCGGATTGTGCGAACCACGCTGATCGCTCGTTCAATGTCGATCGTGCCGACATCAAGACCCTGGTCGTGAAGTTGGGATCGACCGATCTGAAGCTGCGCGGCACGAGCGGGCTTGCGCGGATCGAAGTGCAGGCTCGTGCCTGCGCCTCGGATGCGGGCGATCTGGAGCGGCTCGTCATCAACCAGCATCGCGATGGTGATCGGCTTGTTGTCGAGACCGAGCGCAACAAGGGCTCGTACTCGTTTTCGCTGTTCGGATCGAGCTACGCCTACCTGGAACTTGAAATCCGCGTTCCGCTCGATCTGGCCGTGGATGTCGATACCGGTTCCGGCGATGTCGACGCCCGCGATCTGGCCAGCCTCAAGTACGACGCCGGTTCGGGTGACCTCAATGTCGACAACATCGCCGGCGAGCTCACCGCCGAGGTCGGCTCCGGTGACGTCGAAGGCTCGGCAATCGGGCGCTTTCATCTGGTTTCGACCGGTTCGGGTGATTCCAATCTGCGTGACATCCGCGGCGATGTTGAAGTCGGCAAGGGCGGATCGGGCGATCTCAGCTTTCGCAAGGTCGCCGGCAGCATCCGCGTAGGTCGTATCGGATCCGGCGATCTCGAATTTTCCGATGTCGGCGGTGATGTGAGCGTTGATTCAATCGGATCCGGTGATATCGATGCCGACAACGTGCGTGGCAACCTGACCGTCAAATCACGTGGCAGCAGCGACATCAGCTACCGCGATATCGGCGGCAAGGTCGACGTACCGTCTGACGATTGATCGCTGAGCCTGACGCTGCGCTCTTGGTGCAGCATCAGACAGTCTTGTATTCGCCGTATTGGCGCAAGCGCTGGTAGCGACGTTCGAGCAGGGCCGGGGTATCCAGTGCATCGAGTTCTTCGAGCTGGTTGAGCAGAACGGCCTTGAGGCGCACGGCGATCGAATGCGGGTTGCGATGGGCGCCGCCTAGCGGTTCACGCACGACCTTGTCGATCAGGCCGAGTTCGAGCAGTCGGGGTGCGGTGATGCCCAGCGCCTCGGAGGCTTCCTTGGCCTTGTCCGCCGTTTTCCACAGGATCGAGGCGCAGCCTTCCGGTGTGATTACTGAATAAGTCGAGTACTGCAGCATGTTGATGCGGTCGCCGACGCCGATCGCGAGCGCGCCGCCCGAGCCGCCTTCGCCGATTACGGTGCACAGGATCGGTGTCTTCAGCTCGGCCATCTCGATCAGGTTGCGCGCGATCGCCTCGGACTGGCCACGTTCCTCGGCACCGACACCGGGGTAGGCGCCCGGCGTGTCGATCAGGGTCAGCAGCGGCAGCCTGAAGCGCTCGGCCAGCTTCATCAGGCGCAAGGCCTTGCGGTAGCCTTCCGGTCGCGGCATGCCGAAATTGCGCCGGATCTTGGTCTTGGTGTCGCGTCCCTTCTGATGGCCGATGATGACCACGCTACGTCCGTTAATGCGACCGAGACCACCGACGATGGCGGCATCCTCGGCATAGGCACGGTCGCCAGCGAGTTCGTGGAACTCCTCGCAGATGACCTTGATGTAGTCGAGCGTGAACGGTCGCGCCGGATGCCGGGCCAGTTGCGAGATTTGCCACGGCGTCAGGTTGCGGAAGATTTCCGCGGTGCGGGTCTTCAGCTTGCCCTGCAGCTTGCCGATTTCGTCCTCGATATTGAAGGCCTGTCCGTGGCTGGCATGCCGCAGCTCCTGGATCTTGGCTTCGAGTTCGCCGATCGGTGCTTCAAATTCGAGGAAGTTCGGGTTCATTCAACGGTGTTTGCATCAGAAGAGCGGGAGTATAGCCGCACATGCTCATGCATTGCGCAGCTGCGACCGGTGATCAATGGCCGTAGATGAATTCGGTTTCGATGACGCCATCAAGGCCGGCCAGGGTCTCGGCCAGGGCCGGACTGGCGCGAACCTTCCATTCCGGCCCGAGTTCGACTTCTCCGCGCCCGCTCTGGTTGCTGAAGGCGATGCGCACCGTGGTGCCGCCGCCGCGGCTGCTTTCAAGAGCCGCATAGAGGCGCGAGGCGAAATCATCGCCGATGCCGTTGACGCGCAGGCGCAAAACGCGGGCACGCGACTCGCAGGCCGATTCGATCGTACTCACCCGCTGCGTGCGCAGCTGGTAGTTGCCCGAGAAATCATCGATCGACAGCGAACCCTCGAAAACGAGAATGGCGTCGCGGCTCAGCAGGGCTGCGTATTCGGACCAGGCCTCCCGATAGAGCACGGCCTCGAAGCGCCCCGACCAGTCCTCAACCTGGACGAAGGCACGCGATTCGCCCTGCTTGCGCATGCCGAGCACCGAGCCGGCCAGGGTGAAGGACTGGCCGGCACCGAAGCGGCTGCGGCCCTCCTGCGGCTTGTGATGCTTTTCAAGCTCGCCGATCGGGCAGGTCACGATGCGCGCGAACAGCTCGCGCCAGGCATCGGTCGGATGTCCGGAAAGATAATGACCCAGCGTGTCGCGCTCGCCGGCCAGGCGGCGTGCGGCCGGCCACTCCTCAACCTCGACCAGCTCAATGGCGACCGCCGCCGGGCTGGCTGCACCGAACATGTCGTTCTGGCCGGCCAACGCGTTGCGTGCCTGCTGTTCGGCCGCACGCATCGCTTCGGGCAGTTGGGCGATCAGGCTCGCCCGATTGCCGGCCAGCGCATCCATCGAGCCGGACAGGATCAGGGCCTCGAGCGTGCGCTTGTTGATCTTGTGTGCATCAACGCGCAGGCAGAAATCGCCAAGCTCCTTGAACTTGCCGCCGCTTTCACGGGCCAGGACGACATTCTCGATCGCGCCCTCGCCGACGCCCTTGAGCGCGCCGAGGCCGTAGCGGATGGTCTTCGACGCGCTACGCGTTGAATCGGCATCCATGGCGTGGAACTTGTAGCCCGAGGCGTTGATGTCGGGTGGCAGAACCTGCAGTCCGAGCGCGCGTGCCTCGCCCAGCAGGTTGACCACCTTGTCGGTGTTGTCCATGTCGGCCGAGAGCACGGCGGCCATGAATTCCGCCGGATAGTGGGTCTTCAGCCAGGCAGTCTGATACGAAACCAGGGCGTAAGCCGCCGCATGCGATTTGTTGAAACCGTAGCCGGCGAATTTCTCCATGGTGTCGAACACGGCATCAGCCTTGTGCTCGTTGACGCCGTTCTTCGCCGCGCCGTCGCGGAAGATCGCACGGTGCCTGGCCATTTCCTCGACATTCTTCTTGCCCATGGCGCGACGCAACAGATCGGCGCCGCCCAGCGAGTAGCCGCCGACGATCTGGGCCATCTGCATGACCTGTTCCTGGTAGACCATGATGCCGTAGGTCTCGCGCAATACCGGTTCGACGCGTTGATCCGGATAATCGATTGTCTCGGCGCCGTGCTTGCGCTTGCAGTAGCTCGGGATCAGATCCATTGGCCCGGGCCGGTACAGCGCGCCGAGTGCGATCAGGTCTTCAAAGCGATCCGGTTTGGCATCCTTGAGCATGCCCTGCATGCCGCGCGATTCGAACTGGAACACCGCGATCGTCTGCGCGCGCTTGAACAGCGTATAGACGGTTTCATCGTCGAGGGGCAACTGGCTGATATCGAGCGGCGCCTCGCCGGTTTTCGCGCGCCGTGCATTGATCGCCTTGACTGCCCAGTCGATGATCGTCAGCGTGCGCAGGCCGAGGAAGTCGAACTTGACCAGGCCGACTTTCTCGACATCGTCCTTGTCGAACTGGGTGACCACACCGCCGCCGCCGGCTTCGCTGTAGAGCGGTGCGTAGTCGGTCAGCGGCCCCGGCGCGATGACCACGCCACCGGCGTGCTTGCCGGCATTGCGGGTCAGATCCTCAAGCTTGAGGGCGAGATCGACCAGTTCACGCACGCCATCATCGTTCTCGTATTCGCTGCAGAACTCGGCAACCACACGATCGGGCTCCTTCTTCGATTTTTCGCTGCGCCCGAGTGCATCATCAAGACTCATGTCCAGTGGCCGCATCGGGATCAGCTTGGCAATGCGATCAACCTGGCCATACGGCATGCCAAGCACCCGACCGCTGTCGCGCAGCACGGCCTTGGCCGCCATCGTGCCGAACGTGATGATCTGGCTGACATGATCGCGACCATATTTCGCGGCGACGTACTCGATCACCTGATCGCGCTTGTCCATGCAGAAATCGATATCGAAATCGGGCATCGAGACGCGTTCGGGATTGAGGAAGCGTTCGAACAGAAGACCGTAGCGCAGCGGATCGATATCGGTGATGCCGAGTGCCCAGGCAACGACCGAACCGGCACCCGAGCCGCGACCCGGCCCGACCGGAATGTCGTGATCCTTGGCCCAGTTAATGAAGTCGGCGACGATCAGGAAGTAACCCGGGAAACCCATTGCGACAATGACGTCGACTTCGGTTTCAAGGCGGCTCTGGTAGTCGCTCGCATGGAATCCTTCCGCCGGTGATTGCCTGGACAGTCGTCTGGCCAATCCCTCGCGCGATTGCTTGCGCGTCCACGAGTCGAGGGTGAATCCGTGCGGAATCGGGAATTCCGGCAGGTAATACGTGCCGAAACTCAGTTCGAGGTTGCAGCGTCTGGCCAGCTCGACCGTGTTCTCGATCGCCCGCGGCAGGTCGGCGAACAGCGCGATCATCTGCGCCGGCGATTTCAGATACTGCTCGGCGGAATAATTGCGCGGGCGCTTCGGATCGGCCAGCACGCGGCCATCGTGGATGCACACGCGCGCCTCGTGCGCCTCGAAATCCTCGCGTTCGAGAAAGCGCACATCGTTGCTGGCCACGGCGGGCATGCCCAGTGCTATCGCGAGATTCACGGCGCCGGCGATGAAGGCTTCCTCGTCATTGCGTTGCGTGCGCACGAGCTCGAAATAGTAGCGGTCGGGGAAATTCCGCAGCCATTCGCTGGCGCAATCGCGGGCGAGATCCTCGCGCCCGCCGAGCAGCAACCTGCCGACATCGCTCTCGCGCCCGGCCAGCACGATCAATCCCTTGTTTGCGCGAAACAGCCAATCCGCCTCGATCAGCGCGAAATCGCCGTGGCGGCCATCCGCCCAGGCGCGTGAAACCAGACGCGAAAGATTGCGGTAACCCTCGACATCCTGGCAGAGCAGGGTGATCCGGTACGGCTTGTTGCGATCGGCCGGATCGGCGATCCAGACATCACTGCCGGCGATCGGCTTGATCCCCTTCTTTTCGGCGGCCGTGTAGAACTTGACCAGGGCAAACAGGTTGACCTGATCGGTCAGTGCCACCGCCGGCATGCCCGCATTCGCGCACGCAGCGACGAGACGATCAATGCGGATCGTCGAATCGACCAGCGAATACTCGCTGTGGACGTGCAGGTGAACGAATTCCGCAGGCATGGCGGCAACAAACGTGAGGATCCGACAGGTTAGCGGGGTCACCTTGAGGGGACAAGCTTGCGCTGTCGACCGGGATGTGGATGCCGCGCTCCGCAGGAGCGTGCATCAAACAACGGATGACCAGCCATTCGGCTGTTGTGAAGCGCTTCTTGCCTGCGCAGAGGTGTCGAGCTATATGAGGCGAGTGAAAAGCCGGCAGAGATGCCGTGCTCCGCAGGCGCAATAGAAACAAGGAACTTGCAGGTCGGAACCACCAAAGTTGAATTCGCCAAACGCGTGAACTCGCGGAAACCCGTAGACCGAATCAACCGTCCAACAGGCAATTGCGTACCGGTGCGAAGCTGCGCCGGTGCTGCGGACACGGGCCGAGTCGGGTCAGTGACTCGACATGGGCCGCAGTTGGATAGCCCTTGTGCCGGGAGAAACCGTAGCCGGGATGGATCGCATCAAGCTCGCACATGATGCGGTCGCGCTCGGTCTTGGCCAGGATCGAGGCGGCGCTGATCGCCGCTTCAGTGGCGTCGCCGCGGACGATCGCCTGGCCGCGACACGGGAGGTCTTTCGGCACGCGGTTGCCGTCGATCAGGGCGAGGATCGGTCGGATGGTCAGGGCAGCCACGGCGCGCGACATGCCCGCCATGGTCGCGCCAAGGATGTTCAATCGATCGATTTCTTCGGCTTCGACGATGCAGATCGCAAAGGCCAGCGTTCGGGTGCGGATCTGCAAGGCCAACTGCTCGCGTCGGGCTGCGCTGAGCGCCTTGGAATCGGCCAGTCCATCGATCGGCCGGGCCGGATCGAGGATCACCGCCGCGACCACGACCGGCCCGGCCAGCGGGCCGCGGCCGGCCTCGTCGACACCGGCCACCAGGCCGGCATCGAGGTGGTCGGGGACGGTGGCGGACAGATCAGTACACATCACGCCCAGACATGAGCGGGTTGAAGATGA
>CAYMHF010000015.1:2738-80174 GCA_964390215.1 uncultured Dokdonella sp. | reverse complement strand
CGAATTCTCGCCTCAACCGGCAAAGTCCGACAGGCTGCTAGCCCGAACTATTCATCAAATACTCGCGCCCTCGCTTGGCCCTTGAATCCGCACGAATTTTCGCTCACTTGCCCATAGTCCCCGCAATGCGCTCGATCACCAAAAGCCGTGTGAATCCAATGTCCTGCGCGATCATCGCGCGTATTCACGAATAATCCGGGCTAGCTGATCACCTTAATGATTGTCAGTGCGCCCATGAGCATGGTCACCGAGCCGATGATGGTTCGCAGCCGCCGCTCGCGGATCACGCTGATGGCGAGCACCGAGAATGGCACCGAAATCAATGCGCCGGCGCACATCGGTACGAACAGAACGATGTTCAGATGCTCGCCCTGAAAAAGAAACAGGGTGACCGCGAACAGGCAGGTGAATGCTTCGGCAAACGAAGTGATGGCGACCGCGGCCTTGCCACTGACCCCGCTCAGGATCTGCCCGCTGGTAACCAGCGGGCCATAGCCTCCGCCGCTGACCGCCTTGTTGAACGAGGCAACCGTGGCGACGATGACCATTTTCCAGCGTCGATAGGCGATATGGCGACGCGAATGCAACAAGACGAACAAACCGGACGCGAGGATGACCATGCCGACGCCCAGGTTGAGCGTGTCCTTGGGCAGGTTCAGGGCAACCACGACGCCGACACTGACACCGGCGACGCTGGCCGCGGCGAGAGTCACGGCAGGCGCGAAATCCTTGCCCTTGATGCCGAGCTGGACGTTCTTGATCTCGTTGTGGAAGAAGGCAGCGGTGAATCCACTGAGCAGCTCCGACAGCAACACCGTCGGCACGATGTCGTGGGCATCGTAGCCGAGCAACAACAGGGTCGGTGTCAGAATCGTGCCGTAACCCATGCCCAGTCCGCTGTCGATCAACTCGCAGACAAAGCAAAGCATGAAGATGAGCAAGGCATCGAACGGATCCAGCGCGCCATGCAGGAAGATTGCTGCCGCAAAAAGGGCAACAACGAGGCCGATCCAGGCAATACTTTTCTTTCGATATGCGTTGTTCATTGCCACAGCGGGCGCCAGCGCCATCGAGTGAGTGGGCGAGGATGCTACCTGCATGGGCATGGCGCGACCAGCTTGGAAACTTGAACAGGGCGGGGCCGATCGAGGATCGCCTTTATGTCCCCGGATGGAGCGCAGGCCAGTCACGCATCCGGCTTGGCTCCTGCCCGGCCATGGCCCGTTCATCGGCAAGGAGGCATCAGCGGTCTATGCTCGCAACATGCATCCAGCATCGTCAGCGGTGTACACGATCGGGCATTCCTCGCGACCGCTGCAGGAGTTTCTCGATCTGCTTGCAGAATCACGCATCAACTGCGTGGTCGATGTGCGGCGGCTGCCCGGCTCGCGCGCGTTTCCGCAGTACGATGCCGACGCGCTGGCTGCTTCACTGGCCGCGAGCAAAATCGACTACTGGTATCTGCCGCCGCTGTGCGGCCGCCGCACACGAACCGAGCTCAAAGGTGCCGAGCCGGAGAGCTTCTGGAGCAACGCCAGTTTCGCCCGCTATGCGGCCTATGCGCGTGGCGAGGAGTTCGCCGGAGGCTTGCGCCAATTTCTCGATCGCGCAGGAAGACAACGCTGTGCGCTGATGTGCTCGGAAGCGGTGTGGTGGCGATGCCACCGGCGCATCATCGCGGATCATCTGCTCGCCCTCGGCGTCAGCGTTTTCCACATCATGGGCCCGGGCAAGGTCGATAAGGCGACACTGACACGCGGCGCGCTGACCAACGACGGCCAAGTCATCTATCCCGCTGCGGATTCGCTTGAAGTCGCCGATGTCCGCGACAACTGACGAGGAGATCATCATGAGCAAGCACTTCAAGGTCGGCGACCACGTGCGCTGGAATTCAGAGGCCGGCCACGTCAGCGGCACGATCCGGAAGATCCACAAAAGTGACTTCACCTGGAAAGGCCATACCCGCCATTGCAGCGAAGACGATCCCCAATACGAGATCGGAAGCGACAAGACCGATCACATCGCCATGCACAAGGGCAGTGCACTTTCGCGAGTGAAGTCTGCATAGCGCACAATAGGTAGTTTCGACGCGTCAACAACTGCGCAAGGAAACCAGCCAGCCAACCGCGACGCACTTGAGCAAGAGGTTGTCGGCATGATCATGTGAGGTCCGCCAACGCGTGGGCAGAAGCGACCCCGACGCAACGTCGGCCAGCAAACGGTTCAGCGATGGGCGATTTTCCTCACTCTGCTCCAGGTGAGGGGAGACTACGCGGGAGTGGACTCTCTTGAGCACTGACCACGATCGATTTCGACTCATGGACAAACGGATGAGGCGTACTCGCGTGGCCCACCCTGATCAGAACGCGGGGGATGCGTGATCGCTCAAAACCGCCGGAATAACTGCCTGAGCTGATCAATCTGTCCACCGTGGATCAGCCAGGCGAGTACGCCGAGATTGGTCGCGATGATCAGCCAGAAGACGATCTGGAAGCCGAGCTTGCGGGTCTTGTGGCGGAAGCTGCCTTGCGCGATCAATGCGCCAGGCCAGCCACCCAGAAATTCAAAGAGGTGCAAGGTACTTTCCTGAGTTCGCCAGCGATGGGTTCTTGCTGCGGATTTGTCGAGGCCGTAGGCAAAGAAGGCGATAAGGCTCATTCCCGCGTAGATCAACGCCACCAATAGTGGAATCCGACCCATATACGCGGCGACGGCAAACGCCAGCAGGGTGAGGGTTCCGATGGTCCTGCGCGGCAACCATGGCCGCTGCATGGAAGGAGACTTTGCCGGATTCAGCACACCTCGGATACGCGTTGCATTCAGGCGCCGCCGTTCATCAACGATGGGTTCGTAAGAAATCAGGTCGCCATTGAGCGGTCGGCGGCCGCGCTTTTCAAATGACTTGATATGGACGAAGGCGCGATCGCCGCCACCGTTTGGCGTGACGAAGCCGAAGCCCTTTTCATCGTTCCAATCAGCAATGCGTCCGACATGGCGCATCAGCGTTTCGTCCCTGATCAAGCCGGCAGGCGAGGACGCCATTATCTTTTGACATCATTTGATTGCCAAGAGAAGTCGCGTTTTGCTGGAGGCGCGATCCGGCAGCAAGCCGGCGGCGGATTGCCGCTATGCATCGCGGCTGATGCTGCTCCCGCGAGTGCTGGGGGTTGCAGGCGCGCCTGGGCGCGGGTCGAATCACTTGTCCACGAGCAGCGCCTTGGCATCAACCTGGAAGGCGCGCCAGGAGGCTTCGAACTGGCCGTCGCGCGGCGTGGTGTGGGCGATACGTGAGAGCAGGCGTTGCATGCTGTCGATCTCGCCGATCAACTGCTGGATCGCGTCGAGGGCTTCCTGGTGATCGTGCATCGTCACCAGGAAGACTTTCTTGTCCTGGCACACGCCAATGCAGGTCTGCGGCGCTTCGATGCGACCGCAGCCGATGCATTGCCAGGCGGGAATCGGATCACTCATCGCATCAGGTTCAGTGCTCGTGGGTCGCTTCGTCCTTCGCTTTCAGGGGCCAGGCCGGATCGTCGAACGTGAGCGGATAGTCGGCCACGGCCTTGCGCATCTGCGCGACGCTGGCAAGATCCTTTGGATCCTTCCTGAAAGCCTGGACGCCGTTGAGCAGCGGCACGAGCATGCCGTGCAAGGCGGCATCGGCTTGTGCGTCGAGTTTGCAATTGGCAAACAGGTAATCGATGGCATTCTTGATCTCGTCGACACGCTCGATGGCGACGGACTGGGGCATGTGGCCCATCTCGTAGTGCGCCAGCTCATCAAGGGCGGCGTTGATTCGCGCCATGCCTTCGCGCAAGGGTGCATCGGTGGCGTAGCGCACCTCGGGTATGCCCGCGGGTGCGCTGGGCGCGGCATGCGCTTCATGGCCTTCGTGCTCATGCTCCTGCTGGGCAAGCGCAGGAAGTGCCGAGGCCAGCAGGAGGGCCAGCGGCAGCATCGCCAATCGTTTGATTTTCATGGTGGGCTCCGGATAACTAAGGGGTTCTGGGCATGCTAATGGATGCTTTCGAGTAGGCCGCTGATTCAGATCAACACATACGCACTCCGCCCTATGCGAAGCTTGTCCACGTGCTTGCGCATCGACGCAGAAATGCCGCGTGGGTACAGGCACGATGGTGATTCGAATGCCCTGATTCAAGCTGCCGGAAGAAATTGCGGATGAATGTGACGCGCCCACCTTCAATCGGCGATCTGCGCGGCCTGAGCGCGGCGGAAGCCGCCCGACGGCTGGCCGCGAACGGTCCGAACATGTTGCCGGGGAGCAGTCCCAAGTCGCTGTTCAGGATTGTTGCCGGCGTTCTGGTCGAACCGATGTTCCTCATGCTGCTGGTTGCCGGCGGCCTCTATCTGGCTCTCGGCGATACCGCCGAGGCGAGCTTCCTGCTGACCTTCGTGTTTGTCGTCATCGGCATTACCCTGGCCCAGGAGCGCAAGACCCAGCGCGCGCTGGAATCGCTGCGCGACCTGTCGGCGCCGCGCGCCCTGGTCATGCGCGATGGCGAGGAAATGCGTATCCCCGGCCGCGATGTGGTGGTCGGTGATCTCCTGGTCCTGCATGAAGGCGATCGCATCGCGGCCGATGCGACGCTGATCGATGGCCAGCTTGATGCCAATGAGTCGCTGCTGACCGGCGAAGCGGTGCCGGTGACCAAATTGCCGGGAACTGGGCAAAACCTGCTGTTCGCGAGCACCCTGGTGACGCGTGGCATCGGCCTGGCTGAAGTCACCGCGACGGCGACGGCGACGGCGGTCGGACGGATCGGTGAGGCGCTGGCTGCGACCGAGGAGCCCGCTTCGGGATTGCAGCAGGCCTCGCGCAGACTGGTCCGCAACCTGACCATCGGCGGGCTGGCCCTGGCGACGCTCTATTTCCTCATCAACTGGCTGTGGAACGCGCAAGGACTGCTGGAAAGTCTGCTTGCCAGTATCGCCCTGACCATGGCCATCCTGCCCGAGGAAATCCCGGTCATTCTGACCGTGTTCCTCGCCATTGGTGCGTGGCGGATCTCGCAACGCAAGGTACTGACCCGGCGTGTACCGGCCGTCGAGGCGCTGGGAGCGATTTCAGTGCTGGCGGTGGACAAGACCGGCACACTGACCCAGAACCGCATGCAGATTGCCGAGTTGCAACTGGAGGAGGCGGCTTTTGTCCACGAGGGCGCCGACGAACTCGCCGAACCGTTCCACGAGGTCGTCGAGTTCGCCATGCTGGCGACACCGGCCGATCCCTTCGATCCGATGGAGAAGGCGATCCAGAAGTTCGGCCTGCACTGGTTGACCGGCACCGAGCATGTGCACGCGGAGTGGTCGCCCGATTTTGAATACGGATTGTCGCCGGACATCCTGGCAATGACGCGGGTGTTCCCGATCGGCGTCAGCTCCCAGCACATGCTGGCGACCAAGGGCGCACCCGAGGCGGTGGTCGATCTGTGCCACCTGGAAAGCGCTCGTGCGAAAAGCATTCTCGCCCAGGCCGAGCGCATGGCCGCGCGCGGCTTGCGCGTGTTGGGCGTCGCGCGCGGGCGCTGGCAAGGCAAGACGCCGCCGCGCAGTCAGCATGATTTTGATTTCCAGTTTCTCGGTCTGCTCGGCTTCGTCGATCCACCGCGAACCGACGTACCGGCAGCGATCGCCGAGTGTCGTGGCGCCGGCATCCGCATCATCATGCTGACCGGCGATCATCCAGCGACGGCCATGGCCATCGCCGGCGAGGTCGGTCTCAGCGAGCGGCCGGATGTCATCACCGGTGCCGAGATCGATACCCTCGATGATGTGCGGTTGAGCGATCGCCTGCGCCATGTCGATGTCTGCGCGCGTTTGCAACCTGTGCAGAAATTGCGCCTCGTGCGCCTGTTGCGCGAAGATGGCGAGGTGGTTGCCATGACCGGCGACGGCGTCAACGATGCGCCGGCGCTGAAGGCTGCCGATGTCGGCGTCGCCATGGGCAAGCGTGGCACCGATGTCGCCCGTGAGTCGGCCGCGCTGGTTCTGCTGGATGACAGTTTCGCCAGCATCGTCGCGGCGATCCGCCAGGGCCGGCGTATCTACGACAACATCACCAAGGCGACCCGCTTCGTCTTCGCCGTACACATGCCGATCATCGGCTTGACCCTGATCCCCTCGTTGCTGCACTGGCCGGTGCTGCTGATGCCGGTGCATATTGTGCTGCTGGAATTGCTGATCGATCCGGCCTGCTCGATCGTGTTCGAGGCCGAGCCGGAAGCCGAGGACATCATGCAGCGCCCGCCGCGTGCGCTGGCCGCCTCGCCGTTTGCCGCCGGCAATATCGGCGTTGCCGTCGTGCAGGGTATCGGCGCGGCCGGCATTCTGCTGGTCGGCTATGGCAGCATGCTTGCTCTCGGCATCGATGCCACGCACAGCCGCACGGCGGTCTTTATCTCCCTCATTCTGGGACTGTTCGCCCTGATCCTGGCCAATCGCCATCCGGATCATTCGCTGCTGGCACACAGCGCCTTGCGCAATCGCTGGCTGCGGCCGATGTTCATCGGCATCGTGCTGGTGCTGACCCTGGCGATTGGCGTGCCCTATCTGCGCGACGTGATGGGCCTTGCGTTTCCGACGATGCCGAGTCTGGCCGGCGCGGCCATCCTGCTCGTGCTGACCTTCCTGTGGCTGGAAGGACTGCGTCTCGCGCTCCGTGTGTTCGGCGCTCCCAACCCCTCATTGCCTGCAAGCGAGGCCCCATGATTATCTATGCCTGCCACGGCGCCGCCAAACAGGTGACCGGATCGTGTCATCTGGTGATCTGCAACCGCCGTCGCATCCTCATCGATTGCGGCCTGTTCCAGGGCAGTCATGAAACCGAGCTGGCAAATGCCGAAGCGTTCGACTTCGACCCGGCGAAGATCGACGCCTTGCTGTTGACCCACGCCCATCTCGATCATTGCGGGCGTATTCCACTGCTGGTCAAGCGCGGTTTTCGCGGCCGCATCTACACGACGGCGGCAACCCGCGAACTGGCTCGCGTGGTCATGCTCGATTCTGCTGGCCTGCAAGAGGAGGATGCCCGCCGCGCCGCCACGCGGCAGCGCAACGGCGGGGCCGAAGTGCCGCTGTACACGATCGATGATGCCCTGCATGCGCTCGATTTTTTTGCCCCCGATGTGGCCTATGGCGATACGGTTCGGATCACCGACGGCATCCACGCGCGCTTTCTCGATGCAGGGCATATCCTTGGATCGGCATCGATCCTTCTCGAGCTCGACGATGCGCACATCCAGCGGCGCATGTTGTTCTCAGGGGACCTCGGCAATCCAGACCGGCCAATCGTGCGCGACCCGATGCCGGCACCAGCGGCCGACTACGTCATCATGGAAAGCACCTATGGCGATCGCCCCCACCGCTCGGTGCCCGATTCGGTCGATGAGCTCTTTCAGGCCATCCGCGAGACGAATGCAAGGCGCGGCAACGTCATCATTCCGACTTTTGCCCTCGAACGCACCCAGGAGATCCTCTATTACCTTCACCAGGGCATACGCAGCGGGCAGTTGCCGGCGCATCTGCGCGTGTTCCTCGATTCGCCGATGGCGATCTCGGCGACCGAGATCTTCCGCAGACATCCCGAATGCTTCGACCTTGAGTTCATTGCCGAACTGGAACACGGCGATCCGTTCGACATGCCGGGGCTGCATTTCACCCGCGAAACCAGCGAATCAATGGCGATCAACAGCATCGATAGTGGCGCCGTGATCCTCGCCGGTTCGGGCATGTGCAACGGCGGGCGCGTGCGTCATCATCTCAAGCACAACCTCTGGCGCGAGCGCAGCAGCGTCGTGTTTGTCGGCTACGCCGCCGAGGGCACGCTGGCGCGACGTATTGTTGACGGCGCTGCTTCGGTGCAGATCTTCAATCACGACATCCCGGTGCGCGCCCAGGTCTGGACGATCAACGGATTTTCCGCCCATGCCGACCAGCCGGGCCTACTCGACTGGCTCGGCGACGCCCCGCGGCGCAAGGTCTTCCTCGTCCACGGCGAGTACGAACGTGGCATGCGCAAGTTGCAGGAGGTTCTGCAAGCAAGAGGATTCGAGTGCCAGCTTCCCGGCATGGGAGAGTCGATCAAGATCGATTGACGGCGATGCCAACGCACAAGATCGCATCCGTCATTGCATCGCCCGTCGCAAACTCTGCCGGCTTTCCGTGCGGTGATCCGGTAGCCGCGAACGCGGCGGATGTGGGCGCCCGCGGATTCGCCAGACCGGGCGAAGCGTAGCGGAGTGGAAAAATGCGGACTGGGACACACTATCGACAGTTCGCATGGCCTGAATATTGCAGCATCCAGTGTGCGGTTCCAGCGCGGGCATGAGCGGTATCCACACGGAGAGCGGGATGAGTGGCGAAACACTCAAACAGGCATTAGTCGCAAGCACAGGGCTGCCGGTCGACAACGTCGTCGTCCTGCAGCCGGCGGCGCGCCACACCCGGGCGGAAAACCTGGCCTCCCTGTTGCTCGGCGCGCAATCGCCGGCCCATGTCGCCGACGTGCTGTTTGTCAGCGATCCACGCCTGGCGGACGGCTGTGCCCGGGTGCTGTGGTCGATGGACTGGCCCGAGACCGTGGTTTCAGAACCGCGCGATGCGATCGATCCCGCGCTGCTCGCCCGTGCAAGGAATGCCGTCGATGAGCGGCGCCGGGGAGTGGAGCCGGACGACGACCTGTTCATCCTCTGCGACGATGGCGGTGGCGGCGTCGCGGTGGTGCACGCCCCGGGCGTCAAGGATCTGGCCCTGACCCCTGTATTTTCCATCGTCGGCATCCGCATGGACGAGGTCATGGCGATCCAGCGCCTGCACGACACCGCGCTGCGCGCAAGCCAGGCCGAACACCTGCAGCAGGCGTTGTTCGCGATCGCCGACATGTCCGCATCCGAACTTGAAATGCCGGAAATGCTGCGTGGCCTGCACCGGATCATTGCCGCGCTGATGTACGCCGAAAACATCTACATCGTTCTCTACGACAGGATGCGCGACAGCCTGCGCTTCATCTATTACGTCGATACAGTCGAAACCGACTTGCCCTCCTGCGACCACGATTTCCCGATGTCCGAAATGGAAATCGCGCTGACCGGTCATCTGATCCGTGGTGGCAAGGCCTTGATGGGAACCCCTGCGGAATTGCGCCAGCAAGTGCAGGGCCCGCTGCGCATTGCCGGTGCCGATTGCGTCGACTGGCTCGGTGTTCCGATGATGCGCGACGGCCAGGCCCATGGTGGCCTGGTCGTGCAGACCTATGTGGAAGGCTTCCGCTTCAGCGAGACCGACAAGGCTCTGCTCGGTTTCGTCGCCGAACACGTTCTCAATGCGCTCGAGCGCAAGCAGGGCCAGGCCGAGCTTGAGCGCAGGGTTCGCGAGCGCACGCTTCAGCTGGCTGAGGCGAATGCCAACCTGCGCGAGAAGATAGACGGGCTCGAGCGTGCCGAACATCTGCAGGCCACCCTTTACCGAATTGCCGCGTTGGCCAACAGCGACGAGGGCAGCGATCGCTTCTACCGGCAGATCCATGCCGCCGTGGGCGAGTTGCTGTATGCCGAGAATTTCTATATCGGACTGCTTGCCGATGATCGCGAACACCTCGAATTTCCCTACTACGCCGATGCCCATGATCCGAACCAACCGCCGCGTCGGCTTGGTCGCGGTTTGACCGAATACGTGATGCGCAGCGGCTCCGCGATTGTTGTCGATGAGGCCGAGTTCGTCGCATTGACGGAGCGCGGCGAAATCGAGCCCATGTTGGCCATCGGCAGGGTCACCAGTGACAGCCCGTCGACCGTTTGCTGGGTCGGTGCGCCGCTGCTGGATTCCGACGGCGTATTCGGCGTGGTTGCCCTGCAAAGCTACAGGGAAGATCAACGCTACACGAGACGGGATGCCGAGTTGCTGACCTTCGTGGCGCACCAGATCGCGAGCAGCCTGAAGCGCCGCCAGGCTGCCGAACAACTGTTGCAACTGAACGCCGATCTTGAGCAACGCGTTGATGTCCGCACGCGTGAATTGAGCGAGCAGATCGCCGTGCGTGAGCGCATCGAGGCCACGCTCAAGCACCAGGTCATGCACGATCCGCTGACCGGGCTACCCAACCGGCTGTACATGCGCGATCGCATCGAACGCGCGATCGCGCGTTTTCAGCGCCGTTCGGATCGGACGTTCGCACTGCTCTATCTCGATGTCGATCGCTTCAAGGTGATCAACGACAGTCTCGGTCACTTGGCCGGCGATCAGTTGCTGAAAGAAGTCTCGCGGCGCCTGCTGCAATGTGTTCGCGACCCCGATGTGGTCGCGCGACTGTCGGGCGACGAGTTTGCCGTATTGCTGGAAGAGGTTCCGCAGCCGCATACGGCGACCCAGGTAGCTCAACGCATTCTGGACACGTTGCAGGAACCCTTGACCATCGATGGTCGCGAGTTGCGTATCTTCGCCAGCATCGGCATTGCGATCAGCGAACTTCGCCACCAGTCGACCGACGCCCTGCTGCAGGATGCGGATACCGCGCTGTACGCAGCAAAGACTTCGGGACGTCGCCGCTTCGTCCAGTTCAACGGCTCGATGAAGCGCGCCGAGCCCGATGTGCTTGGCATCGAGCATGAGCTTCGCGTGGCCCTGGAAACCGGCCAGTTCGAACCCTACTTCCAGCCATTGGTGCGTTTGTCGGATCGGATCCGCGTGGGTTATGAGGCGCTCGTGCGCTGGAATCACCCGACGCGTGGCGTGCTCTTGCCGAGCCAGTTCCTGCCGGTTGCCGAGGAATGCGGACTGGTCGATGCGATCGACTGGCAGATCTACCGACTCGCCCTTGCCAGCGGCGTCGAGCTGATCCGCGCCGGGGGCTACATCACGATCAACGTCTCACCCCGCCATTTCCAGGGCAACGATCTTGATTCCCGCCTGCTCGAATTGACCGGTGCAACCGGGTTCGATCCGTCACGATTGCGCATCGAGGTCACCGAGGGCACCCTGCTCGGTGACTCCGAAGCGGTCGCCAGGCAGTTGCAGAAGCTGTCCAATGCGCATATCGCGACAGCCCTCGATGATTTCGGCACCGGCTATTGTTCGCTCGGATATGTGCATCGTTTCTCGCTGCGCATGCTCAAGATCGACCGTTCCTTCATCGAGCCACTGGACGGCATCAAGCCGCGGCGCAGCTCGGCCGTGATCGGCGCAGTGCTCGCCCTGGCCAATTCTCTCGATATCGAAGTGCTCGCCGAGGGCATCGAAACCGAGCCGCAGCACGAAGCCCTGCGTGCCATGGGTTGTGTGTATGGACAGGGCTATTTGTATGGGCCGCCGCAGCCGGTTTCACATTGGCTTACGGCGAGCGCGGTTGCGGCCTGACCGCCGGATGCGGTGGGCCCGTGGTTCTATACAGGTGCGTTCTGTGTGCCGGCATGGAATGCTTCGAGCACCGCGAGGATTTCCTCGGCAGCGTCCACGCGTGTGAACAGGGTCGCATCAGCCGGACTGATGAAACCCTCCTCGACGAGATAGTCGAAATCGACCACGCGACGCCAGAAGTCGCGGCCGACCAGCACAATTGGAATACGCGGCATCTTGCCGGTCTGCACCAGGGTCAGCACGTCGAACAACTCGTCGAGCGTGCCGAAACCGCCCGGAAACGCCACCAGGCCGCGGGCGCGCATGAGGAAGTGCATCTTGCGCAAGGCGAAATAGTGGAAACGGAAGGCCAGCTCGGGCGTGATGTACGGGTTCGGTCGCTGCTCGTTGGGCAGGATGATGTTGAGGCCGATGGAACGCGCGCCGGCCTCGTGAGCGCCGCGATTGGCCGCCTCCATGATGCCCGGGCCGCCGCCGGTGACGACGACGAAGTCGCGGCGTCCTTCGCGCTGGAAACGCGACGAGACCAGATTGCTGAAGCGGCGCGCTTCCTCGTAGTAGCGGGATTGATCGAACTCGCGTCGGGCGCTGGCAAGCAAGGCGGCGCGCGTCGGATCGGCAGCCCCGTTGCCTGACATGGCCGCCTCGGCCTGGGTGAGGGCGACTTGTGCCTGCGCTCTGGAAACCACGCGCGCGCTGCCAAAGACGACGACGGTAGAAGCAATGCCCTGCTCGCGCAGGTCGTGCTCGGGCTTGAGCAGTTCGAGCTGCAGGCGCACCGGGCGCAGATCGTCGCTGTTGAGAAACTCGGCATCGTCCTGGGCCAGCCGATAGGCTGCGCCCTGCATGATCGCCTGTTGCATCGCTTCAAGTTCGGCCTTGTCAATCATGTTCTTGGCGGATGTCCTCACCGGCGCGCCCGGTCGCGGTCAGTCCGGGTTCGGGGACTATTGTGTTCCAGCCGCGATCCACGCGCAGCCGCCCGGCAAGTGCCATGGCCGAATCAACTTCACCGTGCACGACAAAGGTCGTTCGTGGCGGTTGCCGGAATTTTCCGGCCCAGTCCAGCAGTGCGGCCTGGTCGGCATGTGCCGAGAGTCCGCCGACGGTGTGAATTGCGGCCCGCACCGGGATATCGTCGCCGAAAATGCGCACGGTTTGAGCGCCATCGACCAGACGCCGGCCCAGCGTGCCCTGGGCCTGGAACCCGGTCATCATCACGCTGCATTCGGCGCGTGGCAGGTTGTGCCGAAGGTGATGCTTGATGCGCCCGGCAGTGCACATGCCACTGGCTGAAATGATGATGGCGCCGGAACGGATCTGGTTCAGCGCCCTCGATTCCTCGACGCTTTCGGTGAAGTACAGGTAGGGCAGATCCTTGCCCAGCGCATGCCAGTCGGCCAGTCGCTTCGCATTTTCGTCGAACAAGGCCAGGTGTTGCCGGGTGACCCGCGTCACTTCGGTGGCCATCGGCGAGTCGACGAACACCTTGAGGTTGCTCAGGCGACCCTTGCAGGTGAGGCGATGCAGGTGATAGATGACTTCCTGGGTGCGCCCGACGGCGAATGCCGGAACGATCACATTGCCACCCCGCTCATACAGGGTGCGCTCGATGATCGCGATCAGTTCGGCCTCGGTGGCGCCAAAATCCTTGTGCAAGCGGTCACCGTAGGTCGATTCGATAACGAGGATGTCGGTCTCCTCGATCGGCGTGGGATCGCGCAGGATCGGTCGCCCCGGCTGGCCCAGGTCGCCGCTGAACACAAGCTTGGTGGTGCGTTCTTTTTCGCTGATCCAGACTTCGATGATGGCCGAGCCCAGAATGTGGCCGGCATCGCGGAAGCGGCAGCGCACGGCGGCGTTTGCCGATATCTCCTGGTCGTAGTCGATCGGCCGGATCTGACGCAGACAGTCCCTGGCATCCTTCATCGTATAGATCGGCGCCAGCAGCTTGTCGCGATGCCTTTTCGAGCCACTCTTCCGTTGCGCCCTGAGCGCATCGCTTTCCTGGATGTGCGCACTGTCCGGCAGCATGATTCCGAGCAGGTCGGCCGTGGCTGTGGTGGTAATGATCGGGCCGCGAAAACCCTCGCGCGTGAGCTTGGGCAGCAGTCCGCTGTGGTCGATGTGGGCGTGGGTCAGCAGAACGAAATCAATCGTTTTCGGATCGAATGCGAACGGCGCGTGATTTCTTGCAACGGCATCCCGGCCGCCCTGGTACATGCCACAGTCAACCAGAAAACGAACACCTTCGGCCTCGAGCATGAAGCACGACCCGGTCACCTCACGCGCGGCACCGAGAAAGCGGATCTTCATGACTCGTCCCTCCGCGCAGCCGATGCTGGCGTGGGCAGGGCTTGAGTCCGAGGCCGCAGCAGCCGGCGTGCGCCGATGGCTGCGATCGCGATCCAGACCCCGCTGCGCAGGCTCATCGCGATCAGGGTGCGTTGCTCCCAGGCGCCGCCGCTGGCGATGTGGACGGCGAATGCGGCAAACACGAGCACGGTTGCTGCGGCGATGGCGATGGCCAGCCACGCCGCCCGGCGCTGCCGCCACCACAACCCTGCGCCGGCGACGACATAGACGAAACCGGCGAGGAAATTGAACCAGAGCACGAACGGCACGTAGTGACCGGCCGCCGTGCGGGCGGCCTCGTCACCGAACAGGATCGTGCCGCCCTCCTTGATGGTGAGCAGGCCGAAGGCGATGGCGAGGATGGAAATCGCCATGATCCAGATATCCCGGGTTCGCTGCGTATTCATGCGGATGCCTCCTGCGTGTCGATTCAGTCGTGAGTGAGTGGTTCCTCGGTGAACAGGTAGTCCTTCATTTCCTTCGAGAACGTGGGATCGCGTCGACGGATCCATTCAAGCAGCATCGAGGCGTGCTCCTTCTCCTCGTCGCGATTGTGCTCAAGGATCTTCTTCAGCGTTGCATCGCTGCAGGCATCGCAGCGCTGGTTGTACCAGTCGACGGCTTCAAGCTCCTCCATCAACGAGACGATGGCGCGGTGCATGTCGCGGGTTTCGCTGGAAAGCGTTTCAAAGGGTTCGTGGTAGCCGACGCTGGACATGGGTGCTTCTCCTCTGGGTGGGTAAAGGTTTTGCAGTTGTTGCTCAGTCAAACGGCCGGCCTGCACCGGCCTCCTCGTGGGTGACACCATCGCGGATGTGGTAGATGCGCCTGAAGGTCGGAATGATCTTTTCGTCGTGGGTGACAACGATGATCGCGGTTTCATACTTGCGCGCCATGTCGTTGAGGATACGCACGACCGCCATGGCGCGTTCGCTGTCGAGCGGAGCGGTGGGTTCGTCGGCAAGGATCACCGGTGGCTGGTTGACCAGGCCGCGCGCGATCGAGACGCGCTGCTGTTCGCCGCCGGACAATTGCGATGGCATGGCCGTGGCGCGGTGATGGACGTCGAGCGCGGTGAGCAATTCCAGCGCGCGTGCACGCGCGGCGGCATTCGGCATGCCGGCCAGCATCGGCAGCAGGGCGACGTTGTCGGTCGCATCCAGGAATGGAATCAGATACGGAGCCTGGAAGACGAAGCCGATCTTGTCGCGGCGCAGGGCGCGCAGGTCGCGCACCTTCCAGCCATTGTCGTAGATCACCTCGTCGCCGAGCAGCATGCGCCCGGCGGTCGGATCGATCACCGCGCCGAGGCATTTGAGCAAGGTGCTCTTGCCCGAACCCGACGGTCCGATCAGGCCGACCACCTCGCCCGGTCCGACCTCCATGTTGACGTCCTTGAGCGCATGCACGGCGGTGTCGCCTTCGCCGTAGCGCTTGCTCAAGCCTTCGATGCGGATGCCTTTCTGGTTCATGCGTTCAGCCGATCGCCTCGGCCGGATCGACCTTGAGTGCCATGCGGATCGCAACCAGACTGGCCAGTACGCAGATGCCAAGCACGGCGAAGAAGCCGGCGATCGAATCGGCCGGGATGAGCAACACGTACTTGGGAAACAGCGGCGCGGCAAACGTGGCCGTAATCTTGCCGACGACGAAGCCGATCACGCCAAGCACCACGGCCTGCTGCATGATCATCGCGGCGATCGTGCGGTTGCGCGTGCCGATCAGCTTGAGCACGGCGATCTCGCGGATCTTGTCCATGGTCAGCGAGTAGATGATGAAGGCGACGATGGTCGCGCTGACCACGGCGAGAATGACCAGGAACATGCCGATCTGGCGCGCCGAAGTGGCAATGAGCTTGCCGATCAGGATGCCCTCCATCTGCGGGCGCGTGTAGGCGGTGACACGCTTCCAGCGACGAATCGATGCAGCCACGTCATCGGCCTGATGACCTTGCTTGAGGGTGACGAGGACGGCATTCACGTAGGGGTTGCTGCTTTGCGAGGCGATCACCGAATCGAGCAGGCCGGGAACGCCGGGGCGGTTGAAGGCCGGGTTCTCCGCGTTGCGCCGGCGACTCTGCAAGATGGCGTCGTTGTCCTTGAGGAACTGCGCTTCCTGCGCATCCTTGAGCGGGATGAAGACCATCGGGTCGCCGCTGGAGGAGACCATGCGCCGGGTCAACCCGACCACGGTGTATTCGTTGCGACGGATGCGGATGCGGTCGCCGATGCGAAACCCGCTGGCGACGTCGGCAACGGCTTCGTAGTGGCTGCGCGTGATCTGGCGTCCGTCGATCAGGTGCGGCGGCCAGCCCGGCGTGCCGGCCGTGCCTGGCGAGATGCCGACCACCATCGCGCGCACATCGGCCTCGCCCTTGCGAATCTGCATGGTCAGGTAGGTCACATTGGCCGCCATGGCGACGCCGGGCATGACCAGGATGCCGCGGTACAAATCATCCTGCACGCTGGAGGCCTCGGCGTAGGGGCCGAGGGTATCTTTCTGCACAATCCACAAATCCGCGCCACTGTTGTCGAGCAGGGCCTTGCCGTCATCGACCATGCCGCGATAGACCCCGGCCATGGTCAGGGTTACGCCGATGAGCAGGCCCAGGCCGATGCCGGTGAACAGGAACTTGCCCCAGGCATGCAGGATGTCGCGGCCTGCCAGGCTGATCATTGGGTCGCTCCAGCGAGACGATCGACGACGTGGATGCGGCTGCGCGCACTGAGCGCCTTTTCGCTGAACAAGACGATGCGTTCGCCGGGGCGCAGGCCTTCATGGATCTGCACGTTGCCGTCGAGGTCGGCGACGCCAAGCTTGATGGGGCGGAATTCGAGTCCGCCATCGGCGATGAGCCAGACGCCGATACGCCCGTCGATGCGCTGGATCGCGGCATTCGGGATGACCGCCGTGGCGGGCAGGGCCGGCAGGGCCAGGGTGACTTCGGCCAGTTCGCCGACCGGCGGCAGGGAACCGGCCGGCAGCGCGAATGCAATCTTGGCCAGGGTTTCCTCGGTCACCGCGTCGGCCAGCGGCTCGACCCGTGCGACCTCGCCGTCAAGACTCGTGTCGCGACGCGAACGCAAGGTGATGCGTGCGGGCAAGCCGGACGCCAGGCCGGCGGCGCTGATCTGGTCGAAGCGTGCGTTGATCCACAGGCTGTTCGTATCGATGATTTCGATCACGGCCTGGCCGGCGACCACGGTAGTGCCGGGCTCGATGTTGCGTGAGACGACGAGACCTTCAACGGGTGCGAGCAGGCGCAGGTTGACGCGCTGGGCAAGCGCGGCTTCACGATCGGCGCGGGCACGCGCCAGCTCTTCACCGGCAGCGCTGTAGGCGGCATCGGCAATCTGCCGTTCCTGCTGGCGGCCGGCAACCGCTTCGGCACTGACTGCGTGGGTCACCAGCAGTTTCTCGTAGCGCGTTTCCTGACCGCGCGCATAGGTCTGGCGCGCTGCGGCTTCGCGCACGGCGGCCGCGCCGCGCTTGATCACGGCTTCCTGCATGCGTACGCGGTCGTCGAGATCAACCGGGTCCATCTCGCCGAGCACCTGGCCGGCACTGACCCGATCGCCCACTTCGACATCGAGCCGTTGCAGGCGCCCGGCGCTGGTCGGGCCGATCTTGTAGAGGTAGCGCGCCTCGACCGTGCCGACGCCAAACAGGGCCGGCGAGATCGCTTGCGTCTGCACGGTGGCGGTGACGACCGCTACCGGTGCCAGTGGTCCGGAGCGGAGCACGACGTAGACAAACAAGGCCAGCAACGGAACGATCGCGGCGATCAGGGTGAGCGTGCGGCGGCGCACCTGCGGCAGCTTCATGGCGTTTTCCGGATGCCGCGGCAGTAGATTGCGAAGACCTTCGGTGCGTCTTCGCGCATGCGCGCCATGTCGCCCTGCAGAAGCGACTGCATGACGAGTCCCTGAATCGTGCCGATGAACAGACTTGCGGCGGCGCTGGTATCCAGCCCCTCATCGAGCTCGGTGCAGGATTTGCCCGCCTCGATGGTCCGTTGCAGGCGTTGTCCATAGTGCTCGATCAGCGTTTGCGCAACGCGCTTTGGCGCGGTGGATCCGGCCTTCTGCAATTCGCCGAACAGCATGCGCGGCACGCCTGGGTGCTCGGCGACGAAATCGACGTGGCTCATGAACATCGCACGCAAAGCCGCCAGCGGTGAATCGAGATCTTTCGCGGCGCGATCTATGCGTCCAAGCAGGGTTTCGGCGACCCATTCCATCACCGCCTGCCAGATCGCCTGCTTGGTCGGGAAATGCCGGAACAGCGCACCCTCGGTCAGGTTCATGTGCCTGGCAATCGCCAAGGTGGTGATTTCATTGGGGTTTTTCGTTCCAGCCAGCTCGAGTACGGCTTCCACGGTGACGGCGCGGCGCGCATCAGCGGGCAGGTTTTTGGCTCGAACGTTCACATGGGCACCATAAGATAGTAAGTCCTCACTATCTTATGCCGAAAGCCGGTGAATGCAAGCCCGGATCCTCGCGGCAGTAGCGCGGTGCCAGTTGCTGAACCCGGGCTTGACCCGGCATGCGTCGCACCCGGCCGACTCGATATTCGGTCGGAACCGGCGACGAAACAGGGGTTGGTTCTGAATACCAATCGGGACGCCCGGAAAACGAACCAGCGCCACATCCGGAATTTCCACCCCGGCGAACGCGTCACTGCGCGTCGAATCTCACGGCATCCCGGGTTGCCGTGGCTGACCGTGAAATGGCATTGACTGGGCTCGATACGGATAGGCCATCCGCACGAATGCCTGCTCCCGCTGACGGACGAAGCGCCTGATTGCCGGCGGCACGCCTGATTCGCGAAATCCTCAACATCGCTTCATCGCCATCGGCACGCCAGCGCGATTCGCAGCCCGGGCGAGCAATGTCCGACCGGGCTAGCCGCTGCTCTTCGCGGCGCGTTCCTGATGATTGAGCCACGCGTAGTACAGCAACGGGATGACCAGCAGGGTCAGCGCGGTGGAAACGAGGATGCCGAAGATCAGCGACACGGCGAGGCCCTGGAAGATCGGGTCATCGATGATGAAGAAGCCGCCAACCATGGCCGCCACGCCGGTCAGCACGATCGGCTTGGCACGCACCGCGGCGGCATCGATGACGGCCTTGCGCAACGGCTGGCCGCGGGCGATTTCATGGTTGATGAAATCAATCAGCAGGATCGAGTTGCGCACGATGATGCCGGCCAGGGCGATCATGCCGATCATCGAAGTCGCCGTGTATTGCGCACCGACCAGGGCATGGCCGGGCATCACGCCGATCACGGTCAGCGGGATCGGCGCCATGATGATCAGCGGCACCACATAGCTCTTGAACTGACCGACCACGAGCAGGTAGATCAGCACCAGGCCGACTGAATAGGCCAGACCCATGTCGCGGAAAGTCTCGTAGGTAATCTGCCATTCGCCATCCCATTTCACTGCAGGTGCGGTGATGTCAGTGGGCTGGTCGATGAAGGTCTGGCTGATTGCGTCGGCGGTTCCGTCGGCGCGATTGAGTTCGCCAACCAGCGAAAACATGCCGTACAACGGACTGTCGGTATGCCCGGCATCATCACCGGTAACCGTCGCATAGGGCAGCAGATCCTTGTGGTAGATCGCCTTCTCCCAGTTCGCCTGGCGCACATCGACCACTTCCGAAAGCGGTACCAGCGAACCGTTTGATGCGCGCACACGCACCGCCAGCAACTGGTCGATCGCGGCCTGGTCACCAGCCGGCAGACGCAAGCGCACCGGCACGGCATAGCGTGCGTGGCCATCCATCAGATAGGTCGCATCGTCGCCCGACAAGGCCGTGCGCAGGACCTGCGCAATGCTGGCCTGATCAAGGCCGAGCCGCGCGGCACGCACGCGATCGACGACGATGATCTCGCGCGGCGCATCGGCCTCGACGCTGGTATCGACATCGACGATGTCGGCTTCGGCGCGGAATTTTTTCTCCAGCGCCAGCGCGGTCTTGCGCACCGTGGCGTAGTCCGGGCCGTAGACCTCGGCAACGATCGGCGCCAGCACTGGCGGACCGGGTGGCACCTCGACCAGCTTGACCGACGCACCGAACTGCTTGCCGATTGCGCTCAGTTGCGGGCGCACCGCGAGCGCGATCGCGTGGCTCTGGCGGCTGCGCTCGTGCTTGTCGACCAGGTTGACCTGCAGGTCGCCGACCAGCGGTCCGCTGCGCAGGTAGTACTGGCGCACGAGGCCGTTGAAGGTGATCGGCGCGGCGGTACCGGCATAGCCTTGCCAGTTCCTGACTTCAGCCACGCTGGCCAAACTGTCGGCGAGCTTGCCAAGCAGTTCATTGGTGCGCTCAAGCGTGCTGCCTTCGGGCATGTCGACGACAATCTGGAACTCCGACTTGTTGTCGAATGGCAGCATCTTGAGGATGACCGCCTGGATCACGACCAGACCGACCGCGGCCATCACCAGTACGCCCATCGCGGCGAACAGCAGACGCCGTCGACGCGGCGCATGATCGGATTCGAGAAACGGTGACATCAGCTTGTGCGAGGTGCGGTTGAGCCAGCCACCGCCGCTGTCGCCATCGGGTTCCACATGATCCGATTCCGATTTGTGATGGGCGAACAGGCGCAGCGCCAGCCACGGCGTGACCACCAGGGCGACCACCAGCGACAACAGCATGCCGACCGAGGCATTGATCGGGATTGGCCGCATATACGGCCCCATCAGGCCTGAAACAAAGGCCATCGGCAGCAGCGCAGCGATCACGGTGAAGGTGGCGAGGATGGTCGGGCCGCCGACTTCGCTGACCGCGGTCGGGATGATCTCTCTGAGGCGGGCTCCGCTTAGACGCTGGTGACGATGAATGTTCTCGACCACGACGATGGCATCGTCGACGAGGATGCCGATCGAGAAGATCAGCGCGAACAACGAGACGCGGTTGATCGTGAAGCCCATCGCCCACGAGGCGAACAGGGTCAGCATCAGGGTGATGATGACGGCGGTACCGACGACCATCGCTTCGCGCCAGCCCAGCGTAAACAGCACCAGCAGAATCACCGACAGCGTGGCGAACATGAGCTTCTGGATCAGCTTGTTGGCCTTGTCGCTGGCAGTCTGGCCATAGTCGCGGGTGACGGCAAAATGCACATTGGAAGGAATGACAATGCCGGCCAGCGCCTGCAGGCGCGCGCTGACGGCGCGGGTGATGTCGGCCGCATTGCTGCCGGGCTTCTTGGCGATGGCCAGGGTCACCGCCGGCGCGTTGCCGCTGGCCGGTCCGCTCTTGCCGGCCGGTGCGCCGTACCAGACGTAGCTGGTGGGCAGGTCGGCGCCGGGCCGAATCCGTGCGACATCGGAGAGAAACACCGGCTGGCCCTGGTTGAGGCCGATGACGAGGGTGGCGACATCGCCGGCACTGACAAGGAAGCTGCCGGCGGTAACCGGCACCGTGCTGTTGTCGACAATGCGGTCACCGGCCTGGCTGACCGAATTGGCCGCGCGCAGGGCGCCGGAAAGATCCTGGATGGAGAGACCATAGGCGGCCAGTTTGGCTGCATCGAGTTCGACGATCACGGCGCGTTCGGGCGCACCGATCGTGTAGACATCCCGCGTGCCCGGGATGTGCTTGAGTTCGGTTTCCAGCGTGTGGGCGACTTCGGCCAGCGCGGTCGGATTCTGCTCCGGCGCGTCGCTCCACAAGGTCACCGCCATGACCGGCACATCGTCAATGCCCATCGGCCGGATCAGTGGCTGGCCGACACCGAGTCCGGGTGGCACGAAATCCTGGTTTTGAAAGACCTGGTTGTACAGCCTGACGATCGCAGTCTGGCGTGGCACGCCAACCTGGTACTCGACGGTGAGGATGGCGACACCGGGCCGGCTTACCGAATAGACGTGCTTGACGCCATCGATCTCGGACAACTTTTGCTCAAGTGGATAGGCGACCAGGTTTTCGACATCGCGCACGTCGGCACCGGCGAACGGCACGATCACGTTGGCCATGGTCACGTCGATCTGCGGCTCTTCCTCGCGCGGCGTGATCAACGTCGCCGCGATGCCGAGCAGGATCGCCGCGATGGCCAGTACCGGGGTCAGCGGCGAGGCCTGGAACGCGCGCGCGATACGCCCGGAAAACCCCAGCGGCTGACTCACTGCGAACCTCCGTCATGGCGGCGGGCAAGCCACTGCGCCGCGGCGGCCGGATCGGTGGCATAGCGTTCGCCGGCGACAAGTCCGGCGAGGATCTCGACCGAGTCACCGAAACGATGGCCGCTGCGGATCTGGCGCAGGCGGACATTGGATCCTTCGACCACGTAGATGCCCTGCAGCTCGCCGCGCGCGACCAGCGCGGAAAGTGGAACCAGCAGGCGTTTTGCTTCGCCGGTGGCGAATGCGGCCTTGACCGTCATGCCCGGAAACAGGCCGGTATTGTCGCCGGGCAGTTCGAGGCGCACGGTGAAGGTATGCGTGGCCGGGTCGGCATACGGAAACACGGTGACCTTGCTCGCGGCCACGCGCCGGCTGCCATCACCGGGGAGCAGCACGTCGGCAGCCTGCAGCGCACGGATCGGCGCAATCGCGCTCTGCGGGACCTGCACCGAGACGCGCAAATCCTTCAGCGATACGCCGGCGATCAGCGCCTGGCCGGGGCGTACCGATTCACCGATCTGCACGAAGCGCTCGGTGACGATGCCGGCGTACGGCGCACGCACGACCGTGTAATCCATCTGCTGGCCGACTTCGCTGAACTGGGCGCGCGCAGCATTGAGCGCGGCCCTGGCCGCATCGCGACGCGCACGCTCCTGATCCAGTTGCGCTTTGGCCACGAGCTTGCGTGCATACACTTCGGAAATCCGCTGGTAGGAAGCCTCGGCTTCGTCATAGGCGGCTTGTGCCGAGGCGATCTGCGATTGCGCGCGGCTCTTTGCCGACTTTTGTTCGACATCGGTGAAGCGCACGATCACCGCGCCCTCGGCCACGGTGTCGTTGACGTCGTAGGGCAACTCGATCACGCGGCCGCTGGTCTGCGCCGAAATCGTCGCCTGGTTGACCGCCTCGACGACGCCATCCCAGACCTGCTCGCTGCGCCCGTCCTCGGCGCTGGCGACGGCAGTCGCGAAGGTCGGCGCTGCCGTGGACAACTTGCCATCGGGAGCGGAATGGCCGCAGCCCGCGAGCAGGCCGATGCTGCCGATAGCCAATAGCAGCGAACGCGTGAAGTTCATCAGGCAGCCTCGTCGATCATCTGGATGGTGGCGGCTTCGACTTCGGCTGCCACTGCGCCGAGTGTCGGATCCTTCGACAGCATGCCGAGCATCGCTTGCGGGCGGATCATGCCAATCAGGGTCTTGCCCTTTTCGGTGTAAACCGAAATCCGGCACGGCAGGGCCATGTTCATGCTCATGTCGGTCGCCATCACCTTGGCTGCCTGGTGCGGATTGCAGACCTCGAACACCTTGCATTGCTCGGCGAACTCGACACCCTTGCTGCGCAGGGTGTTGGCGATGTCGTGCACATGCATGACGCCGAACTGGTGCGCCTTGACCGCGGCGTCGAGATCCTCGACGGCCTTGTCGAAGGGTTTGCTGGTTTTGACGATGTAGTACATGGATGACCTCCAGTCATGCTTGCGGTCGCGATAGGCGCTTGAAACAGTGTCAGGTGGAAACGGCGCTTGATCAACGCCGATGCTTGCGCGGCGTCACCCCGGCGTTCGCCGGGATGACGCGTAATCAAGCCAGTGCCGTCCGATTCAGTTCGGAAATGCATGTCCGGGCTTGAAGCCGAACAGGCGCAGGATCTTCGCCAACGGGCAGAAGCCGGTGAACGCGGACTGCAGCAGGTTGGCGCCGACAAAGAGAGTCAGCAACAGCCAGTACGGCGATACGAAATGGGCCAGGGCCACGCTGAGCAGGATAACGCTGCCGGCGAAGGCAAGAACCAGACGATCGATATTCATGGGGCACCTCATCAAAAGATGTCTCGACCAAAGGATCAGGCGCTGCCGCTGGTCGAGCGGGCGGCAACGCCGAAGCTCACCTGGATCGCTCCGGCAATATGCGCCGCAGGGCGTTGTCGTGAACGATGTAGTGGTGGAAAAGCCCGGCCAGCGCATGCGCGCCGATCAGGTAGTAGCCAATTTCGCCGATGGTTTCATGCAAGTCTTTCAGCGTCCGTGAAAGATCCTTGTCCGGCGACACCAGCGCCGGCAATTCGAGGCCGAAGAAGGGGATCGGCTTGCCCGCCGCACTCAGGGTCAGCCAGCCGAGCACGGGCATGGCGATCAGGAACAGGTACAACGCCAGATTCATGCCGATGCCGAGCAGATGCTGCCACTGCGGTGGTGGCGGCACGATGCGGGGAATGGTGCCCAGAAAGCGAAAGGCAATGCGCAGGAAGACCAGGCCGAACACGCTCAAGCCAAGCATGAAATGCCACATCTTCAAGGCTTCGCGCGGATCGCTGCCTTTCGGGTAGACCTCACGCAGCAGAATGGTCGAATAGACCGCCACCAGCAGGGCCAGCATCAGCCAGTGCATGGCGATCGAAAGGCTGCCATATCGATCGAGGGTGTTCTTCATGGGCATCGGTTGGATCCTCGGTTTGGGTTGATAGCCATAGCGCACTCAAGAAGTCTACTTTTCGGATTTCAGTCGTTCGATGCCGAGCGCCTTCATCACGTACTTCTCATAGACCGGATCGGTGTTGCCGGTGCGCATCTTGCGCAGGTAGTACTTCTCGAATGCCACTTTTGCCAGATGCACCCACTTGCCGACCTTGGCCCAGGTGACATTGCGCGGCGGGATCTGCGGCAGGGCGACAAAGGCTGCGCCGGTGTCACCCATGTCGGCGAGACAGACGGCATTCCAGGTCGCCCTTGCCTTGCCTTCGCGCCCGGCCAGTTCATCGCGCAGATTGTGTGCGATGGCGGTGACCATTGATTCGATCATGAAGCCGGTCTTCGGCGCGCCGGTCGGCACCGGAGTCACCTCGACCGGCGGAATCGCCACACAGACGCCAGCGGAAAAGACGTTGCGGAAGGTCGGGTTGCGCTGGTGGTCGTCGATGATGATGAAGCCGCGCGGATTGGTCAGGCCTTCGATGCCGCGCACGGCATCGACGCCGGTGAAGGCCGGCAGGAGCATCGAATAGGCGAACGGCAGTTCGTGCGACTGGCTGACGACACCCTTGGTGTCGAGCTCATCCACCTTGACCTTGCCATCCTCGACGCCAGTGACGCGGGCATTGGTAACCCACTTGATATGGCGCTGGCGCAATTCCGATTCGAGCAGGGTCTTGGAGTCACCGACACCGCCGAGACCCATGTGTCCGATGTAGGGTTCCGCCGTCACATAGGTCATCGGCACGCGATCACGCAGCTTGCGCTTGCGCAGGTCGGCATCGACGATCATGGCGAACTCGTAGGCCGGGCCATAGCAGCTCGCGCCCTGCACCGCACCGACCACGATCGGGCCGGGATTCTTGAGGAACTCCTCATAGGCCTGCCAGGCTTTTTCCGAATGTCCGCCGGTGCAGACCGATTGCGTGTAGCCGTTTTCCGGGCCGAGGCCGGGGACTTCGTCGAAGGCCAGGCGCGGACCGGTGGTGATGACCAGGTAGTCGTAATCGAGGACGCGGCCATCGGCCAGGCGAACCTGGTTTTCTTTTGGCAGAACCTTTTCCGCCGTGCAATGGATGAACTCGATGGCGTGTCTGGCCAGGGCCGGCGCGGCGTCGATGCGGATATCGGCCGGCTTGCGCCAACCCACCGCCACCCATGGGTTGGATGGGGTGAAGTTGAATCGAGGATCATCGCCGACGACGGTAATCGCATGATCCTTGCCGACTGCCGCGCGAATCTCGTAGGCGGCTGCCATGCCGCCGAGGCCTGCACCAATAACCAGTATCTTCGCCATGATCGCTACTCCGCCGTTGGTTGGAACAAGGCTGCGCCGAAGTCGAGCAGGGCGCGGTGACTTGAATCAAGGCAATTCTAATTAAGTACTTGCTTATATACAAGCCTCTTAATTAGAATTGTCTGAAAGCGGGTTCGCGAACCTGCCCAAGCTGCCGTATGGAGTGCTGATGTCAATCATTGATCCACTCGCCCTGGGCGTCATCCAGGAACGTGCCGAAGAAGCCGCGCGATTGCTCAAGACGCTGGCCAATGCACAGCGCCTGCGCGTGCTCTGCCTGCTCGTGGGCAAGGAAATGACGGTCGGCCAGATCAACGAGGAATTACCCGACCTGAGCCAGTCGGCGCTGTCGCAACATCTGGCCAAGCTGCGTGACGAGGGCATGGTCGGCACGCGTCGCGAGTCGCAAACGATCTGGTATCGTCTTGTCGAAGGCCCGGCCCAGGGTGTGATCGCGACCCTCTATGGCATCTACTGCGGGCCTGCATCGCCGTAGGCAGATCGCGTCAAAGCATGGACGGTGGCGGGCAAAAGGTCGCGCGCGTGGCCGCGAGTCGGCGTGGCGAGGGGATTGTGCATCCCGCCTGATCCGGATCAAGCTGTAGATGCGAATCGTTCGCGATAATATCGGTGAGCGGTTGTGTGGTCAGACGATGCATCCGCGACTTTTCAGGCTCAGCGGAGCACATCCATGATTGCAGAACCCCTCGCGTCCCGATTCCCCAACGCGCGCACGATCCACGCGGAAAACATCAATCTCGGCTTCATCCTCGAATTCTCGGCGCACGAACAGACAGCCCCGCGCTTTGCCGATTTGCCGGCCCTGCTGGCGAGCGCGCCGCACCGGATCATGTTCTTTGCCGGTGCTTCGGCGGTCATCGTCTCGATGCTGTGGTGGGCTTGCACCCTGGCCGGTGGCTACTACGGCTTTGCCGTGCCGGCCGCGCCGGTGCCGCCGGGCTGGGCGCACGCGATGTTCACCCAATACGGCATGCTGCCGTTGTTCATGTTCGGTTTCCTGCTGACCGTGTTTCCACGCTGGATGGCGCAGCCGGCGTTGGGCCAGCGCCACTATGTGCCGGTTTTTCTGGGTGTGTTTGGCGGCTACCTGCTGGCCCATGTCGGCCTGCTCGACATGCAGCCACTGTTGCTCGCGGGATTGCTGATGATGCTGGCCGGCTGGGCCTATGCCTTGACCGTGCTTGGCCGTATCCTGGTTCGCAATGGTGCGAGGGATCGCACCGCCTTGTCCTGCTTCAGCGCACTCGTGCTCGGATTTTGCGGGCTGCTTGCATTCACCGCTTTCGCATCGGGCGAGTCGGCCGAGCTCGCGCACGTGGCCATCAAGATGGGAACCTTCGGCTTGTTGTTGCCGATCTATTTCACGGTGATCCATCGCATGCTGCCGTTCTTCAGCGCGAGTGCAATCGGCCCGAGCTACACGGTGATCAAGCCAGCGTGGAGCCTGCCTGTATTCTGGCTGCTCACCCTGACTCACCTCGGTCTCGAGCTGGCCTACCTTCCACAATGGCTGTGGCTTGCCGATGCGCCGCTCGCGGTGTTCTTCCTGATCCACTGGCTGCGCTGGCAGCCCTGGAAATGCATGCGCCCGGGCCTGCTCGCCGTACTGCATATCGCCGCCGCCTGGTTACCGATCGCACTTGGCCTGTACACATTGCAGAGCTTGTTGCTGTTCTCCGATTCCAGTATTTCAATCGGTCGTGCGCCGGCGCATGCGCTGACCATCGGCTTCTTCGGCTCGATGCTGGTGGCCATGGTCACGCGAGTGACCCAGGGTCATTCCGGTCGGCCGCTGGAAATGGGCCGCATATCCTCGCTCACCTTCATCCTGTTGCAGGGCGTCGTCTTGATCCGCCTGTACGCCGAACTCGCCCAGAACATGGCGTTCTGGCTGGTCATTGCGGCGTTCGCCTGGCTGGTCGCCTTCCTGCCCTGGGTGGTGCGTTCAATCTGGATCTTCACCACGCCGCGTATCGACGGTAAACCGGGTTAGCGAGAACGGCATGTGGATTGCGCTGCTGGTTGTCGCAACGTTGGCTGCAAGCGTGCTGTTGTGTTGGCACTTGCGCACGAGGGCACGACGCCGGGATGAGCGGATTTTTCAGCACCTTGAGCACTTCCAGCCGGTAGGCAAACCGGATCTTGCTGCTGAAGATCTGCACGCGTTGCCTGATCCGGTTCGACGCTATCTGCAGCGCACACTTGCCGGCGCAACCGGGCCCGTGCGCGCAACGCGGATGCGCCAACGCGGCGAGTTGCGCACCGATGTGCGAGGCACGCGCTGGATGCCCTTCGTGGCGGATCAGGTCATCCGCCCGGGCATGCCGGGGTTCCAGTGGCTTGCCCGCGTGCGCCTCGCTGCCGGTCTCACGCTCGGCGTGTGCGATCGATTCATCGATGGCGAGGCGAGCAGCGAGCTGCGCTTGTTTTGCGCCTTGCGCATCGGCGGCGATTGCGCCCATCAGCAGATCAACCAGGCGGCCCTGCAACGCTATCTTGCCGAAGCGGTCTGGTCACCGACGGCGCTGTTGCCGGGTGGGGCTATCACCTGGCAGGCGATCGACGATTCGACTGCGCTGGCGATCCTCGACTGCGCTGGCTATCGGGTGAGCATCGAGTACCGCTTCAATGCCGAGGATGAAGTCGTCAGCGTGTACACGCCCGGGCGCTGGATGCGCGAAAACGGCCACTACCGGGAAGTTGCCTGGGAAGGGCATTTTTCCGACTACGCGAATCGCAATGGAGTGCGGGTTCCGCTGACTGGCGAGGTTGGCTGGTACGCGGATGAAAGCCTGCAGATTGTCTGGCGTGGCCGGATCGAACGCATCGAGATTCTGCCCGTCTGAGTCATCCTTGCCGACCCCGAGACACTGCCGCCGCCATGATCGAGTTCTATCCGCAAATCAAGTTCATCCACATTTTGTGCGTGATCCTTTCCGGCAGCCTGTTCACCCTGCGTGGCCTGATGATGCTCGCACGCTCGCCTTACACGAACCATATCGTCCTGCGGCGACTTTCGTGGACGATCGATACGACCCTGCTTGTCGCGGCCCTGATCCTGATCACCCTGCTGCATCAATATCCCTTCGTGCAGGCGTGGCTGACAGTCAAGGTCGTGTTGCTCGTCGTGTATATCGTGCTCGGCGTGTTTGCCCTCAAGCTCGGGCGCACGCGCGAGGTGCGGTTGGGCTTCTATGTCGCCGCCCTGCTCGTGTTCGCATTCATCGTCAGCGTGGCGCGCGCGCATGCGCCGTGGGGATTCCTGAGCGAATTCGTCCACTGAGCATGCGCGCACGGCACACCGGTCAATACTTGTATTCGACGCTCGCCCACAGCTTGCGCACATCGCTGGAAAAACCGTCGCTGCGGTAGTTGGCCAACTTAAGCAGTCCGCTGAAATGCGCGTTGAACGGATAGCCGATCGAGGCATCGAATTCGTGGCCGTAATCCTGACTGCCGTGGTCGGCGCGGAAATCGTGGTAATTGGTCGCCCAGGCCGCCTTGCCGAGCTTGCCGCTGACGCCGATGTAGCGATCGTCGAGGCCGTTGGCCGGCGTGGCGAGGAAACGATCGGCCCAGCCGTTGAAGGCGTGCAGGGTGGCGAATGGCGTGCTGAAGCCATAGTGGCCGTCGCCGCCGAGGACTTCCCAGCCGGCCTTGATGGTGACTCCGCTCAGCGTGACGCTCGGTTCGATGAGGTGGTATTGCGCGCTTAGCGACAACGGGTTGTTGGCGTAATCGGACTGATCCGCCCATTCGGCGCTCCAGCCGAATTGAGTCTCTCCCCAGGCCTGCTTGCCGGTCCAGCGGACGCCGAGCGTGCGCGCCGACTGGCTGGCGATGTCGTTGTTCTCGACCAGGTAGGCATAGGCTGACAGGGCGCCGAGCGGCAAGACCTGGCTGATATTGAACAGATGCCCGTTGAGCGACCATTCGCGCAGCAGCGGATTCGGGTTCTCGTGCCCGAACACGCGCAGGGCGCGATCGAGATAGGTGTAGCGCACGCTCGGGCCACCGTCGCCAAAGGCGTAGCTGGCAGCCAGTGCGTCGAAGGTCTGCTCGTTCTGGCGCCAACCGACATTGCCAAAGAAGCGTTGGTTGTCGAGCATGACCCGCTGGCGTCCAAGCGTGGCATTGAACGACGCGTTGCTGTAGCCGATCCAGGCCTGGTTGATCTCGTCGCTCTCGGGGTCGGCGACGACCGGGAACTGCGTCTTGCCGTTGGCCGTGCTGTTGTAGCTCTCGCCAAACAGGGCTTGAACGTGCTCGCCGTCCGCATACAGTTGCCAGCCAGGTGCGAACAGCCAGCGATAACCGAGACGCAAGCGCAGGGTGTCCGCACTGGCATCGCGGGCGAAGGCGGCATCGTCGACGCCCTCATGCCGATAGCGCGCCTCGATGACCGGCCCCGAGGTGACCGCGTCAGCGGCATGAACCAAGGGGATCGAACCGAACAGGGCCATGCCGACGGCGGCACATAGCGTGCGCGGCCAGGGACGAATCGGGCGGGTATGCATGACACGGGCTCCTCAAGTTTGCGGCGGTGTGCCGGGATGACCCGAAAGCTGCGCTCTCTGCCGCGTCTGACGCTTGACCGACGTCAAGCAAGGCCTGACCAAGGCCCGCCCCGCGACTGCATGCCGCACGTTTTGCAAGCCGGATTGCGGGTGGACTTCCGCGGGTTGTCGGGGCTGGCTATACTTGCCCGTCAATTCTGGCGCACCGGTACCTGCTCCGGATGCCCGCAAGAGGTGTCTCCGTGACCAATCCCGTATCCAAGACCGACGCGGTCTTTCTCAAGCATTTCGCCCAGTTGATCACGATCCTGGTCTGCCTCTGCATAGCGCTGATTGCGTTGGGCGCATACATCTACAGCCGGCATCCGGCCCCGGAGAATCCGGCCAAGGCCCGGGCGATGGATCAGCGCCTGCTGCCCGTTGGTGCGGTGTATGCCGGCGATACCGGTCGTGCCGCGATCGCCGCTGCTGAAGAAGCCGCCAAGGCGGCTGCCAGCGCGGAAGTGGCATACGGCGGCACTACCGACGGCAAGATCATTTTCGGCAATCTCTGTCATGCCTGCCACGAGACCGGTGCCGGCGGCGCACCGATGCTGACCGACAAGCCCCATTGGGCGTCACGTCTGGCGCAGGGCGAAGAGACTCTGGTCAAGCATGCCATCGAAGGCTACACCGGGACTGCCGGCATGATGCCGGCCAAGGGTGGCAACCCGGCCCTCAGCGATGAACAGGTCAAGGCCACCGTCGACTGGATGATCACCCAGGTCAAGTAGTTCTCCCGGCGCTGCCGGCACTTTTCGCGAAAACGCCGCCTTCGGGCGGCGTTTTTTCGTGGCTTGCGATCAGTCGGCAAAAGCGCAGACTTCGTTCGCCCATGGTGATGGAGTCGATCCGGTGCAGCGCGAACGGTGGCTACGTCTGGAACAGTTGTTCGAGGAATCGCTGAAGCTGCCCACGAATGAGCGGCCGAGGTTTCTGGATCGGCAGTGTGCCGGTGATGCCGAGCTCCGTATTGAAATCGAAGAACTGCTCAACGCCCACGCCAAGCCGGGAGTGCTCGACAAGGTGCCCGTGCCCGCTGCCACGCCGCTGATGCCGCCTTCGCTCGCTGCCGGTACCTGCCTTGGCGTCTGGAAAGTCGATCGGCTGATCGGTCGCGGCGGCATGGGTGAGGTGTATGAGGCTTCACGCGTCGACGCGGCGTTCGAGCAGCGCGCGGCGCTGAAGCTGCTGCGCCAGGAGGCGGCCACCCAGATCGAGCGCTTTCACGCGGAGCGACAGTTCCTCGCCCGCCTTGAACATCCCGGGATCGCGCGCTTGCTGGATGGCGGCACGACCGCCGATGGCCGCCCCTACACGGTCATGGAGTACGTCGAGGGCGTCAGTCTTGCTCGATTCTGCCGCGAGCGTCGTGCCAATTTGCACGAACGTCTCGCCTTGTTCATGCAGGTATGCGATGCCGTGGCCTTTGCCCATCGCAACCTGATCATTCATCGCGATCTCAAGCCGGACAACATCCTCGTCACGGCAGATGGAAGCGTGAAGCTGCTCGATTTCGGCATCGCCAAGTTGATCGACATGGCAGCCTTGCCAGACCAGACCGAACATACGGTGGCTCCGTTCACGCCGGACTATGCGGCGCCCGAGCAATTCAGCGGCGAGCCAGTGACGACCAGCACCGATATCTATGCGCTGGGAGTACTCCTGTTCGAGCTGTTGACTGACGATCGACCGGTGCGCACTCGCGGTTTGTCCAGCGCGCAGGTGCTCAAGCGTGTCGTCGAACGCGACGCGCCCTCGCCGAGTCGCGTCGCCGCATCGAATCCCTCCGCACCGGTCGCCGCGCGACGGCTCAAGGGCGATCTGGATGCCATTGTTGGGCGATGCCTGCGCAGGGAACCGAACCATCGCTACGATACGGTGGTCGGCCTGAAGCGCGATATTGATCGGCATCTGCACTATCAGCCCGTGCTTGCGCGAAGCGGTGTGCGGACCTACGTGGCCGCGCGCTTTCTGCGCCGACACTGGCTTCCGATAGCCGGCCTGGGTGTGCTTGTTCTGGCGCTCAGCGCTGCCGCGCTCTACGCCAACAGGGCGAGAATCGAGACCGGCAAGGCGCTGGCGCGGGCGGACGTCGTGCGCAACTTCGTCATCGACCTGTTTCGCCAGAATGATCCCGAGGCTGGCAACAGCCACGAAATGACTGCGCGAGAACTTGTTGATGTCGGTGCCCGCCGGATCGAGCTCGGCTTCGCGAACGACACCGACACACGCATCGAGTTGCTCGGCGTGAGCGGAAATCTCTATCGCGCGCTCGGCGAGAACCCGCGCGGCGAGGAGTTGCTCAAGCTGCGTTTGGCCCAGGCCGATCTCGCCTATGCTCGCGTTGACGTGCGCCGCATCGAGGCGCAAGTCGACATGGCACGCGCGGATACTTCCGCGCAATGCTTCGATGCCGCGCAAGCGCTGCTTGACGAAGCGTCGGCCGCCATGGCGATGCATCCGAATGATGCGCTCGAACTCCGGGCGGTCTTGATGAGCACTCGCTCAGCCCTCGAAAGCGAACGCGGCAATTATGCGCAGGCCATCATCTGGATCGACCAGTGCATTGCAGCCTTGCGTCGGCTGCCGTCGCCGAATGTCGCCGAGCTTGCCGAAGCGCTTTCGACACGTGGCTACTATGTGTATGAGGACGGACATATCGCGGAAGCGGAGCAGCCCTTGCGCGAAGCGCTGGCCCTGCTCGGATCGCAAGCTCAGGAAAGCTCCAGCACGTTGCTGACTCTGCGCGAACGACTCGGCACGGTGCTGACCTCGCTCGGGCGCTTCGACGAGGTGGTGCCCCTGCTGAGGAAGAACGCGCAGTCCGTCCGACAACTTTACGGCGACCATCATCCAAACCTTGCCAACGCACTGCATCAGTTGGCATCGGCGTTGCGCCAAAGTGGCGATTTCAAGGCGGCAATCCCGGTTTTTCGAGAGTGTGTCGAACTCTATGAACAAGATTATGGAACCGAGCACAGCTTCGTAGCGGTCGCACTGACCGGCTTGGGGCAGGCCCTGGGCGCGTCAGGTGACTATCCGGCAGCGATTGCCGTGCTCCGACGTGCAAACGGGATATATGAAAAAACCCTAGGATTCCGGCATGTCCACACCGCAGTCAGCATGACCGCCCTCGCCGATGTGCACCTGGCCGCCGGCGATGCAAAAGGTTCCGAGCGCGATTATCGTGCAGCGCTTGCGACGTTCGCGCAGATCGGAGACGGTCGTCACATCTATGCTGAGGCCGCTCACCTCGGTCTGGGCAAGGCGCTTTGCGCACAGCATCGCTTTGCAGAGGCGGAGCCGCCGTTGAGAGCGGCGTTGGCCCGCCTGTCCAGCGAATTTGGTGCGACCGACCGACGTGCAATCGAGAGCGCGGCCGAACTTGTTCACTGTCTGCTTGGACAGGGGAAGCGTGAGGAGGCGGGGCGCGTGCTTGAGAATGCCGAGAACGCGCTGACCAACAGCCAGGGCAATATCAGCCGGCAGCGTGCCAGCCTGCTGCGCGCACGCAAGGAGTTCGACCAGAACTGACGTGTTCCGGTGGGCTGCGGACGCGTTGCTCCACTGCTCGCATCCACAGCGCAGCAAGTCATCGGTCGCCACGTTGCCGCAAGTGAATGGATGCGCGGATGCCGACGTTGCAAGCGTCGCTTCAAGTATCCGGGTGGGCCAACTCGCGATGTAGCCACGCCCGCGCCAGCGTCCAGTCGCGACGCACCGTGCGCTCGGAGATGCCGAGCGCCAGCGCAGTCTCGGCGTCGTCATAACCGGCAAAGTAGCGGCATTCGACAACCTGGGCCAGGCGTAATGAGTCGTTCGCGAGTCTGCCGAGTGCTTCATTCAAGGCGACAACGGAAGCGTCGTCCTCGATCGCTACATCGAGAGCCGCTGTAATGGAAACGTGCGTCGCACCGTCGCCTCGCTTGCTGGCCAGGCGCGCCACCGCGTGATTGACCAGCGCGTGACGCATGGCGAGCGCCGCAGCGCGAAGGAAGTGTTCGTCCGTGTTCCATCCGTGAGAACCGCGCAGTTTGAGGTAGGCCTCATTGACCAGGGCGGTCGTCTGCAGCGTTTCGCCAGCGCTGACCCGGCTGCGTTCGCGGTGAGCCAGACGGCGAAGATCCTCGTGGAACAGCGGGATCAACTGGTCGGCCAGGGCGCGCACTGACGCTGGCGTCAGGTCATCCCATGCCTCGGACTGATCCCTCGGCGACTCACTTTCGGGGTTGCTCATTTGCGCATCATAACGCTGGCGATGGCCGGATCTGGCACGGTTTCCGGTTCGTGATACTGGGTCGACAGACCCGTGGCGAGTTTGCCGCTCACTCAAGACACGCACCTGCAATCGAGGATCGGAACCCTGACAATGGAATCAATCGCATGAGCGCCCTGCCAGTCATCCGGTTCGCGTCATCCGCATGGATCATTCTGGCCTTGCTCGGTGCGGGGACGGTACGTGCCGACGTCACCTTCAACGTGAATAGCGTTGTCGATCTGGCCGATGACAACACCAACGATGGCGTATGTCACACGAGCGCAGGCACCTGTTCGCTGCGCGCGGCGATCATGCAAGCCAATCACTGGAGCAATCCCGAGTTCGCCATCATCAATGTGCCTGCCGGAATCTACATGCTCTCGATTCCGGTGCCATTCGGGGGCGTTGACGACGAATCAGTGGGCGATCTGAATCTGACGACAGCGCTGATTGCCGTGCAACGGATTGTCATCAATGGCCAGTCCGCCGCCAGCACGATCATTGACGCCAATCAGGCTGGCGGAGTCATTGCCGTTGCGCAAGGTCGCAGCGCAACGATTGCGCGCGTCACGATTCGCCACGGCAACAGTTTCTTCGACGGCGGCGGCATCAGCAATCAGGGCAACCTGACCCTGTTCAGCAGCGTCGTTGAGCAAAACACCGCGCACGCCTTCGGCGGTGGCATCTACAACGACCAAGGCACGCTGCTGGTCAAGGCCAGCACGATACGCTCGAACGTCGCCGCTTACGGCGGCGGCATCGACACATTCGGACCATTCGACCCGAGCAACCGGGTCACGATCCGCGAGAGTACGATCAACGCCAATCACGCCACCTCCTCCGCCGGTGGAATCTCCAACAACGGCAATCAGCTGTTTGTTGTCAACAGCACGCTCAGTGCAAACACGGCAAACACAGACGGTGGCGCACTCTTCAGTCGAGGCGCAGCGTTCATCTACAACACGACCATCGTCGACAATGACGCCGACGACGACCACGATCAAACCGGTGGTATCGGCGGAGGCGTGTTTGCCGATACCGGTTCGCGACTTGCCGTTGTCAATTCACTGATTGCGGCCAACTACGCCGTCGGCTATGTCCAACCCGACGACTGCTTTGGCGCTCTGGAAGTCTACGGCTGGAATCTGTTCGGCTTCATTGGGGCCACCTGCGCGTTCAGCGGCAACGGGGCGGCCAGCCGCGGCATGATCTCGACCGGCACGATCGGCCCCTTGCAGGACAACGGCGGGCCGACCTGGACGCATGCCCTGCTGCCCGGCAGCCAGGCAATCGACAGTACCTACGACAGTCTCGGCTGTGTCGACGAGAGCGGTACTCCCTTGTCGATCGACCAACGCGGCGGCGCCCGCCCGGTCGGTATCCGATGCGATGTCGGCGCCTTCGAATACGGCGCTGTCGCCGACCGCATATTCAAGAGTGGCTTTGAATAGTTCATGCGCAGCTTCGAACGCCTCGCATTGGGGCTGCTTCGAATTGCGTTTCCGTGACAGATCATTCCAGGGAAGCGAAGCAATGAACCTGTTTGCAGTGGTGGCCGGCAGGCCAGCGAAAGTGGTGCTCTGTGCCGTGGTGCTGTTCGGGCTGGCATCGACCGGCGCACATGCAATAGACGCCACCGTGGTCTATGCAGTCAATACGACGGTGGATCGGGTCGATGACAATACCAGCGACGCCCTCTGCCACACCAGCGCCAACACCTGCTCGCTGCGCGCAGCAATCATGCAGGTCAACCATCTTCCGACCAATGGCCGGGTCGAGATCAACGTGCCGGCAGGCCTCTACCGCCTGACGATCGTGCCGACCGGAACAGACGGTGACGCATCGGGGGACTTGAACATGACGACCCCGGTCGACTCCGGCCAGCGGCTCTACGTGACCGGGGCGGGCGCCATCAATACGATCATCGATGCCAACCAGACCGACCGCGCCATTTCAGTCAGCATGGGTCGTACGGCCAGCATCAGTTCGATCACGGTGCGCAACGGAAACGACAGCAGCATGACCGGCCTGGGCGGTGGCATACAGAATGAAGGCACATTGTCCCTGAGCCAGTGCATCATCGAGGCCAACTATTCGGCAACGGCCGGCGGCGGCATCGGAAATCGTGCCTCGGCATCGTTGTACGTCCAGGACAGCATCATCCGGGCGAACGCAACGGCCTATAGCGGGGGAGGGCTGTACCTGGCCGGCACGTCCTCGATCAGCCACAGCAGCATCAGCTCCAACGTCGCCGTGGGTGCCGGCGGCGGCGCATTCATGAGCGAAGGTGGCAACGCCCTGGTTCGCGCCACCACCATCAGTGCCAACACCGCCAACAACGGCGGCGGGATCGAGGTTTTTTTCACCCTGCTTTACCCGCAACAGATTGCGCAGCTGACGCTCGTCAACAGCACCTTGAGTGGAAACAGTGCCTACACCGATGGTGGCGGCATCAACAACCTGTCGCGAACATTCATCTACAACTCCAGCATCATCAACAATGACGCCGACCACGACCGCGACGAGATCGGCGGCATCGGCGGCGGAGTGAATACGGCATCGGGGCTGCGCTTTGTCGCCGTCAATTCACTGATTGCAATTAACACCGTTCTTGACGCGCCCATCTACAACGACTGCAACGGGACGCTGGAAGTGTATGGCCGGAATCTGTTCTACGACATCGGTGGCTGCGCGTTCAGCGGCAATGGCACTGCCGCGCGAGGATTCGTGGCGCTGAATTCCATCGGCCCGCTACAGGACAATGGCGGGCCTACGTTGACGCACGCCCTGCTTGCCGGGAGCGCGGCGATCAACGCCACGACGACGCAGGGTTGCGTCGACGAGACTGGCGGGGTCCTGGCGATCGACCAGCGCGACGCCCCACGCGGATCAGGGGCTTCCTGCGATATCGGCGCATTCGAATTCGGTGCCCTGGTCGATCGGATTTTCGCGGCTGGTTTCGAGCCATGAATCCATTGAGCCGTGGCGGTCGCGTTTCCGACGGCGCAGACGGAACGCACGTAAAACAGGATCCCGGATTCCGTTCGCGTCAGGTTCGATCCGGTGCGATGCCTTCCGGTCCGGATTCCACGAAGTCGGGTTGCAGGGGTACTGACATGTCTGGTTCCATGAAAATCCAGCGCAAGGCCGATATCGGATGGCGTCCGAGGCGTGCAAACCTGCGCCAGGCACTGCGCCTGCTCGCCGTCTTGTTGGTGATGCTGCAACTGGCAAACGCGAACGCTGCCTATGTCCAGGAAAACCGCAGCATCATTTCCAGCGGAATCAGCCGCAGCTTCGTGCTGTCCAGGCCGATGACGATACCGGCGGGTTCGAACCTTCCGCTGGTCTTCTCCTTGCACGGCGACGGCGGAAACGGAACAGCCATGCGCGCTGCCTTGCCACTGGAAGCGCAAGCCGCCAGCGGCGCGATCTTCATCTATCCCAATGCGCCTGGCGGAACATTCGAGTACTACACCTATGACGGGCGCAGTCGCGAGGCCGTGTTTGTCACGGATGTGATCGCGGCAATGCAAACCGAGTTTGGCATCGACACGACACGCGTCTTCGTGGTCGGCTTCAGCGGCGGCGCGACCATGACCAATGCGCTGGGTTGTCGACTCGGGCCCGGCGTGATCCGTGGCCTTGGAATTCACTCGGGCACCTTGTACCCGGTCAATAACGGCATGGGTGTGCCGGATTTCACCTATACCGGCAATGGCGGCGTGTCCTGCCCGCTACCGGCAGCGGCTTTCATCTGGGGCGAAAACGACAACACCTCCGGTGTTTCCTTCGCGGCAGGCGTCAACGTGCGCAACAACTACGCGGCTAGCCAGGGCTGCAGCGCGAGCACGATTCCGGCGCTGGTTTCGCCGTGCGTCGCCTACGACGGCTGCACGCGCGCACTCGACTGGTGCGCGATACCGGGCATGGGTCATGCGATCTGGTCGCAGGCCGCGCCGGCGCTTTGGCAGTTCATCGCGGCCTCCGCGCCAGCCGGACCGCCCGACCCGATCTTCAAGAACGGCTTTGACAACCCCGCTGCTCCGGGATTCCGCGGCACCAATCTGATGGGCATGGAGATGGCCTACCAGGACTGCGACCAGGCTGGCGGTCCAACCGAAGGATCCAACTACCCGCACCACGACGAGCGCCTGATCGACTACTTCGCATCGAAACGCATGACCACGCTGCGCTTCCTGTTCTCCTGGGAGTGCATGCAGCAGGTGCTGAACGGTCCGATTCCGGCCGCGACAAGCGGGCCCTACAAGACCTACTTCGACGACTACAAACGCATCGTCGACTACGCCACCAACGTCAAGGGCATGCGCGTCATCGTCGAACCGTGGGACTCCAACTCCAGCGGCGATGCCGGAGGAGCGCGCTATCGCGGCAACCTGGTCGGCTCCGCTGCGGTGCCGACCGCCGCGTTTGCCGACTTCTGGTCGCGCATGGCGACGATCTTCGCCGCCAATCCGCGCGTCGAATTCGGCCTGGTCAACGAACCCAACAACATGTCGACGATGTCGTGGTTCACGTCGGCACAGGCGGCGATAACGGCGATCCGCAATACCGGTGCGACGCAGACCATCTACGTTCCGGGCAACGGCTACAGCGCGGCGAGCTCGTGGACGTCCAATTTCTACGACACCGCTGCCACCAAGCGGTCCAACGCGTATGGCTGGCTCAATGCCAATGGCGCGGGCCAGCCACTCGTCGATCCACTCGGCAAGATCGTGGCCGAGGTGCATACCTATCTCGACGCCGACGAAGGCGGCGGTACCACCCAGATCACCTCGGTCACGGCAGCGCGCGATCACATCTCGGTGGCGCTCAACGAGGCGAGTGCGCACGGCTATCGCATCTATCTCGGCGAGATGGGCCTGTATGCCAACGCCACGAACGCGCCGCAGGCCTGGGCCGACTTCATTGCCTACTTCAACGCCAACGTCGGCAGCGGCGTGTTCACTGGATTCACCTGGTTCGCCGCCGGCGATCCACTCTGGTGGCCGGACGTCGCGGCCAATGGCGGCGGCCACTTCTCGATCTCGCCGACCAGTTCGGCGACCTACACCGGCGATACCGTCAACATGGACCTGATCGAGAACGACTTCTGATCCGGCCGGCCTGCACCTTGGTTGCTCTGCTCGACAGTCCCGAAATGGCACGGCGCGCCACGCCGTGGCCGGAATCGCCGCGCTTTCCTGTTTCTGATGGAGCGAATACCCAACTTCGCGGCGCGCGAGGACCCACCCCCGAAACATTCGGCACCACGTTGAAGGACCATGCCGCGCCTTGCCTCACGGCAGGCCGGGTTTCACCGGCGCGATCAGGGCCATGGAAGGTGCCCGACGAAATCCCGGGATAGCAGAGATGATCCGATGAATGCCGTCAGCTGCCTGTCTTCGTTGTTGCGCAAGTCAGCAAGTCGTTGCTTTCGCGCACTACCCATCCGTATCACGAACGCCGGGATCGGGGGATTCCTTGTGCTCGCCGTACTGTCGTCGACCATTGCCCAGGCCAACACGTTCACGGTCACCAATACCTCCGATGCGGGTGTCGGCAGTTTCCGCCAGGCCATCCTCGATGCCAACGCAATGCAGGTGACGGGTGGCAACGCGTGTGCGCCGCATACGATCGAGTTCAACATCGCGGGAAGCGGGACGCGCACGATCCGCCCGCTCTCGCCATTGCCACGATTCAATATCCCGATCACCGTCGATGGCTATTCGCAGCCCGGGTCGAGCCTCAACACGCAGTTCCAGGGCAGCAACGCCACCCTCCTGATCGAGCTCGATGGCAGCCTCGCAGGTGCCAGCGACGCCCTCGTCGTTGGCGCGGCGATTCCAGGCTCGGGCCTGTGCGCGGGTAGCGGCAGCGTCATTCGCGGACTCGTCATCAACCGGTTTGCCGGGGCGGCGATCGCGATGGGTGAAGAGAGTTGTCCGGTGAACATGTCCTGTCCGGTCGGCGGCGTGCGCATCCAGGGCAATTTCTTCGGCACCGACGCCAGCGGCAGCAGCGCTCGCGGCAATGGCATCACCCTTGCTCGACCGACCCTGCTATTCGGTCGCGGCAGCACCAACAACATCGTCGGCGACGAAGTGGCTTCGGCGGGCGGCCCGACCGACCCGCTGCCGCAAACGCTCAACGTGATCTCGGCCGGCGGCGCTGACGGCATCTACATCGGATCGTCGCGTTCCGATGCGCGCTCGCAGGATCACCGCATCCGCAACAACATCATCGGCCTCGATGCGCAGGGAACCGCAGCCCTTGCCAATGCCGGTCGCGGCATCACGGTGGACATGAACAGCACCGGCATCGCCATCCACGACAACCTGATTTCGGGCAATGCGGGCGACGGTGTTGCCATTTTCGACAGTCCGTTCAGCGGCACGTCGCTGGAAGGCAACGGCATCGGCATCGGTGTCGGTGCCCTTCCTCTCGGCAACGGTGGCGATGGTGTGCGCATCTCCGGCAATGTCGCTGGCGCGTTTGTCAGTAAACCCTATCGGTTCTCACCGTTTGGATCGACGAGCATCTCCAACAACCTCGGTGCCGGCCTGTTCATCGACGGCACGGCCCAGGTCGATGTCATCAATGGATCAATCGGCGGCAATGGCGGTCTGGCCATCGACCTCGCACCGGCCGGTGCTACGCCGAATGACCCGGGTGATGGCGACAGTGGCCCCAACGAACTGCTCAACAAGCCCTTCATCCAGTCGGCGATCTACAACCCGGGCACCCTGACGACGACGATCGCCGGCTCGCTCGATGCCGCGCCGAACAGCAGCTACGAGATCCATTTCTATATCAGCAACTCTTGCGATGCGAGCGGCTTCGGCGGCGGCAGCCGCTTCTTCTCGCTCAATCCACCGCCGATCCTGGTGAATCTGAGCACCGATGGCTCAGGCAATGCCACATTCAACCGGCAGACTTCGGGCCTCGGCCAGGGCACGTTTCTCACTGCGCTGACGCGCCGGTTCTCAACCTCGCCGGGCGTGCCCGCGCTCATTGTTTCGGAATTCTCCGTATGTCGTCAGGTGGTCTCCAGCGTCGACCTGATCTTTGTCAACGGATTCGATCCCTGACTGAATCTGCACACCTGCAACTGGTCGACAAGGGCCGGCGGTGGCGGGCCGAGTTGGACTGACTGTTTCAATGCGCCCGCCCGCCATATTCAGAGGCGTCCACCGAGCTCTGCTTCATCCCGCCTCGGGAATGCGTGCACCAGAATCGTGAATCTGGCATCCAGTTAGCACCATAGTGGTGCGAATAGGAGTTGGCCCAGTGGACGACCGCGTTCTAACGCTCTGATATGTCGACTTTTTTGCAGTGCAGCAAATCTGGCATGGCGGTTGCAGTAGCCCAGCTACCAATCCCCCCATCCGAGGTTCACCCATGTCTGCAGACAAGGTTCTCAAGCTGATCAAGGAAAAGAACATCGCCTACGTCGATTTGCGCTTCACCGACGTCCGCGGTGTCCAGCAGCACATCACGTTTCCGGCGGCGACGATCGACGAATTGACCTTCGAGGACGGCAAGATGTTCGACGGCTCGTCGATTTCCGGCTGGAAGGGGATCAACGAATCGGACATGGTGCTGATGCCCGATCCCGATACCGCCCTGGTCGATCCGTTCCTTGCCGATCCGACCCTGATCCTCTATTGCGACATCCTCGAACCGAACACGATGCAGGCCTATTCGCGCGATCCGCGTTCGCTGGCCAAGCGCGCCGAGGCCTACCTGAAGTCGACCGGCATCGCCGATACCGCGTTCTTTGGCCCCGAGCCCGAGTTCTTCATCTTCGATTCGGTGCGTTGGCAGAACGATATGGGCAAGTGCTTCTTCGAGATCGAATCGCAGGAAGCCGCGTGGTCCTCATCGAAGCGCTACGAGGAAGGCAACAGCGGTCACCGTCCGGGTGTGAAGGGTGGCTATTTTCCGGTGCCGCCAGTCGATTCGCTGCAGGATATCCGTGCCGAGATGTGCAACGTGTTGGCCGAGCTTGGTCAGATCATCGAGGTGCATCACCACGAGGTGGCCAACGCGGGCCAGTGTGAGATCGGCGTGCAGTTCAACTCGCTGGTCAAGAAGGCCGACGAGCTGCTGGCGCTCAAGTACGTGGTCAAGAACGTGGCGCATCGCAATGGCAAGACCGCGACCTTCATGCCGAAGCCGCTGGTTGGCGACAACGGTTCAGGCATGCATGTGCACCAGTCCTTGTCGAAGGCTGGCGTCAATCTTTTCTCCGGCGATCTCTACGGCGGCCTGTCGCAGACCGCGCTCTGGTACATCGGCGGCATCTTCAAGCATGCGCGTGCGATCAACGCCTTCACCAACTCGACCACGAACAGCTACAAGCGCCTGGTGCCTGGTTTCGAGGCGCCGGTCATGCTCGCCTACTCGGCACGCAACCGCTCCGCGAGCTGCCGAATTCCCTTTGTCACCAATCCGAAGGCGCGGCGCATCGAGATCCGTTTCCCGGATCCGATGAACTCGGGCTACCTCGTATTCTCCGCGCTGCTGATGGCCGGACTCGACGGCATCCTCAACAAGATCGATCCCGGTGCGCCGTCGGACAAGGATCTCTATGACTTGCCGCCGGAAGAGGAAAAGAACATTCCGCAGGTCTGCTCGAGCCTCGATCAGGCACTCGCCGCACTGGACAAGGATCGCGACTTCCTCAAGGCCGGCGGCGTGTTCTCCGACGATTTCATCGATGCCTACATCGATCTGAAGATGGGCGAAGTCACGCGTTTCCGCGCCGCCACCCATCCGTTGGAGTACCAGATGTACTACTCGGTCTGAGCAGAGCCTGGGTTTCATTCGTTCGTCGTTCCGGGCTCAGCCGGGACGATGGCCAGATCAGAATCTCCGGAATGAACCAGGGGCTGGGGAGTACCCGAATTCATGGCTGACCGACTGTTTGTGCCGTTGCGTGTTTTCCCAAACTGTCGAGGTCAACCATGAAGAGCCGGCTCCCGGTGCGGTGCCTGCTATTGTCTCTCTCCAGACTGCCGCTCGCCACGCGGGCCGGAGAGCCCTCCGCCCTGACCGGGTCGCTGGCCCTGACCAGCGATTACGCCTTCCGCGGCCTGACCCAGACCAATCGCGATCCCGCTGTGCAGGGCGGGATCGAATTCGCCGCCGCCAGTGGGTACTACATCGGCACATGGGGCAGCAACATCAGATGGTTGTCCGATAGACAAGACAGCGTTCCAAGGAAGCTTTGACCTTGCCGGCCGGCTCGCGCCGGCCGGCCATCCGCAAGCAACCGGAGTGGCCATGAAACTGATTACCGCAATCGTCCGACCGTTCAAGCTCGATGAGGTGCGCGAGACATTGTCCAGCGCCGGCGTCTCCGGCATCACGGTCACCGAGGTCAAGGGCGTCGGCCGGCAGAAAGGGCATACCGAGCTCTATCGCGGCGCCGAGTACATCGTTGATTTCCTGCCCAAGGTGAAGATCGAAACGGTGGTCAGCGATGACCGTGTCGAAGCCGTCATCGAGGCGATCCAGGCGGTCGGGGGCACCGGCAAGACCGGTGACGGCAAGATCTTCGTTTCGCCCATCGAACAGGCCATCCGCATTCGCACTGGCGAAATCGGCGCGGACGCTGTCTGACCCCACATCGCGAGGACATCATGAAATTCCCATCGCACGATAGATCCGGGGTGCGCGCTCCCGCCTTCGCCGCGGCGATACTGCTGGTCCTGGTCACCTTGCTGTGCGGGCCGGCACTCGCCCAGGAAACCGCCGCCACGGCAACGCCTACCGTGGACAAGGCTGACGTCGCCTGGATGCTGACCTCGACCCTGCTCGTGCTGCTGATGACTGTGCCGGGACTGGCGCTGTTCTATGGCGGCATGGTGCGCTCAAAGAACGTGCTCTCGGTGCTGATCCAGGTCATGGTGGTGTTCTCCCTGCTGATCCTGCTCTGGGCCATGTTTGGCTACAGCCTCGCCTTCGTTGGCGGCAACGCGGTCATCGGGACGTTCGCCAAGGTGTTCCTGTCCGGAGTCAGCGTGCACACGCTGGCCGACACCTTCAGCGAGAACGTGAAGCTGCCCGAGTACGTCTTCATCGCCTTCCAGGCCACCTTTGCTGGTATCACCGGGGCGCTGATCGTCGGCGCGTTCGCCGAGCGCATCCGCTTCTCCGCGCTGATCCTGTTCTCAGTCCTCTGGTTTACGTTTGGATATATACCGATTGCCCACATGGTCTGGGGTACCGGCGGCTACCTTCTGGCCATGGGCGCGCTCGACTTCGCCGGCGGCACCGTCGTGCATATCAACGCCGGCGTCGCCGGCCTGATCGGAGCGTACCTGGTCGGCAAGCGCCTCGGTTTCGGACGCGAAGCGATCAAGCCGCACAACGTGACCCTCACCTACGTCGGCGCGGCCCTGCTCTGGGTCGGCTGGTTCGGCTTCAACGCGGGTTCGAATCTCGAATCGAATGCGAATACGGCGCTGGCCTTCATCAACACCCTGTTCGCCACCGCAGCAGCCGTGGTCGCCTGGGCCGTCGCCGAAGGCATCACCAAGGGCAAGCCCTCCGCGCTCGGCGTGGCCTCCGGCGCCGTCGCCGGACTGGTCGGCATCACCCCGGCAGCCGGACTGGTCGGTCCGATCGGCGCGATGGTGATCGGTGCGCTGACCGGCATGGTCTGCGTCTGGGGCGTGACGAGTCTGAAACGGATGCTGCGCGCCGATGACAGTCTCGATGTGTTTGGCGTTCACGGCATCGGCGGCATCGTCGGCGCACTGCTGACCGGCGTGTTTCACGCGCCTGCGCTCGGCGGAAACGGCGGCGAAGGCTATTCGATCCTGCACCAGTCCGGCATCCAGACCATCGCCGTGCTCATCACGATCGCCTGGATCGGGTTAGTCTCGCTGGTCTCGTTCCTGATCGCGGGCAAACTGTTCGGACTGCGTGTCAGCGAGGAAGCAGAGCGCGAGGGCCTCGACATCGCCTATCACGGTGAGACGGCCTACGAAAGTTGAGCGTGCCGAAAGATCGAGCCAGGTCGGTGCGGCGGCCTGGCTTGGCGATGGTGGTTCGCGAGCGCAGCGATTGGATCCGCACAAGCCTGCGCACGCAGGTTGGGGGCAGGTAAGTTGGTGGTGAGCGTCAGCGAACCCCAACGTCGCCCGAGCCAACCATCTTGCGGAGGATGGGTGCTGGGATCGTTGGGGTTCGCATTCGCTCACCCCAACCTACAAGAGCGAGCGAGGCTTGGGGATTGTCGTCCCGACCGCAGCGACTGGGTCATGGAACCACTTGCGCACAGGTTGGAGCACGCGGGTTGGCGGCACGTAGGTTGGCGGTGAGCGTCAGCGAACCCCAACGTCGCCCGAGCCAACCATCTTGCGGAGGATGGGTGCTGGGATCGTTGGGGTTCGCATTCGCTCACCCCAACCTACAAAAGCGAGCGAGGCTTGGGGATTGTCGTCCCGACCGCGGCGATTGGGTCCACCCAAGCATGCACACGTAGGTTGGCGGTGAGCGTCAGCGAACCCTAACGTCGGTTCTTGCGGGAAGCGCGCCGAGCCACTGTCGGGCGAAACCTGTCAGCTGCGGAAAGAAGCCATCGAAAGCATCTTTCAACGCGGGCTCCAGGCGCGAGATTTCCAGCATTCCCGTCGCCAGAGGATTTTCGCGACTGAGCCTTGAGCTCACGCCGGCCAGTACTTCGCCGATCATTTCCCGTTGCGCATAGCCGGCTGGTAGCCGACGAACCTGCATGTAGCGGCGTAAGCTGCGCAGCGATTCCGGCAGCAACACATCATTCTGATCGAGCAAGGCGACCAGCGCTTGGCTGAAGCGCGGCAAGGGGGTCGACGACCAGCGCTCAAATCCACGCGCCAGCAGATGGTCGAACCAGATATCGATGAGGATGCCGGCATAACGGCGGAAAGGCGGTTGAAAACGTGCGCGCAAGGTGAGCAGGTCGGTATGCTGATCGGTGAAACTGTCGATCGCCCGGTGCAGGGCAATGCCTTGCTGAACCCGCACGGGTAGCGCCGGATCCATCGTGCCACGGGTGAAATCGCCAAGCATGCCGCCGAGCCGGATCTGGTCGTCGGCACCGGAAAGCAGGGTATGGGCAAGGTGATTCATCGGGATGGCAGGCGCGGGCCAGGCTTCACGGTATCATGCGCGGCATGAGCAACAATTCCTCTCCGTCCGCGCCTTCGGTTTTTCCGCGCGAGGCCGCAAGTTTCTTGCTGCCCGGCCCGGTTGGCGATCTCGAAGCAGCCAGCGAACCCGGTGAGACCAAGGGCAAGGCACCGGCTGTCGGCATCGCCGTCATCTGTCACCCGCATCCGCTGCATGGCGGCACCATGCACAACAAGGTGGTGACAATCATCGAGCGCTCCCTGCGCGAGCTCGGTTTCGATACCGTGCGCTTCAATTTCCGCGGCATTGGCAAGTCTGCCGGCACCTTCGATGAGGGTGAGGGTGAAAGCGATGATCTCGCCGCCGTGGTCAATTGGGTGCGCGCGGTGCGACCCGGGGTGCCACTGTGGTTGGCAGGTTTCTCGTTTGGCAGCTATGTCGCACTGCGCAACGCCAGCCGGCTTGACGCAGATGCCCTGATTACGATCGCGCCACCGGTCGGACGCTGGGATTTCGATGCAATCGAACTGCCGGATTGTCCCTGGCTGGTCGTACAGGGCGAAGAAGATGAAGTTGTCGAACCGCAACTCGTGTTCGAGTGGATCGAGAACCTCGATGTCTCGCCGCACCTCGTGCGCATGCCGGAAACCAGCCATTTCTTCCACCGTCGCCTGATGGATCTGCGCGGCGCTATCAAAAACGCGATGCGTCCGTTTCTGCCGAAGGCGAACGATCCGGCATGAGTCCGGTTTCGCTGCGCCCGAGTGCGCGCTACGCGCAGGGCGTTGCCGAGGGAGCGTGGCAGGCGGATCCCGCGCAGCAGTCTGCGCTGGCCGCATTCGATCGCATGTTCGATGCGCTTGGCGAGGAAGCGCCGTTGTCATTGTGGCAGCGTCTGCTCGGGCAAAAGCGCGATTCGCCATGCGGTCTGTACCTTTGGGGCAGCGTCGGCCGTGGCAAGACCTTCCTGATGGATCTGTTCTTCGAGTCGCTGCCGACCGAGGCGAAGACGCGTGTGCATTTTCATCGCTTCATGCAAGGCATCCATGCCGAGCTGCGCTGCTTGAGTGGGCGCAGCGATCCGCTGGTTGCGGTTGCCGCAGGCATTGCGGCGAAGACGCGGGTGCTTTGCCTTGATGAGTTCTTCGTGCTCGACATCGGCGATGCGATGATCCTCGGCAACTTGCTCAAGGCGCTGTTTGCCAATGGCGTCATGCTGGTGACAACGTCGAATACCGCGCCGGCGAATCTGTACAAGGATGGATTGCAGCGCGAGCGCTTCCTGGCAGCCATCGCCCTGCTGAAAAAGCACTGTGAAATCGCCGAACTGGTTTCACCGACCGATTGGCGCCTGCGCGCGCTCAAGCAGGCGCCGGTCTATCTGAGCCCCCCGGATGCGGCCGCCGAGCGTGCGATGAACGCGATCTTCCATCGCGTCGCGCATGGGGTCGAGCGCGCTGATTTCCGTCTCACGATCAATGATCGACCGGTGCCGGTCAGGCGTGAAAGCGATGGCGTGATCTGGTTCGAGTTCGATGCACTCTGCGACGGCCCGCGTGGGGTGGCCGATTACATCTTTCTGGCCCGCTCGTATCACACGCTGCTGGTCTCGGGTGTGCCCGAGTTCACCCCGCAAACTGAAGATGCCGCGCAACGCTTCGTCGAGCTCGTCGACGAGCTCTACGATCACGCGGTCAAGCTGGTGCTCTCCGCTGCGGTGCCGATCATTGATCTCTACGATGGCCGCCGGCACCGTGCCGTCTTCGCCCGCACCGAATCGCGCCTGATCGAAATGCAGAGCGAGGAATACCTCGCACTCGAGCATTGCGGATAGTTGAGCAAGGCATCGCCGATTCTCTCCTATCTCAATGCAGGAGCGCCTTCAGGCGCGATGCTCTCCATGCTCGGGAGTGGGGAATCGCAAAAGTCTCGCCCGTAAACGTGCTCCTGCATTCCACGTGCAGATATCCGCCTTCGATGGCTTCTGGCGGTTGCATCCAAGCGGTGCTTGGGTTTGACTGCGCGCTGGCCTCGGGAGATCACCATGCGCTGCCAACTGCTATTCACTGCTCTTTGCCTGTGTCTCGCTGCCCCCACGGCTTCTGCCGCCGAGGCCACGGTTGAATCAATGGTTGACGCTCGCCTCGAACACATCACGGCCATCCGCCGCGATCTGCACGAGCACCCCGAGTTAAGCAATCGCGAGACGCGCACGGCCAAGCTGATCGCCGCCGAATTGAAGAAGCTTGGCTATGAGGTGCACACCGGCATTGCGCATACCGGCGTAGTCGGCATCCTCAAGGGCGGCAAGCCCGGACCAAAGCTGGCGATTCGCGCCGACATCGACGCGCTGCCAGTCACCGAGGAAGTTGATCTGCCGTTTGCGTCCAGGGCGAAAGGCGAATACCAGGGCAAGCAGGTTGGCGTCATGCACGCCTGCGGCCACGATGTGCACACCTCGACCACGCTTGGCGTGGCCAGCGCGCTGGCCAGCTTGCGCAAGGATCTGCCCGGTGAGGTGATGATGATCTTCCAGCCGGCCGAGGAAGGCGCACCGCCGGGCGAGGAGGGTGGGGCCGAGCTGATGGTCAAGCAGGGCATATTCAAGGATTTCAAGCCCGCTGCCGTATTCGGCATGCATGTCACCTCCTCGTATCACGTCGGCACGGTGGCCCTGCGCCCGGGCGGCATCATGGCCAGCTCGGACACCTTCCGCATGACCGTACACGGCGTACAGACACATGGCGCGACACCCTGGCGCGGTATCGATCCGATCGTCGCCGGTGCCGACATCGTGATGTCGGCGCAATCCATCGTCAGCCGACGCATGGACATCAACAAGGATCCGGTCGTCATCACCTTCGGAATCTTCGATGGCGGCCAGCGTTTCAATATCGTGCCGGATACGGCTTCGCTGCAAGGCACGCTGCGCGCCTTCGATACCGGCATGCGCGATCAGGCGCTGGCCGAGTTGAGGCAGGTGGCCGACCACGTCGCCAAGGCCCACGGCGCAACCGTCGACCTGGAGGTGCCGACAGCCAATGGCAGCAATCCGGTCAATTTCAACGATCCGGCATTGACTCGACGGGTGACTACGAGCCTTAGGAAAGTGCTCGGCGAAGAATCGGTACTCGAAGCCTCACGCTGGACCGCATCGGAAGATTTTCCCTTCTTCGGCCTTGGCGCGAAGGCGCCCAGCGTGTACTTCTTTGTCGGCGGCACGCCGAAGGACAAGGACACCGAAAAGGTTGCCTTCAATCATTCGCCCCGTTTCTTCGTCGACGAAGGCGCCCTGAAAACCGCGACCGAAGCAATGCTGCAGGCCAGCCTCGATTTTCTTGGTTACGCGCAATAGCCAGCAGCGCTTCACAGTCCGCAACGGCTGCATCACCGACACTGGACGACCAGATGCCGCTTTCACGATGATCCAGGAGAAATCCCATGCATTCGAATCTGATGATGGTGACGATCGGGATGGCTCTTTGCCTCAGCGCCGGCAACTCGCAGGCGGCCGACCATGATGTACGGACGCGATTGCTCGCGCAGGAGTCCGGCTCAACCAAGGCGCTGAGCATCATCGTCCTGGAGGAGGATGGTGCCGATTTCAGGCTCGAAATCCAGCCGATGCAGGTGTTTACGCCAGACGCCGAGTTGATCATCGTCGGGGTGGATGGCGAGCAGCAACGATCCGCATTGCCTGAGACGCGCTATTTCCGCGTTCAGGGTTCACAGATGAGCGGCATCCTTGCGATTCCCGACACCGGCGAAGAGTTTGGCCTGATCCAGAACAGCGTTGGCTTTCAGCAACTGAAGTTCGACAGCGACGGCAGTCTGCGACTGCGCGCGATCGACGCCCGATCGGGAGCTACACGCAGCTTCCAGTGCGAGAACGAACAATCCATCAATGGCATGGCACACGATCTGTCGAGCACTACGGATGAGCCGCGGATAGCGCCATCGACCCTCTTGGCTGCGCCTTATACCGCGCGCATTGCGATTGAAACCGACAACGAATTCCTGACCCGTTTTTCGGGAAACACAACCAATGACACCAACTATGTCGGCAGCCTGATCGGTTTCATTTCGACCATCTATGATGCCGAGGTGCAGACCAATATGCAGGTTTCGTTTCTGCGCTTGTGGACCACGCCCGATCCGTTTGTGGAGACGTCACCTTCATGTCTGTTGCTGGAATCCGGCAAGTACTGGAACGACAACCAGGCCGCGATCTCACGCACGACAATGCATTTCCTCAGCGGCAAGAGCACGCTTGCCGGTATTGCATGGATTGGCGTGCTCTGCAGCGGTTCGTTCACCACAACCCAGGCCAACATCGGGGCGACTTGTCCAGGTTTGCCGACCAGCAGCAATTTCGGCGGCGCCTATGGCGTCACCGAAGGAATCTCCGGCAACTTCAATGCGGCCAATCCGAACGTGGTCTGGGATGTCGATTCAGTCGCCCATGAACTCGGGCACAATTTCAGTTCGCCGCATACCCATTGCTACAATGGCATTGGCGGCAATACCGAGCCAATCGATCAGTGCTATTCCGGTGAAAGCGGATGCTACTCGGGAGCAACCGTGCTGCCAGGGCCGCAAGGCCAGGGCAGCGGAACGATCATGAGCTACTGCCAATTGCGCTCGGGCGGGATGAGCAATATTTCGCTGACTCTCGGAACGGGTCATCCCTACGGTGTTGCACCGGAGCGGGTACCTTCGAAGATGTTTTCCCATGTCCAGCAACGTGCGAACGCAAGCCCTTCCTGTCTTGCCCGCATCAATGCCGATCTGATTTTCAGGAACGGCTTCGACTGATCTCAGGCTTTTCCAATCCCATCGGGTTGACAGAAATTCCGGACAGGCGGCTGATAAGATGCGCGGTTTGGCCCGTCCGGAGTTCGTTCATGCGCGTCCTGTTGGTTCTTGCGGTTCTCGCAGCCAGTCTCTCGGCTCCTGCCTCAGCTGCCGATTGGGCGATCGAGGCGACCTGGCGCTCGCCCGCCGATCTGGCCCGCATCGCACCGTATTTTGAGCATCTGAAAGTCGACCGCAAGCATCACACGGTCAGTCTGATCGCCGATGATGCCCAGCTCGCCGTGCTGGCAGACCTTGGCGTCGACTACCGCATCGACATGGCGACCACGGCCAACATGCGCACCTTCTACGCCGAGGCCTTCAACCCGAACCGCAGCATTCCGGGCTTCGCCTGCTATCGCACGGTCGAAGAGACCTATGCGACGATGGATCAGCTGGCTGCCGCGCACCCGAGCCTGGCCCAGGTCATCGACATCGGCCCGACCTGGCAGCGTACGCAGAACGCGACGCAGGGCTACACGATGCGCGTGATGCGCATCGGCAACACGGCTACTGACGCGATGATCCCGAACAAGCCGAACATGGTCGTGTTCAGTTCGATCCATGCGCGCGAATACGCACCGGCCGAGGTCAATACGCATTTCGCCGAATGGCTGCTCGACAACTACGGCAGCGATCCCGAAGCAACCTGGCTGGTCGATCACGAGAACTTTCACCTGATCCTGCAGGCCAATCCGGACGGCCGCAAGAAAGCCGAGACCGGTCTTTCCTGGCGCAAAAACACGAACACGATCGCGGCCAGTTGCGCCAGCAATGCCAACAATTCCGGGGTCGACCTCAATCGAAACTTCCCGTTCCACTGGAACATCGTGCCGAACAACGGCGGTTCCAGCGGATCGACCTGCGATTCGACCTATCGCGGCCCGATCGCGCGCTCGGAACCGGAAACCGCGAACCTGGTTGCCTACGTGGCCGGCACCTGCGGCGATGACGGCGTCTGCGTCGGCGGTGTGCTGCCCGATCTGCGCGCCGGACCGCTGCATCCGGCCAACGTCAACGGTGATGGCGGTGCTGCGGCACCGGTCGACTATCCCGGCATGTTCCTCGACATGCACAGTGCCGCCTCGCTGGTGCTCTGGTCGTGGGGCGATACCTCAGCCGCCGCGCCGAATGGCGCCGCCCTGCAGACCTTTGGCCGGCGCCTGGCCTGGTTCAATCAGTATTCGCCGGAGCAGTCCGACACCCTGTACCCGACCGACGGCGCCACCGACGACAATTTCTACGGATCACTCGGCGTGCCGGCTTATACCTTCGAGCTCGACCAGTCATTTTTCGAACCGTGCACGCCGCTCCTGAACAAGACGATTCCCGACAATCTGATGGCGTTGCGCTATGCCGCGCGAAGCTTGCATGCGCCGTACCTGCTACCCGGCGGGCCCGATGTCACCAGTCTGACGGCAAGCCCGGATCTGGTCGCGGCGGGAACACCGGTTTCGCTCAATGCACGCCTCGATGACAGCCGCTACAGGCAGACCAATGGCACCGAACCGGTGCAGAATGTCGTTTCGGCTTCGGCGTACCTCGATGGTCTGCCGTGGGAAGGCGCATTGCCGGTCGCGGCACTTTCCGCTGACGACGGCGCATTCAACAGCCCGACCGAAAACGCCAGCGCCAGCATTTCGACGACGGGCTTGAGCAGCGGCACGCACCTGCTGTTCGTGCAGGGTACCGATGCCTCGACACAATCCGGCAGCCCGAATGCGGTCTTTGTCGAGATAGCCCAGCCGGACGAGATCGCGACGCTGACCGGCGCGATCACCGCAATCGACACGGGCGCGCCGCTGGCGACCACGCTGCACGTGACCAACCCCGGTACCGGCGAGAGCCGCACGGCGACGAGCAGTGTCGTCGATGGCGGCTACCTGCGCAGCATGCTGCCGGGCACCGTGAACATCCATGTCGATGCGCCTGCCGGATATCTTTCCGAAGACGTCACCGGCGTCAACCTGGTTGGCGGTGCGACAGCGGTGCGCGACATTGTCCTCTTCAGCGCATGCGATGTTTTTGTAGACGACGTCGAAGCCGGCAACAGCGGCTGGACCGTGCAGTCACCCTGGGCGCGGATCAATACCGTGAGCGGCAATACGAGCTATGTCTGGGGCATGACCAGCTACGCCAACAATGCCAACGCGAGCCTGTCGCGAAGCTTGAACCTGAGCGGCTATTCGGGTAGCTCGCTCAGTTTCGACGACCGCTGCGATACCGAATCCGGCTACGACTTCGGAAACGTCGAAGTTTCCGTCAATGGGGGCGCCAGCTGGTCGACCCTCTACACGTGTTCCGGGCGCACCACCTGGCAGAGCAACCGCGTGAGCCTGCCAGCCTCGGCCGACAATCTCGCCGACCTGCGCCTGCGCTTCCGCCTGACCAGCGACACCAGTGTGACGCGCACCGGCTGGGCCATCGACAACATCGTGCTCGAATCCGGCGGCGCGCAGTGCCGCGCCGACCAGCTCGACCGGATTTTTGTCGACGGGTTCGAATGAAGCGACCAACAGCGGTTATTGGAGTGCAGCGAGCACGGGGTCGAATCGTAGAGCCGACCGAAACGTTGGGGTTCGCTGGCGCTCACCGCCAACCTACATAAGCACGGCGTCACACTACTCCCTTGTAGGTTGGCGGTGAGCGCCAGCGAACCCCAACGGCTTTCGCACATCATTGTTTAGAAATAACGCAATTTCCAGGGACGGAACCATGAAGTATCGACGCGCGGATGTCGCTGGAGGAACGTACTTCTTCACGGTCAATCTTGCTGATCGAGACAGCACGCTTCTTGTCGATAGCGTGGCTGAACTTCGCGCTGCGGTCGCGCGGGTGAAGCAGCGCCATCCATTTCAGATCGACGCCTGGGTTGTCCTTCCGGACCACCTTCACGCCATCTGGACCTTGCCGGAAGGCGACCATGATTTTGCCGAGCGTTGGGGTTTGATCAAAGCTAATTTCTCGCGGAACATCGAGCGGATCGAACAGATAGGCGAGAGCCGCAAGCGAAAGGGCGAACGCGGCATCTGGCAACGCCGCTATTGGGAGCACTTGATCCGCGACGAGACCGATCCCGAAAATCACGTGCGCTACATCCACATCAATCCGGTGAAGCATGGTCATGCCGTGCGCGCCGCCGATTGGCCCTGGTCGTCGATCCACCGATCGATACGGAATGGCGAAGTGTCAAGCGATTGGGCGTGCGATCCATCGATGCTTTCCATTCGGGATGGTGCTGATCGCTGACGTTGGGGTTCGCTGGCGCTCACCGCCAACCTACGAGAGCATGGTGGCGCTGTCGCTTCGTTGTAGGCTGGTGGTGAGCGCAGCGAACCCCAACAGAGGGAAACCGGGATCGCAGCCGGCAGCATCATCGCTCCCGAATCCAGAGCTCAGGGAGCAACACTGCGCTCCTGAAGTTCCTTCCAATCGCCCAGCGTAAGCTCCACGAGTTCGGTGAGCTTGACGTATCCGGCGACGGCATCGGGCGAAGGCGCGGCATCGGCCCCCTCAATGGTGCCGAACAGCTGGCCGAGGGCGCGATCAAGGTAGCTCAGGGAGCGGGTGGATTTTGGCGGGAACGCCCAGGCATTGTTCGGGTTGGGAGTGGGGGTGCTGCCGGTGACGGCGTTCAGGCGCGCTTCGAGGACATCGATCTTGTTTCTTGCTGACGTGTTGCCTGGCGCCTTGCGTTTTTCATCGAGCGATTTGCGCAATCCATCGGCCGCCTGCTTCGCGTCATGGATGCGCACCTGCAGAGATTCAATCTTGCGCGCCAGCGCGAACGCATCGGCATAGGCCGCGGCCGACCGGTTGATACGCGGATCGGGCGCGACGGTCAGCGTTTGCGTGTAGCTCTGCCCATCGACAGTGAGCTCGATCGTGTATTCGCCGGGCGGCGCCCATACGCCATCGGCATACGGATCGGCGGCATCGGTGGCCGAGGGGTAGTGCAACGACCAGACGAAGCGATGCATGCCTGGGGTCGTTGCCAGCGGCGTCGGCTGCTCGATCCACTCGGGGGCATTGCCGATCTTCGCAAGATCGATCTTCGCCGGCACCTGCGCGCTGGACCACTGCCGCACGAGCTGACCATGGGTGTCCTCGATGGACAGCTTCACGGCGCCCTTGCTGGATTCGGCCAGCAGATAATCGATGTGCGCGCCACTGACAGGATTGGCGGCCATCGGCTCATCCTTTGGCAACGGCGTGCCGGTGAAGTCGGCTTCGCGATAACGAATCGCCGTGGCTGGCGCGAACAGGCGCGTGGTCGTCGGCTGCGTGGGATCGAGCTGACGCAGCGCGCTGATGTTGTCCATGATCCAGATGCCGCGGCCGTGTGTGCCGATGACGAGATCGTCGCCGTGTACATCGATGTCACGCACCGAGGTGCGCGGCAGGTTCTGCTGCAGGGTCTGCCAGTGGTCGCCGTCGTCGAATGAGAGGTACATGCCGAGCTCGGTAGCGGCGTAGAGCAGACCCTTGCGTTTCGGATCCTCACGCACGGCGTTGACGAAATCGCCGTCGCGGATGCCGGCCACGATCAACTGCCAGCTCTTGCCGGCATCGCGGGTGCGATAGATGTAAGGCTTGCGGTCGTCGAGGCGATGCCGATCGATCGCCGCGTAGGCGGCATCGGCATCGAAATGCGAGGGTTCGATGATGCCGACCTTCGACCAGGCAGTGATTGCCTCCGGGGTTACATTGTTCCAATGTTCTCCGCCATCATCGGTGCGCCAGATCAAGCCATCATCGGTGCCAGCCCAGATGCGGTTGTCCTGAAGTGGTGAGGAAGCGATTGCGTAGACCACGCCGCGGCGTGGCCCGATGCCAAGGTGGTTGGTCGCGGTAACTTTGTCGAGGTTGGCCGGTATCGACGGATTTTCGCGGCTCAGATCGGGGCTGATCGGCTGCCAGTGTTCGCCGCCATCGCGGGTGCGCCAGATCTTCTGGTTGCCGTAGTAGAGCGTGCCATGATCGCGCGCATCGAAGGCCAGCGGCAGGGTCCAGGTGTTGCGATAGAGACCGGGCTCGGCCAGGGTCGGATCAACCGAGCGCGTCTGCTCGGTGCGCAGATCGAGCTTGTCGACCCGACCACCATAGATGATGTCGGGGTCGCGCGGATCGGGTGCGATCATGCCGGACTCGCCGCCTGCGGTTACTTCCTGGAACTGCATCATGGTGATGCCATTGCGTGAGTTGCCGCGACTCGGCAGGGCGATCGCGCCGGAATCCTGTTGCGCGCCATAGATGCGATACGGAAAACGGTCATCGGTGATGATGTGATACATCTGCGCTGTCGGCTGGTTGTGCCAGCTCGACCAGGTCGCGCCACCATTGAGGGTGACGATCGCGCCCTGGTCGACGCCGAGAATCTGGCGCTGCGGGTTGGCGGGATCGATCCACAGCTCGTGGAAATCGTCGCCGGTGTTGTCACCCTTGAGCGGGATGAAGGTGTTGCCGCCGTCGTCGGAACGCAGCACGATCGTGTTCATCACATAAACGCGATCGGCATTGAGCGGATCAATTGTGATGCGGCCGAAATACCAGCCGCGTTGCCAGATGCGGTTGTCGCTGCTTGTGCGCTTCCAGTTTGCTCCGGCGTCATCGGAACGATACAGGCCGCCGTCATCGCCATCGACGATGGCATAGACACGCTGCGGATCATCCGGCGCGACGGCGACTCCGATTCGGCCGACCTTTCCTTCGGCAAAACCATGACCGCGAATCGACTGCCAGGAATCACCGCCATCAACGGATTTGAAGAGGCCTGATCCGGGGCCACTGGCCGGCGGATAGATGTTCCACGGTGTACGCCTGGCCTGCCACATTGCCGCGTAGACGACCTGCGGATTGCCGGGCTCGAAGGCCAGATCAATTGCGCCGGTGGCATCATCCTTGCCGAGAATCTTTTCCCAGTGTGCACCGCCGTCGCTTGAACGAAATACGCCGCGTTGCTTGTTCGGCCCGTAGGCGTGGCCGAGTGCGGCCACATAGACACGCCTGGAATCCTCGGGATCGATGATGATGCGGCCGATCTGCTGCGAATCCTCAAGGCCGATCTTCAGCCAGGTTCTGCCGGCATCGGTTGATTTGTACATGCCATCGCCCTGGGCGATGTCCGAGCGCATGTCGGCTTCACCGCTGCCGACATAGATCACGTTCGGATCGGAGGGCGCAATCGCGAGCGCGCCGATCGAACCCACCGGCTGGTCGTCGAAGATCGGTTGCCAGGTGCGACCGGCGTCGTTGGATTCCCAGACGCCGCCATTGACCGCGCCGAAATAGAAATGCTGTGGCTGGTCCGGCACGCCCGCAGCGGCGAGTACGCGGCCACCACGGAAGGGGCCGACCAGGCGCCAGTCAAGATGATCGAACGTGTCTGGGTCGATCTGGGCGGTGGCTAGCGCGCTCGAAAACGCAAGCGCGACCAGGAGCAAACAGCGTCCGAACATGGCGATCCCCAAGGCACGGTTGATCGCTCGATTGTAGCGACTCGCAACGGAAATCCGGGGAGGCAGAAGTCATGCCTGGGCGGCGTTTCCGCAACGCCGAGGGAGCTTTGCGAATCAGGCGCGGTGGGCGATGCCCTGTTGGGCACGGAATCGCTGCAGCGAATCGCGCAGGGCGTCGCTGCGGTCGCGCATCAGTTTCAACTTGGTCCGCGCGGTGATAACGCGCACGCGGAATTCCTCGCTTTGCTGCCACTCCTCGGTGGCCAGTACGGCCTTTGCAGGCGGATTCGCTGATGGTACGGGCGCGGCGGACTTGACCTGGCGCAGTGCGCTGGCGAACTCCTCGGCGTCGAACTTGACCGGCATGGCTGGATCCTCGGATACGCGGATATTCGGATGGGACGGTTGAGCGCGCGCCACGCGTGCGATTGACGTCGCCAATGTGCCGAAACAAGGTCGGAAATTGTGTGACCGCTGCCACGGGATCTGATTCCCGGCCCATGCCGGCAGTTCGCCTGGCGATCGGCGGCAACCGGCTGCGCCCATCGGATCCGGTTGATCGAGCGGGGCGGTTATTGCAGGCAAGGGAGGCGGCCGGCGTCGGTTGCCGAACGCTGTGGCGCATGCAGGGAGCGGCGTATGCTTTGCCCCGGTCGATCACGCGGAGATCAGCGATGCAGATCGAGGAGATGGTGCGTGCGGTGCAAGCCCGGCTTGGCATCGAGGTCGATGGGCGTGCGGGTCCGCAAACCTGGGGTGCGATCTTCCAGCGCATTGTCGACAGGGCCTCGCCGGCGGATCGCGCGCTGACCGAAACCGCCGATCGTGCCAACGTGCGCAGCGAAAAGGTGATCGGCAACCTGCATCCGCGCGTGCGACCCTATGCGCGGGCGCTTTACTTCAAGGGCCGCGAGCACGGCCTGACGATCAACATCATCAGCGGGCTTCGCACCTATGCCGAGCAGGATGCGCTCTACGCACAGGGACGGACGCGACCCGGCAACGTCGTCACCAATGCACGCGGCGGTTTCTCCAACCACAATTTTGGTATCGCCTTTGATATCGGCCTGTTCGAACGCAACCAGTATCTCGGCGAGTCGCCGATGTACAAGGCGGTTGGTACGCTCGGCGTCGAGCTCGGCCTCGAATGGGGCGGCAACTGGCGGACCATTGTCGACCAGCCGCACTTCCAGTTGCGACCCGCCTGGGCGACCGACATGAGCGAGCGGCAGATGCTCGCCGAGCTGCGCGAGCGCATGGCGGCTGGAATCGACGCCTACGCCTGAGCGTATTCTTGCGTCAGCATGCGCTGACGGGTTTTGCCAAAGCGCCTCGGTGGATCAGGGTTCCAAATGGCGCAGGGCGCGGTCAAGCGTCGCGCCCGCGTCGCTGGCGATTGCCTGGAACTGGCGCGACATGCGTGTCTCGTCGGTGATTCGCTGCCAGAATTGCCGGGCCATGGGTGCAGCTTCGAGCCAGTCGGCTTTTTGTTCGGGTGCAGGCAAGGCGATCTCGTAGCGGCGCTCGACAATCTCGCCGCTGTTGGCCGGTCGAAAGCGCATTGGCAGCATGTCGTACACGGGTGCGAGTTCGAGCGGTCGACTATCCGTGAGATGCAGTCCGGCGTTGCCGAGGTGCATGTCGGAGTTGCCGATGAGCAGGCCGAACCAGCTGATCACGCGCAACCGATGTGCGTCAGCGTCATTCAACCAACCGTCGCGCGCGAGTCGGGGTGCGAGTCGCCACCAGTCGATAGTGCCGTTGGCGTAGATTGCCGCATCGAGAGCCGCGAGCGTCACGAAGCCCCGCCGCCCCAGCGAAGGTGTGCGATCAAAGCGGGTCGATTGCAGAAATATGCGACCTTCTGCTTCGATAATTTCGTTGCGCGCAGCGGGTAACCCGGATTCAAGCAGCACTTCGCTGGCGTGATGCTCGCAGATCAGGAGATCGGCCCAGCGACGTCCTGCCCGCGATTCCGTGCTTTCACTGAACTTGACGATGACCGGCATATCGCTTGCGCCAATCTGCAAGGTCACCGCGAACTTGGCTTGTTCGCCGCCAGCAGAGGAGCCGACGTCCTCGCCGCGTAACGCGGCTTCGGCTAGTTTCGGATAGCGAGTTGAGCGCTGTTCCTGGGCAATACGGTCGGCTGGCGTGATGATTCCGCTCAAGGCCTTGTGCAGCGAAGCTTCGCCGAGAACCAGATCACCAGGCGCATCATCGCCGTGACGGAGCAAGGCAAGCACGATGTCATCGGCGGACCAGAGCTTGAGGTCTTCGCTGGCACCAATTTCGCTGGCAATGCGGCGCGCAAAACTACGGCCGAGAAATCCCTGCGGGCGTTGATCGTCGAGAAACCACGGCAGGCCAGGAAACAAGCCGGCAGCAAAATCGCCGTGCATCAGAGCAGGCCGCGATCCGTTCGGCTCGAAAAAGAATGCACCGCCATGCAGCGCGTGCATTTCACCCAGGCTGTGCGGTTTGGCGTCGGCATCGATCCGGTACAGCGGCCAATGACTGCCTGCGCGCGCAATCTCGCGGGCCAGCGCATAGCGTGTCGCGCGTGCCCGTCCGATGCGCACGATGTGCGCACCTGCCTCGGAAATCAGGCGGGAAACGGTGGGTTGACTGATGCCGAGTTCATCCGCGATCACGCCTGCTGCTTGTGGGCCGCGTGTTCGCAGCAAGGATGCCAGTCGCTCCAGTCGGTCATCACTCATGGCCCAGATTGAATAGATACTTGAATAGATAGTCAAGCCTCTATTCATCCGGGAAAGTGAGTAGTTGGATTCTCACGCCCTCGATGGGGAATCACATAACTCAATATAAACAATAAGTTATGATCATCCTGTCAATGAGTTACGCGAGATGGCCGCTTGGGCCATCAAAGTGCGTGTGGGTTGCTCTGAATAGATAAAACAGATTATTCCGGGTGTTTATGCCGCGCTGCGGCCAAGCAATGGATTGCGCCAGGCGTGGAGCAGATCGTCCTGACGCTTCATCGCCTCGGCGTGGAAACGCTCCTTGATGTGACCGTAGCCGCGGATGTGTTCGGGCACCGAGGCAATGTCGACCGCCAGCGCATGATTCTCGCCATCGAGTCCGGCCAGCAGTTCGTCGACCTGCTTGAAGTAGTCGACGATGAGCTGGCGCTCCATCTTGCGCTCGGCGGTGTAGCCGAAAATATCCAGCGCGCCGCCGCGCAGACCCTTGAGCTTGGCCAGCACGCGGAACGCCTTGAACACCCACGGGCCGTATTCGGACTTGCGCAGATGGCCGTCCGCATCCTTTTTCGCCAACAGCGGCGGAGCGAGATGGAAGTGGATCTTGTAGTCGCCTTCAAAGGTTTCGCGGATCTTCTTTTCGAAATCGCCGCTGGTGTAGAGGCGCGCGACTTCGTACTCATCCTTGTAGGCCATCAGTTTGAACGCGTAGCGGGCGACGGCCTGGGTCAGGCTGGTGAACGCGGGCGTCTTCTGCTGTTCAACGCCGCGCACCTTGTCGATCAGAGCCTTGTACTTTGCTGCGTAGGCAGCGTTCTGGTAACCAGTCAGGAACTCGACACGACGTGCGATCTGCTCGTCGAGCGAGGTGCTGAGGGTCAGGTCGTCGAGTGCTTCGGCACCTTGCGACGTGGAAATCGCATCGTCCTTTTGCGCGAGCTTGGCCGGATGCATCGGCAGGTTGAGCGGAATCGCTCCCGAGGGAAGCTTGGCGGCGCCGACACCGGCGGCCTTGCGTACGACAGCGACATCATGCGCACCCATGCGGCCCCAGTTGAACGCGGTCTTGTTCATTTCGATCGCCGCGCCATTGAGTTCGATCGCGCGCATCAGCGAATCATGGCTGACCGGCACCCAGCCCTTCTGCCAGGCGTAGCCGAGCATGAACAGGTTGGCTGCAATGGTGTCACCGAGCAGGGCGGTGCCGAGTTGGGTGGCATCGATCATCTCGGGTTCGTCGCCTTCGAGTGCGGTGCGCACGGCATCGATGATCTTCTGCGCCGGGAACTGCAGGTCCGGCTTCATCGTGAACGTGCCCGGCATCGCTTCGTAGGTGTTGAGAACGACATTCGAGCGCCTGGCGCGGATCTTGGACAGCGCCCAGTAATCATTGACCACGACCATGTCGCAGCCGAGCACGAGATCGGCCTCACCGGCGGCAATGCGCACGGCGTGAATATCGCTCGGATCTTTCGCAATGCGCAGATGGCAGGTGACCGCGCCGCCCTTCTGGGCCAGACCGGTCTGGTCGAGCACGGTGCTGCCCTTGCCCTCAAGATGTGCGGCCATGCCGATCAGCGCGCCAATCGTGACCACGCCGGTACCGCCGATGCCGGTGACGAGGATATTCCAAGGACGCTCGAAGTCCGCGGCGAACGTCGGCATCGGCAGGCTGCTGAAATCGACTTCGCCGGCACCGATCTTCTTCACCTTCTTCAAGCCACCGCCATGCACGGTGACGAAGCTCGGGCAGAAGCCCTTTACGCAGGAGTAATCCTTGTTGCAACCGGATTGATCGATCTCGCGCTTGCGCCCGTATTCGGTCGCCTTCGGCAACACCGACACGCAGAAGGATTTCTCGCCGCAATCACCGCAGCCTTCGCAGGCCAAGGTGTTGATGAAGACGCGCTTCTTTGGGTCCTCCAGCTTGCCGCGCTTGCGCCGACGACGCTTCTCGGTCGCGCAGGTCTGGTCGTAAATCAGCACCGAGGTGCCCGGGATCTCGCGCATGCGTTTCTGCAAGGCATCCAGTTCGTCGCGATGAACAAACTCGACGCCGGCCGGGAAGATTTCCGGGCGCGACCATTTCTCGATGTCATCGGAGACGACGACGATCGCCTGCACGCCTTCGGCACGCATCTGATGGGCGATGTCGGGCACGGTCAGGGTGCCGTCGACCGGCTGGCCACCAGTCATCGCAACGGCGTCGTTGTAGAGGATCTTGTAGGTGATGTTGACCTTGGCCGCGATCGCCTGGCGGATTGCCAGCGAGCCGGAATGGAAATAGGTGCCGTCGCCGAGGTTCTGGAAGATGTGCCTGGTTTCAGTAAACGGCGCCTGGCCGCACCAGGTCGCGCCTTCGCCACCCATGTGCGAGAACGTGTCGGTGCTGCGATCCATCCAGGTGACCATGTAGTGGCAACCGATACCGCCGTGCGCACGCGAGCCTTCCGGCACCGCGGTCGAGGTGTTGTGCGGGCAACCCGAACAGTAGTGCGCGGCACGCGGGAAGTTGGCCCGCGGCAAGGTCAGTTCCTGTTCCTTGGCCTGGATCCAGGCTACGCGCGAGCGGATTGCCTCGCTACTGAAGAAGCGCGCCAGGCGCTTGGCGATGACCAGGGCAATCATGGCCGGGGTCAGTTCGTTGGTCGAAGGCAGCACCCAGTTGCCTTCCTCATCATACTTGCCGACCACGCTCGGGCGCGTCGTCCAGTTGTACATGTATTCCTTCATCTGCGATTCGATGAAGGAACGCTTTTCCTCGACCACGATGACATCTTCGAGGCCAGCGGCGAACTCGCGGATGCCGATCGGTTCGAGCGGCCAGGTCATGCCGATCTTGTACACGCGGATGCCGATCTCGCGTGCGTCCTTTGCGTCGATGCCGAGGTATTCGAGCGCCTGCAGCACATCGAGGTAGCTCTTGCCGGTGGTGACGATGCCGAGGCGTGCCTTTGGCGAATCGATCACGATGCGGTCGATGCGGTTGGCCCGGGCAAACGCCGTCGCCGCCTGCACGGCGTACTGGTGCAGGCGCATTTCCTGATTCAGCGGCGGATCCGGCCAGCGGATATTCAAGCCGCCTTCGGGCAGAATGAAATCCTCGCCGGGCAGGAGCCCAAGTGCCTCGGAGGCCATGGATGGCCTAGAGAGGCCGGGCATGACGATATCGAGTTGATGCGGATTGACGTTGACCGAGGCCGAGGATTCAACCGTTTCGGCGATGGTCTTGAAGCCGACCCAGCGCCCGGTGAAGCGCGACATGGCCCAGCCGAGCAGCCCTAAGTCGAGGATGTCCTGGACACCGGCCGGATTCAGGATCGGCATCATCGCCGAGACGAATTCGAGCTCCGAACCGTGCGGCAGGGTCGAGGAGCGACAGGCATGGTCATCCGCGGCCAGGGCGAGCACGCCACCAAACTTCGAGGTGCCGGCGGCGTTGCCGTGCTTGAACACGTCACCGCAGCGATCAACACCGGGACCCTTGCCGTACCACATCGAAAACACGCCGTCGTATTTGGCGCCTTCGAACAGATTGGTCTGCTGGGTGCCCCAGACCATGGTCGCGCCGAGGTCTTCGTTGAGACCCGGGATGAACTCGATATTGGAAGATTTCAGGTGTTGCTTGGCCTTCCACAGCTCAAGGTCGAAGCCGCCCAGCGGCGAGCCGCGATAGCCGGATATGAAGCCCGCCGTATTCAGGTTGGCGGCGCGATCGCGCATCTGCTGCATCAGCGGCAGGCGCACCAGGGCCTGCACACCGGAAAGGTAGATGCGGCCTTCGCGGCGCGTGTATTTATGATCGAGCGTGTACTCGGTATCGATGGCTGGCGAAAGCGCGCTGGCGGGGACGGACATGCGATGAACCTCAATGGCGGCAAACGGCGCGCCAGAACGTCGCCGGGCGGGGGCCGGCAAACTGTCTAGTTTAGCAGGCAGCCCGGCCCGGGTCGCGGTCGATCAATGCCTGGGGACAATCGGTGTTCGCCGCGCCGGGCGCGCCGCGCTGTCCAGTCGGCTAGGGTAGCGGCTTGGCCCGAAACGGAAATATTTGCTGGGCGATGAAACCTTCCGGCATGTAGTCGCCGACCACGCCGTACTGGTTGGGCAGTTGGCGATCGGCCTTGACTGCCGTGCCGAACAGGTAGTCGAGGAATGCGTAATGGGCGGCGTAATTGCGATCGATCGCCTCGTCGTCGGAGGCATGATGCCAATGATGGAAGTCGGGGGTAACGATCAGGTACTTGAGCGGTCCCCACGGCACGCGCACGTTGGCGTGGTTGAGCACTGCCTGGAAGCCGACAATGATGATGTAGGCATTGACGACCGCTTCGCTGAAACCGATCACGAACAGCGGCGCAACCACCAGTACGCGCGTCACGATGACCTCAAGGACATGTTGGCGTGAACCGGCCAGCCAGTCCATCGACTTGGTGCTGTGGTGGACCGAGTGGAATTTCCACAGAAACGGAATCTCGTGATAGGCGCGATGTGTCCAGTACTGGGCAAGGTCGGCGACGAGGATGCAAAGCAGCAACTGCGGCACGAACCAGATGGCTTGTACGGCCAGTTGGAAGTCACGGCGCACCATCCAGCCAAATGCATGGTGGATGGTGAAGTTGACGGTCAGCAGGATCAGGCCGACGAGGAAGTGATTGACCGCGAAGTGCTTGAGGTCGGTCTGCCACTCCTTGCGGAACACCGCTTGCCCCTTGCGCAGCGGCAACAGCTTCTCGATGGCGACAAAGATCAGGGTCGAACCGAGCAGATCGAGGATGAACCAGTCGAGGCCGATGTAGGGCGTGTGGTCGGGGAAATTGCCGACCGGCACGCGCGATCCGCCAAGCGCGACTGCGCCGATGACCAAACTGAAGGCGAGCAGGTTGAGCTTGCGCCGCCTGCCGAACAGGATGTTCGCCAGCGACATGCCGCCGGCGATCAGCAAGGCCACCAGCAAGGCCTGGCGCAGTGCATCGACCGAGTACTGGCGACGTAACTCCGGCGTAGTCAGGTATTCGGGGAAGTGGAAGGCGAGCACGCCGAGAAGGCACAGGAAGCCGAGGCTGAGTGCGATGATGGTTGATATCAGGCCCTTGCCGAATCGCAACTCACCGCTGCCCGCGAGCAGATTCGCCGTCTCATCCGCGGTGGAGCGCAGCAATTGCGCCGGCGCTTCTGCCGCCGCACCGAGCGTGTACGGAATCCGGCTGATCGATCGCTTGCTCATCGCTGCTGCCTGCGCATGTGAAGGCGTTGCACACGCCGTTGCGCGGCAGATTCTATCCGCAATGCGCAATTGCAGACATGGATTGCGCCCTGAAGTGCAGTGCGTCTTGCGTGGTGCTGCTCGCGTGCTCTACGCTCGCCCATCGCTTGAGGGGAAATCCATCCATGCTTGATGCTATTGGCCACATTGCGTTTGGTCTGTTCGGCCTCGCCGTACTGATTTCCATTGCCGTACTTTTCTCGTCCAATCGACGCGCAATCAGCTGGAAACTGGTCGGAACCGGCGTCCTCCTGCAAATCGTATTCGCCTCCCTCGTGCTCAAGGTTCCGTTCGGCCGCGAAATCTTCAATGGCATCGCGACCGGTTTCGTCAAGCTGCTCGACTATGTGCGGGCCGGTTCCGACTTCATCTTCGGCGGCTTCATGGATGTTTCGAAGTTCGGCTTCGTGTTCGCCATCCAGGTTTTGCCGACGATCATCTTCTTCGCCGCCCTGACCGGCGTGCTTTATCACCTCGGCGTCATGCAGATGATCGTCAAGGGCATGGCCTGGGTGATCACCAAGTTCATGAACGTGTCCGGTGCGGAAACGACCTCGGTGTGCGCCAGCGTCTTCATCGGCCAGACCGAGGCGCCGCTGACCATCAAGCCCTACATCGAGCGCATGACCCAGTCCGAGCTGATGACCGTGATGATCGGCGGCATGGCGCATATCGCCGGTTCGGTCATGGCCGCCTATGTCGGCTTGCTCGGTGGCGAGGACGAGGGACAGCGCATCTTCTTCGCCACCCATCTGCTCACCGCCAGCATCATGGCGGCACCGGCAACCCTGATGCTGGCCAAGATCCTGATGCCGGAAACCGAGGAACCGCTGACCCGCGGACAGGTCAAGCTCGAAGTCGAAAAGACCACGGCCAACGTGATCGATGCGGCGGCGACCGGAGCGGCCGATGGTCTGCGCCTCGCCCTCAATGTCGGCGCCATGCTGCTGGCCTTCATCGCCCTGATCGCCCTGCTCAATGCCCCGTTCCAGTGGCTCGGTACGCATGCCTGGGGTAGCGACCCGTCGTCGTCGCTGAATGGTTGGCTGGCCGTGCAGTTCGGCCATCCGGTCGAATTCTCGCTGCAGACGATCTTCGGCTGGGTGCTCGCACCGATTGCCTGGATCATCGGCGTGCCCTGGCAGGATGCGACCCTGGTCGGCAGTTTCATCGGCCAGAAAATCGTCATCAACGAGTTTGTCGCCTATGTCGACATGGCCAAGCACATGGATCAAATGACTGAGCACAGCCGCCTGATCGCGACCTATGCATTGTGTGGTTTTGCCAACTTCTCCTCGATCGCGATCCAGATCGGCGGCATCGGCGGTCTCGCTCCGAGCCGGCGTCCCGATCTCGCCCGCATGGGTCTGAAAGCCGTCCTCGGCGGCTCATTGGCAACCTTCATGACGGCGACGATAGCGGGTGTGCTGAACCTGCTGTAGAGTTGCAAACCCTGCGCTTTTGGAAAAGCAGGGAAAACGATGCGAAAGGAAACGAATGTCGTGCCGGTGAGCTTGTTGTGCGCAATCAGCCTGATTGCGTTCAACGCGCCGCTGCCAGCCGACGCGCAATACCTTGCCTGGCAATCCCAGATAACGACCCGGGTTCCCGCCGGTGCGGGGCTGAGCATGGCCAATGCAACATTTGGCAGCTCGTCGATCGCGCCTTCGGTTGCCGTGGTCACGGTCGAAACCGGGCTCGATGACCAGTATCAATATCGCGCCATTGCGGTTGATCCAGCGAATGGCCACGAGCTTTGGTCGACCGATCTCGGCGGCGCCTGCGAGACGCGAGGTTCTGACTACAGTCTGGTTGTGCCCGTGCCGGGCGGGGATGTCATCATCGCGGCCCAGGGCGTCGATCAGGGCAGCCCGCTGTTTACATGCCTGTTGCGTTTATCCGGTATCGATGGTCATGCCATCTGGTCGAGCACGCAGCGGGCGGCGGGCAGCAAGCTGAATCTGTATGCGATGCGGATCGATGCGGGAGGGCAGATCCTGGCGACCGGCCGCAAGGACAACAATGCGCTTGTCTTGCGTCTGGATGCAGGAAGTGGCGACATACTCTGGCAGCATGAGATCGCCGGAGGTGCAGGCACCACCTCGCGAGGCATCGCCGCAATCAGCGGCTTGAATGACAGCGCGGTCGTCCACGTGCTGTCACAGCCTGCCGCCGGTTTGGCCGAGTTGAAATTCATCGGCCTGGATATCGCGTCCGGCAGTGAGCGCTGGAGCAAGGCGCATTGCAGCGGCGGATTGTTTGTTGCCTATCAGCAGAATGCCAATGACGTGCGCCTGCGCATGCTCGCCGATGGCACGTTTGAGTTCGTTTCCAAGTGTGATGTGGATCAGGTGCGGACTGTCGAGATCGGGCGGGTCAATGCATTGACCGGGAGCACAATCTGGCAGCGGATCTTGATCGATTCGAATCTGTACAGGGCAATCATCGACGCCGACGGATACCTCTACGCCGAAGGCAAGCTGAGCGTCGACGGACTGAATGTCGATCTTGCCCGGCTCAGTCCGGTCGACGGCAGCCTGATGTGGTCACTGGCGCAGACGCCCCTGCCACCGTCACCGCCGGTTGAGCCTTATCTGTCGAGGCGCATCGTTGCCGCGGGTGCTTATCTGCATTCGCTGGAGCTCTATGACTTGTTCGACTATGTGCACACCGCCACCATCGCAACTTACGCGGCGGCCAACGGCACCTTGCTGGGCCGTTACACCGTGGACTTGCCGCAAGACGAAAGCGCCGTGACCCGGACATTCAGCATTGCCGCGCTGGGCAATGGCGAAGTCGTAATAGGCGCAGCCAGCGGTCGCAACCGCTATGTCGGATTGCGACTGTCTGAAACACGTCTGCAGGCACTTTCTGGTGTCACAAGCTGGTCGCGGCAAACGCCGATCATGGCGCCGCATCCGCTGATTCCCGTGGAGGCATTTCGATCGACTCGCCAGATGGTGTGGAATGGCAAGCGCAGCCCGGGGATCCTGTTGGCGGGGATGGGCGTGAATTCGGAAAACTACAGTTATCCAAGAATTGCCAAACTTTCGGCACAGGACGGACGTGCCCTCTGGCGTTGGGAGCCGGACAAGCGAGTCAGAGGAAATATCGCGGCTGCGTTGAGCGATGCGCAGGGCGATGTGATCATTGCAGGCAGCAACGGCTCGGATGATCCGCGAATGTTGCTGGCGAAGCTTGATGGTGGCAACGGCGCGCTGGTCTGGGAGTCCTCGCCAGCGCCGCAGCGCCCCGTGCTCGACGCCGCACTCGGTTCCAGTGACGCGATCATGATCCTGCTCGGGCGCGAGTCAGGCACTGCTGAAACCTCGATGCAGGTGGCCAGATATGCAGCCAGCACCGGCGACGCGGTCTGGTCAGTGCCGGTGCCCGAAGGCTCGGACAAGGAGATCGGCGGGCAACAGCGCATTGCGGTGGCGGCCGACGGATCTCTATTGGCGACAAGCAACTTCGCCAATGCGGATTACAGCGTAACGGGAATGCAGGTGACGCGCTTTCGCGCGAGCGATGGAGCACTGCAATGGCGGAGAACGCTGCCGGGGGTCGCCTTCTCGTCGACAACCACGATACTGCTGCCGTTGCCCGATGGCGATCTGGTCGTAGGCGCGGGCAAGCTCGTGTGGCGCATCGATGGCGCCACGGGTGCGATCGAATGGCAGAAATCGCTGCCTTTCTCGACGTGGTCGATCATCCTCGACGCGCAAGGACAGCTCGTCAGCGGCGGAGGCGCGGCGAACCATCGCAATGTGACCCGAGTCAACGCCTCGAACGGTACGATCCTGTGGTCTCGTGAATTGCCGTTTGTCGATGCAACGTGGATCGACGAACTGGCATCGGCACTGGCGCTGTCGTCAGATGGCGACATTCTTGTCGCCGGTGGCGATGGCAATGATCGAGACCTGCTGGCCAAACTGCGGATCCTTGATGGCACCACGCTCTGGCAACTGGCGACGTCGGCCGCTGCGCGCCCGGCGAGCAGCCAGCAAGTGTCAGGCAGCTACCGGTTTCCGGTCGGCATCCTGGAAGCCCCCGATCGAAACATCTATTTCAGCGGACTGGTCGAGCGTGATTCAACCTCGTGGGCATTGAGCCGGGTGACCGGTTCGTTCGCCGACGGCATCTTTGCCAGCGGGTACGAGTAGTCTCAGAATTCATCAATACCGTGACGGATCGCGGCTTCGAAGCCGTCATCGAACAAGGCGTCGCGTGATACGGTGATGGTCATCCGTGCGGTGTCGGTCGCGCCCAATGCGTCGCTGACTCGCACGCCGACTACAACCGCCAGTGGGGCCGAGCCGGAAACACTGTAACTCGTGCTCGCTGCGATTCCGCTGGTGTCATCGTAGTCGCCGTCGCCATCGAGATCCCAGGAATAGCTCATGGCACCGGCTTCGGGATCGATGCTGTTTGCCGACGTGAACGTGATCGTGCGTGGCGGCCCATCGGCAAGCGAGCCCGCATCCAGCATGACTGCTGCCGATGGGGCGAGGTTGCGTTGCGCGGGGTTGGCATCCCACGAGACGCGGCCGATACGGCCGTTGTTGATGTCGACGAAGACCAGGTCGCCGCCGGGTCCGTTGGTGAGGTCGACAACGCCAAGGTTGCCTTGTCCAAACAAGGCGGCGCTGCTTTCGGCGACGGCATCGGGGATGCCGTCGTGATCGGTGTCCTTGATGACGCGGATGCTGTTGTGGATGTAGTCGGCGAAGAACAGTGCGTTGTGGTATTCGCCGGGCCAGACCGTTCCGGCATAAAAGGTGATTCCGGAAATCGCCTCGTTGCTGGTGTGCTGATAGGCATAGAATGGCGCTGATACGGGCGTACGCCCAGCATTGTCAGCGTTGGCATACAGATTCGCGCACAACGGGCGTGTGCTGTACTCGGAGACGTGCGCGCGGTTCTCGAAACACGGCCAGCCGAAATTGCGCAAGCCCGCTCCGGCGTTCGGATCCGGAATCACGTTGATCTCCTCCCAGGTTCGCCAGCCGACATCGCCGATCCAGATCTCCGAGGTGCCGGGCCGCATCGTGAACCGGTACGGATTGCGCAAGCCGTAGGCGAGTATGCGGCGCGCATTGTCCGAAGCGCCTGGCACAATGGCCAGGGGATTTCCCGGAGCGCCAGCGCCATTGTGCGGATCGACGCGCACGATCGTGCCATTCAACCAGACCTGACCGGTGTACTGGCTTTCGACCTCAAGACCCTGCGCACGCAGGGCACCGCCCTGATCCGTCGGTGAGCGCAGATCCGGCCAGATCGGGTTGCCGCGCTGGCCCCAGTCGGCGTTGGCAAAGGCAGCGCCATCGCCGCCACCGATATACAAGTAGCCGTCGGCACCGAAGCGCAACGTGCCGATCGAATGGCTCGGATACTGCTGATACCAGTCCTCGATCAGCACCTGCTCGTTGGTCGCGAGGTTGCCGACCAGGGTCAGGCGCGAGAGCCGGCCCGAAATCACGCAACCGGCAAAATCCTCGAGCGGATCCGGACAACCCGTCGCCGGCCAGCGCGGCGGCGGGTCATTGAACAGGCCGCCGTTGAACGAGTAAAGCACGTAGAGATACGGTTGCTCGGGAAAGCGCGGATCCAGTTCGACGCCGAGCAGGCCACGATCCTGATACTGGTGGACGACACCGCCGAGATTGGCGATCTGCTGGGGAGCGCCATCGAGCAGGTTCTGGTACATCCAGATCCTGCCGGTCTTCTCGGCGATGAAGACACGTCCATCATGGGCAAAGCGAACCTGGGTCGGCTGGTCACGGCCACTGAAAGGAATCGTGTGGCGGAAATTCGCACTGGGCCAAGCCTGTGCCCCGGCATGCGCAGCTGCCAGGATGATCAGCAGCAGCGGCCAGCGGCAGTGTCGATTCATCTCACGCTGACACCGCTACTCGCCCAACTCTTCGCGCATGAACTCGGGCATCGACAGGGCCGCCTTGTGAATCTCGACGTTGTAGTAGCGCGTCGGAAAACGCTTGGTCTGCGCGCCGCGCTCGCGGAAATCGGAAAGATCGGCACCCTTGCGTGCCAGCGTCGCGCTCCACCAGCCGGTCGGATAACACGGCTGCGGGAAGGTCAGCGTGCGCACGGCCTGGAAACCGGCGGTGCGCATCGCCGAGCGCATCGACTTGATCAGGCCGAGATGGGCGAGCGGCGATTCACTCTGCTGGACAAAGATGCCGCCGCCGCGCAAGGCCTTGAAGCAGCTCGCATAGAACGCGGCGTTGAACAGGCCTTCGGCCGGGCCGACCGGATCGGTCGAATCGACGATGACGACATCGAGCGAATCCGGTTCGCAGTTGGCCATGTACTTGATGCCATCGTCGAACAGCAGTTGCGCGCGTGGATCGTTGTTGGCTTCGCACAGTTCGGGGAAATATTGTTCGGCGAGGCGGGTCACCCGCTCGTCGATCTCGACCTGCACGGCAGATTCCACCACTTCGTGGCGCAGAACCTCGCGCAAGGTGCCGCAATCGCCACCCCCGATGATGACAACGCGCTTGGCGCGTGGATGCGTGAACAGGGCCGGGTGCGCCATCATCTCGTGATAGAAGAAGTTGTCGCGTGTGGTCAGCATCATGCAGCCATCAATGACCATGAGCTTGCCCCAGTCGGTCGAATCATGGATTTCGATCGACTGGAACGGAGTCTGCTCGGCATGCAGGCGGGCGCGCGTGCGAAAGCCGATCGACGAGCCCGAGGATTCATGGGCTTCGGTGAACCAGCTTTGCTCGGACGTTGACATACGGACTTCCTTGATTCGATGGGGAACGCGCCGATGCCCGAGGGGCGTTGCGCAGGGGCTCGATTGTAGCCGTTCGCACCCGCTCGGGGCAGCCGTCCGCCGCTGTGCAGGTGCCGCTATCGGGTTTGAGGCGCCGATTTTCATTCAACACCGCGCTTGTGCAGGGCTTGCGCCGGCAGCCGGTATCCGCATCAGTGGGAGCGCACGGTTACAATGCGCGCCCCGAAGGTTCCCGCGGCATCGAGGCTTCCGACCAAGGGATCTGCAACGTCCAGGCCTGCCGCTGCGACGTCCAACTCATCCGGAGAACACCATGAGCAAATCCTGGACGACAGACGACGCCCGCCACACCTACGCCATCGCGAATTGGGGCGAGGGCTATTTCGACGTGGGTGCCGACGGCACCATGCAAGTGAAGCCGCGTGCTGCCGACGGCCCTGCACTGAGCCTGCCGGAAATTGTCGACGCCGCCCGCGCGCGCGGTTCGCGATTGCCCTTGCTGGTTCGTTTTGCCGACATCCTCAATGATCGCCGCGCACGTCTGCAGGCCGCTTTCGCCAAGGCGATGACCGATTGGGAATATGCCGGTGGCTATACCGCGATTTATCCGATCAAGGTCAACCAGCAGAAAAACGTAGCCGGTGAACTTGCCGCCGGTGGCGGTGCCGGGTTTGGCCTCGAAGCCGGATCCAAGCCCGAGTTGATGGCCGTGCTCGCCCTGGCCAGGCGCGGCAGCGTGGTCATCTGCAATGGTTACAAGGATCGCGAATACATCCGCCTGGCCCTGATCGGACGCAAGCTCGGACTCGACATCTTCATCGTCATCGAGAAGCCGTCGGAATTGCGCTACGTCATCGAGGAAGCGAAATCGCTCGATGTCGAACCCCTGCTCGGCGTGCGCATGCGCCTGAAAAGTCTCGGTGCCGGCAAGTGGCAGAACTCGGGGGGCGACAAGGCCAAGTTCGGCCTGACCCCGCGCCAGTTGCTGACCCTGATCGAGCAGCTCAAGTCGGCTGATCTATCGCACACGCTCAAGCTGCTGCATTTCCACATGGGTTCGCAGATGTCGAACGTGCGCGACATCGCCCGCGGCATGCGCGAAGCGGTGCGCTACTTCGTCGAACTCTCCCAGCTCGACCTGCCGATCCAGTACATGGATGTCGGCGGCGGACTCGGTGTCGACTATGAGGGCACCCGCTCACGCTCGGAATGCTCGATCAATTACGGCCTCGATCAGTACGCATCGAGTGTGGTCGGTGCGCTGGCCGAAGCCTGTGCCGAAAACAACCTGGCGCATCCGCACGTGCTGACCGAATCGGGGCGCGCCTTGACCGCACACCATGCCGTGCTGGTGGTCAATGTCAGCGAGATCGAGGAATCGCCACGCGGCGCGGTGGCCGCAGTGCGCGACGACGAGCCGGCCGTGCTGCGCCGTCTGCGCGAAGTGCATGGCGAAATCGGCACGCGTCCGCCGACCGAGCTCTATCACGAAGCGCAATACCATCTTGCCGAAGGCCAGTCGCTGTATGCACTCGGCCAGCTCTCGCTCGCCGATCGGGCCCAGCTTGATGATCTCTACTACGCAATTGTCAACGCCGTACATGCGCGACTGAAACCCGATGAGCGCTCGCATCGACAGGTGCTCGACGAGCTCAACGAGACCCTGGTCGACAAGTATTTCGTCAACTTCTCGGTGTTCGAATCGGCCCCCGACATCTGGGCCATCGACCAGGTGTTTCCGATCGTGCCGATCGCCGGACTTGATCGCGAACCGGATCGGCGCGGTGTCATCGCCGATCTGACCTGCGATTCGGATGGACGCATCGACCACTACGTCGATGCCGATGGTGTCGACGTCAGCCTGCCGCTGCACGCGCCCGCAGCCGGCGAAACCTATCGGCTCGGGTTGTTCATGGTGGGCGCCTATCAGGAGACCCTCGGCGACATCCACAACCTGTTCGGCGACACCGATGTGGTCAGCGTGAAACTGACCGACGATGGTTACGAAATCTGCCATCAGCGCCCTGGCGACAGCACCGACCTGATGCTCGACTACGTTGGCTATGACCTCGCCGCGTTGCGCGCCGAGTATCGCGACAAGATCGCCGCCGTCGGCATCACCGGTGACCAGGCGCAACAGCTCGCAGCCACGCTCGAGGCCGGACTGACCGCCTACACCTATCTTGCGGAGACAGCACAATGAGTGACATCAAGGCCGGCTTTGTCGGACTCGGCGCCATGGGCCAACCGATGGCCAGACATCTGTCGCGTGCCGGTTTGCTGGCTTCGGTGTGGACACGCACGCCGGCCAACACCCGCGCGATTGCGGCGGAATTGAATCTTGCCGAACCGGCATCACTGGCCGAACTGGCTGCACGATGCAATGTAATCGCCCTGTGTGTTCCAGCCGATGCCGATGTGCTCGCCGACGTCGAGGTGATTGTGGCCAATACTCAGCCGGGTACCGTCGTCATCGATCACTCGACTGTCTCTTCGGTGACCGCCCGCGAGGCGCGCGAACGCATGCTCAGCGTCGGCGGCGAGTTCATCGATGCGCCGGTGTCCGGCGGTGTCGAAGGCGCGCGCAACGGCAGTTTGTCGGTCATGGTCGGCGGCGAAGCATCGACCCTGGAGCGCGTGCGACCGGTACTCGAATGCTATGCGGCGCGAATCAACCACATGGGCGGCATTGGCGCTGGCCAGAACACCAAGGCAGTCAACCAGGTGCTGGTCGCTGGCATTGCCCAGGGCGTCTGCGAGGGACTTGCGCTTGGCCAGGCACTGGGTCTCGACGCTGATACCCTGATCTCGACCCTGCTCACCGGCGCCGCCGGCAACTGGTTTCTCGACAAGCGAGGCGCGACCATGCTGCGCGACGAGTTCAAGGTCGGCTTCAAGCTTGCCTTGCTGCACAAGGATCTGAAGATCGTCCGCGAACTTGCTCTTGATGCCGGCACCGACCGCAGCGTGATCGAGAAATCGCTGGCCGACTACGCGGTATTGATGGCGCAGGGGCATGGCGACGAGGACATTTCCGCGTTGATCCGGCTCAAACGCGGCAACCTCTGAATGGAGCCGCCAAAGGGCGAACTGTCGCAATGAAATTCCAACGGCGCCCATGGTAGAAAGTGTTTCGCCAGACCTGCGGAGTCCGCCCATGAATATTTCCCGTGTTTCAAGAGTCCTGTTCGGATTGGTATTGTTGGCACCCCTGCTCGCCGGTGCGGCGATCGTCCCGGCCGATCTGCAGCTCGTGCGCTGGCCGAATACCAGCACAACCTTCGCGCAGCCGATCGCCTTCCGCTCCCCCAACGATGGCAGCAACCGCGTCTTCGTCATCGAACGCTGCAGCAAGATCAGCATCGTCAAGAACGGCAACCTGCTGGCCACGCCATTCCTTTCGATAAACGTGGGTTGCAGCAGCGAGCAAGGCATCCTCGGCCTCGCTTTCGATCCGGATTTCGCCAGCAACGGCACGTTCTATGTGTCCTATTCCGCCCCCGACAGCGATCCTGAACTGGGTGCGAGCAATGATCACGTGCTGGCCCGTTACACAGTGTCTCCGCCGAACTCCGATGTTGCCAATGCAACTGGCCAGGTACTTCTGCGCGTTCCAGACATTGCCGGTAATCATAATGGCGGAGACCTGCACTTTGGTGCCGACAACTTCCTGTACTGGTCGATCGGCGACGGCGGAGTGCAGGGAGACCCCAATGGGTTTGCCCAATGCACCGGTCGCAAGAAGGCCGACAACAATCCGGCCAGCTGCCACACGACGACGGGTTCCGGCCCGACCTACTATCTGCTCGGCAAGATCCTGCGCCTGGACGTTCACAGCACGACCGCCTCGGCAAGCAATCTGTGCGGGGTCGGCTCAGGCCAGCCAGCCCCCTACGCGATTCCGCCAACCAATCCGTTTGCCAATGCGGGGAGCTTTCCGGACGAGTGCGCTGAAGTCTTCAACTGGGGATTCCGCAATCCGTTTCGTTTCAGTTTTGATCGGTCGACCGGCGACATGCTGATCGGCGATGTCGGCCAAAACCGCTACGAGGAAGTGGATTTCCAGGCCGCAGGCAGTGCCGGGCAGAACTTCCAGTGGAACCAGTGCGAGGGCCTGCACACCTATCCCGGTAATGTACTTGGCTGCAACGGTCCGGGCGGCAGCGTCAAGCCGCGTATCGAGTACTCGCACAGTAGCGGAATCACCGGATGTTCGATCACCGGCGGCTACATCTACCGAGGTCCGCTAGTGCCGTTGCGTGGGCAATACATTTTCTCCGATTACTGCAGTGGCGGCGTGTATATCGCCGCCAACCCTGCTGCAGGATCAGTATCCTGGAGTTATGAAACGCTCGCCGGGACGCCAAGCATTAGTCCGATCGGCTACGGTGAAGATGCGCAGGGCAATCTCTATGTAGGTAGCCAAGGCGGCAATGCCTACATTTTCTACTCTGTCAGTGCTTCCGATCTCATTTTCAAGAACGGCTTCGACAACTGAAGCGCGTTTGAAAAACGGATTTGCACCTGGAGCGGATTGGATCTCTGCTCTGGTGGGTGGGGCCGATGTCTGCGCGCTGGCAGCCAGGCGGACTTGACCCGGCTGGGCTGCCAATCCGTCTGCGTGGCCCATGGCACCACCATGGGCCTGCCGCACGTCGTTGTCGGATCCTGCCCGGCCGAATTCTCGCCTCAACGGGCAAGCCCAGGCAAGCTGCCGGACGGCGCGTCGTGGATTAGCGAATCCACTTCTGTCAAAGGATAAAGCCCCGTGTAGCCAGAGGCGGC
>CAYMHF010000015.1:0-2728 GCA_964390215.1 uncultured Dokdonella sp. | reverse complement strand
CCCGCCTCACTGGCCATGCCCTGTCACGCGCCCGTCCGGCGCGCTGGGTATTCGCTAATCCACTTCTGTCATTGTAAAATGCCCCGTGCCGCGGTTGGCTACGCAACCAGCAGTCGGTAGTGCCGACCATGATCCCGTCAACCTTGGGAAACCGCCGCCAGTCGATCTCCGCAGCCGCATTGGATTGCTCAAGAATGCAATTGCAATTCATGGCATTTCCCTTTTGGCGATTCGTTGTCCGCCGTGCCGGCAAGACCCGGCAAGTCCGTGTGCGCGGCATCGCGCACGGACACATGTATCTGCTCAAGTCCGCGATCCCACACAGCCCATGAAGCATGAGCCGTGCATGGCGAAAACGTCGCTATGGTACCGCCGCAGTCCACTCCGGCGTGGCGAATTTGTCCCTGACCAACTGCTCGGCGCAGGCCAGTTCATGCGTGCTCAACTGGTCATCGGTCAGGCCATGCTTGAGGCGAAACGTCTCGATCATGCGCTTGATGATTGTTTCCCTCGACAGGCCGGTCTGGCTGCGCAACGGGTCGACCCGCTTCGCCGCGCTGACCGTGCCCTTGTCGGAGAGTTTTTCGCGCCCGATGCGCAATACTTCCAGCATCTTGGTGCTGTCGATGTCATAGGCCATGGTGACGTGATGCAGCACGGCGGAGCCGCGCCGGGTCTGCGCCGCGCCGGCGATCTTGCCGGCCGGCGAGGTGATGTCATTGAGCGGTTGGTAGCTGGCATGGATGCCGAGCACGGCCAGCGCGTCGATCACCCAATTGTCCATGAGCTGGTAGGACTCCTGGAACGACAGTCCGGCCACCAGCGACAGCGGTGCGCAAATCGAATAGGTGATCGTGTTGCCGGGCTCGATGAACATCGCTCCGCCCCCGCTGATCCGGCGCACCACCTCGATGCCGTGGCGGCGTGCCGCATCGCTGTCGACCTCGTTGCGCAGCGACTGGTGGCGGCCGATCACGACCGCCGAATCCGCCCATTCCCAGATGCGCAGCGTCGGTTTGCGACGCCCGCACGAGACTTCGGTGGTGAGCACTTCGTCCAGCGCCATGTGCATGCTTGGCGACTGCGCGCCGACATGGATCAGTTGCCACTCGTGTTCGTGCCACGCTGTGCGACTCATGCTTGCATGCCCGCATCAATAGCGCGCCGAACCGCAACCGCGACGCCTTCCGCCGTGATCCCGTAGAGGCTGACCTCGTTGCCGAGCGCAGTCTCGATTGCGCGCGTCAGCACCGCTTGTGGGGTATCGATGGTGAGTCCGTCCAATGCCGCGTTGATGACATCGAGCGCCGAATCGGGCTCGATGAAAAAATCGCCGCTGACGCGCACGTCGGTCAGGCGCCCATCCAGCGCGTCCAGATCAACAACCACCAGCTTGCCACCAGGAATCTTGTATTCGCCGTGCATTCCGTCCAGTTCCTCATCATGCCTGCATGAATCGTACGGACTCCCTCGCATCTTTCCTATCATCCGCCGGATTCGGCATGGAGCGGATCAAGGTCGGCCTCGCGCTGGCAAGCCGATGAGCGTGCCGACAGGCCCTGCCCGCGAAACGAACGCAAAACTCTCAATGAGTGATTGATGCGGCCCGCAATATGTATCAATTCAGTGCTTCTCCCGCCAGCGCGAGAACAAACCTTGGTTGCCTTCACGCGGTTTACGGCCGAGTCACTCGTGCTATCAGAAGCGGACGGGCAGGAATGATTTGGATTGCGTGCCGAATCGTTCGCCAGGTAGGTTTGCATGCCCCAGGGGGGTGCCAGGGTCAATCTGGTGCTTTCAGCAGGTTTGTCTTCGTTCGGATGTATCACGGAGCTTGTCACGGACAATTGACGAGGCCGATTCGGCAGGATCGGCTCTGGCGCATGCGAGCGGCGCAAGTGAGGAGGAGACGCGTGCAAGGCAAGCCGCAGTGATACCGGGCGGGCAACAAAAAATCTCAGGAAGTCACTGTTATTCAAGGAAATTCTGGTGGCTATGGGTGGACTCGAACTCGCGGCATAAGCCATTAATTACATGGCTTAAAGTCAATTAGAATTCGGCGGCATACCCCCAAAAATACCCCCAATATCTGCGGCGCCTACTCCCCTCAATCCAATGAGCAACCGGGAGCGTGCCACGGCGTGCCTAATCTGCACTGCCTCGAGTTAGTTGTCGAGTCGCGCTGGATATTCAGCAGCTTCGGGCGGCATCCCTGCTTCTGCGCGCGGCTTAAAAGCAGAGCTGTGAGGGCCGTGCTGAACTCGCTGACCGGCATGGCGTGCCAAGGTGCCTTGGCCTAGCTCTGCGCATTGCCCGAACATCCGCTTGCGATAAAGCCAGCTGGTCCAGTCTCGTCGTCGTCGTTCGGAGGCGGCAAATACCCGCCTTGCGGGCCGAAAAAACTTGGGTGGGCCACGAAAATCAATGCAACAGGCTGGATTATCCGGCCTCGCGCGCCCTTCCGTTGCCAAGAACCGCGCTTAGACTAACCTCAGGACAAACGATGGAAACGGCAAATGGAAACGATCTGTATGCCTGTGAACGGTGGCGAATCGACGGTACTTGGCCACGAATCAGTGCCCCGCATCAAGAGTGTGCGTACTCCCGTCGAAGGAATCGCATAAATAGGAGTTGTGAAATGAGCGACAAGAAAGACAAGCCCAAAAGATTTTTGGGTCTTCGTGAAGTCGTGTGGGTGATTTGGCCGGATTTCACAGCTCAGGCAGCA
>CAYMHF010000014.1:0-80245 GCA_964390215.1 uncultured Dokdonella sp. | reverse complement strand
TCGTGACCCGCGCGTCAAGTACGCTGCTTGATACTATTTAAGGGCCGGATCAATAAAAGCCTACGTTGGCGTCGAAGCGTTCTCCGCGATAAAGATGCTCAAGCTCGGCCGTACCACTTCTACGAATCTCCACCCCAAACGCGTCATAGTCGATGCTGTCGGTGATGGTTCCGGTGTTGTCGGTCAGCCACCGCGTTGAACCAAAACCATCCGCTTGAATGTATGAGGTGACCGGAGTCCCTGCGCTGTCATAGCGCGTCTGACTGACCAGATCGTCGGCGAAGGTGTAGGTGGCGCTGAGCGTCTTCGGCCCGCTGCCCTGGCTTTGGTATTCCTCGATGACCTGGGCGTAGGGATAGGCGCTGTCCTGCACATACCAGATGGTGCTTTCGCTGCCGCCGGTGGGCGTGTGGGTCTGGCGGGTACGCAGACCGTCGGCGTTGTAGACATAGCTTGTCGTGCCGCTGGCCGTGCTGGCCTGGATCAGGCGGTTGGCGTCGTTGTAGTCGTAGGCAACGTTGATACCCGGGCCGACTTTGGCTTTGGTGTTGCCGTTGGCATCGTAGCTGTAGCTGGTCGGGCTGCCGCCCGTGGTTTCGGATTGCAGACGATCATTGTTGTCGTAGCTGTAGTCGGTGGTCGTGGTGAGTCCACCGATGCTGACGACCTGCTGCAGGCGATTGCCGACGCGGTCGTAGGCCCAGTGGCTGCTGCGATCATTGAGGTCATCCCTGTGATCGATGGTCTCGTCGGTCAGGCGCTTGAGGGCGTCGTACTGGTAGTCGACGGTGCGTACGATGCCGGCCGGATCGGATTCCTCGATGTGGCTGCGCAGGCCGGTGGCATCGACGTTGTAGTTCATCGCCAGCAGCAAGGCGCTGGCCGCCGTGCGCTTGATCAGGCTGCGCAGGCGGTGGCGACTGTCGTAGCCATATTCGGTCTGTGTTCCGCCACCACCAATCATCGTTGTGCGATTGCCGTCTTCGTCGTAGGTGTAGCGGGTGACCGAGGGCGCCTCACCATCGATCGTGCGGGTGACCGTGTCCAGGCGATTGCGGGCATCGTAGGCATAGACCAGCGACTGGCTCGGACTGATGCGGGCGATCAGGTTGCCGGCGGCATCGTATTGGTATTCGATGAGTCCACCATCAGCGTCGAGACTCTGTAGCACGCGCCCTCGCGCATCGTAGCTCGTGGTGCTGCTGCCACGACCGTCGAGGACGCTGGTGCGCTCACCGGCGGCGTTGTAGGTGAAGCTGACGTCGGCGTCGTGCGGATAGTCGATGCTGGCGAGGCGACCGGTCACGTCGTAGGCGTAGTGCGTGGTCTGGCCATTGAAGTCGGTGGCGGATTCGAGTTCGCCGGCGGCATTCCAGGTTTTTGATTCGCGCTGGCCTTCGGGCAGGATGCGGGCGATCTCGCGGCCCATCGCATCGTATTCCCAGCGGGTGACGCGGCCTTCGGCATCGGTCTGGCGGATCTTGTTGCCGACTTCGTCGTAGGCATAGGTGGTGATCGTCTGCTCCGGGGTGCCGGCAGCCAGGCGCACTTCGTCGAGACGGCCGTTGTCTTTTACGTCGAGAACCATCGCCCAATTTACATTGTCCAGATACAAGCCATAGAGGACACCAGAAAACTCGATTGGCGAAGAACCGGCCCCGGCCAGGGCGAAAACCTACGTTACCAAGGACGTGGATTCAAGCCCTGCCTATTCTTCCTATTACTCTGTCCCCTTCCCTTCTTTTTTGAAGACTTCCAGCAGAAGATCTTTCTCATGCAATCGGAAATTGCGTGCATGAGGATCACTGTTCACGATCCCTGCCAACTCTCGAGCCCTGCCAACATTTCCGCGCCTAGCTTCAATAAAGGCGAGCAAGTTCATGGCGGCAATTGCTCTATCAGGCTGAATCGAAATTATCTCCTGACACTGCTGGGCAGCCTCATTGAGCCTCAGACCATCTCGCAAAAATGCAGCCAAGGCATAACGATCCGACATCGCTTCCAATGGATCCGGATTAACATTCATGCAAGCGCGATACAATTCATAGGTCTGGTCGTAAGCATCTATCTCCCAATAGGTTCCATACCAATTCCTAAAGTACCCAGGCGCAGGGCGATCCTTGGCCATCTTGTCGAGGTTGAGCCGCTTTTTGACCAGCGCTCGCGCTGCCTGCCTGAACTCTTTTGAAGTCATGCCTACACCTTACGGGTCACCTTGGACCAAAAAATCGACATTGGAAGTTCGTTCCTGGAGAAGAAACAACCGGCAACACCAAAAACTCATTCGTTGGAAAGACATCAGGGGTAACCAGGCACGCCGTGTAAAAACTGGACAGCACTCCCCCTTGAGTCCAATTGCTCAGCAGACGTACCTTTGCAACTGTTGACCCTATTCCTCCCTGATAGGTTGATGCAAATGGATACTCGTCACATGAAGAGCCACCATTTTGAACAGGGATATCCATACCTAGCGCGCACTTCGCAAGAGCAACACCTCGGTTTGTCGACTTCAAAAGCGCGGTTCGATTTAGAGTCGCAGGGCTACCCATTGCTTGCGACTCTGCTACATGCTCGCCGATGCCTGGCATCAGCGCCTCACTCATGAATACAATTGGCATTCTTACTCCCGGACAGTCTCCTGAACCAAACGCGCGAAGACCACTAGAATAGGCGGCAGCGCACGATTTAGCCGCAGAACGAGATCGAACGATATTGTTTATGCGATTGCCAATCAATATTCCTGCGCCCACTGGAGCAACCCGAACTCCCAGAGCAATAATTGCCCCAGCATTTATTCCCGATAGTTCGCCGGCCAACGTAATGTTTCCGCTTGGATCGCTATTGTTGATCGGATCATTGTGTGAATAGCCATACTTGTGCAGGCTTCGCGGATCCATGCCAAACCCAGCAAACGAGTCCTGCGTCAGGAATCGGCCGTTCGCTGGGTCATAGAGCCTAGCGCGCAGGTCATAAAATCCTACATTGGCGTCGAAGCGTTCTCCGCGATAAAGATGCTCAAGCTCGGCCGTACCACTTCTACGAATCTCCACCCCAAACGCGTCATAGTCGATGCTGTCGGTGATGGTTCCGGTGTTGTCGGTCAGCCACCGCGTTGAACCAAAACCATCCGCTTGAATGTATGAGGTGACCGGAGTCCCTGCGCTGTCATAGCGCGTCTGACTGACCAGATCGTCGGCGAAGGTGTAGGTGGCGCTGAGCGTCTTCGGCCCGCTGCCCTGGCTTTGGTATTCCTCGATGACCTGGGCGTAGGGATAGGCGCTGTCCTGCACATACCAGATGGTGCTTTCGCTGCCGCCGGTGGGCGTGTGGGTCTGGCGGGTACGCAGACCGTCGGCGTTGTAGACATAGCTTGTCGTGCCGCTGGCCGTGCTGGCCTGGATCAGGCGGTTGGCGTCGTTGTAGTCGTAGGCAACGTTGATACCCGGGCCGACTTTGGCTTTGGTGTTGCCGTTGGCATCGTAGCTGTAGCTGGTCGGGCTGCCGCCCGTGGTTTCGGATTGCAGACGATCATTGTTGTCGTAGCTGTAGTCGGTGGTCGTGGTGAGTCCACCGATGCTGACGACCTGCTGCAGGCGATTGCCGACGCGGTCGTAGGCCCAGTGGCTGCTGCGATCATTGAGGTCATCCCTGTGATCGATGGTCTCGTCGGTCAGGCGCTTGAGGGCGTCGTACTGGTAGTCGACGGTGCGTACGATGCCGGCCGGATCGGATTCCTCGATGTGGCTGCGCAGGCCGGTGGCATCGACGTTGTAGTTCATCGCCAGCAGCAAGGCGCTGGCCGCCGTGCGCTTGATCAGGCTGCGCAGGCGGTGGCGACTGTCGTAGCCATATTCGGTCTGTGTTCCGCCACCGCCGATCATCGTCGTGCGATTGCCGTCTTCGTCGTAGGTATAGCGGGTGATCGAGGGCGCCTCACCGTCGATCGTGCGGGTAACCGTGTCCAGGCGATTGCGGGCATCGTAGGCATAGACCAGCGACTGGCTCGGGCTGATGCGGGCGAGCAGGTTGCCGGCGGCATCGTACTGGTATTCGATGAGTCCGCCATCGGCGTCGAGACTCTGCAGGACACGTCCGCGCGCATCGTAGCTCGTGGTGCTGCTGCCACGACCGTCGAGGACGCTGGTGCGCTCACCGGCGGCGTTGTAGGTGAAGCTGACGTCGGCGTCGTGCGGATAGTCGATGCTGGCGAGGCGACCGGTCACGTCGTAGGCGTAGTGCGTGGTCTGGCCATTGAAGTCGGTGGCGGATTCGAGTTCGCCGGCGGCATTCCAGGTTTTTGATTCGCGCTGGCCTTCGGGCAGGATGCGGGCGATCTCGCGGCCCATCGCATCGTATTCCCAGCGGGTGACGCGGCCTTCGGCATCGGTCTGGCGAATCTTGTTGCCGACTTCGTCGTAGACATAGGTGGTGATCGTCTGCTCCGGGGTGCCGGCAGCCAGGCGCACTTCGTCAAAAAAGCCGTAGGCATTGACGTCGAGAACCCTCCTCCAATTTACATGGCCCAGATAGAAGACTGAGAGGACATCAGCAAACTCGATTGGCGAAGAACCGACCAGGGCGAGAACCAACGCCGCCAAGGACGTGGGCTCAAGACTCAAGGCTTTTCTTTTTTGTATTGTTATTCTTTTATCTTCTCGCTTTCACTTCGACTCCTCCCGTACAAATGCGTCCAGATGATTGCGGATAAAATGCTCGAATGATCTATAGCGAATACAGCCCAACCAAGGACCAATCACCCACGTTTCGTACGCATACTCACCAGACGTCTGCAGGAAGGGACAGATTAATACTGCCGCAGTATTAACTACCTCGCTAATGACGATAGACTGAAAAAAAGCCTCCACCTGAGGAGGATAGTCATATCGGAACATTTCTACGTCATTTGACATCCATTCAAGCGCCTCTATCGGTACATCGCTAGCCGCCAGATCGCAACATAACCATGAATCGAACGCGCTTGGATCAACCTTACTAAATCGTCCTATTGAGTTAGCCGGCAAGAGCTTCGCCGCATGGTTCTCGAGCGCTGGAATAACCGCACCGTTGGTGATTTGCAAGAAAGACTTATAGTCGTCTGGAAGTGCAACTTCTAGTCGATGCTCTGCATCGGATATTTCTGATTCTGATGCAGGCGCCAGCCAAAGTGATCGTCTTTGCAGTGCAATACTTTCAGTGCGTTCTAGGCATTCGTCAGATTCGCGGGAGAACACCTCTAAAACACGAGAAGATAGCTCATCGAGCAGGTCGTGGAACTCCTTGGGCGACATTGTTACCACCACATATCTCCATCGCCACAAGAAAAGCTCGTCGCCATCCCATCGGCGGCGGCAATTACGCCATACCATTTTTTGGTTGGACTGAGGGCATTCACACCACATTGAGTAAGAAACCGACCCAGTCTATTTCCGGCACGAGAGTTTTGTATCGCGCTTATTGGAGCAAGGGACACTCCTACGCCCTCTCGATAGTTTTCGCGCCCCCCTTGATTGGTAGTGGCGAAGGGATACTCATCGCACTCGAGACCGGACCCCAAAAATGTCTTTCCGCGACACTCATCTGTTCGGCGCACCCACCTACTGCTTTTTCGACCCGGATATCGTGAAAGAACGGGTGTTATGCTTTTTTCAAATTGTGCTTTGTCGATATGCTGAGTAACCTGATTCACATCTGAGCCATAGAAAATGACTGGAATCCCTCGGATCGCCCGCCGAGTATTTACGCCCGCGTTTGCCTTCACCATTGCTTTTGCTAGCTCCAATTGAGCACGGTTCTGGAAGTTGCTGATCGCATTCAAAGTCACCCCAGCCGCAATGAGATTTAGCGTAGCACTCACTTGCATAGCAATTGTCTGATCTTGTAAAAAATGTCCGCTTGGATCGCTATTGTTGATCGGATCATTTTCAGCAAACAGATATTTGTGCAGACTCCGTGGATCCGCCTCAGACCCAGCAAAGTCATCCTGCGTCAGGAATCGCCCATTCGCTGGGTCATAGAGCCTCGCGCGCAGGTCATAAAAGCCTACGTTGGCGTCGAAGCGTTCTCCGCGATACAGGTGCTCGATTTCGGCGGTGCCGCTTCTACGAATCTCCACCCCAAACGCGTCATAGTCGATGCTGTCGGTGATGTTGCCCGTGCCATCGGTCAGCCAACGCGTCGAACCAAACCCGTCTGCCTGGATGTATGAGGTGGCCGGAGTCCCTGCACTGTCATAGCGCGTCTGACTAACCAGATCGTCGGCGAAGGTGTAGGTGGCGCTGAGCGTCTTTGGAACGCTGCCCTGGCTTTGGTATTCCTCGATGATCTGGGCATAGGGATAGGTGCTGTCTTGCACGTACCAGGTCGTGCTTTCGGTTCCGCCGATTGGGGTGTGGGTCTGGCGGGTACGCAGGCCGTCGGCGTTGTAGACGTAGCGTGTGGTGCCGCTGGACGTGCTGGCCTGGATAAGGCGGTTGGCATCGTTATAGTCGTAGGCAACGCTGAAACCCGGGCCGACTTTGGCTTTGGTATTGCCGTTGGCATCGTAGCTGTAGCTGGTCGGGCTGCCGCCCGTGGTTTCGGATTGCAGACGATCATTGTTGTCGTAGCTGTAGTCGGTGGTCGTGGTGAGTCCACCGATGCTGACGACCTGCTGCAGGCGATTGCCGACGCGGTCGTAGGCCCAGTGGCTGCTGCGATCATTGAGGTCATCCCTGTGATCGATGGTCTCGTCGGTCAGGCGCTTGAGGGCGTCGTACTGGTAGTCGACGGTGCGTACGATGCCGGCCGGATCGGATTCCTCGATGTGGCTGCGCAGGCCGGTGGCATCGACGTTGTAGTTCATCGCCAGCAGCAAGGCGCTGGCCGCCGTGCGCTTGATCAGGCTGCGCAGGCGGTGGCGACTGTCGTAGCCATATTCGGTCTGTGTTCCGCCACCACCAATCATCGTTGTGCGATTGCCGTCTTCGTCGTAGGTGTAGCGGGTGACCGAGGGCGCCTCACCATCGATCGTGCGGGTGACCGTGTCCAGGCGATTGCGGGCATCGTAGGCATAGACCAGCGACTGGCTCGGACTGATGCGGGCGATCAGGTTGCCGGCGGCATCGTATTGGTATTCGATGAGTCCGCCGGTCGCTCCTGCGCATCCTGCACCCGCGACACTCGCACATCCCTGTGCGTCGTCGGCGTCGAGACTCTGCAGGACACGTCCGCGCGCGTCGTAGCTCGTGGTGCTGCTGCCACGACCGTCGAGGACGTTGGTGCGTTCGCCGGCGGCGTTGTAAGTGAAGCTGACGTCGGCGTCGTGCGGATAGTCGATGCTGGCGAGGCGACCGGTCACGTCGTAGGCGTAGTGCGTGGTCTGGCCATTGAAGTCGGTGGCGGATTCGAGTTCGCCGGCGGCATTCCAGGTTTTTGATTCGCGCTGGCCTTCGGGCAGGGTATGGGAGAACTCGAGGCCCAGGGACAGGTAGACACTGAATTTCGAGTCGAATCCCAAACGGTGCGACTGCTGGATGCGCGCATTCCAATAGCCCGCACCCAAACCCAATCCCTCTTCATGAAATTATTGGATCGCAATCCATGAAATGCCTCGCGAACATCATTCCACGCGTTTTTAGTTCCTTCCATTTCTTGATAAACTGCGCCGAGCAAAACACTTTTTGATTTGGATCCTCCGGAACAACGAACAAGTCAGACCCATCCCACCTGTCCATGTCAAATGCAGGTCGTCTTATAACCCCGAACTTGCCTACACGCTTGTCGACAGTTGGAGAGAAATCTGTTTCGCCAATGTTCAGACAATCTACTTCATTCGTAATCCATATCTGAACAAATTTTTCACTCTCTCGACCCAAGATCAACGTTGGATTGCAAAGCATGCGCCCGTTTGCCGACTCCAAAAACGTGGGCAATAAATCTTCACGAATAAAATATCCAAATGCACTTCTATGAAACTCACCACGCTTCGCTGGTCGCCTCGGCGGGTCGCCTAGATACTCTCTCAACACGACCTCGCGAACTCTAGAATCAGTTGGAATCAGATGAGCAGATATCTGACCGTCGGTCTTTTCGGGCCAATATGAGGCATAGTCTTGACGCGGACCTACAATATAGAAACTCATAGGTTGCCTCGCACATTGAGAAATAGTTGCCCGGTCATTAGCTCTTCCCTAATTTGGCTAAGCGCGTTTACTACAGAAGATTCCGAGCGCTGCGCGGCTTCCAGCGACTCAAGAACATATCTTTCGTATGCCTGCACATGTTTTCCACAGTGAACTGCGAGCCCAACGATTCCGGCGCTTCCTGTGGCGCGACATCCCGGAAGAAATACTCCATTGAGGGGTGAGTTAACGTCAATCTTGAATCTTCGCAAAATGTCCATTGCTGCTTTGCCTTCAGCATATGCCTCACCAACAATGTGATGTGCTTGCCAGCCGGGTGGTTTCAACATTCCAGCCCGAGCCATCACGGCTTCCATGTTCCGGGTCAGCACGGTACCACTGCGGGCCAAACCCTGCTCCAGCGGAACAAAGAAGGTTCGCGAGAAAAGGGCCATTGCAGACCTGCCAAGCGGTGCAATCAATCTTCCGGTCCCCGCACCGAGCGCCCAGAAAACAGCATCCCGCGCTACTTCCTTGGCCGCACCTTGATAGTCCCCTTCAGCGATCCGGAATCCCGCGTGAATAGTTGTGCTACCGATTCCGATAATGTTGATCGCCGTACCCACGCTGATCAGCGATAAGTGCCCACTTGGATCAAAGTTGTTAACCGGATCGTTGTGCGAGTAGCCGTACTTGTGCAGGCTTCGCGGATCCATGCCAAACCCAGCAAACGAGTCCTGCGTCAGGAATCGGCCGTTCGCTGGGTCATAGAGCCTAGCGCGCAGGTCATAAAATCCTACATTGGCGTCGAAGCGTTCTCCGCGATAAAGATGCTCAAGCTCGGCCGTACCACTTCTACGAATCTCCACCCCAAACGCGTCATAGTCGATGCTGTCGGTGATGGTTCCGGTGTTGTCGGTCAGCCACCGCGTTGAACCAAAACCATCCGCTTGAATGTATGAGGTGACCGGAGTCCCTGCGCTGTCATAGCGCGTCTGACTGACCAGATCGTCGGCGAAGGTGTAGGTGGCGCTGAGCGTCTTCGGCCCGCTGCCCTGGCTTTGGTATTCCTCGATGACCTGGGCGTAGGGATAGGCGCTGTCCTGCACATACCAGATGGTGCTTTCGCTGCCGCCGGTGGGCGTGTGGGTCTGGCGGGTACGCAGACCGTCGGCGTTGTAGACATAGCTTGTCGTGCCGCTGGCCGTGCTGGCCTGGATCAGGCGGTTGGCGTCGTTGTAGTCGTAGGCAACGTTGATACCCGGGCCGACTTTGGCTTTGGTGTTGCCGTTGGCATCGTAGCTGTAGCTGGTCGGGCTGCCGCCCGTGGTTTCGGATTGCAGACGATCATTGTTGTCGTAGCTGTAGTCGGTGGTCGTGGTGAGTCCACCGATGCTGACGACCTGCTGCAGGCGATTGCCGACGCGGTCGTAGGCCCAGTGGCTGCTGCGATCATTGAGGTCATCCCTGTGATCGATGGTCTCGTCGGTCAGGCGCTTGAGGGCGTCGTACTGGTAGTCGACGGTGCGTACGATGCCGGCCGGATCGGATTCCTCGATGTGGCTGCGCAGGCCGGTGGCATCGACGTTGTAGTTCATCGCCAGCAGCAAGGCGCTGGCCGCCGTGCGCTTGATCAGGCTGCGCAGGCGGTGGCGACTGTCGTAGCCATATTCGGTCTGTGTTCCGCCACCGCCGATCATCGTCGTGCGATTGCCGTCTTCGTCGTAGGTATAGCGGGTGATCGAGGGCGCCTCACCGTCGATCGTGCGGGTAACCGTGTCCAGGCGATTGCGGGCATCGTAGGCATAGACCAGCGACTGGCTCGGGCTGATGCGGGCGAGCAGGTTGCCGGCGGCATCGTACTGGTATTCGATGAGTCCGCCATCGGCGTCGAGACTCTGCAGGACACGTCCGCGCGCGTCGTAGCTCGTGGTGCTGCTGCCACGACCGTCGAGGACGTTGGTGCGTTCGCCGGCGGCGTTGTAAGTGAAGCTGACGTCGGCGTCGTGCGGATAGTCGATGCTGGCGAGGCGACCGGTCACGTCGTAGGCGTAGTGCGTGGTCTGGCCATTGAAGTCGGTGGCGGATTCGAGTTCGCCGGCGGCATTCCAGGTTTTTGATTCGCGCTGGCCTTCGGGCAGGATGCGGGCGATCTCGCGGCCCATCGCATCGTATTCCCAGCGGGTGACGCGGCCTTCGGCATCGGTCTGGCGGATCTTGTTGCCGACTTCGTCGTAGGCATAGGTGGTGATCGTCTGCTCCGGGGTGCCGGCAGCCAGGCGCACTTCGTCGAGACGGCCGTTGGCGTCGTAGACGTATTCGGTGCGGCGGCCATCGGGATCGATGTCGGCGGTCTTGCGCCCGGCCGCGTCGTACTCGATGGTCGAGCTGTTGCCGTCGTCATACAGCGTGTTGGTCAGACGCCCGGCGGCATCGTAGAGATAGCCGATGGTGTGTCCTTCGGCATCAATCGTTGCGCTGCGCCGGCCGGCGGCGTCGTAGGCGGTGACCGTGCGTGCTTCGACGCCATTCACAGCGGTCATCACCACGGCGGTGCGCCGTCCGGCAGCATCGTATTCGTAGCGCGTGCTGTGGCCGTTTTCATCGGTGCTGGTGAGCACGCGGCCGACGGCGTCGTAGCCGGTGGTCGATCGCGGATTGTCGCTGTCGTCGGCCGGGGTGGCGTCGGGATAGATCGTTGCCGTCTGGCGATTGGCCGCATCGTAGAGCATGCGCGTGGTGCGTCCGAGGCGATCGGTACGCGCAATCACATTGCCATTGGCGTCGTACTCGCTGGACTCGGCGCTGCCATCGGCATAGTCGGTGCGATCGAGTCGACCCTGGTCGTCGTAATGCATCGCGGTACAGCGATTCAGGGCATCGCAGGTGCTGACCGGCTTGTCGTTGGCATCGTAGTCGGTGTGCGTCACCGAGCCATCCGGGTGGTGGGTGGCGGTGACACGGCCCTTGGCATCCAGCGTGTATTCGGTGAGCAGGGTTTCAAGGGTGCCATCGGCGCGCGTGCGGCTGCGCGTTTCGCTGAGCGTGCGGCCCATGACGTCGTTGACGATGTCAGTACGGCTGCCATCGGCTTCGACACGGGCAATCAGGAAGCCCTTGGTGTCGTAGGTCATGCGGCTCACTGCGCCAGTCGGATCGGTCAATGCGTTGAGCTGGCCGGCGGTGTCGTAGCCGAATCGGGTTCGATTACCGTTGGCGTCGGCGATGCTGTAGAGCGGTCCCGGATAGATCGGCTCGCCGCCGACGGTGACGTTCAGATAGTCATTCTTGAGTGTGACATGGCCTAGTGCGTCGGTCTGCGTGTCCAACTGGTTGAATGGGCCGTAGACGTTGCTGACGGTTTCGCCAGCAGCATTGGTTTCCGTGAGGACGTTGCCTTTTTGATCGTAGGTCCAGCTGCGCGTTTCGCCGAGGGCGTTGGTTTCAGTCAGCGGACTGCCATTGCTGTCGTAGGTTCGCAGCGTGGTTTCGCCGGCCCCGTTGGTCTCGGCGAGCACATCGCCACGATCGTTGTAGACATACACCGTGGTAATGCCACGTCGGTCACGAATCGTTTCGGCGCGCCCGTCAATATCGTGGTCATACTCGATGCGCCGGCCGTCGGCGTCGATCACCGCGATCAGGCGACCAGCATCGTCGTATTCGTTGCGCGCCACGTGGACACCGCGTGGATCGATGATCTCTTCCAGATAATGGCCGCCACGAGCGAGATACGTGTAAGTGGTGCGTGCACCCGTTGCGTCGACAAAGGCGCTGAGATTGCCCTGGGCGTCATACTCGTAGCGCAATACCGTGCCATCGGGCGCATGCACTTCAGTGATGCGGCCTTGCGCGTCGCGAACAAAGACGACGCTCAACCCGGAGGAATGGATGATGCCGTTTTCATCAAAGGTGATTGTGTTTCCACCTTCACGTTCGAGCACTTCACGCACGGTGAAGCCTTGATCGAGGGTGAATTCGCGACCTTCGGGTGTTGTCAGCAGGTAGCGGCTGGGATCCAGTGGATTGCCTGGATCGAAAGGATCGGCAAGTGAACCATTGATGAGGCGGCCTAGAGCTTTGTTGAGCGCTCGCAATTGGGAGTGTGTGCCTTCCATCGCCTCGAAGACGATCTGCACATCGAGGATGGGCGCTCCCTGATTGCACGCAGGGCTCGCCTTCGCTCGGAATTTCTCAACCTTGCCATCGCCGAGTGTGACGCTGACCACGTTGCCGAGTGCCGATTCGACACACCAATTCGGAATCAAGCCCAGAGGTCCGGACGGATAAGGGGTGAGATTCCACGCAAAGCCGGGTCGACGCGATTCCTGTACGCGTACGTTCTGATAGTCGACGCTCCAGCCATAGCCGAAATCCAGATTGCTGCTGCGCTGGCGCGTGTCGTAGGTGCGCGTCACTCTTACCGGCAGGCCTGCAACCGGAATCGAGAGATCTTCGAAGGTCATCGAGAACTGACCGAGCTTCATGTCGCCTTCGATGATTAGGGCGCGCGAGTCGGACGCGGTTTGGCCATTGGCATCCGTTCCCTGCAAAATTAATACATATTGGCCATTCTGCATCAAAGTAGGATCGATCGTCCCGAGGGTCACGCCATCGGCAATGCTGGTTCCTTCGGCTACATTTGTAACCGCGCTGCCGCCGCGCTCCTTCAAAGTCAAGGCCCAGCTGACCAGATTGTCATCCAGCACCCGGCCAACCACTTCGGTGGGAGAGGTGATGACGAGAATGTCTTCGTCGGCCGATTCAGTGGGGGCCAGGATCTGCACGCTCGGCGCCTCACTTGAACCCGTTTCCTCGACGTTGAAGTCCGAGATTTGCGTGACCGTGTCATTGCCATCGCTAACGACAACCGAAATCGTGTGCAAACCGACCGTTTCTGGCGCGGGTACAGTGATGTTTCCTTGCGCGAGCAGTTGCAGCGGAACGCCGTCCAGTGTCGCGGTGACGCTGAGATCCCCGCTGGCACCGTTGACGACCAGACCGATTGTCAGATCCCCGCCGGGAACTACTGGATTTGGTGCCACGCTGAGGGACGCCGACAACGGAATGCCAGCATCAATGACGGACAGGTTCCAGCCTTGCTCGACCCACGATTGGCCATCTGAGACGCGCACACGAACGGCAACTGTTCCCGTTGCGGCAGGTGTCCAGAGCAATTGGCCTGTTGATCCATCAACGACCATATCTACCGGGCCATCGCTCAGGCTGTAACTCAGCGTGTCTCCATCGGCATCGAATGCGTTCAATGCGTACTGATAGGCAATACCCACCTTGGCCTGTGCCGACGGTGTGCTGAGAATGGTTGGCGCGTGATTGCTGCCGCCGGAAGGTGCAGTAACCAGGATGACGGACGATTGCCATGCAGCGCCACCGCGGCCGTCGCTGACGCGGACGGTTACCGGATGCGTGCCGACTTGAGCGGGTGAAGGTGTCCACGAAAGCACACCGCTTGTTGCCCCGATCACCATTCCTGGCGGCGCTTCCGAGAGCACGTAGGACAGCGGATCGGCATCCGGATCGCTGGCCGCAACCGCATACAAATAGGTGTCACCAAGTACCGTCGTTCCAACTGGCGAGGAGGTAATGATCGGCGCCTGATTCCCACCACCACCCGTGGACTGGGCAACCAGGATCGACCAGCGCTGGGTCGCAAATCCCCCCCGTCCATCATCTACCTGCAGGGTCGCATAATGCGTGCCAAGTTGATCTGCGCTGGGCGTCCAGGTGATTTGGCCGGTACCTGCCGCGATCGACATACCTGATGGCGCTTCAGCAATCGAATACGTCAATGTGTCGTTGTCGGGGTCGATTGCGGCAACGTCATAGGAATAGGCAATACCCGGATAGGCGTTCGTCTGCGGTGCGGAGGTGATGATCGGCGCCTGATTTGGCAAGCCGGTGACGGTTAGCACATAGGCCTGTTCCGTCATTCCGCCACGTCCGTCATCGGCCTGGACGACTACCGAATGGGTACCCACGTCCGTGCTCAGTGATGACCACTGAATGAGCCCAGTCGACGCGTTGATGAACATCGTCGGCGGCGATTCCTGCAGTGCGAATTGCACAGAATCCCCATCCGGATCAGTGGCCGCGACCGCATAGGTGTAGAGCGATCCTGCTTCTACAGTCAGCGCAGGTGAAGATTCAATGACTGGAGCATGGTTGTCGGTAACGACCAGGTCGAATGTGCGCTCATCGCTCAGCCCGCCTAAATCGGTAACCCGGACAGTCAGCGAGTGAACGCCGACGTCGGTGTTGGTCGGTATCCAACGCAGTTCTCCGGATACGGCTTCAATCTGCAGACCGGCAGGGCCGCTTGCGAGGGAAAACAACAGCCCGTCGCCCCGATCAGGGTCCGAGGCGACCAGCTTGAAGCGATAGGGCTGATTTACATTTCCATCAGTCAGCTGCGCTGGCTGGATGGTGGGCGCATGGTTCCTGTTCTCGACCCGAACGGTGAATCTTTGCGTGTCGAACAATGCCTGCGGATCAGATACCTTGACGGCGAAATAACTGGCCGCCGCCATGTTGTTTGATTCATCACATTCTTCAACCGCAGCATTCGGGTCGACCTGCGCATAGATGTCGCGGTCGACCGAACCCGGGGGAAGATTGTCCAGCGCCAGCGCCATCTCCTCACCGGAGCCAAGCTCGGGAATCGATAGCTCACCGATCAGGATTCCTCCTTGATCCGGCACGCCATCGTAGAAGCGGACAACCGACTCACCGCCGCTACTCCGCAGCCCACGATTCTTTACGGTTAGCTTGATTGAAGAGCCGCTGCTTTCATCGAGCCTGAGATCAAACAAGGCAAGATCCGGCAGAGCCAAAGGGCCTCCCGCCGGAAAACTGTTCAGCCGAAACGTGTTGTGAGTTAGCCAGCCTGCTTGAGGATGCGCCGGAATGCTCGCATCGTCGTTGACGTTGTCGATGCTGTAGGCGTACTGATTCCATATCGATCGTGTTGCGACCCATGAATTGTTCGCATCACTCAGCATTCTCATTCCGACCGTGCTGCCTCCGTCAGAGACGAGGAGAATGTCAGCATGACCATCCTGATCGGCATCGACGACAACTGGAAACTCCATCGCAGTTGCCGAGTAGTTGGGAACGCTCCAGATCAACGCGCCCGTTCGGCCATCGTGGATGCGAAGATTTGAACTATCTGCATAGACCACTTCAACCGCGCCATCGCCATCGAAATCGAAAACCGTGACTCCGGTGACATCGGATCCGTCGTTGGCCGGCGACTCCCACATGATCGAACCGTCATTTCTGAATGCGGTCAATTTATTGCGAAGCCCGACAATTTCAGGAACGCCATCGCCATCGAGATCGGCGATTGCCAATGCGCCGCCATTATACGCCGGGGATGCTACGCGCCAGAGTAGCGAACCATCCGAATTGATGGCGCTGACGTGGGTGTTGCTGCCGACAACAATTTCCGGGGCGGGATCGTCATCCAGATTGCCAATGGCGTGTCCATGCTCATAGTCACCCAATCCGACGCCATCCCAGATAAGTTGCCCATCCTGAGTAAAGGCCCTGCGACCAATGATGACTTCCTGAGTGCCGTCCATATCAAGATCAACTGCAACGTCTATGATCGGATGCGCGTAGTAACCAGCGGGTGCATGGAAGCGGACGCTTCCGTCAGAATTGAAAACATACTCACGGGCCAAAATTTCGACTGAACCATCGCCATCCAGGTCAGCCAGCGTCGGCGCGCCGTAGTTGTACCCCGAATTATTGCCAGGCAGCGTCGTTTTCCATTTCAATGAACCATCCCCATTGAGAACAATGATGCCGCCGCCGTAGCTGTAGTAGACGATCTCTGGATGCCCATCATTTTCGAGATCGCCAATTGCGACATGCGAACTGGCACGACCCAGCAAATCGGGCTGCAGAACAGAGAAGATCAGTGAGCCATCAACAGGATCAATTACCCGAATTTTTCCCTGCGCGCCGTCGATGAACCCGCTGTAAGACATCACCACAATAACCGGGCGATCGCTCCCATCGACTACTCCATCCATATTGAAATCAATCAGTGGTGCGACGGCAGGCATGCTCAGGATTTGTTCCGCGTTCCATTGCCATTTCACGATCGGCTGCAGAGTTCCGAGTGATGCCACGGTTGGACGGCGACATGCCCGATTGAGCAATCGAACCCCCTCGGCTTGCGCATCGTCAGGAGCCCACTCAATTACTCCATTCGCGCTGTCTATGTTGGCATGTGTGGGAGAAGTCTCCAAAGCATAGGTCAATTGGTCATCTACGTCGGGATCTGAAGCATCGACGTCGTAGGTGTAGGTGTCTTCGTCGAGCACTTGTGTTGCGGGTGTACTGGTAATCTGCGGAGGGAGATTCGCTGCAGAAACTACGACACCAATGGTTTGACTTGCGGAACCTCCTTGTCCATCCACAGCGAAGACATTGAAAACATCTTCGCTGCTGACTTCAGTTGGCACCCAGACAATTGCACCGGTCATCGAGTCTATCGACATGCCAACGGGCGCGCCCTCAAGCGAATACGCAAGCACATCGCCATCGACGTCTACAGCGTCAACGTCGTATTGGTATTCGCTGCCAACCGTTGCCGAGGTAACCGGAGAAGAAATGATCGACGGAGGGTCATTGACTGGCGCAACTGCAATGGTGACGCTGGCTAGCGCGGAATCCGCCACTCCATCGTTGGCCCGAAAAACAAATTCATCAGGGCCAAAATAGTTCTCATCGGGTGCATAGATGAGACTGGAACCTGCCCCGCTGAGACTTCCGTGCAACGGTGCATGGACGACCTCATAGGCGAGCGCATCGCCGTCAATATCATTTCCCTGAAGAGTGACCGCAGTCGGAATGTCCTCGACAGCTTCCAAGGATTCACTGGTCGCCGTGGGAGGATCATTTACCGGTCTGACGGTCAGCGAGATTTCCGCGTCCGAAGAAAGCAAGCTCCCATCACTGACATGAAACAGGAACGCGTCAGTGCCGTTGAAGTCGGCATCCGGTGTGTAAATAAAATTGGGTGCGGTGCCGCTGAGGCTGCCATGCGCCGGTTCCTCAACGATGGAGAAATTCAGTAGGTCGTTATCAGGATCGTTGCCCGTCAATTCGATGGCTAACGGCACGTCTTCATCGGTCTCGAGGGATTGATCGACCGCAACGGGCGGCTGGTTGTAGCAACTTGCGTAGCCACGGAACTCCCAGGAAATCCATCCATGGCCGTTGAGCCGGTAGTCGCTGAGGCGAACCGTTGCAAACTGGCTGATTTGATAGTCGAAATGACTGCCCTGCCCGCGTGTGGCGCTCCAAACGGGCAGGATGATGTCGGTGTTGAGTAGTGCGTCCAGGTTTGTGCGCACCTGGCTCGCGTTCATTGACCCGGTTGCGCCCTGCGCCCAATCGCCGATTTCCAGCAATGAATCTTCGGGCAAATCCGGATTCACATAAGCGTAGCTGTCTCCGGGTGGGAGCAAGCTATGCGCAAGCGTTGGTGCACTGACCGAACCCGACCAGCTCAACCAGCCAAAGTTGCCGGCTCCAGTCCCTCTTGGCATTTGCTCGACCGTCGCGCCAATTTCCAGGCCGCCAACGATGCTGCCGGGAAGTGCGATCGGATAGATCGGGCAAAAATCAGCCAGGGCACGAACATCAAAATCCTGCCGTATTGGACCGCTGTTCCCGTCATTCACCTCAATGGTGATGTGGGCAATGCCCAATTCAGTATCCAGCGGAGTCCATCGCAGTGTATGCGTAGTCGGATCCCAGCTTGCCGATTCTGGCGCCATCAATACGCTGATCGAAAGAGGGTCACCGTCCGGGTCTTCGGCGGTCACGACATAGCTGTACTTTCGCCCGACCTGCGCAATGAGGCCCGGAGATGACGTCACCACAGGCGTTCCGTGATGTGTCGTTGCTGTTGCAGGCGTGCCGGCGAGGCTCAGAACCATCGAAATGACAACAAGCCATCCCTGAATGCGGAAACGCATTGAACTACTCCCTGATTGGAATAACTACCTTTCGGATTGGAAAGCGACGCAAGCAGAGTTCGACTCGCAGCAGCGAGGCCGTCAATCAGCTTTAGTAGAATGGAGCCCCATGAACGCACAAGCCATTGCCCAACAATAGCCTGCAATACACTAATTTAAATCGGCTAAAGGTATACATAACGTGAAGCCCTGATTCCGACTTACTCCCAATAGATTGAATTTGATCTATTCGGAATCTGCAAACGTACTGCATGGATCTTTCTCGCGTCAAGTCTTGATAATGAGGGATGCATCTGTTGGGAATAAGTTCAGAATCCAGTCAATGCGGACGACGCCCGAGGATCCGTTTTCGAGGTTCTGCGCGGCAACGCCTTCAAATAGCACGACACTCAATCGTCATCCGATCGGCTTTGAGTCAGCTTGGGACTTGCCGCCGTGCGCGCAGCGATTTCGACGAACGAGAATCATGGAAAACCGATCAATAAACCAAACCACGATGTGAAACCACGCATCTGTTCAACGAAGTCGGCGGTTTGCCCGTTCAAGATCGCCCTGGTAGTGATCGAGCACGCGCTTGTCCATCAGGGCAAACCACAACGACGGAAAATAAACCACGGGAATCAAGGCCGCATAACCGGTCGGCAGCTGCGGGCTGTCGTCGAAGTGGCGCAGGGTCTGGTAGGCGCGTCGTGGATTGGCGTGATGGTCGGAATGACGCTGCAATTGGTACAACATCAGATTGCTGACGATGCGGTTGCTGTTCCACGAATGCTCGGGCGCGCAGCGCTCAAAGCGTCCATTGCTGTCCGTGCGGCGCAGCAAACCATAGTGCTCGATATAGTTGACCGCTTCGAGCAGGGCGGCACCATAGAGCGCCTGGGCAAACAGAAACGGCAACGCCATCCAGCCGAAAGCAAAGCCAAACGCGGCATACAGCACGATGGACACTGACCAGGCCTGCAGGTTGTCGTTGTGTACGCTCCACACCGATCGGCCCTGCCCGGCCAGTCGCTCGCGCTCGATCCGCCAGGCCGAACGCAGGCTGCCGATCATCGTGCGCGGCAGGAACGCCCAGTACGATTCGCCGAGTCGCGCACTGGCCGGATCTCCCGGTGTCGCCACATTCTTGTGATGACCCCGATTGTGCTCGACGTGGAAGTGCCCATAGAAGGCCGGGGCGAGGCTCAGCTTCGACATCCAATCGGCAAACCGACCGCGCTTGTGGCCCCACTCATGCGCCGTGTTGATGCCGCCACCGCTGACGATGCCGACGGTCACGGCGAGACCGAGCCATTGCAGCGGGTTCAGATCCGATGAGGTCGCGGCCCATACGCCGACGATCGTGCCGAACATCTGCACTGGCAATGGCGCCAGCAATATCCGGCGATACCACGGATCGTTTTCCAGGCCTTCCACAGCAGACTCTGGAGGATTGTTGCGATCCTCGCCAATCAACCCGTCCAGCAATGGCACCAGGCCATAGATCACCGCGGCTCCCGCCCACCAGAACCACGCCGAACCACTGATTGTGACCAGGCCAAAGGCAATCAGGGCCAGCGAGGGCACGATCAGGCTGATCGGCCACAGCCAGCGACGATGATCAACCCAGACCGGCGGACTGGAAACCTCGATCATTCAATCCTCCACGCGAAGATCATCAGCCGCCATGATCGCTCAGGCGGGATCGCCAAGCCTGGCATCTTCCCCCAACGTGAGGTCGTTTGCAGCCACTCGCCGTCAATCAGCCGCGGTGATCTGGTGCACGGCCATCGGCCGCCGCGTACAACCGGGCGGCGCGAACCCCGCCGTGACTCAGACCAGGAACAGCGTGGCCAGACCGAGGAAGATGAAGAAACCGCCGCTATCGGTCAACGCGGTGATCATCACGCTGGAACCAATCGCCGGATCGCGGTCATAGCGAATCAAGGTCATTGGAATCAGCACGCCCATCAAGGCAGCCAGGAGCAGGTTCAAGGTCATCGCGGCGGTCATCACCGCGCCCAGCGCGGCGCTGCCGTAGAGCAACCACGCGACCAGCCCGATCACCCCGCCCCAGATCAGTCCATTCAATACGGCGACGATGACTTCCTTGCGCAGCAGCCGCTTCGCACTTGCCGGACTTACCTGGCCCAGAGCCAGCGCGCGCACGATCATGGTGATGGTCTGGTTGCCCGAATTGCCGCCAATGCCTGCAACGATTGGCATCAGCGCCGCCAGCGCGACCAGCTTGGTGATCGATCCCTCGAACAGGCCGATCACGCGCGAGGCGACGAAGGCGGTGACCAGGTTGACGGCCAGCCAGGTCCAGCGGTTGCGCAGCGATTTCCAGACCGAGGCGAAGATGTCCTCATCCTCACGCAGACCACCGCGACTGAGCGTTTCTGCGTCACTTTCCTCGCGGATGACATCGACCATCGCATCAATCGTCAGACGACCGATCAGACGCCCGTCGACATCGACAACCGGCGCGGAAATCAGGTCGTAGCGCTCAAAGGCCTGCGCGGTTTCGACGACATCCTCATCCGGGTGAAAGGTATTTGCGTCGATGGCCATGACGTCGCTGACCATGCGGGCCGGATCGTTGACCAGAAGCCACTTCAGCGGCAGCACACCGGTCAACACATTGTCACTGTTGACGACGAAAATCTTGTCGGTCTGCTCGGGAATTTCCTTGAGGAAGCGCAGATAACGCAACACGACTTCAAGACTCACGTCCTCGCGAATCGTGATCATCTCGAAATCCATGATCGCGCCAACCTGATCCTCCTCGTAGGACATCGCCGATCGCAATTGCTCGCGTTCGGGCGCATCGAGGCGCTGCATCAGCTCATGGACGACATCGTCCGGCAGATCCTCGGCCAGGTCGGCCAGTTCGTCGGCATCCAGCTGCTCGGCGGCCGCAAGGATTTCCGGCGCATCCATGTCGGCGAGCAGGCTCTCGCGCACGGGATCGGAGACTTCGAGCAGGATTTCGCCGTCGCGATCGGCCTTGACCAGGTTCCACACGCTGAGGCGATCTTCGGGTGGCAACGCCTCCAGGATGTGGGCAACGTCGGCCGGGTGCAGCTGATCGATTGCCCGCTGCAATTCGGCGAGACTGGCTTCGGCACCCTCGGCACTGTCCGGCTGTCCACCGCGTTCACGGGAGCCAAGCGCTTCGCCGACGCGGTATCGATCCAGCATCTCGCTCACGCGGGCCAGATGGCCTTGCAATTGCGTGCTCGGACGGGTGCTGGTCTCGATTTCAGTCATCATGCGCTCGCATTCCGCCATGCGTGCGCACGGCAGGATCAGGGAATGTCGGTGGGCCGTTTTCGCGGCATTGCGATGTTCGGTTCGGTTGGGCGGAAAGTGCTGGTGCGCGGCTAAAAAGCTGCAGCCGACGGTTCCGGCAAGGCGCGAATGATACGCCGCAAGGGCCAGTCTGTCGCCCGGCGAATGGCTCGATGAGCAAACTTTATTGGCAATCGCGTTGCCTGAACCTCATGGCCACGACGAAGGCTAAGGCCTGTCCCCTGGCTGGCTGTTGAAATTCGCTCGGGCGAGTGCGAGACAATGCCGAAGGGCGCAGTCTGCCTGCGCTGAATGAGCATCTTGCAGTGCGTTTCACTGATCTGTGGTACCGCCTGAGTAGCGATTCAACCGCCCGTCAGGCCAGCGACGTGTCCCTGCGCTCGGCAAACCGGCGCAGTTGCTGTGCGAGCACCGAGCTGCCCAGGCACGCGAGCAGGCCGAGCAGCAAAGACAGCGATGGCTGACCGAGCTGGTCGAGCCGACCCAGTGCGGGAGCAAACCAGCTCGCCCCGGAAATCACGCCGACAACCAGCGCGGCGCCACCGAGAACCATGCCAAGCACCTGCAACAGACGTTGTTCCAGGCTCGATTCAATTTCGATTACAGGCTGCTGCGGTGTTGCCATGGCGGCAAGCCTGGCCGCGAAATCGTCTGGCAACTGCACCTCGATCGGTTGCCGCAAGGCCCGTGCGATGGCCAGATAGCTGGTGGACAGGGCGTCCTGGTCGGCGTCGACGCGATTGTTGCGCGCACAGGCGACGGCTTGTTCCTGGGCCAGCCATTCACGTTCTTCAGGATTCATGCGGCGACTCCCATGCGGTCGTTCAAAGCGTCGCGCAACTGCTTGCGACTGCGAAACAGATGACTCTTGATGGTGCCCTCGGCGAGACCGGTGATCGTGGCGATCTCGGCGATCGGCATCTCGTCAAGATGATAGAGGGTCAGGATGGTTCGTTGCAGCGGTGGCAGGCAATCGATGGCTTCATGCAGATGGTCGGCGGACTGACGGTCGATGCTGGCCGCCTCGATATCGAAATCGTCGCTGACACAATCCAGCGGCGACAGTCCCTCGCTGTCGGCGGAGGGCTCCGCAAGCGGAATGCGCTTGCGTTCAAGATAACGCTTCGCAACGGAATAGGCGACCTGGGCGATCCAGGATTTCAGCGCGCTTTCGTTGCGATACTGGTGCAGGTACTGGTGCACGCGCAGAAAGGTTTCCTGGCAGAGATCCTGGGTGTCCTGCGGATGCCGGACCATGCGATGGATCACATGCCAGCAGAGCTTCTGGTATTCGCGAACCAGTCGCTCGAAGGCGCCCGGCGACCCGCTCAATACGGCGTCGACGAGGGCCTGATCCTCGGCATGGCTGGTCGGGACGGCGTTCACATCGGACTGGATACGCCTGCACCGCGATCGGTTGCAAGTACGCGCCATGCAACCGCCGGGGCAACGCCGGTATCTCCTGTTCCGCCGCGCAAACCACTACCAGGACAAATCCATGAACAATCTCGAATTTCTGATCCCGATCACGCTTTTCGTTTGCATCACCTACGCGATCAAGGCGGTAGTCGACGCCCGCGTCCGCAAGCAACTGGTTGCCTCCAACGTTTCGCAGGAGCTGATCCAGTCGATCGTTGAAGCCGACGAACTGCGTCGCCGCCATTCCACCCTGCGCTGGGGAGCCATCCTGATCGTGCTGGCGATCGGCTTCGGCCTGATGGAAGCGCTCGGCTTGCGCGATATCACTCCGGGCGTATTCGCGATCCTGCTTGGCGCCACCGGCATCGGCAATCTCGCCGCCTACTTCCTGTCGCGCAAGATGCCGGCCTGAATCGATGTCATGAAACAAGCGAAAGGGCAACCATTGGCTGCCCATTTGATGCGCATCTCCAGCTCAAGCGGCGCAAGTCCGCCTGCTATCGATCAGAACGGTATTTCGTCATCCTCGAAGCTGTCATTGCGCGAAGGCGCAGGCGCATTCTGCTGCGACGGCGGGTTTTGCCCGCCACGCGGCGCACTGCGCTCCTGACGCTGGCCTCTGTCGCCACCCGAACCACTTCCACCCCCACCTTCATTGCCGCCGAGCATCTGCATCTCGTTGGCGATGATGTCAGTGCTGTAGCGCTGGATGCCTTCCTTGTCGGTGTACTTGTCGGTGCGGATCGAGCCCTCGATGTACACCTGACGGCCCTTTTTCAGGTACTCGCCGGCGATCTCGGCGAGGCGGCCGAACATCTTCACGCGGTGCCACTCGGTGCGTTCCTGCTGCTCGCCGGTCTGCTTGTCCTTCCAGGATTCCGAGGTAGCCACGCTGAGCGTGCAGATCGCCGTACCGCCGGCCGTGTATTTGACGTCGGGATCCGCGCCGAGATTGCCCACCAGAATGACCTTGTTCACGCCCCTTGCCATTGCATCGCTCCTCTTTGTCGATTCATTGCAGACTTGACCTTCGGCATTGGTGCATCCTGCGATCTCAGGGATTGCGACCAGACCTGCCGGAACCAGCCTTGCATGATACATGTGCGAGGCATGGGCTTTGTCAGTCGAGGGCGAACCCGCTCGACAGGAAGCCTCCAGGCCTGCGTGCCTGCACCGCGATGCCTCGTTCCCAGCAATTCAACCGGGCCATTCAGTGCGACGAACTCGGATGCGAGCCTGCGCGCTGGCGCGTCCAGCATTCCACCACAGGATGAATGGTTTGCCGCCGTGATCCGTTCTCTTGCGGGAATCCCGCGCGCAGGCTCGCTACAAGACCCCCAGGAGTTTCAGTGTCCCGAACATCAATCCGCTGGATTATCGTTGCCACTCTCGCCGTTGCCGCGCTGGCCCTCTGGCGCAGTGGCTTGCTGGCAGAACTCAATCTGCAAGGCCTCAAGGCCAGGCAGGCATCGCTGGGCGCATGGGTTGCCGCGCATCACTGGCTCGCCCTGGGTTCCTTTTTCGCGCTGTATGTCGCTGTCACCGCCTTGTCCCTGCCCGGCGCGGCCATCCTCACCCTCGCCGCGGGTGCCTTGTTCGGCCTGATCGAAGGCACGGTGCTGGTTTCGTTCGCCAGTTCGATCGGCGCCACCCTCGCCTTTCTGGTCTCACGTTTCGTCCTGCGTGACAGTCTGCGGGCGAAATACGGCCAGCGCCTGCGCTCGTTTGATGAAGGCATCGAGCGCGACGGCGGCTTCTATCTGTTCACGATGCGCCTGGTGCCCGCGTTCCCGTTTTTCCTGATCAACCTGCTCGCCGGTCTGACCGCGCTGAAAACCGGTGTGTTTTATCTGGTCAGCCAGATCGGCATGCTGCCGGGGACGATTGCGTTCGTCTACGCCGGCACCCAGCTCGCCCGGATCGACAGCCTCTCCGGAATCCTTTCGCCGGGCCTGATCGGTGCCTTTGTCCTGCTCGGCATCTTGCCGTTGCTGATGCGCTGGCTGACCCGCTGGATTCAGGCGCGGCGCGTCTACAAGGGATTCAAGCGACCACGCCGCTTCGAGTTCAACCTGATCGTGATTGGTGCCGGTTCGGCCGGACTGGTTTCAGCGTACATCGCCGCTGCGGTCAAGGCCAGGGTCGCCCTGATCGAGCGCCACAAGATGGGCGGCGATTGCCTGAATACCGGTTGCGTGCCGTCCAAAGCCTTGCTGCGCAGCGCGCGACTGATGGCCGATGCACGCAATTCGGAGCGCTACGGCATTGCCACGGTCAATGCCGAGGTCGACTTTGCCGAGGTGATGCGGCGCGTACACACGATCATCGCCAGGATCGAGCCGCATGACTCGATCGAGCGCTATACCCAACTTGGTGTCAACGTGATCAAGGGCGAAGCACGCATCGTCTCGCCGTGGGAGGTCGAAGTCGATGGCCAGCGCCACACGGCACGCAGCCTGATCATCGCGACCGGCGCGCAAGCCCGCGTGCCTGATATCGAAGGCCTCGATGCCGTCGATTTCCGCACCTCGGATACCTTGTGGGAAATCCGTGAATTGCCGAAAAGGCTGGTCATCGTCGGTGGCGGCCCGATCGGCTGCGAACTGGCCCAGGCCTTCGCCCGCCTCGGCAGCAAGGTCACCCTGATTCAGAAGGGCTCGCGTCTGCTGCCGCGTGAAGATGCCGATGCCTCGACCGTCATCGAAGCTCGATTCGCCGAAGAGGGCATCGACGTCGTCACCGATTGCAAGGCCATTCGTGTCGAAGGCGACAATTCCGCCGGCACCCTGACCGGCAAGCGTAACGGCATCGAGGTGAAGTTCGACTTTGATCGCCTGCTGCTGGCGCTCGGGCGCAAGCCGAATGTCGAAGGGTTTGGCCTCGAAGAACTCGGCGTCGAGATCGACAAGCGTGGCACCGTGAAGACCGATGCACTGCTGCGCACGAACTTTCCCAACATCCTCGTCGCCGGCGATGTCGCCGGCCCCTACCAGTTCACCCACGTCGCCTCGCATCAGGCCTGGTATGCCTCGGTCAATGCGCTGATCGCGCCGTTCTGGAGCTTCAAGGCCGACTACCGGGTGATCCCGTGGGCAACCTTCACCGATCCGGAAGTCGCCCGGGTCGGCCTGTCCGAAGCGGAAGCAAAGGCACAAGGCATCGAGGTCGAGGTGACCCGCTACGGCCTCGACGATCTCGATCGGGCTATCGCCGATTCGGCCGATCATGGCTACGTCAAGATCCTCACCCCGCCGGGCAAGGACACGATCCTCGGCGCGACCATCGTCGGCGAACATGCCGGCGACCTGCTTGCCGAATTCGTCCTCGCCATGAAGCACGGCATCGGCCTAAACAAGCTGCTCGGCACGATCCACATCTATCCGACCATGAGCGAGGCCAGCAAGATGGCGGCCGGGGCTTGGAAGCGTGCGAATGCGCCGCAAGGTGCGCTGCGCATGGCAGAACGGTTCTTTGCCTGGCGCAGGCATTGAGTGCGGGATAATGCATCCGTGCTTCCCATCAACGACCGGAAAACTCCGATGACCCCATCCAGCGATCACGAAGAAGTTCGCCACTATTACGGCGAAGTCCTGCAATCCACCAGCGATCTCAAGACCGGCGCCTGCTGTCCGAGCGAATCGATGCCGCCAGCCCTGCGCAATCTGATGGCCGACATCCATCCGGAAATCAACGAACGATTCTATGGCTGCGGCTCACCGCTGCCACCGGTGGTCCGTGGCAAGACCATGCTCGATCTCGGCTGCGGGACGGGGCGCGACGTCTATCTGCTTTCACGGCTGGTCGGCGAATGCGGTCGCGTCATCGGCATCGACATGACCCCCGAGCAACTCGCCGTCGCCAGCCGGCATCAGGCCTGGCAGGCCGAGCGTTACGGCCATGCCAAATCCAATGTGCGTCTGGTCGAGGGTCGCATCGAAGATCTCGCGGCCTGCGGCATTGACGATGCCAGCGTGGATATCGTCATTTCCAATTGCGTACTCAACTTGTCACCGGACAAGGAAAAAGTCTTCGCCGAGATCTTCCGCGTGCTCAAGCCCGGCGGCGAGCTGTTTTTCTCCGACGTGTTCGCCGATCGACGCATCCCGTCCGCCTTGCGCAGCGATCCGGTCCTGCTCGGTGAATGCCTGTCCGGCGCGCTTTATGTCGAGGACTTCCGGCGCATGCTCGACCGCATCGGTTGCGCCGATGTGCGTTGCCTCAGCCAGGCGCCGATTCCACTGATCGATGCGGACATCATCGCGCGCATCGGCATGGTCAACTTCCGGTCGATGACGATGCGCGCGTTCAAGCTCGATCTTGAAGACCGCTGCGAGGACTACGGCCAGATTGCGACCTATCGCGGCGACATCAGCGGGCAGCCGCATGCCTTCGTCCTTGATGATCACCACCGCTTCGAGACTGGCAAACCGATGCCGGTTTGCGGCAACACCTTCGACATGCTCGCGGCGACGCGCCTTGCCACCCATTTCGAGTTGCAGGGTGACAAGCGTGTTCACTACGGATTGTTTGGCTGCGCACCGGCCAGTCCGGCAGTCAGTGCAAGCGCAGTGCCTACGGCCGCGGCAAGCTGCTGCTGATCATGCAGGCGGATGTCGCCATCATCGTCCCCGTTGGGCCTGGCGATGGCGCATGGCGGAAACTGTTGCCGCAACTCGACAGCGCCGATGCTCGCGAAATCGTGCTGGTGCTGGCCGAGGGCGACGAGCAACCTGCCGATGACGGTTTGAACAGGCGTGTCGTGCATGCGCCAGCGGGGCGTGCGCACCAACTCAATGCCGGCGCCGTTGCGAGCAACACCGACTGGTTGTGGTTTCTGCATGCCGACTCCGCCGTGACAAAAAATGCGTTGCAGGCCATGCGCGAGTTCGTCCGCACGAATCACGACGCCATCGGCTATTTCCGCCTCGGCTTTGCCGATGATGGTCCGCGCTGGATGTTTCTCAACGCCTGGGGCGCGATGCTGCGCAGCCGGCTGTTCGGGTTGCCATTTGGCGACCAGGGCCTGCTGATGCCGCGGCGTGTTTTCAGGCTGCTTGGCGGCTTTGATGATTCGATCGGCAAGGGTGAGGATCACGCGCTGATCTGGATGGCGCGTGCGCGAAGCATACCGTTGCACGCAATCAACGCGACCATCCGCACCAGTGCCCGCCGCTACGCCGACAACGGCTGGTGGAAGACAACCCGAATGCATCTGCGCATGACCCGCGAACAGGCTACGCGTTTCTCCCAGCAGGCAAAGACGAACGAGGTCATCGAGCGATCATGAGCTGCGCCATCGCCATCTTCGTCAAGAGCCCCGAGCTGTCTGCGGTCAAGACCCGCCTGTGGCCCGGCATCGGCCGTGGGCAAGCCGAACGACTGCATCGCGCGTCCGCGACTGCCGTGCGCTCGGTGGTCATGCGAGCCAGTGTGAGAGGCGCGGTTGAAGGCTATTGGGCACTCGCCGAAGCGGCTGAAGCGAGTGCCAGATACTGGCCCGGCCTGCTCCACGTCGAACAGGGCGAGGGCTCGTTGGGCAAGCGCATGGCGGCGGTCTATCGACAACTGCGCAAGCGTCACGCAGGCGTGATCCTGATCGGTGCGGATGCTCCACAAATCGAATCCGGCGCCTTGCAGCAGGCGGTGGACTGGCTTGACGCGGAGCAACCGCGATTGGCGATCGGGCGTGCGGCCGATGGCGGCTTCTGGTTGTTCGGCGGCAACCGCGATATCGCCGCACCGGCATGGATCGAGCCCCGCTACAGCCAGCCCGATACCGCAACCGAATTCGTCAGGGCAATGGACGCGTTTGGCGACTGGTGCGAACTCGGCAACCTACGGGATATCGATACCGTGACCGACATCGGGCCGGTTCGCGCACACCTTGAATCGTTGCCGGATGCGACGCCCGAACAGCAGGCGCTGGCCCGGTTGCTGGGCAAGTTGTCCGCCGTTGCCGAGCCGTGCCCATGACCGCCTGGCTGCTCTCGCATGCCGCCCTGACCCGCTTCGCCGTGGTCGCTGGCGTATTCGTGATCCTGCTCTTGCTGCAGGCCTGGATTCCACGCCGCGGCGATGTTTCCGAGCGCGGACGAAGCCTGCGCAATCTGTCCCTGCCGCTGATTTCCGCGGCAATCGTCTACTTGCTGCTGCCGCTGACCCTGGTCAGCTTTGCCGCCCTGATGGCCAATGGAAATCTTGGCCTGTTCAACAGGCTGGAATGGCCGAGCGCGATCGAGTTCGTCATCACGCTTGTCGCGCTCGATCTGGCAATTTACTGGCAGCATCGTGCGATGCATGTGTTTCCATGGCTGTGGCGCCTGCATCGCCTGCACCACACCGATGTGAATTTCGAGCTGACCCTGGGCCTGCGCTTCCACCCGTTCGAGATCCTGTTTTCGCTTTTCTACAAGGGCCTGGTCATTGCCGCACTCGGTGCCTCGCCGCTGGCCGTGCTTTGCTATGAAATCCTGCTCGCCGTATTCGCCCTTTTTTCACATTCCGACATCCGCATTGCCGAGCCATGGGATCAACGCCTGCGCAAGGTCGTCATCACGCCGGACTGGCACCGCGTGCACCATTCAGTCCACCGTAACGAGACCGACAGCAACTATGGCAACCTGTTGAGCGGCTGGGATCGCCTGTTTGGCTCGGCCAACGAGCAGCCGCGTGACGGTCATCTGGCGATGCAGATCGGCCTCGAATCGTTCCGTGATGAAGCCTCGCAACATCTGCCGGGCATGCTCATGCAACCTTTTCTCGGCAACAAATCTCCCTCCGAAAACACCAAGACTCCTCATGCGTGACACCTGGCCCAAACTCGAACACAGCGACTTTCCATCCATCGAACGCGGACGTGTCACGACCCTGCAATTGAATCTCGGCTACCGCTGCAATCTCAGTTGCATTCATTGCCACGTCAATGCCGGACCGCGACGCACCGAAACGATGGATCGCGAGACCATGCAACTCGCTCTCGACGTCGGCAAAAAGCTCGGCGTCAGCATCCTCGATCTGACCGGTGGCTCGCCAGAAATGAATGTCGATTTCCGCTGGCTGGTGGAAACCGCGAAAGCGCAAGGCCTGCATGTGATGGACCGGCTCAACCCGACCATCATGGAAGAACCCGGTTACGAATGGGTGGGCGATTTTCTTGCCACCAACGCCGTCGAAGCGGTCGCCTCGATGCCCTGCTACAGCCAGGCCAATGTCGATGAACAACGCGGCAATGGTGTCTTCGAAAATTCGATCACGGCATTGCAGAAGCTCAATGCGATGGGCTATGCCCAGCCAGACTCCGGCCTGGTTCTCAACCTGGTCTACAACCCGAATGGTGCGTTCCTGCCGCCCGAGCAATCAAGGCTTGAAGCCGACTATCGGCACCTTCTCACAGACAATTTCGGCATCCGCTTCAATCATCTGTACACGATAGCCAACATGCCAATCCAGCGCTTCGGTTCCTGGCTGATCTCGAAAGGGAAATTCGACAGCTACATGGAGATCCTGCGCAACGCGCATCAGGATGCCAATCTCGATGCGGTCATGTGTCGCTCGACCTTGAGTGTCGGCTACGATGGCCGTGTGTTCGACTGCGATTTCAACCAGATGCTCAAGCTGCCCTTGGCCGGACGCAAGCAAGACACCCATCTGCGCGATCTGCTCGATACCGATCTTCCAAAGAAAATTGGCGTCGCCGGGCATTGTTTCGGCTGTACCGCCGGCCAGGGATCGAGCTGCGGTGGTGCGCTGAATTGAGCAGCCGACCACTTGCCAGGTTGATCGGGATACGCGAATGACCCGCACATCCGGGGCGAATCGTGCCGTCATCGAAGCCGCGCTGACAGCGGTACGTGAGCGCATCCCGGCGACCCTCGCCCTCGTCGTCGACACCAGCGGATCAACCTACGTCCGTCGCGGCGCGATTGCCTTGTTCGCAGCCGATTCGCTGCAGGTCGGCTGGCTCAGCGGAGGTTGTCTCGAAGCCGAGATCGCGCGTCGTGCCGATCACGCCGCCGCCAACGCGTGCATCGAGTGGATGGAAATCGATACCCGCGACGATGAGGATCTGTTCGCCGGATCCGCCGTCGGCTGTCGTGGTCGCCTGCGCCTCGTCCTGCTGCCACTGCTGGCCCTGCCCGGCTGGCACGACCTGGCTGAGGCATGGATTTCCGCGGCCGGCCCGCTGCAGATTTCGGTATCGGGATCGGGTGCGCTCAGTTGCCGGATTGCGGATCGGCAAAGAGCGTGGATCCTGCCATCAACCTTTGCCGGCTGGCAGGACGACGAATCGGAAATCGTATCGTGGGTCGTCGAACTCGCGCCTCCGGCTTCGGTTCTCATCTTCGGTGCCGGCCCAGAAACCGCGCTGCTGGTTCCACTGCTGCGTGCGCTCGGCTGGATGACCACGCTGGTCGAGTCGCGAGCGCGCTGGGCGACCAATGCCAGACTTGCCGATCACGCTCTGACGGCGCGCCCCGAAGCGGCGATGGCGATGCTCAAACCGGATTCATACGCTGCGGCGCTGGTCATGCAGCACAACTTCGAACTGGATCATGAAGCCCTGCAGGCGCTGGCGACCGCATCCATCCCGTTCATCGGCCTGCTCGGTCCGATCCGCCGTCGCGACGATCTGTTCAAACTGCTTTCGGATGCTTCTCGCGATGCCTTGCTGCCGCGCCTGCACGCACCGGTCGGCCTCGATCTCGGCGGCCATGGCCCGGAGGCGATCGCACTGAGTATCGCCGCCCAATTGCAGGCATTCATGCATCGTCATCGAGCACGCCCGCTATACTGCGCACATCCGATCCGGGGAACACCTTGAGCTCCATGCTACTTGCCGACAACGTGGATATCCGCAGCTTTGCCGACGTGCAGGCGCTTGCCGCCGCTGACATGGACGCAGTCAATTCGCTGATTCGCCAGCGGCTGGCGTCGAATGTCGTGCTGATCAACCAGATTTCCGCGCACATCATCGGCAGCGGCGGCAAACGCCTGCGTCCGATGCTGCACCTGCTCGCTGCGCGCGCCTGTGGCTATCGCGGCAACGGGCACGTGTTGCTGGCGGCACTGATCGAATTCATCCACACCTCGACCCTGTTGCACGATGACGTCGTCGATGAATCTGATCTGCGCCGTGGACGCAAGACGGCGAATGCGGTGTGGGGCAACGCCGCCAGCGTGCTGGTCGGCGATTTCCTCTACTCGCGCTCGTTCCAGATGATGGTCGAGCTCGATGACATGCGCATCATGCGCATCCTCGCCGACACCACCAACCGCATCGCCGAGGGCGAGGTCCTGCAACTGCTCAATATCGGCAATGCCGACACCACCGAGCAGGCCTATCTCGACGTGATCGAACGCAAGACCGCGGTATTGTTTTCGGCGGCGACGCGTCTCGGCGCGGTGCTCGCAGGACTGCCGGCCGAACAGGAAGAAGCGCTGGCGCAATACGGACTTGACCTCGGCTATGCGTTCCAGATTGCCGACGACGTGCTCGATTATGTCTCCGATGCCGACACCCTCGGCAAGAACATCGGCGACGATCTCGCCGAAGGCAAGCCGACCCTGCCGGTCATCCACGCCATCGCCCACAGTTCACCCGAGCAGGCGGCGAGTCTGCGCCGCGCGATCGAATCCGGCGGTCTTGATTCGCTCGACAATATCGTCGAGGCGATCCGGGGTTCCGGCGCCATCGAACACGCCCGCGCGCGCGCCGAGCACTATGCAAATTCGGCGCGAGCCCGCTTGTCCGCCCTGCCCGCTTCGCCGGCACGCGATGCACTTTCGCTGCTGGCGGATCATTCGGTGAACCGGAGTTCCTGATCCGGGTCTTTCGTTTTTGCGGATTGATCGTATCTTGCGAAATTTCGAAGGTTGAGATGAGTTCACTCGTCTTCGACCTTCGTCGTCCTGCGCAGGCGGAGGTCCAGTTCCTTTTTTCGACTAGTGCACGCTCCTGCGGAGCGCGGCATCCCCGCCGGGGTTTCACTCGCCTCCGAGCGAGCGAAAAACGGCAGGGATGCCGCGCCGCAAAGCGGCGTCAAAGCCGAAGCATCGCGACTAAAGCCAGTCCTGAGTCTGACGTTGTAGGAGAGGCATTCATGCCCGATGCTTTTGGCCGGATTGACGAAAGGCATCGCGGCTGAAGCCGCTTCCTACAAAAGAACAAGAAAGAACGGGAATGAACAAGAGAGGATCAGCGAGCTTCGCAAGGTTCAGAATCGACTGCGACGAAGGGTTGCGCCCGCTCAGGCGCCGCCCAGACGCTCCATCCGATAACTCCCATCCAGCACCCGCCCGACCCATTCCTGATGCGACAAATACCAATCAACCGTATTCGCCAATCCAGATTCGAATGACTCGGACTGCCGCCAGCCGAGTTCACGCTTGATCTTCGAGGCATCGACCGCGTAGCGGCGATCATGGCCGGGGCGATCCTTGACGTAAGTAATCAGCGATTCGCGCTTGCGACCGTCGGCCAATGGCTGGCGTTGGTCAAGCAACGCACAGACCATCTTCACCACGTGGATATTCTCGCGCTCGGCATCACCACCGACGTTGTAGACCTCGCCGACGCGCCCGATTTCCAGCACGCGCAGGATCGCACTGCAGTGGTCCTTCACGTACAGCCAGTCGCGTATGTTGCGACCATCGCCATACACCGGCAGCGGCTCGCCGGCGAGAGCCTTCTGGATCATCAGCGGGATCAGCTTTTCCGGAAACTGGAAGGGTCCGTAGTTGTTCGAGCAGTTGGTGGTGAGAACCGGCAAGCCATAGGTGTGATGGAACGCGCGCACCAGATGATCCGATGCCGCCTTCGAGGCCGAATACGGTGAATTCGGCTGGTACGGCGAGTCCTCGCTGAAGCGCCCGATCGGGCCGAGCGAACCGTAGACCTCATCGGTCGACACATGCAGAAAGCGGAACGCATCCTGTCGATCCAGCGGCAGCGCGCGCCAATAGGCCAGCGCACATTCGAGCAGGTTCAGCGTGCCGACGACATTGGTCTGCACGAACTCGGCCGGACCATCGATCGAGCGATCGACGTGCGATTCGGCGGCAAAATTGACGATCGCAGTTGGCTGATGCGTGGCGAGAATCGCCTGCACGCGCTCTTGATCACCAATGTCGCCGTGTTCGAAAACGTAGTCTTCGCGCACGGCCACTTCGGCCAGCGTGTCAGGATTGCCGGCATAAGTCAGCGCATCGAGATTGATTATCCGATAGCCGCCGAGCGCGAGGGTGTCGAGGATGAAATTTCCACCGATGAATCCGGCACCGCCGGTGACGAGTACAGTTTTCATTAAGTCGCTATGTCCTTGGTAACCAGGTCAGGCAAACGTTGGCGGCGGACTGCATGTTATCGCAAACGAATAGTGCTCCAGACTCAAGCAAAGTCGCCATTGTCTGCTCGCAGTGCGTAGAACTCCGCGATAAATGCATCAAGCCGCGAGGTCTCGATCGCTGACCGCAGCCCACGCATCAATTCCTGATAGTGATGCAGATTGTGAATCGTCGCGAGCTGGCTGGCGAGAATTTCGCCGCAACGATCGAGATGACGCAGGTAGGCGCGACTGAAACCCGATCGACAGGTGTAGCAGGCACAGCCCTCCTCGATCACCCGCGTGTCGCGGGCGAACTTCGCATTGCGGATACGCAGGGTTCCGTGACGCGTGAACAGGAATCCATTGCGTGCGTTGCGCGTCGGCATGACGCAATCGAACATGTCAACGCCGCGACGTACCGATTCAACAATGTCTTCGGGACGACCGACTCCCATCAGGTAACGTGGCTTGTCCCTGGGCAGATGCGGCTCGATCGTCTCCAGCGTCACGTTGCGCTCCTCTTCCGGCTCGCCAACGGCCAGACCACCGATTGCATAGCCATCGAAGCCGATTTCGATCAGGCCATCGGCGGAGCGCTTGCGCAGGTTCGGATAGATCGAGCCCTGGACAATGCCGAACAGGGAATTCGGATTTTCCAGTTCATCGAACGCGCGGCGCGAGCGCTCGGCCCAGCGCAAACTCAATTCCATCGACTCGCGCGCGACCGGCTCGTTGGCCGGATATGGCGTGCATTCGTCGAAGATCATCGCGATATCGGAATCGAGCACATGCTGGATGCGCATCGATTCCTCGGGACTCAGGAACACTTTTGAGCCATCGACCGGCGAGGCGAAGGCAACGCCCTCTTCGGTGATCTTGCACTTGTGTGCCAGCGAGAAAACCTGGAAGCCGCCCGAGTCGGTCAGGATCGGCTTGTCCCAGCCGATGAAGCGATGCAGGCCACCGAAGTCGCCGATGACATCCAGCCCGGGGCGCAGGAACAGATGAAACGTGTTGCCAAGGATAATCTCGGCGCCGATCTCCTCGACATCGCGCGGCGTCATCGCCTTGACCGTGCCGTAGGTACCCACCGGCATGAACGCCGGCGTCTCGATCGTGCCGCGATCGAACGTCATTCGGCCGCGGCGGGCGGTTTTGTCGGTGGTCTGGAGGGTGAATATCATTGGGCGGGAATAGGGAATAGGGAATGGGGAATCGGCAGAGTCTGGAGTTGAGGTGTGATGCTGCTACGTCTTTGCTTCGTCATGCATTCAGCATGCAATTTCGATGAAAACGAGTTTCGCGCGAAACGCCTTTCCGATTCTCCATTCCCTACTCTCCATTCGCGGCCCTTTGCGGCCAGACCAGCATCGCATCGCCATACGAAAAAAATCGATAGCGTTGCTCAACCGCGTGACGATAGGCGTCGAGAATGAACTCGCGTCCCGCCAGCGCCGAGACCAGCATCAGCAAGGTCGATTCGGGAAGATGGAAATTGGTCAGCAGGGCATCGATGCTGGTGAATTGGTAGCCCGGGAAGATGAAGATCTGTGTTTCACCGGCGAATGGTTCGAGCACGCCGTTGCAACTTGCACTTTCAAGCGCGCGCACCACTGTCGTGCCGACCGCGATGACGCGGCCACCGCGGGCTCGTGTGCGATGAATCTTGTCGACGAGTTCGGCACCGACGTTTAGCCACTCACGGTGCATGGTGTGGTCTTCGAGCTTCTCGGCGCGCATCGGCTGGAACGTACCGGCGCCGACATGCAGGGTGACGTGGGCCGATTCGATACCGCGCGCGGTGAGCCGATCAAGCAGGACTTCGTCAAAATGCAGGCCGGCGGTCGGCGCAGCAACGGCACCCGGCTCGCGTGCAAACACGGTCTGGTAGCGTTCGCTGTCGGCGGCATCGGGCGTGCGTTCGATATATGGCGGCAGCGGCATGCGACCGAGCCGCAGCAACAGCTTTTCCAGCGGCTCGACCGATTCAAAGCGCAGGCGGAAAAACTCGCCATCGCGACCGAGCACACGTGCCAGCGAAGCATCGGCCAATTCGATCGCTGCGCCTTGCTTCGGCTTCTTGCTGACACCGAGTTGAGCCGTCGCCTCATGCGATCCGGTCACACGTTCGATCAGTATTTCGACCGCCCCGCCCGTTTCCTTGCGACCGAACAGGCGTGCCGGCAGCACGCGGGTGTCATTGAAGACGAGCAAATCGCCCTTCTGCAGCAACTCTGGCAATTCGCGCAGTTGCCGATCAGCCATCGTCTTGCCCGCTACATCGAGCAACAGCAATCGACTCGCCGAACGTTCTGCGAGCGGCTGCTGGGCGATCAGCTCAGGCGGCAGATCAAAATGGAAATCCGATTTCTTCAAGGCGGCGGGGAAACAAAACGGGCGCGCATTGTAGCCGACAGGCGCCGGCACAGGATTGATCGCTTACAGCCAGCCCTTCTGTCGCGCCATGCGATAGGCCTCGATACGATTGCTGACACCCAATTTGCCGATCGCCTCGGAAAGATAGTTGCGTACGGTGCCGTGCGAGAGACCGAGCTGACTGGCAATGTCACCCGCGCCCATGCCTTCGCCCGCCATACGCAGCACCTGCCTTTCCCTTTCGTTCAACGGGTCGGCTTCGGACCACGCATCGACGGCAAGCTGCGGATCAATCGATCGACCACCCCGATGCACCTTGCGCAATGCTTCGGCCAGGTTCTCGGCCGGAGCGTCCTTGAGCAAATAACCGACCACCCCGGCATCAAGCGCTCGGCGCAAGAATCCTGGGCGTGCGAACGTGGTGACGATGACCACCCTGGTTGAAAGTTCATGGCGCTGCACGCGTTGGGCCAATTCGAGGCCGGTCAGACCTGGCATTTCGATATCGGTCACCAGCACATCCGGCTGCAATCGCTGCAACTCGCGCCAGGCGCTCTCACCATCAGCCGCCGCACCGACCACCTCGATGTCGGATTCGAGACTCAGCAAGGCGGACAGTGCGCCACGCACCATCGCTTGATCCTCAGCCAGCAGGACGCGGATCATGTTTCGTCAGATCCATGCACAAGAGTGGAATAAAGAATCATTGAGTATTGACCTGAACTCCGGGTTTGCTTCATTGCGAAGCGAGTGTCGAGTGCGGGGCCGGCACAGCCGACGTAACATTCGATTTCGCCAGATCCAATTCGACCTCGATGCACGTACCCTTGCCGCGCGCGGAATCGATGCGCAAGCGGCCGCCGATGGTCTCGATGCGTTCGCGCATGCCCTTGAGGCCGTTGCCGGCGACGATAGCGCTTCCGCGGCCATCATCTTCGATGCGCAATCGCAGTTGACCCTTGCGCGATTCAAGAACGACCGAGGCCTTGCGCGCACGCGCATGGCGCTGGATGTTGGTGATCGCTTCGCGCACGACCAGGGCCAGCACGGTTTCCTGTTCGGCGGGGATCTCGACCTCCCCAAGCGAGTATTCGAACGAGATGCCATCGGATTCGAGCAATTGCCGCGCCGAGGCTAGCTCGGCCGCCAATCCCGCCGCACGAATGCCGGGCACCGCACGACGGACCTGGAACAGTGCATCACGGGCGACGCGCGTCACTTCATCAACTTCACGTCGTGCCGCCGGGATATCGCGATCAATCAGCTTGCCGGCCAATTCCGATTTCAGCGCGATCAGCGAAAGCGTATGTCCGAGCAGATCGTGCAGGTCGCGGCCAATGCGTTCGCGCTCGGCCAGTGCGGCGAGCCGCCTGACTTCGTCGTGCGAGAGCTTCAGCGCAGCGCGTTTGCGTGTGTTCTCGTAGTAGAAATGATTGCTGAAGAAAACCGCCAGGGAAATGATTGCGGTCAGCGCAAAGACATAGACAGGCGCACCGAAATAGAGAAGTTCAAGTAGATAGACAGCAAGCATTGCCACCACACCGATGAACTTGCGCAGTAGATCGACCTTGATGAAGGCAGCAAATGCACCCGCGTAGATCAGATAGGTATTGGAGTAAACGTTGGCTGGCAGCAAGCCATAGCCGAGTGCAGCCATTACCAGCGCACACAGGATTTCACCCTTCAATTCCCGACTCTGGTACGCCTTGAAATAGACCGGAAGAAAGATTGCAATCGACAACAAGGTCGGCCACAACTTGGTTGCAGGGAGCCCCGAGGCTTTCAGCGAGCCGGGGTAACTGAACATCATCGGCACGAACAGGAACGCCAGATACCCGAGCGTGAAGATCGGCATCCAGCCCAGCTGAAGCTCTTCCGGTATCAACCTTGCGCGGAATCGCAACAACTGCGTCATCAAGGATTTGCTCATGCGGGCCGTCTCCTGTTCAACGCAACTCTAACTGATCCACTTCGAGCCGATAATCGCCGACCGGCAAACCGGCACTGAATCCGATGCCACGCAGCAGGCCTGGATCCGCATCGGCAAATGCTGACAGTGGCAAATGAATTTCCTTCCAGTCCGGGCCAGCGACAAAACCCTGCATTGCCGGCATGCCCTGTTCAGTTGCGCCGGACAGCAACAGCACGCTGTACTCGCGCCCGTCACCACGTGCCTGAAAAACAATCTCGTGACGCGCTGAAACGTCAACCGGTCGCATCGGTCGGGATCCCGGGAAAAACATTGCACCGGCCCACGGGAACGCAAACCCCGGCTTTATCTGTCCGCGGATCTCAAGTGCTCCCGCGCTGCCGTTGGCGCCGCCGGGAATCCATTTCAAGCTCGTCGTCGAGGCGCCGCCCATGAGGCTGTCGGAACTGGGCTGCCAACCGAAACCAAAGCTTGACTCGATGGAGTCGCCGTCGAAATCACTGATCTTCGTTGCCTTGCTGACGGCCTCGGCGACAACTGAGGATGGCGAGGCAACCCCGGCATCCATGAGGTATCCGTTCTTCCAGATCTTCTCGATGGCGCGGCTGCCGCGGATATCCCGCGCGGGATTAGCGTCAAGCAGAACCAGATCCGCACGCATGCCCATGTCGATTCGTCCGCGATCCGTCATGCCAAACACTTCAGCCGGTAACGAGGTTGCAGCACGCAGCGCCTGTTCCGCGCTCAACCCGGCATGCACCAGCAATTCCAGTTCACCGTGCAGACTGGCGCCATGCGTCGTGCCGGGATTACCCGCATCGGTTCCGGCCAGGATCGGAATACCTGCCGCATACAGGCGGCGCACATTGTCGATGGCCAGATCCTGATCCGGCGAATTTCCATCCAACGCAGGAAACTTTGTCTTCAGGCTGGCTCGTTGTCCATCACTGAGGCATTTGCTGATGCGCGAATCCGCAATCAGACTGGCCGCATCGCCCGGCGTGGCGACGCGGGATACCACCGAAAGCGTCGGAATGACAAAAATCCCATGCGCTTTCGCAAGCGCGAGAAATGCGTCGGAAACCGGCTCATCGGCAAAGATGTGGGCAAGTCCATCCACATCGGCCTCGACGACTTCACGCGCCGTGCGCTGTCGCGATACATGGGCGATCGCCATTTGCTGCAGTCGATGCGTTGCGGCGATGACATCCGGCACCTGACGCGCGCTCAAGGTTGGCAGGTGCTGCGTGCCGGAGTAGGCGGACAGATCCTCGACGATAAGCTTGATGAAATCAGAGCCTCCATCGATCTTGCTCTTCACGAATGCATCGATTTCGGTTTGCTCGTCGAGCACCGGAAACGCAAGCCCGTACTGGGTGCCATGACCACCGGCGACGGTTACTGCGGCACCGGCGGCCCAGAGATCGGCCTGGTCAATGCGGGCCAGCGATTCTCGTTGGCGCTTGACGGCCGCGAGACGTGCTGGATCGCCATGCATGTCGATCTCCGTGGTCACACCGAAACGCAGGGCATCGCGCTGGGCATCGCCCCAACTGTGCGCATGCGCGTCGATCAGGCCCGGCATCAAGGTTTTCCCCGCGCCTTCGATGATCGTCAGATCCCTGGCAATCGGTATATCCGCGCCGAGACTTGCGATGAGGCCATCGCGAACAATCACGTTAATGCGCTCGATCATGTGCTGGCCATCGAATACGCGCACATCGCGCACGGCGAAGCTGTTGACGGAATTGGCAACGGCTTCCGGCGCCGGGCTCGACCGGGTCACATCATTCTGGCGAGAAATGACGGCAAGGGTCAGCACGAGGACAACGGTCCCGATCGCGATCACTTCGGTACGGTGCCTCATGGGGCCACTCCTTGCGCGCTCAGTGCAGCGACACTCATCGTCGCGTTCATCCGCGTTCAACCAGGCGACGCCTGGCCATCGCGAAGAATGCGATCGTGATCACGACGAGGACGAGCAGATGCATGCCCAGCGACCCGCCCGCATCGCGCCCGACCACCTTCAGCGCAATCTGCACGAGATGGTAGGAGGGCCAGACCGGCGCCAGCGTACCGATGAACTTCGGCAGTATTGAAAGCGGAAGCCACAAGCCGGACAGGAAGGCCATCGGCAGGTAGATCAGGTTGACGATCGCCGGAGCAGCCTGGCCACTGACGCTCGTGCCGATCCACAGACCGATCGCGCTGAAAGGTAAGGTGCCGATGATGTTGATCATGAGCAACAGCAGCCACTGCGTGGCGGAAAGCGAAACCCCGGCCAGGGTCACCGCGATCACGCCGAGCATGAGCGAAATGATCAGGGCGAAGGTCATCGCCATGACCAGCTTGGCGAACAGGAATGCGCCCGGCGGCATCGGCAGGGCGCGCTTGAGGGTGAGGAAACCTCGCTCACGTTCCATGGCGACATTGACGGCGAAACCGAACAAGGCCGCACCCATGATGCCGAACACACCGTAACTCGCCAGCAGGTAGCGCGCAGCCTCGTCGTTGCCGGCGCGTCCGCCGCCAAGCAGAACACCGAACAGCACATAGAACATCGAGGGAAACAGCAGCGAGGGCAGCACGAACGACGGTGTTCGCCACAGGCGCAGAAATTCGTATTTGGCCTCGCGGTAGTAGCAGCCCAGAAACTGGCCAGGTGTCAATGCCATCGTGCTCATCACGCGACCTCCCGGGTCAATTCGACAAATGCCTCGGCCAATCCCGCCCGCTCGACCTCAAGTTCTTCCAGGTCGGCATCTTCATCGAGCAACCGGCGCACGACCGGCTCGGCGCGATCGGCAATGATTTCGAAACGACCGGCTGCACGCTTTGCGCTGAGTACCCCGGGCCAGTCGGCGATCTGCTCTTCGGCCAATGTTGAAATGCAGCGGATGCGCCGTTGCGAGACCCGTGAGCGCACTGCTTCGACGCTGCCCTCGGCAATGACCCGGCCACCGTTGAGGACGACGACCCGATCAGCCAGCGCCTCGGCTTCTTCCAGGTAGTGGGTGGTCAGCAATACCGAACAACCACTCGCGACGAGCTCGCGAATCGCCTTCCACAAGCCTTGTCTCGCTTCGATATCAAGGCCGGTCGTTGGCTCGTCGAGGAACAGAAGCCTCGGCCTGCCGCATAGCGCAAGCGCGAATTGCACGCGCCGTTGCTGGCCACCGGAAAGCTTGCCGTAGCGGCGATCGAGCAGGCCATCGAGGCCGGCCAGCACAACGCAATCCGCGATCGTTCTGGGTTCGGCGTGGTAGCCACGGGTCAGCTCGATCAGCTCACCGACCTTGAGGGCGTCTGGAATGCCGGCGGATTGCAGCATGACCCCGACCTGACGGCGCGCCATCAGCGAATGAGGTGCCTGACCAAACAGGGTCGCCTCGCCGGAGTCCGCGTGATTCAAGCCGAGCAGGAGTCCAATCGCGGTCGTCTTGCCTGCCCCATTCGGCCCGAGCAGGGCGGTCAGTTCGCCAACCCGCAAGGTCAGATCCACCCCATCCAATGCCGGCACCTTGCCGTAGTGCTTGCGCACGTCGCGCAACTCGGCAAGTGCTTCCCCGGTAGAACCATTCACGCGCATATCGATACTCCCTGGCCTGCGATCAGCTTGGAGTGCGCGGCATCCAGGCGGCAGTCGCAACGATCAGTCATCGCCAATGACAGACGTCATGCGGCGTCTTGGTCGCACTTGCGAAAGCGCCGCTGCGGCCTCTCCATTGCTGTCAGACAACGCTGCCGGGGTATCCGATTCGGCCGTGGCGTGATACACTGCTCGAACCCTTTTTTCTTTCCTAATCAATGGCTAAGGCCTGACTGCCCGCGACGCTTCCCCGGCGCGGGCTTTGTGCTTTTCAGGAGATCACTATGAATGCGTTGCTGGTGAAATTGCATGAGATGCGTGCGGCGGGCGCTGCAGCAAAGACGACCGGATTGGATGACACAACACTGGAATCCATAGTTGGCAGTTACCCTGAACTGGCCGAAGCGATCGATGCCGCCTATGCGGCATTTCTTGCCTTGCGCTCCAGCCGCGCGGATCTGCTCAAGCTCGAAGAGAACGAACAGATCCAAGCGATCCAGGCTGACTACGTCAATTTCTATCCGGATGACGGGGTCAACCCGTACGTCGCCCTGAGCGCACGCGGCCCGTGGATCGTCACTCTCAAGGGCGCGGTCATCCATGATTCCGGCGGCTACGGCATGCTCGGCTTCGGCCACACCCCCAAGGCCGTGCTTGATGTCCTTTCGCGCGCCCAGGTCATGGCCAACATCATGACTCCGAACCTTGCTCAATTGCGCATGGCCGACGCGCTCAAGCGTGAAATCGGCCATACCCGCGGCGGCTCGCCGTATGCCCGTTTCCTGTGCCTGAACTCGGGTTCGGAAGCGGTCTCGCTGGCGGCACGTATCGCCGACGTCAACGCCAAGCTGATGACCGATGAGGGTGGCCGCTACGCCGGCCGCGAGATCAAGCGCCTGGCGGTCAAGGGCGCTTTCCACGGTCGCACCGATCGTCCGGCGCTGTACTCCGATTCGACACGCAAGGTCTACCAGCAGAATCTGGCCAGCTACCGCAACGAGCGCAGCGTGATCACCGTTGAAGCCTATGACATCGAGCAATTGCACAAGGTCTTCGCCGATGCCGACAGCAATGGCTGGTTCATCGAGGCCATGTTCCTCGAACCGGTCATGGGCGAGGGTGACCCCGGCCGCGCGGTCACCGTCGAGTTCTACAAGGCCGCACGTGCGCTGACCAAGGCGCACGGCAGCCTGCTCCTGATCGACTCGATCCAGGCAGGACTGCGTGCGCACGGCGTACTCTCGTTTGTCGACTATCCGGGCATGGAAGGCATTGATGCACCCGACATGGAAACCTATTCCAAGGCACTCAATGCCGGCCAGTTCCCGTTGTCGGTGCTAGCCGTAAGCGAGCATGCGGCCGATCTCTACAAGCGCGGCATTTATGGCAACACGATGACGAGCAATCCGCGCGCGCTTGACGTCGCCTGCGTCGTTCTCGATCTGCTGACGCCCGAGATCCGCGCGAACATCCGCCTGCGCGGACGCCAGTTTATCGATCGACTCAACGCGCTGAAGGCCGAATTGCCGGGCCATATCACCAAGGTGCAAGGTACCGGCCTGTTGTTTTCCTGCGAGCTTTCAAGCGAATTCAAATGCTACGGCGCGAACAGCACCGAAGAATGGATGCGCGAGCATGGCCTGGGGGTGATCCATGGCGGCACCAACTCGCTGCGTTTCACACCGCACTTCGCGATCACCGAGGCTGAGGTCGATCTGCTCATCAACGGCGTACGCAGGGCTCTGCTCGAAGGGCCGCGGAAGGCGGCCAACCTCGAATCAAGGCAAGCCGCCGCCTGAGCGAATCCGGCACAAGAAAAGGCCCGCATTGCGGGCCTTTTCTTGTCTGACCATTGCTCAGCGGAAGCGATCCGTCGCCTCGATCAACTCATGGGTGATACCGGGTTCGAATGCCGAATGCCCCGCGTCGGCGACGATGCGCAAGTCGGCCTCCGGCCAGGCCCGATGCAAATCCCAGGCGCTGCGCACCGGACAGACCACGTCGTAGCGGCCCTGCACGATCACGGCTGGAATGTCCTTCAGCCGGTGGGCATCGCGCAGCAGCTGGTCATCGTGTTCGAAGAAACCGCCGTGCACGAAGTAGTGGCACTCGATGCGCGCAAAGGCAAGCGCAAATTCATCCTCTGCGCTGCCTTCAATATGCGTCGAATCCTGCAACAGGTAGCTGGTTGAACCCTCCCAGACCGACCAGGCCTTCGCTGCAGCGAGCCGCACGGCACTGTCCGCACTCGTCAATCGACGATAATAGGCACTGATCAGGTCGCCGCGTTCGGCTTCCGGAATCGCCGCGAGGTAGGTTTCCCAGCCATCCGGAAACAACGCATCACAGCCCTTCTGGTAGAACCATTCGAGCTCCCAGCGGCGCAGCATGAAAATGCCGCGCAAAACCAGCTCGGTGACACGGTGCGGGTGGGTTTCGGCATAGGCCAAGGCCAGGGTCGAGCCCCAGGATCCGCCAAACACCTGCCAGCGATCGACGCCAAGATGCTCGCGCAGGCGCTCGATGTCGGCGACCAGATCCCAGGTCGTGTTGTCGGTCAGTTCGGCATGCGGCGTCGATCGTCCGCAGCCACGCTGGTCAAACAGGATAATCCGGTAGTGCGATGGGTCGAAGAAGCGTCGCGCGTTGGCGTTGCAACCGGCGCCAGGGCCACCATGCAGGAAGACGACCGGTTTGCCCTCGCGATTGCCGCATTGCTCGTAATGGAGCTCGTGCAGATTCGAAACTCGCAGGCGACCGGAATCAAAGGGTTCTATTTCGGGGTAAAGGCCACGACGGCCGTTGGTTGAAGTAATCATCCGGACAGTCTACCCGATGCCGCACATGACCCGACCGATCTGATGACACTTTCGCGAGCTGGATTTACGGTGCAAGCCACGCAGCACGCTACGAAATGAAGAGTCCGAAATGGTCGGGGCGGCGGGATTCGAACCCACGACCCCCTGCCCCCCAGGCAGGTGCGCTACCAGGCTGCGCTACGCCCCGACGAAACGGACTATTCTTCAATTGCGAGGGGCGCGGATTGTAACAGGCTTGAACCCGTCGCACCCGCTGGCGTCAACGACGCAGGATCTGCAGGACTTCCTCGAGTTCCATGCGTACCTGCTTGACGATCTGACTGGATATGCTGACTTCCATGCGTGCCTGCGGGCCTTCGAGACGCTGGCGCGCACCGGTGATGGTGAATCCCTGATCGTAGAGCAGCGAGCGGATCTGACGGATCATGAGCACGTCGTGGCGCTGGTAATAACGTCGGTTGCCACGACGCTTTACCGGTTTCAGGTTCGGGAATTCCTGCTCCCAGTAGCGAAGCACATGCGGCTTGACCCCACAAAGCTCGCTGACTTCGCCAATCGCGAAATAGCGCTTTGCGGGAATCGCCGGTAGTTCGCTATTGCTCCCCTGATCCAGCATAAGCCTCTACTCGAACTTTCAGCTTTTGCCCCGGCCGGAACGTTACCACGCGCCGCGCGGAGATCGGAATCTCCTCGCCGGTCTTCGGGTTACGCCCGGGACGTTGATTCTTCAAGCGCAGATCAAAATTGCCGAAACCCGACAGCTTGACCTGCTCTCCCCTTTCCAACGCGTCACGCACGGAATCGAAGAATGCATCGACGAATTCCTTGGCTTCGCGCTTGTTCAATCCGACGTCTGCAAACAGACGCTCTGCCATTTCAGCCTTCGTCAGCGCCATCCTGCCCCCGCAACTTCGCCTTGCAACCAGTCGCCAGAGCGGAGACCGCCAGATTGACGCAATGATCCGCGTCCTGATCCGTTAGGGTGCGTGAACCATCCTGCAAAATCAAGCCCATAGCGAGACTTTTGACTCCTTTTCCGAGGTGCGGATCGGTAAACCGGTCAAACAGCACGATTTCGACCAGACGCTCCGGGATCGCCCGGCGAATGGTTGCCTCGACTTCCGCGTAGGCGACATCATCCGTCAGCACGATGGAAATATCCCGACGCACCGACGGAAAACGCGACAGCTTCGCCGCAATCGGAACATGACGCCGGGCCAGGACGGCGACTTCCAGCTCGAAAACACAGACATCCGCATCGAGATCCAGCAGCTTTTGCAATCGCGGATTCAATGCCCCCAAATACCCGACCCGTTGCATGCCGCGCCAAATCGTCGCAGAACGGCCCGGATGCAACCATTCTGGAGCGCCCGCCTCGAAACGGAATTCCGCAGCCGCGCTGCCGGCGAGTCGGATCAGCGTTTCGACATCGCCCTTCAGATCGAAGAAATCGATCTGGCGGCGCGGCTCGCCCCATTGCTCGGCCCCGGCGTCACCGACCGCCACTCCGGCAAGACGCTCGATCTCGATCGGTGCCGCATTGCCTGCGTGATAGCTGCGTCCGCTCTCGAACAAGCGCACCCTGGACTGCTGACGCTTTCGATTCGCATCAAGCGCGGACACCAGCCCCGGCAACAGGCTCGTACGCATCACCGCCAGCTCGGCCGATAGCGGATTGGCAAGCGCAATCGCCGATGCATCGAGATCCCAGGTTCTGAGCAGGTCGGCCGCGACAAAGGCATAGCTGATGGCCTCCGAGTAGCCTCGCGCAGCGAGCTGCTGGCGCAGGGCCGCGAGAGCAACCCGATCCTCCGGGATCGCAGCCGGCGTGATCTCGCCGCGCGGAGCCTGCACTGGAATCCGGTCGTAACCATGAATACGCGCGACCTCTTCGATCAGATCCTCCTCGATCGCGATATCGAAACGTGCCGATGGCGGTCGCGCGATCCAACCATCGGCGGTCGCCGAAACCTGCATACCAAGCGATTCGAGGATGCGACCGACTTCGCTGTCAGCAACGCCAACGCCAAGGATGCGTCGCAGACGTGATCGGCGCAGGGGAACGGCGGCCCGAACCGGAAGATGCTCCGCAGCGACCGCCTCGACAACCGGCCCGGCCGAGCCGCCGGCAATCTCAATCAGCAAGGCGGTTGCGCGCTCGATCGCCTGGCGGGGCAAGGTCGGATCGACACCACGTTCGAAGCGATGCGAGGCATCGGTGTGCAGGCCGAGTCGACGGGCACGGCCGCTGATGCTGGCCGGAGCAAAGTGCGCTGCCTCGAGAAAGACATCGGTTGTGACATCGGTGACGCGTGTTTCGTAGCCGCCCATGATGCCGGCCAGGGCGACGGCCTTGCATGAGTCGGCGATGACGAGGAACTCCTCATCGAGATCGACCATGCGCTCATCGAGCAGCTTGAGCCTTTCGTCCTTGCTGGCGCGACGGACACGAACAGGCCCTGTCAGCGTCGAGGCATCAAACGCATGCATCGGCTGGCCGGTTTCGATCATGACGTAGGCGGTTACATCCACCAGGGCGGTGATCGAACGAATACCGGCCCGACGCAAGCGCTCCTTCAACCACTGAGGCGATGGCGCCCGTGCGTCGACAGCGTGCAGCAGGCGCCCGCAATAGCGCGGACAATCCTGCGGCGAAGCCAATTGCACATCGAGCGAGTCTGCATGCGTCGCCGGCTGTGGCGCAATTGCAGGAATCCTCGCGGTGACACCCAATTCGGCCGCGACCTCGCGGGCGACGCCATGCATGCCAAGACAATCGGAGCGGTTCGGCGTAAGCCCGATTTCGATGATCGCATCGGGCAAGCCGAGGAAATGCGCCAGCGTCTCGCCCACCGGCGCATCGACCGGCAACTCCCAGAGCCCGTCGGCGTCGTTGTCGAAGCCGAGTTCCCGCCCCGAACAAAGCATGCCATTCGACTCCATGCCACGCAGCTTCGCCGGCTTGATCGTGATTTCACCAATGCGCGCACCTACCGTCGCCAGCGGAGCCTTGAGGCCAACCCGCGCATTCGGCGCGCCGCAGACAATCTGCAACAGCTCGCCGCGACCAATGTCGACCTTGCAAACCCTGAGCTTGTCGGCATCGGGATGTTTCTCTGCGGCGACGATTTCAGCCACGAACACGCCATCCAGCCCCCGCCCCAGGATCTGGATGTCCTCGACCTCCAGCCCGCTCATCGTCAGCCGATGCGCCAGTTCATCCCGCCCAACCGGGACTTCGACAAGTTCGCGTAGCCAGTTTTCGCTGAGTTTCATTGGGGGGCCGGGAATGGAGAATGGAGAATGGGGAATGGACTAGAAGCAGAGCGTGCGAATGCGGAATGTCGAAACTGGTTGGTCGGGCGCAAACTGGCAGCAAAGCGAAAAGCCGCCCTTCCTATTCCCCATTCTCCATTCCCCATTCCCGGCTCCTAGGCAAACTGCCTCAGAAAGCGCAGGTCATTTTCAAAGAACGCACGCAAATCGTCCGCGCCGTAGCGCAGCATGGCGAACCGATCGACACCGAGGCCGAAAGCAAAACCGCTGTAACGCTCGGGATCGATGCCGCAATTCTTCAGCACGTTTGGATGAACCATGCCGCAGCCGAGGACTTCGAGCCAGCGCGTCTCGCCGTTTTCGCTGCTCCAGCCGATGTCCATCTCGGCCGAAGGTTCCGTGAACGGGAAAAAACTCGGGCGCAGGCGCATCTCGAAATCGCGTTCGAAGAACGCGCGGACAAAGGCGGCCAGCGTGCCCTTGAGGTCGGCAAAGCTCGACGTCTCGTCGATCAGCAATCCCTCGACCTGATGAAACATCGGCGAGTGGGTCTGGTCGGAATCGCTGCGGTAGACCTTGCCTGGCGCGATGATGCGGATCGGTGGCGTGCGCTCCGACATACTGCGGATCTGTACCGGCGAAGTATGCGTGCGCAGCAACCGGCCATCGGCAAACCAGAATGTGTCGTGCATCGTCCGCGCCGGATGATCCGGGGCAAAATTCAGTGCCTCGAAATTGTGCCAGTCGTCCTCGATCTCGGGGCCGTCAACACGGTCGTAGCCGAGGCGCGCAAAAATATCGCAGATGCGTTCCATCGCACGCGTCACCGGATGCAGGTTGGCGCGATCGGAATTGCGGCCAGGCAAGGTTACATCGACGCGCTCACCGCTCAGACGCGCTTCGAAAGCCGCCTCTTCGAGCACCACACGGCGCGCCAGGATCGCATCAAGTACGGCATTCTTGGCCACATTGATCTGCTCACCAGCCGCCTTTCGGTCTTCAGCCGGCAACTTGCCGAGCTGCTTGAGCTGCTCGGTAACGAAGCCCGACTTGCCAACCGCGGCGACACGCGCGGCATCGAGTAGTTCCAGCGTGGAGGCGGCGGCAATCGATGCCAGCGCCGCTTCGATGCGGGTATTCAATGAATCGGTCATCCGGAAAACCTTTCGCCTGCGCAGAAACGAAATGGGGAGCGAGGCCAATGCCTGCTCCCCACGTTCATCGAGACTCAATGCCGACGCATGGCTGCGTCGGCAACAGACTTACGCAGCCAGAGCACCCTTGGCTTTTTCGGCCAGGGCAGCAAACGCCGCAATGTCATGGATGGCGAGGTCGGCAAGCACCTTGCGATCGACATTGATGTTGGCTTTCTTGAGGCCATTCATCATGCGGCTGTAACTCAGGCCGTACATGCGGGCGCCGGCATTGATGCGGACGATCCACAACGAACGGAACTGGCGCTTGCGCTGCTTGCGGCCGATATAGGCGTATTGCAGCGCCTTGATGACAGCCTGCTTGGCAACGCGATAGACCTTGCGACGGGCGTTGTAGTAGCCCTTTGCCCGGGTCAGGAGCTTCTTGTGCCGACGGTGGGCGGTGACGCCACGTTTGACTCGTGCCATGGGTCAGTCCTCCTTACACGTAGGGCAGCATGCGGGCGACGCGGCCGGCATCTTCGGCGCGCACGTAGTTCGTGCCGCGGAGATTGCGCTTACGCTTGGTCGATTTCTTGGTCAGGATGTGGCTCTTGAATGCGTGACCGCACTTGAACTTACCTGACGCCGTCTTGCGGAACCGCTTGGCAGCGGCCCGGTTGGTTTTCATCTTGGGCATGGGCCCAACTCCTTTTCAGTTTTTCGTTACTGGCCCGAGCGACGGCATCAACCGTTCTTTCCTTCCTGCTCGATCCGGTGTGTATGACCCGGGATTCCGGGTCGCTCCTCATTCACCGGCGGATCATTCCACCGACAAAAATCACTTGTTCTTCTTTGGCGCGATCATCATGACCATCAGACGACCTTCCATGCGCGGGTACTGCTCGATCACGGCCTCCTCGACGATATCCGCGGCGATCTTCTTGACCATCGCATCACCCAGTTCCTGATGAGCCATCTCGCGTCCGCGGAAGCGGATCGTGATCTTGACCTTGTCGCCTTCTTCGAGGAAGCGACGCAGGTTGCGCATCTTGATCGCGTAATCGCCGACATCGGTGGTCGGGCGGAACTTGAGTTCCTTGATCTCGACCTGCTTCTGCTTTTTCTTTGCCGCATGCGCCTTTTTTTGCGCGTCAAACTTGAACTTGCCGAAATCCATGATCCGGCAAACCGGCGGATCAGCCGTGGGCTGGATCTCGACCAGGTCAAGACCCAGATCCTGAGCCATGCTCAGGGCTTCGTCGCGCGATAGAACGCCTACCTGTTCTCCGTCTGCGCCGATGACACGGACCTTGGGAACCCGGATTTCGAGGTTCCGACGGTTTGCTTTTTCGGTTGCGATACTTCTTACTCCTGGCGATTACTGCAATCGAATCAATGCCTTTCAGGCGACATTTGATTCGGACTCGAGGCGCTTGGCGAAGTCCGCAATCGTGAATGATCCAAGGTCTTCCCCTGAGCGCGCACGCACGGCAACAGCCCCCGTCTCCTTTTCCCGGTCGCCAACGACCAGCAGATAGGGAACCTTGTCAAGCGTGTGTTCGCGGATTTTATATCCGATCTTCTCGTTTCGCAAATCCGCCTCGACCCTGAATCCTTGCGCGACAAGGGTTTGCATGGCTTGAGCCGCAAAATCGGCCTGCGCATCGGTGATATTCAGGATGACCGCCTGTACCGGCGCCAGCCAGACCGGGAACTGCCCGGCATGGTGCTCGATCAGGATGCCGATGAAGCGCTCCATCGAGCCGACGATGGCGCGATGGAGCATGACCGGGGTATGCCGAGCCGAATCCTCGCCCACGTACTCGGCGCCAAGGCGCCCCGGCATCGAGAAATCGACCTGCATCGTGCCGACCTGCCAGGCCCGGCCCAGCGAATCGCGCATGTGGTACTCGATCTTCGGGCCATAGAACGCGCCTTCGCCGGGCAGTTCCTGCCATTCGACGCCGGAGGCACGCAGGGCCGAGCGCAAGGTTTCTTCCGACTTGTCCCAGGTTTCGTCCGAACCGATGCGCTGCTCCGGACGCAGGGCGAGCTTGAGGGCGATCTCGCTGAAGCCGAAATGGGCATAGACCTGCATGGCCTGGCGATGGAAGGCGACCACCTCGGCCTCGATCTGCTCTTCGGTGCAGAAGATATGGCCGTCGTCCTGGACGAATCCACGCACGCGCATCAGGCCATGCAGCGCGCCGGAAGGCTCGTTGCGCGTGCACGATCCGAATTCGCCGTAGCGAATCGGCAGTTCGCGATAGCTGTGCAGGCCGTGGTTGTAGACCAGTACATGGCCCGGGCAGTTCATCGGCTTGAGCGCGTAGTCGCGGTTCTCCGATGAGGTGATAAACATGTTGTCGCGGTAGTTCTGCCAGTGGCCGGTCTTTTCCCACAGGCTCTTGTCGAGGATCTGCGGGCACTTCACTTCCTGATAGCCCGACTCGCGATAAACCTGGCGCATGTATTGCTCGACGACCTGCCAGATCTGCCAGCCCTTCGGATGCCAGAACACCAGGCCCGGCGCCTCTTCCTGCATGTGGAACAGGCCGAGCTGCTTGCCAAGCTTGCGGTGGTCGCGCTTTTCGGCTTCCTCGATGCGCACGATGTAGGCGGCGAGCTGCTTCTTGTCGGCCCAGGCCGTGCCATAGACGCGCTGCAGCTGCTCGTTCTTGGCGTCACCGCGCCAGTAGGCACCGGAGATCCGGGTCAGCTTGAACGCCTTGAGAAAGCGCGTATTGGGCACGTGCGGGCCACGGCACATGTCCAGGTAATCCTGGTGGTAATAGAGACCCATGGCCTTTTCGTCGGGCATGTCCTCGATCAGGCGCAGCTTGTAGTCTTCGCCTCGCGCCTTGAATGCGGCAATGACCTCATCACGCGGGGTCACCTTCTTGATGACGTCGTACTCGGTATCGATCAGCTCGACCATGCGCTGTTCGATGGCGGCAAGATCTTCCGGGGTAAACGGACGCTCGAACCAGATGTCGTAGTAGAAGCCTTCCTCGATGACCGGGCCGATGACCATCTTGGCCGCCGGGAACAGCTGCTTGACCGCGTGCCCGACCAGATGCGCGCAGGAATGGCGGATGATCTCGACGCCTTCCTCATCCTTGGGCGTGATGATCTGCAACCGGGCATCGTGATCGATGCGGTCACTGGCGTCGACCAGCTTGCCGTCGACCTTGCCGGCCAGCGTGGCCTTGGCCAGGCCGGCGCCGATCGAGGCAGCCACGTCCTGAACGCTGACCGCGTTTTCGAATTGACGGACGCTGCCGTCGGGAAGGGTGATGTTGATCATGATTCGGTCTCCTGAAACAGACAAAGGCGCCGAAGCGCCTTTGGATTTCAAGTTTGCTTCGCGTCGTTTCAATCAGTGGGCAAAGGTTCGCGTCATGGTGATCGTGTTCGCTTGAACTACGGTTCCTGCTGAGTTGAGATTGCTGCTTCTGACGGGCGCGAAACGGGCTTGCTTGGAACAGCGAAAAATCCGAACAATCTTTTCGCTTCGGCGGACGATCCTTCGTTTCCGACTTCGGTTGGTGGGCGCGACAGGGATCGAACCTGTGACCCCTACCATGTCAAGGTAGTGCTCTACCGCTGAGCTACGCGCCCCTGAATGCGGGGGCGCGCAGACTAACCGAGTCTGCGGCGGTGCACAAGTCGGGATGACACGATTTGTTGATTTTCGTCTTTCCATGAAGCATTTCTTGCGCCCAAAGGATCTCGCGCTTGGTCCCGACCGGGAATCGAGAGTAGGGAGTGGGGAATAGGTCACGCGTCGCTCAACTAGCGGAGAAGCCAGTTTTAAGCCCTTTCGGTCATCAGCAAAAATCGAAAATCGTTGCGCTCAACGTCAAACTGCAATATCACTGCTTCTTCCGATTCCCCACTCCCTATTCCCCACTCCCGGCTCTACCCCAACAACCCTTGCTCGCGCAGCCGATGGATCTGGTCGCGTACGCGGGCGGCCTCTTCGAATTCGAGATCCTGAGCGTGTTTGTACATCTGTGCCTCGAGTTTCTTCATGCGCTGGGCGATCTGCTCGGGAGACAACATCCGATATTCGGCGGACTCTTCGGCGATTTGGCGTTCGGCAGCGGAAACCTTGCCCCAGCGGTCACGTTTGCCACCCCGGGCCGATTCCGCACGCGCCCCTTCCATGATGTCGGTGATCTTCTTGCTGACACCCTTGGGCGTGATGTCGTGCTCGAGGTTGTACTCGACCTGTTTGGCCCGTCGCCGGTCGGTTTCATCGATCGCGATCTTCATCGAGCGGGTGATCTTGTCGGCGTACAGGATCGCCTTGCCACGCAGATTGCGTGCCGCACGGCCGATGGTCTGGATCAGGGAACCGGAGGAGCGCAGGAAACCTTCCTTGTCGGCATCGAGGATCGCGACCAGCGACACCTCGGGCATGTCGAGGCCTTCGCGCAGCAGGTTGATGCCGACCAGCACATCGAATTCTCCCAAACGCAGATCGCGCAGGATTTCCACGCGCTCGACCGTCTCGATGTCCGAATGCAGATAGCGCACTCGAATGCCGTGCTCGCCGAGATACTCGGTCAGGTTCTCGGCCATGCGCTTGGTCAGCGTGGTGACCAGCACGCGATCACCCATGGCGATGCGCGCATGGCATTCGGACAACAGATCATCAACCTGGGTGCGCACCGGACGGATCTCGACCTCGGGATCGATCAGACCGGTCGGCCGCACCACCAGTTCGACTACACTGCCTGACGATTTCTCCAGCTCATATGCGCTCGGCGTTGCCGAGACAAAGATGCAGCGCGGCGCACGCGCCTCCCATTCTTCGAAACGCAGCGGCCGATTGTCGAGCGCTGACGGCAGGCGGAAGCCGTACTCGACCAGATTTTCCTTGCGCGAGCGATCGCCCTTGTACATGCCCCCAAGCTGCGGAATCGTGACATGCGACTCGTCGACCACGAGCAAGGCATCGGCCGGCAGATAGTCGAACAGGGTCGGCGGCGGATCGCCTGGCGCGGCCCCGGTCAGGTGCCGCGAATAGTTCTCGATGCCTTGGCAGTAGCCAATCTCGGCCATCATCTCAAGATCGAACTGGGTGCGCTGCTGCAAACGCTGCGCTTCAAGCAGCTTGTTGGCGGCATAAAGTTGTTCAAGACGTTCCCCGAGCTCGATCTTGATCGTCTCGACCGCATTCAAGGTCGCCGCACGCGTCGTCGCGTAATGGGTCTTCGGATACACCGTATAGCGCGGCACCTTGCGCAGAACCTCGCCGGTCAGCGGATCAAAGATCGCCAGGTTCTCGATGTCACCGTCGAACAACTCGATGCGCAGCGCCTCGGTTTCCGATTCGGCCGGAAACACGTCGATGACTTCGCCGCGCACGCGATAGCTGCCGCGGCGCAATTCCATGTCGTTGCGCGTGTACTGCAGCTCGGTCAGGTGGCGGATCAGCTTGCGCTGGTCGGTGTGCTCGCCGCGGGCGAGGATCAGGCGCATCTGCAGGTAATCCTCGGGCTTGCCAAGGCCGTAGATCGCTGAGACGGTGGCCACGATCAACGCATCGGATCGCGACAGCAGGGTCTTGGTCGCCGACAGGCGCATCTGTTCGATATGGTCGTTGATCGAGGCATCCTTCTCGATATACGTATCCGAAGCCGCGACATAGGCCTCGGGCTGGTAGTAGTCGTAGTAACTGACGAAATACTCGACCGCGTTGTGCGGAAAGAACTCCTTGAACTCGCCATAAAGCTGCGCCGCCAGGGTCTTGTTCGGCGCCATCACCAGGGTCGGCCGCTGCACCTGCTGAATCACGTTGGCGATGGTGTAGGTCTTGCCCGAGCCGGTAACCCCGAGCAGGGTCTGCCGGGCCAGGCCCGATTCAAATCCCGTGACCAGACGCTCGATCGCCTGCGGCTGATCGCCAGCGGGTCGATAGGGCGCTTCAAGCTGGAATCGATCGGTCATTGGAGTGCTTGGGAGTTGGGAGTGGGGAGTTGGGAGTTGGGAGTTGGGAGTGGGGAGTGGGGAGTTGGGCGTTGGGAATCGGAAACGCGAAACGAAGTTTCGCCGCAAACCCGTCGGAGCCCCTTCAGGGGCGAGGCCTCTTGGCAAATCCGTGTGAACGCTCACCCCTGAAGGGCGCTCCTGCGAAAAGCGGCCGCTGGTGAGCTGCTTGCCACTTGCAGTCGTCCCGCCAATCCTTATCACGTGGCGTCCCGCCTACGTCGATTCAAGCTTTCGCAAGCCACGTCCTACACCGATAGTCGACATTTTCCTACATGAAATCGCAGCGAACGGCCATGGTCGCCGATTCGGCACTGGCTCAGCATGAACACTCCTTCTTGCGGATGGAGACCAGCCATGCAACTGCAACCCAGGCACGCTGCAGGGGTCACCCTGATCGAACTGATGATCGTGCTTTCCATTATCACCGTACTGGCCACGATGGCGATGCCCGCGCTGGGCAGCCTCAAACAGTCGGTTGCGTCACGATCCGCCCGCAGCGCACTGTCGGTTTCGATAAACCACGCACGCATCAAGGCAGCAATGCAAGGCAGGCAGGTCGTCGTCTGCCCCTCGTTGAACCAGATCGATTGCGAGCACAACCTGCGCTGGCAGCATGGCTGGATCATCTTCATCGACGGCAACCAGAATGGCGAACACGATACGAATGAGGACATCATTGGCGTCACCCAGTCACAGCCATCGGGTGTGGCCATCGTCAGTACCAGCGGCCGCCATCGAATCCGCTATCAGGCCGATGGCACATCCGATGGAAGCAATCTGACCCTGACCGTTTGCGACCGCCGCGGTGTGAAATCCGCAAGCACGCTCGTGGTCAGCAACTCGGGACGATTGCGCAGCGGCACACCGACACCGGCGCAAGCCGCCGCCGCATGCGCCGCCGTTGATGCCTGAATGAAAAACAGGACTTGACGATCTCGACAGATGCCACGAAAATGCGCGGCTACGCCCGAATAGCTCAGCTGGTTAGAGCACTTGACTGTTAATCAGGGGGTCGTTGGTTCGAGTCCAACTTCGGGCGCCAAATTGAAAGCCGCGAGAAATCGCGGCTTTTTTTGTGCCCATGATCGTGGCAGTTGAGGGTTGATGTCGTTGGCAGCGTTGCCTGCCCTGCATGCGTGCAAGCTCAGTCGTGGATCACCCGATAGCACGGAACATAGGCTGCCGTGCCGGGCAGTTTCATGCGCTGCTGGGCCACAAAACTGGCCAGCAAGTTATCCAGCGCCTGCATGATCGCGTGATCACCTCGGATCAGGAACGGGCCATGCTGTTCAATGGCACGCATGCCATCGATCTTGACGTTGCCGGCGACGATACCGGAGAAAGCTCGGCGCAGATCTGCGGCAAATTCATGCTGGGGCTGATTTCGATGCAGATTCAGTGACGCCATCGCCTCGTGGGTTGGCTGGAACGGGTGCTGCAGGCTCTCGTCGATGCTGATCGCCCAGTTGAAGAAGAAGGCATCGCGACTTTCAAGTCGATATTTGCGCACGCGCTCGACACCCTTGGCTATCTGGCGCGCGACCAGACCCGGATCATCGATGATGATCTGGTAGTAACGCGAAACATCGTCACCGAGAGCGAGGCGCAGAAAACGGTCGATCTGCTCGAAATACGCCGCAGACTCACTCGGCCCGGTGAAGATCAACGGGTATGGAATCCCGGCATTGTCCGGATGCAGCAGGATACCCAGCAGGTAGAGGATCTCCTCGGCGGTACCGACGCCGCCAGGAAAGACGATGATCGCGTGCGCAGTGCGCACGAAGGCCTCAAGGCGCTTTTCGATATCCGGCATGATGACCAGATTGTTGACGATCGGATTCGGCGATTCGGCCGCGATGATGCCGGGCTCGGTGATGCCGATATACCGGTTCTTGCGTCGGCGCTGCTTCGCATGGCCAATCGTCGCGCCCTTCATCGGCCCCTTCATCGCGCCCGGGCCGCAGCCCGTGCAGATGTCGAGATCGCGCAATCCAAGCTGGTAGCCGACATGCTTGGTGTAATCGTATTCGTAGCGCGAAATCGAATGTCCGCCCCAGCAGACGACGAGGTTCGGATCGACTCCGGGGCGCAGGACGCGCGCGTTGCGCAAGATGTCGAATACCGCATGCGTGATGCCTTCCGAAGTAATCAGGTCGAAGCTGCCACCTTCAAGCTGGGTCGACACGTAGACGATGTCGCGGACGACCGCAAAAAGCAGCTCGTTGATGCCGCGAATGATCTTGCCATCGACGAAGGCGTGAGCTGGTGCGTTGCTCAGCTTGAGGCCGACCCCGCGATCCTGCTGCAGAACCTCGATATCGAAATCGGCATACAGCTCGACGGCGGCGCGCGGATCATCGGTCACCAGGCCCTGGGTCAGCACAGCCAGCGCGCAACTGCGCAGCAACTGGTGCAAGCCGCCGGCACTCGCATCGCGCAACCGCGCCACTTCCTGGCGCGAAAGAACATCAAGGCCCGAGGCTGCCCCGGTGCGTGCGCTGACTGTCACCGGCCTGATCGGGGATGGATCTGAATTGTTCATTGATTTCTCGTCAAAGGCATCACGCTCGCAGCTTCAGCGGGGTGATGCGTGGAAGATTTGCGCCAAGGCAGTCGGTTAGGATCCGCGAATGCAGTGGATCGGGTCAATACGCGGGACGCAAGAACCCGATGATCGCGATGATATCCAAAAAAAAACCGGCGCCCTTGCGGACGCCGGTTGATTGGCTCGGATGGAACTGAATCGAGATCAGAACTTGTAGCGGAAGGTTGCCTGCACCGACCAGCGCGAGACGCCCGTGTTGACGCCGTCGCCGTTGACTTCCTGGATGCTCGAACTGTCTGCACCGGTGAACCGGTAAACGTACTTGCCGGTTGCCGGATCGATACCGGCAAAGTTGCCGATGCGGCGGGTCGAATAGAACCCGAAGTCGTCGATCTGGCCCCAGTTCTTGTTGAACAAGTTGCCGATATTCATGATGTCGAGCGTGAACTCGGCCTTGTGGCCATCCATGAAACCCGGGATTTCCTGGGTCAAACGGACGTCAAAGTTGTTCATGAACTTGGCATTGAACGCATTCGCCGGAGCGACGCGTCCGCGATACTTGGCAATCTCCGGATGCGCGTCGAGGAAAGCGAAGAATGCCGCTTCCTCGCCGGGAACCGAGAAGAGCACGTCGCCCGGGCCGCTCGGCACGTAGAACAGGTCATTCGCGCTACGGCTGTCGCCATTGGCATCGTTGTAGAACACCAGGCTGTACGGACGGCCCGTGCGGCCTTCATAGACAACCGATGCAGTCGTCTTGTTGTCACCGAAGAACTTCCATTCCTTAGTCAGGATTCCGGTGAAACGATGCTTGAATGCATAGCGGGAATCATAGGCGACGTCGGCATTGGCCGTCTGGATCGGCGAGTTGTTCCAGTTTGAAGTGTTCTGCGAGCTGGTGGCCGGGCTGACTTCGTTGGCTTCGGTATGCGTGTAGCCGGCAAGCCACGACCAGCCGCTGTCCCCCATCGGCTTGGACAAACTCAGCGTGATCTGATTGCCACCACCCTTGTCGGTGTTGCGTACGAGGATGACGTCACCGATGTCGCCTGGACGATTGGCGCGCTGCGTGCCTCCGCTCGGGAAATTGAGGCAACTCGAAGTCGTGGCCTGGCACCAACTGGCCGGGTTCAAACCAGCCTGATTCCAGTACATCGGACGTCCATCCGCCGAGACTGCGGTCGGCGTCCCGAGATCAAGCCGGTTGAAGTAGAGGCCGTCCTTGTTCCAGAACGACAGCACTTCCACCGAGGCGACGATCCCGGCCCAGGGCAATTCATGGTCAAGCGCGACATTGGCCTTCCAGACAGATGGCAGCTTGAAGCCTGGCTCGATGATATCGACGTTTTGACGGCCACTGACCGAGAAGCCCGTGGTCGGCTGATGGTCTGGATCGGGATTGAAAATATTGCCGATGCCACCACTCGCGCGTGCGCTGTACTCAATATAGTTGCGCCCGGTGTTCTGATAGGCGCCTGACAACCAGACATTGGGCGGAGCACCCATGAACAGACCGAAACCGCCACGCACCTGAGTCGGACGCTCGGACTCGATGTTGTAGTTGAAACCGAAGCGCGGCTGGAAGATCGAGCTGTTTGGAAGCTTGGTATTGTCATAACCGTAGAGTTCCTCGACGCGCGCGTTGTATAGCGGTTTGTCCGGGAATTCCGGTGAGTCGACGCGAAGACCAAGGGTCAAGTTGAGGTTGTAGGTTGCCGCCCAACTATCCTGAACGAACAGGCCGGTATTTTTCAGCTCGAATTGAGCGGGGATGTCGGCGTAGCTGCCGCCCGGTGCTGGTGCACGATAGTCGTATTCACGCGGATTGCCTGCCTCGAATTGGGCGAGGCTGGCAAAGCGATAGGCTCCGTTCTGGTTGCGGCCGTAATAGTTGAAGATATCGTTGCTGCTCCAGTCCACACCGGCCTTGATCGTGTGATCGCCGAGGAACACGTTGCCTGCAGCAAACAGGCTCTTTTCCTTGGTATTGATCACATTGACATGACGGTTTTGCTCGGTTCCAAGATAGAGCGAGTCGCTGCCGAAATCGATGCGGATCTGCGGCAGGTATGAAGTCGGCTGGGCGACCGCATCATACTTGCGGTAGGAGGCCTTGATCTCGGTCGAGAACATCTCGCTCCAGTCGCTGAACAACTCACCGACAAAGCTCTCGAAGGTCTTGTTCTGGTTGTACCAGTGCGAACTGAGGGAAACACGACTACTGTCGAAGTTCGGAATCTTGGCGACATCCTGCGAAAGCTTGCTGTAGCGGAAGCTCGCACGATGATTCTCGTTGATGTTCCAGTCGATCTTGCCCGCGTATTCCTCGATGTCGGTACCAAGTTGGCTGGCGCCTGCAAGTGAACCTGCGTCAAAGCCCCAGGTGTTCTGGGCAATGCTTTGTACCTGTGCAATTTGTTCAGCCGTGATGCCACCGTCGCCAACCGGCGAATTCACGACATCGGCCCCGGGGGCCGCGCGCTTGAACTTTTCGTAGTTGACGAAGAAGAACAAGGTGTCCTTGATCAAGGGGCCACCGAAGGTCAGGCCATAGGTCTTCTCATCCTTGAAGCCGTTGAAACTATTGCCGCTCCTGTCATCGCCGACCATGTTGTCGTTGCGATAAACGCCGTAGACGCTGCCATGGAAGTCATTCGTGCCTGACTTGGTCACAGCATTGACGACTGCGCCGGTGCCGCCGGTCGTGGTCACGTCATAATTGGCCAGACCGATATTGATTTCCTCGATGGCATCCATCGAGACCGGCTGGCGCTCGGTCGGCAAGTTGTTGCCTTCGAGTCCAAACGGATCGTTGGTTGAAACGCCATCAATACGGATCGCATTGAAGCGCGTGTTCTGGCCACCGGCCGAGATCGCGCCATCAGCCTTGCTGACCTGGGCGATGCGCGGATCAAGGCGCATGTAGTCCTGGATGTTGCGACCAATTGACGGAAGTGCTTGGATCTGCGCGTTGTTGATGTTGGTGCCCGTGCCCATTTTCTCGGCACTGAACAGCGAATTGATGGTGCCGGTGACGACGATCGTCTCGAGGCTCGCGGCCGGAACCAGGCTGGCGCTCACAGTGTTGGCATCACCGATTTGCAGATAGACGTTTTCGCGTTTTTCGGTTTGCCCATCCTTGGTGATGGTGATCGTGTACGGGCCGCCGACGCGCAGACCGCGCGCGGAATAGCGACCTGACGCATCAGCCGTCACATGACTGACCGTGCCCGAGGCATTGTGGGTAATGGTAATCTCCGCGCCTGTTGCGGGCTGGCCCTGGGCGTCGGTCACGGTACCGCCGAGAGTTGCCGAGGTGCTCTGCGCATACGCGCCCGACACGGCAAACAGCGAAGAAAGCATCAACGGCAGCAGCCGCATCGTCAATCGCTTGTTCATTACTACCTTCCTCTAGATGATTTGAAACAGGATTTAGGCAAAAGCAGCCGGATCGCGAACACGCGACGGCTCCGTCAAAACAGATACCCCAGCAACTGAAGCGTGCCCTGGCCGCTGAGCCGCCCTTTCTATAGAGGAGCGGCCGGGCCCGACATTAACCGTAGTTTAACCCGGGTTGATGACGGATTTCTAACAAAACAGCTTGCTCGGGCGAAGCGCCGCAGGCTGGCGCACCCATGTGGACATTCGCAGCTCCCGCGAAACCCGCACATGCGCCGACCAGAGCCAGGCAGCTCAGGTCAATTCACGATAAAAATCATAGACTTGTTTGAGGTTTCTGAGGCAAAACATCAACTCAGGTCGCGAGTCGCACATAGGCGACCACGCCGTCGAGAAACATCTGCACGGACAAGGCCACCAGCAACATGCCCATCAAGCGCTCGAGCGCCACGAGGACGCTTGCACCAAGCCAGCGGTACAGGTACGTCGATGAAACAAGCAGGATCGAGGTCGCCAGCCAGGCCAGGAACAGGGCGATGCTCCAGTCGACGGTGCGACCCGGGTGGCTGTTGGCCAGCAACATGACCGCCGCCATGGTCGATGGCCCGGCCACTGCGGGGATCGCCATCGGCACGATGAACGGCTCGGCATCGACATCGCCTCCGAAAATGCCGTCGCGCGACGGAAAGATCATGCGAATGCCGATCAGGAACAACACAATGCCACCAGCGATGCTGACCGATTCTGCCTTCAGTTGCAGGGCGCTGAGCAGGTACTTGCCACTGAACAGGAAGAAAAACAGCACCACGAGGGCGATCAGCAGCTCACGGATCAGTACCAATCGACGACGCTCGGGGGCAACGTTCTTGAGCAGGCTCAGGAACAACGGAATGTTGCCGAGCGGATCCATGATCAGGAACAACAGGATTCCGGCGGACAAGGTGCTCATCGATCAGGCCCTCAGACCGCCGGCCTAAGATCAAGCGTACGTCCGCGCAACGCGGCGCCATCGGGACTGACCAGCCAGGTCACCGCGGCAGCCGTCGAATCAGGCAACTCGCGCTCCAGCGTGTTCTCGCCGAAATAGGCCAGGCGCCGCAACCCGGTTCGCATGGGTGGCGGCAACACCGCATGGATGCGGACGGTTCCGTTGTCGGTTTCCTGATGGAGGATCGAGGCAAAGGCGCCGAGGCCGGCCTTGGCGACGCCGTAGCTTCCCCAATACGCCTTGCCGACACGCTCGACATCGTCCATCACGAAGACCACCGCAGCATCATCGCGCGTGCGCAACAGTGGCATGCACGCCTGGGTGATCAGAAACGGCGCATTCAGCGCAACCTGCTGGATCCGCAACCAGTCAGTCGGCTTGATCTGGTCGATCGGACGCAGGCCATCGAACAGGACGGCCGCATGCACGATTGCATCGAGATGACCGCATTGCAGGCGAATCGCCTCGGCCATGTCGGCATAGTCGTCCGCCGTCGCACCTTCCAGATCGATCGGATAGATGGCCGGTTTTGGCGCACCGAGACTTTCCAGTTCATCGTAGAGTGATTCGAGCGGTCGCACCTTGCGCCCGACCAGGACGATGGTTGCTCCGGCTTTCGCGCAGGCGATCGCGCACGCCCGGCCGAGCCCGCCACTGATTCCGGTGATCAGCACGACACGATCGCGCAGCGCGTTTCCCTCAACGCGAGCCGGTGTGTTGCGAATCAGCGGCAGCATCGAGGTCAAGCCTTCTGCAGATCGCGGACGATGCGCTCGAGGTCACCGCTTTCCTGAAGCTCAACGGTGATGTCGCACCCACCAATCAATTCACCGGCGATGAAAAGCTGCGGGAAAGTTGGCCAGTTGGAGAATCGCGGAAGGTTGGCCCTGATTTCAGGATCTTCGAGCACGTTGACCGAAACAAACGAAGCACCAACGCTGTTCAGGGCCTTGACCGTACGACTGGAGAATCCGCACATTGGATACTCGGGCGTGCCTTTCATGAACAATACGATCGGGGTGGATTCCACGGTGGTTCTGATGCGTTCCATGATGTCCATGCGGGTCTCGACTGAAAGCTAAGGCCGAAGATCTGGCCGACCGGTCATTTTAGCAGCCCGCCAAGGTCATGGTTGATTTGCGCAAGGGCAACTTCATATCCTGCGTGGCTGCTTGTATTCATGCCGCATGCAAACGAATCCTGCGAAGATCCGTGATTCCTCACCTCACATCCAATCCAATTGCCGTCGGCAAGGAGATTTCCATGGCTATCGAACTTCCCCCGCTTCCGTGGGCCCGCGACGCACTCGCCCCGCACATTTCGGCCGAGACGATCGATTTTCACTACGGCAAGCATCACCAGGCCTATGTCACCAACTTGAACAACCAGATCACCGGCACCGAGTTGGAGAGATTGTCACTTGAGGAAATCATCAGGAAGTCCAGCGGCGGCATGTTCAACAACGCCGCCCAGATCTGGAACCACACGTTCTACTGGAATTGCTTGGCACCGAATGCCGGCGGCGAGCCATCCGGCAAGCTCGCCGATGCCATCAACAAGGCGTTCGGCAGCTTTGCCAAGTTCAAGGAAGAATTCACCAAGACATCGACTGGTACGTTTGGATCAGGCTGGGGCTGGCTTGTGCAACGGCCCGACGGCGACCTCGCCCTGGCCAGCACCTCGAATGCGGCCACCCCGCTGACCGGTAGCGACCGCGCCCTGCTGACCTGCGATGTCTGGGAACATGCCTATTACATCGACTACCGCAACGCGCGTCCGAAGTATCTCGAAGCATTCTGGAACCTGGTCAACTGGAAGTTCGTCGAAAGTCAGATGGGTTAAGAGCGGGAAATTGGGAGTGGGGAGTCGGGAGTGGCAAAGCGGCTCCCCCCGCTTTTCGCCGGAGCCCGTTTACAGGCGAGTCTTTGCCCTCGCTCCTACCATTCCCTATTCACGATTCCCGTGCAAAAGCATCGTGCTTGAAGGCATTCCTACAGGATTGCGGCGAAACCGCGTTTCGCATTTCCCACTCCCCACTCCCCACTCCCCACTCCCCACTCCCTGCTCCCTGCTCCCTGCTTCAAAACTCACCGCTCACCGATTGGCCAATACGTCAACCACCGGCTGCACTTGTGCTTCGCGATCGAGCGCGCGACCGATTCGTTGCAGGCGCTCGATGAGTTGTTCAGGGTTGTCGGCGCAGATCGTTGCGTGGCCAACCTTGCGCCCAGGACGCGACGACTTTCCATAGTCATGCCAATGCGCGCGCGCTTCGGCGAGTACGGGCGTCGGATCGGGCAGCTCGCCAACCCAGTTCAACATCACGCTGCAGCCACGCGCATCGGTATCGCCCAGAGGCAATCCGAGCACCGCGCGCACATGGTTCTCGAATTGGCTGCAGGCTGCCCCTTCGATCGTCCAATGCCCCGAATTGTGTACACGCGGGGCCATCTCGTTGCCGAGCAATTTGCCCTCAAAGGAAAACAGTTCAAGGGCAAATACACCGACGTAATCCAGCCGCTCTGCAAGCGCGCGCGCACGCGCCACGGCGCGCCGCTGCAGATCCTCATCGACCTCCACCGGTGCCAGACTCGCTGAAAGAATGCCATTCCGATGCCAGTTGCGCGTCAACGGATAGTGCCGGAACTCACCGCTGCGCGAGCGCACGGCAATCACCGAAATCTCGCTGTCGAATGGAACGAAGGCCTCGAGAATCAGCGGCACGCCGCCAAGCGCCTCCCAGGCAGCTTCGACGTCCGAATGCTGGCGCAGAACAAACTGACCCTTGCCGTCGTAGCCTAGACGTCGCGTTTTCAGCACCGCCGGGAGTCCGGTCTTCTCGATCGCCGCACGAAGCTCGCCAATGCTGTCGACCGCTGCGAAAACCGGAGTGTCCAGGCCCACTTCACCAAACAGGACCTTCTCTTGCAGCCGATCCTGCGCAACCGCCAGGGCAGCCGGATTCGGGAACACGCGAGTATGCGAGGTCAGCCAGTTGGCTGTCTCAGCCGGGACATTCTCGAAGTCGAACGTGGCCACATCGATTTGCCCGGCAAATTCGAGGAGCTGGTCGAAATCGCGCCAATCGGCGCACATCAGCGAGGCAACCTGCCCTGCACAGGCATCTGGCGCACTATCGAAGACGAGAAACCGATGGCCAAGCGGGGCACCGGCGAGAGCCAGCATGCGTGCGAGTTGCCCGCCTCCAAGAATGCCGATGGTCGCCACAATTACTCCTGTCTTGGATCGGGGTGCGCAAGCACGTTTTCGGTCTGCTCGCGACGAAAGGCTTCGAGCCGCCGTGCGATTGAAGGATCATGGATCGACAACATCGCCGCCGCGTACAACGCAGCATTGATTGCGCCAGCGCGACCGATCGCGAATGTGGCAACGGGAATTCCGGCCGGCATCTGCACCATGGAAAGCAGCGAATCCATGCCGTTCAAGGCCTGTGACTGGATCGGAACACCGAGCAGCGGAATATGGGTTTTTGCCGCCAGCATTCCGGGCAGATGCGCGGCTCCACCGGCGCCCGCTATGATCGCGCAGAGTCCGCGAGCAGACGCCTCGGCCGCATAGGCAAAAAGCAGATCCGGCGTACGGTGCGCCGATACCACGCGAACCTCATGGGCGATCTGCAATCGATCGAGCGTTTCCACCGCGTGGCGCATGGTTTCCCAGTCGGATCGGGAGCCCATGACGACGCCAATGCGCGACAGGTCTGCAGTGTCTGTCATGGTCGTATCACAGCAAAATCGCTATTGTACGCACATTGGGCAAATCATCACGGACAAACCTTGTCCGCCCCTGCAAGGACAATCCATGGACAAGAACCTGCTTGAAATTCTTTGCTGCCCGTCCTCAAGAGTGCCCGTGCGACAAGCGCGGCGAGACGAGATTGACGCCCTCAACCGATCCATTGTAACCGGTAGCGTCGTAACAGTTGCCGGCGTGGCGGTCGAGAAACCTCTTGAGGATGCCTTGATCACGCGAGATGGAAAGGTCATTTACCGCATCGATGCCGGCATCCCGGTCATGTTGATCGACGAGGGCATCGGCACTTTGCAGTTGAACGACTTCCCGGCCTAGAAAGACGGGCTGAATTGTGAACCACATCACACTTGACGAACGGAATGCACATGAATCCAAACCCTTCTTGATGCATCCTTTACAGGCAGTATTGCGCGCCTGCGCCGTCCCAGTGAGATCCGATGTCCACTCCTGAAGACAAGTCGAACAAGATCGTCGAACTCAAGCAACGCCAGGTCGGCGCGGCGGGCTCGCAGGATCGACTCGGCGAGTTGCTCAAGCTTGTCCGCGGCATTGCGCTCAAGCGAGTCAACGGGCTCGTCAGCACCTTGTTTGAGAACGTCGATGATGCGTTGTTCCATCTCGCAGAGCGCGCCGAAAGCAATGCTGTCCAGGTTCAGTTTTTCGATGGCATGCGTGAAGTCCGCAAGAAGCGCCAACTTGTCGAACGCGTGTTCCAGGAACAGCTTTCGCAGATTTTCAGCGACTTTGCCGATGGCAGGTTGAAACCGGTTCGCCCGGAGGTGACCAATCAAGCCAGTACCGGATTGAGCCTGGTCGATGACCAGGAGCTCGAAGACTCGCTGGCCATTTCAAGCATGGTCGCGAAGGCGGAAAACCGGCTTGCCCGAGCCCTGTATTCGGTCAACCAGCGCCTCTCGGTCATCAGTGGCGGCAATGTCGTCGAAGATGCCAGCAATCCAATTGGACCGGCGCCGTTGTGCCAGGCTTTCCGCGTGGCCGTTCGCGAGTTCGAACTCAACGTCCAGGTCAAGTTGATCATCTACAAATTGTATGACCGTTACGTGATGGCCGGGCTTGAGCCATTGTACGAGGAGGTCAATACCGAATTGATCCGCGCTGGAGTCCTGCCGCAGATCCGCCATCAAGTGCCGCAATCAATGCGCAATCGGACTGCTTCCGGATCAGTTCCGAACGCGCCTGGCGATGCCACGATGTCTGCCGGGAGCGCTCAGTCAATGCCGGGAGGTTCTGACTACGGAGACAGCGGAAGCTACGATCCAGTCGCCGCCGAACTGCAAGCCGAACTGTATTCGACCCTGCGCAACCTGCTGGCAAGCCGCCGTCCGATGAACGCGGAATATGCCGGCGATGGTCATTCGGGTTACGCCGGATCAGGTGGCGGCATGATTCCAAACCTGAGTCCGACGGATCTGCTCAGCGCCCTGACCATCCTGCAGAGCCAGAGCCAGGTGACCCAGGCTCATGCCGACAGCTTCGCTGACGCAGCCCAGGCCGTACAGCAGATCAAACAGGAATTGCTCAATCAGGCGCAACGTCTGGGTGGCGCGGCAACCAGCAACTTTGGCGTCTCCTCTGCGGATGAGGACACCATCGACCTGGTCGGCATGTTGTTTGAATTCATCCTTCAGGATCGAAATCTGCCGCCGCAGATTCAGGCGATTATTGGGCGCTTGCAGATTCCCTATCTGAAAATCGCGATTCTCGACAAACACCTGTTCGCCCAGAAAAGTCATCCGGCCAGACGATTGCTCGATGCGATGGCTGAAGCCGGCAAGAGCTGGTCGGCAGAATCGGATGTCGACAACAAGCTGCTCGACCGTACCAAAGCTGTCGTCGAAACCATCCTCAGCGACTTCGACGACGATCTTGCCGTCATCGAGCACGAGCTGGCGCTATTCGAGCAGTTCCTGCACCAGCACAAGCGTCGCGCAGAACTTGCCGAGCAGCGGGCCGCCGAAGTCACTCGGGGTCGTGAAAAGCTCCACACCGCCCGTCGCGATGCCGCCCGCGAAATCCTCGTGCGGATCGGCAATCGCGAACTTGCGCCGGTCATCCACAATGTCCTGTCACGTCCCTGGGCCAACTACCTGGTTCTGACCGATTTGCGCCACGGCAGCAACTCGGAAGAATGGAAGAACGCATTGCGTTTCGCAGATGAGTTTGTCTGGAGTTCGCTGCCGAAGAAAACCGAGGCCGACAAGACACGCTTGCGTGCCCTGTTGCCGCAGCTGGAGAAGGCGCTGAAGCATGGTCTGGGAACCGTTGCCTACCATGAAGGCGATGTTCGCCTGCTGATGCAGGAGCTCTCGAAGTTCTATCAAGGCCTTCTCAACGGCGAGTCCTTCGAGGTCAAGACCGCCGAGGAAGTGATCACCGAGAATGTCGCTGCCGAGCAGGTTTCCGATCCGGAAAAAGTCGCGGCAACGGGTGAACCGGCGGTACCGCTCAACCAGAGTCCGGTCGAGGAAATCATACTTTCCTCGGGCAGCATCGATCCCGAACCCGAAGAACTTGTTGGTGACGAAGACGAGTTTGTCGAGGCCGCGCAGCAGCTGAAGGTGGGCAACTGGGTTGAGTTCATCGACGAAAGCGGCAACCGCGAACGCGCCAAACTTTCCTGGATCAGCCCGATCAGCTCGAAGTACCTGTTCGTCAATCGCCGCGGTCTCAAGGTCTGCGACAAGTCGATTGCCGTGCTTGCCGACGAACTACGCCGCGGTTCTGCACTCCTGCTCGAAGAGGTGCCGTTATTTGACCGCGCGCTGGACGCGATCGTCGAGCGCCTGCGGCAAACCCATGCGACGGAATCCACACCAGCACCGCCTGCGGCCTGAGGATTCCTCGAACCCTGCTGGTGGAATATCCTGTGCAGCCATCAAGGCCGGACGGCAGCGCTTTGCGGGCCGTCAATTTCCAGGATCAAGCACATGCATGAATTCGCACCTGCGCCGAGTGCAGGGATCAGCGGCGATGCGACCAAGTCTCCACTGGCCGATGCAGATGCCGAGACAATCCGGAGCGATGTCTGCCGGGCGCTTGCCGAGGATATTGGCAGTGGCGATGTGACCGCCGATCTCCTGCCGGAATCACGCTGCGCCACGGCGCGCGTGGTGACCCGGGAGGCGGCAATTCTTTGCGGTCAGAAGTGGTTCGACGGTTGTTTCAATGCACTCGACTCAGCTGTTCGCGTCAACTGGCAGGCCGACGAAGGCTCGCCTGTGCGCCCGGGTCAGGCGCTGTGCGAGATCAGCGGATCGGTTCGTGCTCTGGTGACAGCTGAACGCAGCGCGTTGAATTTCCTGCAAACGCTGTCTGCGACAGCCACGGTGACGGCTGCCTATGTCAGCGCCATTCGCGGCACTCGTGCAAGCATCCTCGATACGCGAAAGACCTTGCCTGGCTTGCGGCGTGCCCAGAAGTACGCCGTCCGCGTCGGTGGCGGAAAAAATCATCGCATGGGCCTGTACGACGCCATCCTGATCAAGGAAAACCACATTGCCGCGGCAGGGTCACTCAGCGCTGCCGTCACCCGCGCTCGCTTGCTCCACCCGCAGATCATGGTCGAGGTCGAGGTCGAGAATTTCGGCGAACTGCGCGAAGCGCTCGAATCGGGTGTCGACCGCATAATGCTCGATGAATTCGAGCTCGACGAACTGATGCAGGCCGTTGTCGAGGTCGATGGCCGCGTGCCGCTGGAGGTGTCGGGAGGTGTCGGCATGGATCGCGTCCGTGCGATCGCCGAGACCGGTGTCGACTACATTTCCATTGGCGCGTTGACCAAGCATGTCCATGCGGTTGACCTGTCCATGCGCATTTCCATGGCGTAGAAGATCCGCTTGGACAAAGGCAATCAAATCTTGCCGAGATACTTGAGGATGCCGACTGCGAGGACGCCGACAACCACGACTCCACCGATTATCCACCCGATAGTCGAATTTGAGTCGCTTGCTGGTGCCGATTTTGATGTTTCCTCGACCGCGGCTGCCGGAACCGACGGTACCGGCGCCCCGGGCGCCAGAAGCAGGAATCGAACCGTATCGAGGCGCAGCTCATCGCCTGGCATCAGCATTCCGGTGTGCACGCGCTTGTCGTTGATCCAGGTGCCATTGGCAGAACCGAGATCCTCGACCATGATTCCGTCTGCGGTAACCTGCAAGCGGGCATGATGCCGCGAAATCTCTTCGGCTTGGATTGGAATCCCGCAGTCGCTTTGGCGGCCGATGGTCATCGTACCGACCAGCGCAAAATTGCGACCAAAGGTGGTGCCGGAAACTCCGCGCAACATGAATTTTGGCAAAGCCATGCGCACACGTGTGCGGCCATCCTCATCATCGGCAACGGCCGCTGGTGATGCTACCGGTGTCGCGACACTTCGTTCCGGTGCAACCACGCGACAACCTATGCGACCGAACAGGAGCAGATCGCCAGCCTTGAGCGGGCTTTCCTGGGTAATCTGGCGTCCGTTCAACACCGTTGCCACGCTCTGGTCGCGGATGCGTACCTTGCCCTTGCCGTCGCGAAGCTCGATCTCGCAGTGATTGAAGGCCACGCCGGGGGCGATCAGAACCACCTGACAATCGCTCCCCGAGCCAATCAGTGTGATGCCATCACCGAGATCCACGGCTGCATGCTCACCATTCGGAAATATCAACTTCATCGCATCTCCCCCCGAGCGCCTTCGCGCCGGATTATTTTTCCAGTTCACGAACCAGGCGAAAACCGAGACTGTTCAGAGCCACGTCTTCCGAGTAGCTGTCGCTTTCCAGCACGCCCTCCTTGTCCGCAGCGGAAAGCCAGCCGCGACCACGCAGGCCATGATCACGACAGCCATCGGACAAGGGTGCGCTTTTTCCGCAGGCGGCGACCCATTCACGCACATTCCCGTCAAGATCGAATACCCCGGCCAGTGCCGGGTAGCTGCCCACCGGGGCGGTCGCCGCGTTGCCGTCATCGCAATCAGCGCCGGTTCGTGAATCGAAACTCTTCCGGTAGCTCGCGTCTGCGAGGTTTGCGCTTGCGCAGGTGCCGGCTGGAGCATTGCGGGCAACCTGTTCCCATTCGGATGGCGTCGGAAGTCGATAGCGTTTGCCGGATCGCTTGGCAACCCACCCGGCATACGCCTGGGCTTCGGCGAAACTCACGCAGACCACCGGGTGCTGATCGGTTTGGCTGATATCGGCGGATTTCCAGTCGCGTTTGCGTGACGACCGGAAGATCGACTCCCGGTCTCGGCACGATGGTTCCTTTCCGGCAAACTGACGCTGCCCGGCTGCGCCCCACCAGACGGAAAATTCACCACGTGTGGTTTCGTGCCGCGCGAATGCCAGACCGTTGCTGACAACAACCAGTTCCGGACCCTTGCGGCCATCAATCAGATCGTTGAACACATACCCTGGTCTTCCAATCCGATCGACCTTGCGCAGACCGTCGCGCGCCGCCACATTTTTCGGATCGACGGCAACGACTTTTTCGTATGCAGCTCTGGCACCCTGCGCATCCAGGCCAGCGCTGGCAAGCTGTGCCGCGGCAATCCACTGGTCGACCTCCTGCTGACGCCGCGATCTTGCCTCGGCAATGGAATCGGCACCTTCCGCGATCGATCCGGCGACTTCCTCGACCTTGTCCAGGTAGCCCGCGAATTCAGGCAGATCTCCTGCAGCAAACGATTTTTCGGCCAGTTCCCGGTAAGCCTTTGCTGTATCGACGATGCCCTGCTTGGCTGCCTTTGACGACGGATCGATGCGCAGGGCCAGACTGAATCGTTCAAACGCGTTAAGGCGAGGAGGATTGGTCAATCGCTGGCCAGCCAGATCGACTCGCGCCTGCCGCACGAGCTGCGCCACCGGATCCACCACAGTCGGCACACTGGCGAGATCAAGTGGCTCCACCGGGTTGATGTAGTCGAAGGCTGGCGGATCTTGCGATGGCGGCGGTTCGGTTGGGGCGATGCTTGCTTGCGCTGCGGTGGCAACGGGCTGTTGCACGACAGGAGCAACCTGGCTTGGCGCAACTTGACGTGTCTCCGCGACCTGGGTCGAAGCGTCCCCGGCTCGACCCGCAAGCAAAGCGTAGCCGACCGACCCGATCAGCACGATACCAATCGCTGCCAGGGCCCAGGGCAACCATGCTCGCAGCCGATTGCTGACCACCGCAGCGGGCGCCGCAGGCACGGAGGGGGCCTCCAGGCTTGGCATTATCCCGATGCGGGTCGGCGCCTCAGCCACGCGCAGGGCCGATGCCATTGCGTCGCGCTGAAGGATTCGCGTTGGAGCATCCTGCGCTGGCGGCGACGGGGAGGCGCCGCGTGGCTCGATACTCGCGAGTGCGCCGATGAATTCTTCGGCGCTCTGATGGCGCTCGGCCGGATCCTTGGCCAGGGCCTTGTCGATCAATGGCTGCCAGTGTTCCTTGCCTGCAGGCAGGCGCGGAATGGGTTCGAACACATGCGCGTAGGAAACCGCAAAGCCATCAGCTCCTTCATAAGGAGGTTTGCCGGTCAATCCGAACCAGGTCAGCACGCCGAGGCCATACAAGTCCGAGCGCGCATCGACATCGCTGCCACGTGCCTGCTCCGGACTCATGTAGTGGCTGGTGCCGACCGATATGCCGGCACTGGTGATCCGTGCGGTCTGGCTGAATGCGCGCGCTATGCCGAAATCGGTCAACAGCGGCGTGTCGCTGACATCGAAGAGGATGTTGCCCGGGGCGACATCGCGATGGACGTAACCGCGATGGTGGGCGTAGCCAAGCGCATTGGCGATGCCCTCGAGAACCCGGACAAGATCCTTTTCGCTCATGCCGAGACGTACGCGCTGGGCGAAATCTCCGCCCGACAGGTACTGCATCGAGAAATAATTGAGCTGGGCCTGGGTGACACCCACGTCGTAGACCTGGACGATATTCGGATGGGCCAGCGATGCGAGCATCCTCGCTTCCTGCAGGAAGCGCTTGGAGAAAGTCGGATCCGCAGCCAGCGCCGGCGCCATGACCTTGAGCGCGACCTCGCGATCGAGCGAGGTCTGCAGGGCCAGATATACGCTGGCCATGCCGCCAATGCCCACTTCGCGTCGAATCACATAACCGGGGATATCAATCGCAGTCACGGCCGCTCCCTACCCTTCCTGCACGATTGTAACGAATCGCGAACAATTGTCCGCGAATTCTCAATCGGTTTGGCGAAACTGTGAATTCCGGCGGCTTTGTCCGGTTGCCAGGGAACAGGATCAGGGGAGTTCTTGCCAAGATCAACGGGCGCAAGGCAGCCTAATCGCGCACCGGCGGATTCGACTGACATGGCTCCCGCTCCGAACTACTTGACCACGTGCAGCCTGGGTCGCTGCGGCGCAGGCTCGGGCTCGGGTGCGTCGGGTGGGGGCGGCGAGCTGCTCTGCTCGGCCGGAAACATCATGCCCTGGCCGTTTTCCTGCGCATAGATTGCCAGCACAGCGTCCATCGGCACTTCAATCGATTGACTTACCCCGCCGAAACGGGCCATGAAACGGACACTATCCATTCCGATCTCGAACCGGGCCACCGCGCGCGGGGCGACACTGAGAACAACGCGCCCATCCTTGATCGCACTCTGCGGCACGCGCACGCCGGGCATGCCGGCTTCGACAAGCAGATGGGGCGTCAGGCCGTTGTCATTGATCCACTCGTGGATGGCACGCAGGAGATACGGCCGATTCGAGGTCATTGCTGGTTCCGACACCCTGTTTCCTCATGTATGCAGGACGCGTTCTTCAGGCGTCATGCTGCGCGTGAATACTTGACTGTGAAAAATCCGCTCGCCGTAGTCGATGATGGGCTGGGCTTCCCTTGGCAACTGGATGCCAAGCGAGTCGAAGCGCCAGATCAAGGGGGCAAAAGCACAATCCGCAAGACTGATCTCCGGACTCAGGAAGAACTTTGATGCCTTGAATGCAGGCGCATTGCTGATCAATTCCTCACGCAGAGCCTTGCGCGCCACATCGGCACCCTTGCCTCCCTCCTCGATCTGGTCGACCAGGGTCAGCCAGTCGTTTTCGAGCCGAACCATCGCCAGTCGCAAGCGCGCCCGTGAAAGTGGGTCGACCGGCATCAACGGCGGATGCGGATAGCGCTCATCCAGGTATTCGGAAATGACGCTGGTGTCGTACAACACCAGATCGCGGTCGACCAGGGTCGGTACCGAATTGTAGGGATTGAGCTCGATCAGATCCTCGGGAGGATTGTCGAGATCAACAACGACCTGATCGTAACTGACACCCTTGGCCGACAACACCAATCGGATTCGATGACAATGCACGCAATCGCGCGCCGTGAAAAGAGTAAGAACTGCCCGCGAACGCTGACTCAAGGCCATGTCGGCACACCTCCCCTGGCGGACTGTATGCCCGCAAGACCAAACGGCCGGGTCGATCCCGGCCATTCCCGTTCATCGGCACTCTACTACGCGGAAACGAAACCGCATAGATCAAATGGAATTGCCAGGCGTGCGACGGATTATCGCCCCTGGCCGGGAGGTCGCCGGGTGCGTCGGCTAGATGCCCCGATCCGCATCAATGAACGTCCTTCCAGTATTCCTGCTTGAGGAAATAGGCAAGCAGGGTGAACACCGCAAGGAACAGGATCACCCAAATGCCGAGCGCCTTTCGCTGCATCGCCGCCGGTTCCGCCGCGTACTGGAGAAAATTCGAGACATCTCGCGCAACCTGGTCGAACTCCTCGGAATTCAGTTTTCCGGTCTGATGCAGGTCGAAGCCTTCGAATTCCACTGGATTGTCACCCTCGGCTGGCTTGAACTTCGCGGTCTGAACCCCTTGCAACTCCCACAACGCATTCGGCATCGAGGCATTCGGGAACACCGTGTTGTTCCAGCCGATCGGACGGCTCGAATCAAGATAGAACGATTTCAGGTAGTTGTAGACATAATCGACGCCCTTGGCGCGCGCCATCAGGGAAAGATCAGGCGGAGCCGCGCCAAACCAGGCTTTGCCGTCGCCGGCATGCATGGTCGACGGGATACGTTCGCCGAAATTCGCCCCGGTGAAGTTCAGGTTCTGCATGACCTGATCCTTGCTCAACTGCAGATCCTCGGCGATGCGCGAATAACGCATCAGGTTCAGCGAATGGCAACCCGAGCAATAGTTGAAATAGATCCTGGCTCCGTTCTGCAACGAACCGATGTCTGCGAGGTTTGCATTTGAAGCCGGCAATCCCTCCGAGGAAGCCATCGCGGCCGGCGTGAAAAGCAGAACCAGACCCAGCAGAAAGCCGCCGAACAATGTTTGCTTCTTGTGCATGCTCGTCTCAGTCATGGCCGGTCACCCGCTCCGGAACCGGCTTGGTCTTCTCGAAACCGAATGCGGTGTAAACCCACAGGTAGATGAAGAAACCGAAATAGGCGGCCGTCAGAAAACGCCCGATGATCGTCTCAACCGGATCGGTGCCCGGGCCGGAACCGATCTTGCCAAGCCAGACGAAGCAGATGCCCAGCACGAACAAGGCAATGCGGAAACCGACCCCGCGATACCGCCACGACTTGACCTTGCCGCGATCAAGCCAGGGCAGGAAGAACAACACCGCGATCGCGCTGAACATCACGATGACGCCGAAAAGCTTGTTTGGTATGACGCGCAACATTGCGTAGAACGGCGTGTAGTACCAGGTCGGCTTGATGTGTTCAGGCGTGACCAGACGATTGGCCTCGATGAAGTTGTCATGCTCAAGGAACAGACCACCGACGGTCGGCTCAAAGAAGATGATGAAGGCACAGACCATCAGGAAGCATCCGGTGTAGAAGATGTCCTTGACGGTGAAATACGGGTGGAAGGGAATGCCATCCGCAGGCGCCTTGTCCGACCAGCGATTGCCCTTTGGCCCCTTTTTGATCTCGACCCCGTCCGGATTGTTCGAACCGACTTCGTGCAAGGCAAAAATGTGCAGGACGACCAGCAATAGCAAGACCAGCGGCAAGGCAATCACGTGCAAGGCGAAGAAGCGGTTGAGTGTGGCATCGGAAGGCAGGTAATCGCCCATGATCCATTCGGTCAACGCGCCGCCGATGTAGGGAACCGCGCCAAACAGCGAAATGATGACCTTGGCACCCCAGAACGACATCTGTCCCCAGGGCAGCACATAGCCCATGAAGGCTTCCGCCATCAGCACCAGGTAGATCAGCATGCCGAGCAACCAGACCAGTTCGCGAGGCTTCTTGTACGAGCCGTACATGACGCCACGGAACATGTGGATGTAGACGACGAGGAAGAACGCCGAGGCACCGGTCGAGTGCATGTAGCGAATCAGCCAGCCCCACTCGACATCACGCATGATGTACTCAACCGAGGCGAAAGCTTCCGCCGCGCTCGGTTTGAAGAACATCGTCAGGAAAATACCGGTGACGATCTGGTTGACCAGCACCACCATCGACAGCACGCCGAAGATGTACCAGATGTTGAAGTTCTTCGGAGCGTAGTACTCCGTCATGTGCTTGCGGTAGACCGGCAGAAACGACGGTGCGCGCTCGTTGAACCATTCCTGCATGCCGGTGACGGCCTGGGTCAGTCGATTGGTCATTACGCTGCCCCCTTCATCTCGCCGATCATGATGTGGTTGTCATCCATGAAGTAATACGGCGGTACAACCAGATTGGTCGGCGCCGGCACACCGTCATAGACTCGACCGGCCATGTCGAAGCGCGATTTGTGACAGGGACAGAAGAATCCGCCCTTCCAGTCGGGATCGAATGGCTCGGGCTTGAGCTCGGCATGCAGCTTCGGTGCACAGCCGAGATGCGTGCAGATGCCGACCACGACAAACAGTTCGGGTTTCTCGGAACGGTATTCGTTCTTCGCAAACGCCGGCTGCTGGTCGGTCACCTCGGAGTTTGGATCCTTGAGGCGCGGATCCTGGCTCGGCAAGGCATCCAGTTGGGCCTGGGTGCGCCGGATGATCCAGATCGGCTGGCCGCGCCACTCGAACATCACCATCTGCCCGAGCTCGAGCTTGCTGATGTCGGCTTCGACCGGAGCGCCGGCGGTTTTCGCCTGCGCACTCGGTTGCCACGACTTGATGAAAGGTATGGCCGCCATTGCGACTCCGGCACCACCAACGACGGCAGTCGTTGCGGTCAGGAACCTGCGGCGGCCCATGTCGACGCCGTCATTTGCCATCCGGCACTCCACGAGAGCTTGCTGAAAAAAAGAAAAGGAACTGGGGTTGAACGCGGGGGTGCCGCAATATCATGCTAGTTTAACGAAGCAGTCCGCACCGCACAATCAAGAGCAGCGCGGCAGGATGTCCACATCACCCGCGCCAACCGCCAGTCTACCCTCATGCGCCGCTCAACGACCCGTACCCTGTCCTTTATCCTGCGCTTTGCAATCCTCGGCCTCGCGATTGCATTCCTGCTGAGCCTGCTTGCGCCCGGCATTGTGGATCGTTTGCGCGGAGAAACATCGTCAGCCACGCACAAGAACCCGGCCCGAAATCCCCCGCGCCCGGCTTCCGCGCATGCCGAAGGCCCGGTTTCCTATGCGGATGCAGTGAGCCGAGCCGCGCCGGCGGTGGTCAGCATCTACGCCAACAAGATCACCACGGTGCGCCAGTATCGTATCGTCCCCGATCCGGTCACCCGGCGCTTGTTCGGCGCAATTGCCGCCGGCCCCGCATACAAGAAACAGGAACACAGCCTGGGCTCGGGCGTGGTCTTCAGCGCCGACGGATATGTGCTGACGAACAATCACGTGATCAGCGGCGCCGATGACATCCAGGTATTGCTGTCCGATGGCCGCGTCGCCCAGGCGCGCGTGATCGGTGCCGACGCCGATACCGATCTCGCCGTGCTGAAGATCGATGCCACCGACTTGCCGACGATCGCGGTCGCCGATCGTGGCGATGTCAATGTCGGCGACGTCGTCCTCGCCATAGGAAACCCTTTCGGGGTCGGCAAGACGGTAACCATGGGCATCGTCAGCGCAACCGGCCGACAGCTTCGGCTGTCCGCCTATGAGGATTTCATCCAGACCGATGCTGCGATCAATTTCGGAAATTCTGGCGGCGCCCTGGTCAATGCACTCGGTGAGCTGGTCGGCATCAATACGGCGGTCTATCGCAATGCCGGCGGCGATGGGCGCAACACCGGTTCGCAGCAGAACAACGCCGAGGGCATCGGATTCGCGATCCCGGTCAGCACGGCCAAGGCGGTACTCGATCAAATCATCAGTCACGGCATGGTCATTCGCGGCTGGCTCGGGGCCGAGTACGCGGACATTTCGGCAATCAGCGCCGGCACTCCAGAAACCACGCCATTGCAGCGTGGCGTGGTCGTCGTGGAAGTGCTGCCGGGCGGGCCTGCGGACAACGCCGGCCTGCGTCGCGGCGACATCCTGCTCAAGCTGGATGGCGAAGACATCATCGACCAGGCCGACCTGCGCAGCCACGAGGCAGCCCTCGCACCGGGCAAGATCGCGCGCCTGGCCGGCGTGCGCGGTGGCATGCCCTTCTCGGTCGAAATCACCTTGATGCAGCGCCCGCAGAACACGGTCAGCGGCACTTGAATTCGGCTCAGTGCGCCTTGCGATAGCGATCGCGCAGAGTCGCCACGCGCTCGACATAGACCTGGGTTTCCGCGTAGGGCGGCACATCCGCATATTTGCGCACCGCGCCAGGGCCCGCGTTGTAGGCGGCTGCGGCGAGACGCTCGTCGCCATTGAAATCCTTGAGCATCTGGGCGAGATATTCGGCTCCGCCGCGAATGTTCTGGGTGGCATCGAACGCATCGTCAACACCGAGATCGGTAGCCGTCGCCGGCATCAGTTGCATCAAGCCTTGCGCGCCCTTGCTCGAAATCGCCATTGGATTGAAGGCTGACTCGGCATGGATGATGGCCCGCAACAGGGCCGCATCGACACCGAACTCGCTGGCGGCGAGATCGACCTCGGACTTGTAGGCATCGAGATTGAGCGCGGTACTGGCGAAGTTGATCGTCGAATTCAGATCGCAAGCGACACAGGTCGAGATATAGGTGAACAACAAGGCGAAGCGTCCATCGCGCGGACGAACATTCGTGTATTCGGTGATACCGCTGCTACGCTCGACCTTGTAGACGGCCCCACGCAACACCTTGGGTGCAGCGGTCGATGTCGTCGCGCTGGTCATCACCTTGGCCACGGGCTTTTCGACCATGGCCGCAACCGGCTCCCGCCGCACTGTTGCCAGCATCGGCGCCGAGGAAGCGACTCCCGAACTGGCGGCGCGGACATCAGGGCGCTCCTGGTAATCAACCTTGCGCTCGGCCTGCTTGCTTTTCGCCGCCGGCGGATTGGCCGTATAGCTGCCCATCGCCTTGCAAGCGGTGAACGAGGTCTTCTTGTTGGTGTAGGCGACACTCCCGCCCGGCCCCGCACACTTGTACAAGGTATCCGCAAACGTCCCGGTCGAGACCATCAACCCGATCGAGAAAACCCCACCAAGTAGCTGATTTTTCGATATTTTCAGCATCTCCACCACTCAACAACCGAAGCTACCGGGTTTCCGGAGCAGCCACTGGGAGCCCGGGAAACGCCCTGAGTTCACCGGCCTATTGCTGGCTAGCCTCAAGTCTAGTGCGTAAACTACTGGGTTTGCTGACAATTCTCCAGAACCCATGGCCGGAAAGCTCTACATCAAGACCCACGGTTGCCAGATGAACGAGTACGACTCGACCAAGATGGCCGACGTGCTGGGCGCCGCGCATGGACTGGAATTGACCGAAGACGAAAGCGAGGCTGACGTCATCCTGATCAACACCTGCTCGATCCGCGAAAAGGCGCAGGAGAAGGTATTCAGCCAGCTCGGCCGCTGGAAGGAACTCAAGCAGCACAAGGAATCCGTGGTCATCGGCGTCGGTGGCTGCGTCGCCAGCCAGGAAGGTGCCGCCATCGTCAAACGCGCACCCTACGTCGATCTTGTATTCGGCCCGCAAACCCTGCACCGCCTGCCCGAGATGATCGAGGCGCGGCGTCGCAGCGGCAAACCGCAGGTCGACATCAGCTTTCCCGAGATCGAGAAATTCGACCGCCTACCCGAACCACGAGCCGAGGGATCCAGTGCCTTCGTCTCGATCATGGAGGGCTGCTCGAAATACTGCAGCTTCTGCGTGGTGCCCTACACGCGCGGCGAGGAAATCAGCCGACCATTCGATGACGTGCTTGCCGAAATCGCCCAACTCGCCGAACAAGGCGTGCGCGAAGTCAACCTGCTCGGCCAGAACGTCAACGCCT
>CAYMHF010000013.1:0-83337 GCA_964390215.1 uncultured Dokdonella sp. | reverse complement strand
AGCCGCACATCATACAACCTATTTCCCGACCGTCAACACCCCGCGAGAACTATTTTGCCGCCTCGCAACACCCCGACCGTCACCCCTCAACCAGCGCCAATTCCTCAGCCTTCCGTTCGCGGGGCGCGCATCCTAACCGCACTCAGGGGTTTGCGGAAGGGGTGGATCAAAAATATCCATCACATGGGTCAATCCGGCGCCGGCGTACGCACTGTTGCGCTCATGCGCTGACCAGCCGGACTCGCGAAAAATTACGCTTGCCAACCTGCAGCACACCCTCGAAACCGGCCGTGAAGACCCGTTGCGCATCAACCACGACCTCGGCGTCGATGCGCACCGCACTTTCCTTGAGCTTGCGATTGGCCTCCGAGTTGCTCGTCGTCAGTCCGCAGGCAGTCAGCAAGGCCGCCAAACGCAAGCCCTCGTCAGGCACCGCAACCTCATGCAGTGGCAACTGGCTGGTGTCGCCTTGGCCACGAACAACCGCATTCCAGCCGGCGATGGCTTGCTCCGCCGCGGCGGCATCATGGAATCGCGTCGCCAACTCGCGGGCCAGACGCAGCTTGAGGTCGCGCGGATTGAGTTGACCGGATGCGATATCGCGCTTCAGGACTTCGACCTCGGTCAGCGAGATCTCGAAGCTGAGCAGCTCGATCCAGCGCCACATGAGCTCGTCGCCGATCTTGAGTGTCTTGGTGATGATATCGATGGCTGGCTCATTGATGCCGATGTAGTTGCCCAATGATTTCGACATCTTGGCAACGCCATCCAGTCCCTCCAGCAGCGGCATGGTCAGCACGATCTGCGCGGGCTGACCAAAATGCTCCTGCAGTCCCCTGCCCATCAGCAGATTGAATTTCTGATCGGTTCCGCCAAGCTCGACATCGGCCTTCAGGGCGACCGAGTCGTAGCCCTGCACCAGCGGGTAGAGGAACTCGTGGATCGAAATGGATTGCTGAGCCGCGTAGCGTTTGGAAAAATCATCGCGTTCGAGCATGCGCGCGACCGTGTGCTGGCCGGCGAGCTTGATCATGTCGGAGGCACTCATCGTGCCAAACCATTCCGAATTGAAACGAACCTCGGTGCGCTCGCGATCAAGCACCTTGAACACTTGCTCGGTATAGGTCACGGCGTTCGCTTCGACATCCTCGCGGGTGAGCGGCTTGCGGGTGACGTTCTTTCCGGTCGGATCGCCGATCATTCCGGTGAAATCACCGATGAGGAAGATCACCTGATGACCGAGATCCTGGAACTGGCGCATCTTGTTGAGCAAGACGGTATGGCCGATATGCAGATCCGGCGCGGTTGGATCGAAGCCAGCCTTGATCCGCAGCGGGCGCCCGAGCTTGAGGCGGGCCTCCAATTCCTCGCGCTTGATGATCTCCTCGGCACCACGGCCAATCAGATCGAGTGCGAATTGAATGTCGCTCATGGATTCCTCTACGCGTTCAGGTTGAGTGCCTGGAATCGATGCTTCCGGGACACAAAAGTGAAGGTTCAGTTAATTGTTCGTTAATCGAGAAAAGTTTCGCAAACCCGCGTCATCGTTGACATTGACGGGGCTTGCAAGGGGCCGTTATGTTACGCGGCCAGTACCCGGAACGCGATTGTGAGCGAAACGAATCCGCCTCCCCAGCACGCGAACCGCATCGCCAGCCAGGATCCCGACCGGCGACAGGCACTCAGCCTGCGATTGAAGCACTCGTTGCGCAACCAGACCTGGACATTCATACGTTACGTCGTTGCAGCACCGGCATCCTGGCGCCGCGAACACTGGATGCTTGGCGGCGGCGCGGTTCTGCTGACCGTACTGGTCGGCGTGATCATGCCGACATTCGCCAGTGCCACGCGCAGTGACATGGAAGGTTCGGCCTTGACCACGCTGCAGCTTCCGCTGCCGCCGCTGCCTGCCAGCGCCAGCGCGGATGCCGCGATCGCCAGTCTTGCGGCTGACGGCGGCAACGAACCCGACTGGAAGATCGCCATCGTCAAGTCCGGCCAGTCGCTCTCGGATATTTTTCGCGAGCAGGGACTGGCACCGAGCGATCTCCAACGTGCGCTCGATGCGCAAGTCGATGCGACCGCCCTGCGCCGGATCCGTCCCGGCGATGAGTTTGCTTTCGACATCGACACTTTCGGCACGTTGCGCGCCCTGCGCTTTGATCGCAGCGATGCGGCCCGCGTGACCTTGAGTTTCGCAACCGACAAAGTCACCGAGTCGGTTCAGGATCGGGCTCTGGAGCGGCGCGTGGAAGTCGCCCACGGCGTGATCAACAGTTCGCTGTTTGAAGCCGGCGACCAGGCTGGCATGAGCGACCTGATGACCTTGCGTTTGGCCAATGCGTTTGGCTACGACATCGATTTTGCCCAGGATCTGCGCGTCGGAGACAGTTTCAGCGTCATCTACGACCAGGTGTACCGGGACGGCGAGCGTCTGCACGGAGGCGACATCATTGCCGCCACCTTCATAAACCAGGGCAAGCGTTTCACGGCGATCCGCTTCACCAATACGAAGGGTGAAACGCTTTATTACACCGAAGATGGCAGACCGCTGCGCAAGGCCTTTCTGCGCACGCCGGTCGAGTTCACGCGAATATCCTCGAAGTTCACGGTTGGTCGCATGCATCCGATCCTCGGCAAGATGCGCGCCCATCGCGGGGTTGACTATGCCGCCCCGAGCGGCACACCGATTCGCGCTGCCGGCGCCGGCAAGATCATCTTCCGTGGCAAGCAGAGTGGTTATGGCAATGTCGTGATCCTGCAGCACCAGGGCAAGTTCACAACGCTCTATGGCCATATGTCGCGCTTCGCTGGCGGCAAGGTCGGCCAACATGTCAGCCAGGGCCAGGTGATCGGTTATGTCGGCATGACCGGTCTCGCCACCGGTCCACATCTTCATTACGAATTCCGTATCAATGGCAAGCACCGCGATCCGCTGACGGTCACCTTGCCCAAGGAAGAGCCATTGCCGACCAGTGAACTCGCCCGCTTCAACAAGGGTTCCGGCGTCCTTCTGGCTCGCCTCAAGATGATCGAAGCCGTGCATCTGGCTCGTCAGGACTAGGCGCGCCCGATGTCCGAGTTGTTTCTTGGACTGATTTCGGGAACCAGCGCAGACGGCATCGATGCGGCACTCGTGCGTTTCGATCGTGTGGCGGAACATGCCGTCACCGCGACAAACGCATCGCGATTGATGTCGCTCCCACTGGACTCCGGCGCTGCGATGCAGGTTGTCGCGGCCGAGACCTTTCGATACCCCCCGGAAATCCGAACACGCTTGCTGGCATTGACCGCAGCAGACGCGGCGATTTCGCTCGATGAGCTGGGTGCCCTCGATGTCGCTGTCGGCGCGTGTTTCGCCGACGCGGCAATGGCCTTGCTGGCCCGCGCCGGAATGTCAACGGCTGCGATACGTGCGATTGGCTCGCACGGCCAGACCATTCGACACCGGCCCAGTGGCCCGCACCCATTTTCCCTGCAGATCGGCGACGCCACGGTGATCGCCGAGCGCACCGGCATTCTGACGGTGGCCGATTTCCGCCGAGCCGATGTCGCCGCCGGCGGTCAGGGGGCGCCACTCGCGCCGGCCTTCCATGCGGCGGCATTTGCCCATCTCATGCCTTGCGCCCTGCTCAATCTGGGCGGGATCGCAAACTTCAGTCTGCTCAACGGATCCGAGGACATCCTCGGCTTCGACAGCGGCCCGGCCAATTGCCTGCTCGATGCCTGGAACGCCCGGCACATCGGAAGCTCCTGCGATGTTGACGGCGCCTGGGCAAGCTCGGGAACGGTCGATAGCGTTTTGCTCGATTCGATGCTGAACGACCCCTATTTCAGCGCCGCGCCGCCGAAAAGCAGCGGCCGCGAATATTTCAACCTCGACTGGCTCGATGCGCGTCTCGGATCCCGCCAAATCGCGCCAGTCGATGTCCAGGCTACCTTGCTGGCCTTGACCGTGCACAGCATCGTCCAGGCCCTGGGCAGGAGTGAATCACGCGCTCGCCATGTGCTTGCCTGCGGTGGCGGCGTCCACAATAGAACATTGATGTCAGCGCTGGCGAAAGCCTTGCAACCGATCGAATTGGTCAGCACAGCGAGCGTCGGCGTGGATCCCGATTTCGTCGAAGCGGCCTTGTTTGCCTGGCTGGCCTGGCGACGCCTGGCGGAACTACCCGGCAACTTGCCGAGCGTGACCGGAGCAAGCGGATCACGCATCCTTGGCGCCATGTACAGCGCATCAAGATGATTCACAGTTTATTTTCCGGTGTCATCACCGCCTTCAAACGTCGGGCCTGACGGCACTTGCTGGAAGGCATCCATCGCTTCGTGAAAGGCCTGCGTCTCGCTCTGGTTCCAGATGCCACGCATGGTCGCAATATCTTGCCTGTCCTGTCCGGCAGGATGCTCGCCGCTCAGGCCCAGGGCATAGCGCAGGGCACACAGGGCCACCTCGTTGAGCGAACATCCACGATCCTTGGCCAAGGCGATCATGCGGTCATGGGTTGCCTGGTCGATACTGTGGATGCGTATTTCAGCCATCGGAACGAGAGCTCCTTGCCAATCCGGAGATTATCCCAAGATTGGCCGTCGCTTTCATTGCGGCACTTCGCAGCCTTCAGCTTCGGGTTGCGACGATCAGGTCTGGTTGGCTCGAAACGATTCGCTGCCACAGCCAATCCAGCCGGACGGGGATGTCCGGAACGCTTTTGATGATGAAAAGACCGAATGCCCTGACGGCCGGACGATCGCACGCTCGCAGCTCGCCCCGTCGACATTCCGGACGCGGATTTCGGCCATCGAAGATGGATCAGGGTTCGGCAATGGGAGATTGTCTCCAGCATGGCGACAACTTTCAGGATACAGAGCTCAACCGCTGATCGAACGAATCTATGCCCTTGCGCAACACAAGCACCAGCAGCAATCCGGGCAGCGCGGTCAAGAAAGTCATCACGAAAAACGGGCCCCAGCCGATCGCATCTACTGCATAGGCCGCCAACGGCCCGAGAAATACGCGACCGATGGCTGACAAGGCGCTGAGCAAGGCGAATTGGGTTGCGCTAAATCGCAGATTGCACATGGCCATGATCAGCGCACCGAAGGCCGTGGCACCCATGCCACCGGCACCCTGATCCAGACAGACTACGACGGCGAGTGCCGAGGTTTCAGGCCCGGTAATGGTCAGCCAGGCATAGCCCAGATTGGTCACGGCCTGCATCAGACCGAACACGAGCAGGGCCGTGACAAGGCGCATGCGTGTCAACATCCACCCCCCCGCAAGCGCACCGCCAAGCGCAAAGAACAGGCCGAAAACCTTGTTGATCGTACCGACCTCGGTCTGGCTGAAGCCGACGCCGCGCAACAGGAATGTCGTCGACAAGGCCATCGAGAACGCATCCCCGAACTTGTACAGAATGATCAACGCCAGCCATGCCCAGACAAATGGACGCGAAAAAAACTCGCGCAGCGGCTCAATGACCGCCGCGATCAACGAGCGCGGCGGGGTGACGTTCGGCCCCTCTGGCGCACCGAGTGTCGCCAGGGTCATGATCAGCATGATTCCGCCCATCAACTGATAGACCGCCGGCCAGCCGATATGGTCGGCAAGAATCAGCGCCAGTCCTCCCGAGCACAACATCGCCAGGCGGTACCCGGTCTGGGTCAGGGCCGACCCCCATCCTCGCTCGGGTGCAGACAGCAGATCGGTTCGATACGCGTCAAAGGCAATGTCCTGGGTCGCTGAAAAAAGAGCCAGGACGACGGCGATGCCGATGATCGTCGCGGCGCTCGTGCGCGGATCAAACAGGGAAATTGAAAGCAGTGTCAGCGCGCAACCGACCTGGCACAGAGCGATCCATCCGCGCCTTCGACCAAGAAATGGCAATACGAAACGATCAAGCAATGGCGCCCAGAGAAACTTGAAGACATACGCCTGGCCCGCGAGGGTTGCCCAACCTATCGCCTTCAGATCGAGGCCGGCAACCGTGAACCATGCCTGCAAGGATGCCGAGGACAGCGATAGCGGCAGCCCCGATGCAAATCCGAGCAAGCCAATGGCGATCAGGCGCCGATGGCGTCCGCGCGGATCAACAATGGCCGAATCGATAGTGTTCAATCCAGATAATCCACGCAGAACGGGGCGTGGTCGGAGAAGCGTTGCTCACCTTCGATCGCGCAGGCGCGCAGGCGCGAGCTCAGGCCCGGCGTCACCAGCTGGTAGTCGATGCGCCAGCCGACGTTGTTGGCGCGCGCCGCGCCGCGGTTGCTCCACCAGGTGTAATCCTCGCCTTCGGGGTTCAGCTCGCGATAAACATCGACCCAGGCACGTTTTTCCTCGCCGCCTCCTTCACATAGACCGTTCAGCCAGTCGCGTTCCTTGGGCAGACACCCCGAGTTCTTCTGGTTGGACTTCCAGTTCCTGATGTCGCGTGCGCTGCGCACGATGTTCCAGTCACCACACAACACGTAATCGCGTCCGCTGCTCAACCACCCGTCGAGAATCGGCTTGAGCCACTCCATGACCTCGAACTTGAAGCCTTGGCGCAAATCACCCGATGAGCCCGATGGGATGTAGAACGAGACAACGCTGAGCTTGCCGAATCGCGCCTCGATGTAGCGTCCTTCGTCATCGAATGGAGCCCAACCAAGTGCCGTGCGCACTTCGTCCGGCTCGCGTTTCGCGTAGATGGCGACACCGCTGTAACCCTTTCTTGTCGTCGCATCCTTGTAGAAGCAGTGATGACTGTCCGGCCGGAACATCGGATCACCGAGCTGATCTTCCTGGGCCTTGGTTTCCTGGATGCAGGTGACATCCGCGTCCTGCCGCTTCTGCCAGTCGAAGAAGCCCTTGCTGGCGGCGGAGCGGATACCGTTGGCGTTGAAGCTGATGATTCTCATGGGATTCGGGATTCGGGATTCGGGATTCGGGATTCGTGGCAAGCGTATTGGAACGGACGATGCTGTTGACGGATCGGCAGCCGGGGCGTTTCAGCTATCGCGGCGAACCGGAGTCTTGCACAATCCGGTCCCGATTGACGCGCCGCATCCTGCGGCTGATCCGTCGGGCCGGTTATGCTGTTCGTTCCGACAACCTGTCTCCAGAATCCGAATCCCGGCATGAAACCCTACCAGCGCGAGTTCCTTGATCTGGCCATTGCGCGCAACGTGCTGCGTTTCGGCGAATTCACGCTCAAGTCAGGCCGCCTCAGCCCGTATTTCTTCAATGCAGGCCTGTTTGATTCCGGAGCGGCGCTGAGTACGGTTGGCCGCTGTTATGCCGCGGCGGCGGCGGATTCACGGGTTCCGTTCGACCTCGTCTTCGGGCCGGCCTACAAGGGCATCGCGCTGGCTGCGCTGAGTGCCGCGGCACTGGCGGAACACCACGCGATGGACTGCGGCTATGCCTACAACCGCAAGGAAGCGAAGGCCCATGGCGAGGGAGGCAGCCTGGTCGGTGCGCCGCTCAAGGGACGCGTCCTGATTGTCGATGACGTCATTACGGCAGGGACAGCCATTCGTGAATCACTGGCGCTGATCCGCGCCCATGCCGCCATTCCGGCTGGCGTGCTGATTGCGCTCGATCGCCAGGAACGCGGCAACGGAACCCAATCGGCGGCCCAGGAAATCACCGCGGAATTCGGCATTCCAGTCATTTCCATTGTCGCTCTGAACGATCTGCTGGACTATGCCGGCGAGCACGATCAGCTCGCCAACGAACGCCAGCGGTTGCAGCAATATCGCGATCGGTTTGGCGTGTGACCGCCGTCGCTTCGGACACGCTGCGGACTCGCCTATACTCATCCAGCCAGAGGAGTTCCATCGATGTGTAAAACGAGTCTTCGCCTGATCCTGATCCTGCTCGCTTCGACAATCGTCATTTCCGCACTTGCCGCCGGCAGTGTCCGCTACAAGTGGCGGGATGCCGAGGGCAATCTGCACTATTCCGACAGCCTGCCTGCCGATGCAAATGTGTACGGCTACGACGTGGTCAGTGCACAGGGCATTGTCGTCAAGCATGTGCCGCCCGCGATGACGCCCGAGCAGCGTGCCGCAGCGAATATCGAAGCTGCGGCGGCACGCTCGGCCCAGAGCGAAGCCGAACGGCAGTCTCGCGAGGATCAACAATTGCTGGCCGCCAATCCGACCGAAACCGACCTGCTGAATTCGCAGAACCAGCAGATCGAGATGATCGATCAGCAGATCAAGAGCCTTGAAACAGGACTGCAGAGTCTGGAGCGCAACTTGACCGACCTGCTTGGTCGTGCGGCCGACCTTGAGCGCGAGAACAGCCCGGTACCGGCCAGACTTGCTGCCCAGATCGCCGATGTCCGCAGCAAGATCGATGGCCAGCACAAGCAACTGGATCATCGCCAGGCTGAGCGCGAAAAGACCACGCGCGGCTTCGCCGCCGAGCTTGAGCGCTACCGCGCGCTGCGCGAAAAGTACGAACCGCACTGAATCAGCGATCCTGCTGCAGGCGAGCGCCTGCGCGTCGCCCGGCGAGTCCGCCCGGCTGCTGATTTTCGTCTTGCTGGATGCCTGATCAGACGGCACTGATCAGGCAGTGGCTCGAATCCGGATTCGTCTTCCAACGGCAATTCAGAAAGGCAGCGGCAGGGCCGGAACCAGCGCCTGCAATTGTTCCCGGAATGCGGTCTGGATGCGCTTGAGCGATGCCTCGTTGTCGGCATCGAAACGCAGCACAAGAACCGGCGTCGTGTTCGAGGCGCGCACCAGTCCCCAGCCATCCGGCCAGTCCGCGCGCAAGCCGTCGATCGTGGTCAGGCGCGCGCCCTCAAAGCTGGCCTTGGCCTTGAATGCCTCGATGAACTTGTAGTTGTCACCTTCGCGCATCTCGATTTTGAGTTCCGGCGTCGATACACCCTTGGGCAGGGCAGCGAAGATTTCCTCCGGGGTTCGATCATCGAGATCGCTGGCAAGGATTTCGAGCAGGCGGGCGGCGGCGTAGATTGCATCGTCGAACCCGTACCAGCGCTCGGCAAAGAAAAAGTGGCCGCTCATTTCGCCAGCCAGCTGGGCGCCGGTCTCGCGCATCTTCGCCTTGATCAGCGAATGCCCGGTACGCCACATGATCGGGCTGCCGCCATGCTGCAACACCAGCGGCTGCAGATGCCCGGTGCATTTGACGTCGTAGATGATCGCCGCGCCCGGATTTCGGCTCAGCACGTCGATGGCGAACAACATCAACACGCGATCGGGAAAAATCACCTCGCCCTTGCTGGTGACCACGCCAAGACGATCGCCATCGCCGTCGAAAGCGAGGCCGATATCCGCACCGGTCTGCTTGACCGACATGATCAGATCCTGCAGGTTGTCCAGATCCGACGGATCGGGATGGTGATTCGGGAATGTGCCATCAACGTCGCAGTACAGCTCGTGAACCTCGCAACCGATCCCGGCCAGTACTGCAGGCGCGATTGCGCCAGCGACGCCATTGCCGCAATCAATCACAACCTTGAGTTTCTTTTCGGCCTGGATGTCGTCGCTGATCCGCGCCACATAGTCGCCACTCAAATCCATGACCTGCAAGCCGCCGGCACCGCTGCTGAAGCGATTCTCGGCGATACGCGCATAGAGATCCTGGATTGCACCTTCGGAAAGGGTTTCGCTGCCAAGCACAATCTTGAATCCGTTGTAGTTCGGCGGATTGTGACTGCCGGTTACCGAAACACAGGATCCTGTCTGCAGCTGATAGGCCCCAAAATACGTCAATGGCGTGGGTGCGAGGCCGATATCGATGACATCGCAACCGGCCGCGCGCAGACCTTCGATCAGCGCCGCCGAGAGATCCGGACCGGACAGGCGACCGTCACGACCAACCACGATCTCGCGCAGGCCACGATGCTGCGCCTCGCTGCCGATGGCGCGGCCGATCTGACGGGCGATATCGTCGTCCAGGGTTTCACCGAGCACACCGCGAATGTCGTAGGCGCGAAAAATGCTTCGATTGACGCTGATCTTCTTTTCGTCCGGTTTGCGCTTGGCCGGCGCGGCACTGGTCGATTTCGCAGCTTCCCGGACTGCCGGCCTGGTGCTCGTCGGCGCCTGTTCAAGAATTTGCGCAAAGGTGATCTCGTCGGCCGAAGTCCGCTTGCCGCCTCGCATCGCGATGGCGGCACCCTGCATGCCCACCTGGCGCAGCCACAAGGCGACAAAGCCACCGAGCAGACTCAAGAAGGTTGCTGGAATCAGCACCCACAAATTGCGGGTCAACAGGATTCTGGAATCCGGATCGGCAATCGCCAGACGCAACTGCGATCCGGCGATCGGCACACCCAGATCGCCAACGGAGCTGCCGCTCGACGAACCGGCTCCGGCAATCACGGTATCGCCACGTCCATCACCCTGCCGCAGGTCAATGCGCGTGCCGCCCGGATTGTTCTGCCTGAGGGTATCGATGATCAGTGCGGCCGGCAGAGCCAGGTATGCGTAGGCAACCGGCTCGCCATCGCTGGCCACCGGAATGGCCAGCAACAGCTCCTGGGTATTGTCGGCAGCATTGCGCATTTGCACCGGCGCAGGCTTGTTTGCGATTTGCGCCTGCATGAGCATCTGCGCACGCGAATAGCCGAACGATTTCAGATCGTCCTTGCGAACCTCAATCAGCTCGGCGGCATAGAATTCGGCATCGACCAGTTCGGGCCATGCCGCGCGCATGGCGGCAGCAGCGGCGGCGGTACCCGCCTCGTCGGCATTGCCGAGGGCACTGAGAACCGCTTCAGAGCTGGCAATGGCCAGTGCTTTGTCGTCGAGCCCCCGGATCTGCGTGGCGATGGCCTCAACGCTGCGATTACGGGCGTTTTCGGCGGCCTCGAAATTGCCGCTCTCACTCCAGGCCAGCGAGCTTTGCCAGAGCAGGAAGAATCCGAAAAGCATCAAGACCGTGGCAATTGCCAAGGGCACGAGAATTCTGACTAGTGGCAAGGCCGCGATCCAGAAAAGTTCCAGACGTGACTTTGCCTTCTTCCTGGTGCTGCTGGCTGGCTGATTTTCCTCTGCCATTCGGTTCGCCCCTAGTTCGCAACAATGTCCAAACGGCCGCTGGAGCAGGGCTGCCTGCAGGCGGCCCTGCTCATCGGTCTCATCTACGCCCGGAGCTGCCAAACCCGCCGCTGCCGCGCGCACTCGGTTCAAACTCATCGACACAGTTGAATTTCGCCCGCACGATCGGCATGAAGACCAATTGCGCAATGCGCTCACCAGGGCTCACCGTAAACCGCTCATTCGACCGGTTCAAACAGGAAATCATCAGCGGCCCCTGGTAGTCCGCGTCGATCAGACCAACGCCATTGCCGAGCACGATGCCATGCTTGTGGCCAAGCCCCGAGCGCGGCAACACGATCGCGCAGATCGAGGGATCGCCAATATGCATGGCCATACCGCTCGGGATCAGTGAGGACGCGCCAGGACCCAGATCCAGTGGCGCATCGATCATCGCCCGCAGATCCATGCCAGCCGAGGCGATAGTCGCATAGTCGGGCAGCGGAAATTCTGCGCCGAGGCGGCGATCGAGTATCTTCAATTCCACCGGCACGCTCATGCCGTCCCCGTGTTTTCAGATTTCGGCGCAAGACGGGCGGCAACGCGCTCGATCAATGACTGCGCAAGGACATTCTTGTCGGCCAGCGCAAGTTGCTCGCGACCACCCGGCCACAGCAGCAACAACGCATTCTCGCCACACTCAAACCCAAGCGATTCACCCACCCGGTTGGCCGCGATCATGTCGAGCCCCTTGCGTTCGAGCTTGTCTTGCGCATAGCGCTCGAGATCGTCGGTTTCAGCTGCAAAGCCAACCAGGAAGGGTCGCTTCGGCAATCCGGCCACTTCGGAAAGGATGTCCGGATTCTGCACGAGTTCGAGCGCCAGCGGCTGACCGGATTTTTTCAGTTTCGATGTGGAAACCACTTGCGGGCGGTAGTCGCCGACCGCCGCCGCCGAGATGAAGATGTCGTGGCCGCTGGCCGCCGCAATCACCGCGTCACGCATCTGCCGGGCACTGCGCACATCGACGCGCTCGACACCTGTCGGCGTCTGCAACGCAACCGGGCCGGCAATTAGGCGCACGCTGGCGCCAGCGCGCGCAGCAGCAGCGGCCACGGCGAAGCCCATCTTTCCGGAGCTGCGATTGCCGATGAATCGAACCGGATCGATGTCCTCAAACGTCGGCCCAGCACTGACCAGCACACGCAAGCCTTCCAGCAACCGCGATCCGCGCGCGGACACCAGCGCGTCGACCAGCTCCTGCGCTTCAGGCAGCCGCCCTTCACCGGTTTCTCCGCAAGCCTGGCTGCCGACATCCGGCCCGAGCACGCGAACCTGGCGATGGCGAAGAATCGCGATATTGGCCTGGGTCGCGGCATTCGCCCACATCTGCTGGTTCATGGCGGGCGCAACCGATACCGGTGCCGTGGTTGCCAGCACGACGGTGCTGAGCAAGTCATCGGCCCAGCCATGCGCGATTCGCGCAAGCAGATCGGCCGATGCCGGCGCGATCATCACCTCGTCGGCCCAGCGTGCGAGTTCGATATGGCTCATCGCCGCCTCGGCGGATTCGTCCCACAGGCTGGTGCGCACCGGATTGCCCGACAGCGCCTGAAAGGTCGCCACGCCGACAAAACGCGTCGCATTGGCGGTCATCACGACACGCACCTCGGCACCGGCATCGCGCAAGCGGCGCACGAGTTCGGCTGCCTTGTAGGCGGCAATCCCGCCACTGACTCCAAGCAGGACACGCACGCGATCGAGTGGACCGTCGCTCATGTAGGAGATTTCTGACAATACAAAGGGCGACAAGCTTACCCAAATTCGAGGCAATTGCCGCTGCCGACGTCGCATATCGATACGTAAAGTTGGAATTCCCGAGCAAACGGCACCCGCATCGATGAGCATCCGCGACTGGCCCGATGGCGAACGACCCCGGGAAAAGCTCTGCTCCCGCGGCGGCGCTGCGCTTTCCGATGCCGAGCTGCTGGCTGTCTTCATCGGCTCGGGCCACCACGGCGCCAGCGCCGTCGACATCGGTCGCGACCTGCTGGTTCGTGCCGGCGGACTCAAACCACTGTTGCACGCCAAGCAGAAGCTGTCGGGATTGGGGCCGGTTGCCTGGTGTCGGCTTCAGGCCGCGCTCGAGATCGGCCGCCGCTACCTCGACTCGGAGCTGCGCGAACACGAGGCGCTGACCGATCCGGCGGCCAGCGCACGCTTTCTCAAGGCGCGACTTGCGGCCTACCCGTACGAGGTATTCGCCTGCCTGTTCCTCGACAACCGGCATCGCGTCATCGCCTTCGAAGAGTTGTTCCGCGGCACCATTGACGGGGCCAGCGTGCATCCGCGCGAGGTGGTTCGGCATTGCCTTTCGCACAATGCGGCGGCCGTCATTTTCGCCCACAACCATCCTTCGGGCGTTTCCGAACCGAGCGCCGCCGATCGCGCCATCACCTTGCGCCTGCGCGATGCACTGGCGCTCGTCGACGTGCGCGTGCTCGATCATTTTGTCATCGGCAGCGGCGACCCGACTTCGCTGGCGCGGCGTGGCTGGATCTAGACGAAATCTGCCCCCCGTTTTCTGCAACCACGTGCGAGGGTGAACAGCAGCGGGTCGCGCACTATACTCGACCGTAGTTCAAGCCAGGGGCAGTCGCGCCACGTGATTTTCGAGTTCCCCATGTCGTTTCCGGCCGACGCCATCGAATTGGAGGTAGCCAGCATCGATGCTGCACGCCGGATTGCCGGCGAGCGAATCGAGCCACTCGAAACGATTCTTGCCCGTCGCCGTCAACAATTGCAGCCGCTGACTGCGACAGGCGCGAATTCCGGGGCATTGCTCGCAGGATGCGCCAATGCCATCCGCATCGCCTATGTGCGCATGGCCCGTCGGCACGGCACACTGGGCGAGGATTTTCACGCCTACCACAACGAAACGCATATCCTCGACATCCTCGGTGAGCGTATCGATCGCCTGATCACGACGCATGGGGTACTCGCACTCGGCCTGCGCGACTGGTGCGTGCTGAACCTGTTTGCCGCCTGCCACGATCTGCGTCAGCGCGAAGAGCCGATGTATGAGGCTGGCGTCGGTGCCAACGAGCGTGCCAGCATCGAGGAAACCTTCCGCTTGCTCGATTACTGCGGATTCTCCCGCAGCACCGATGCCGACATCTATCGCGCAATCGACCTGACCATCGGCGGCAGCACCTTCGACGCACGCCCGCCGCCCGGCAGCGCGGCGTTCAATGCAGCCGAACTGGTCCAATCCGGAGGCGCCCTCGCCGCCAAGCTCGCGCAGAAGCTCGACAAGCACCGACCCGGGTGGCGCGATGACCCACGCATCGTGCGCGCCCACGACCTGGCCCTGATCGCCGCCGACCTCGACACAGCCAATGTCGCCGAACCATTCGTCCGTTTTGCCAACAGTGCCGAAAACCTCTGCCTGGAGCGCGAGATGCTGTGTCTGCGCGATCTTGATTCCGTCGAAAGCGCACAGCCTGTTCTCGGTTTCCTGACCGACGGCCAGGATCGCTTCTTTTTTGACTTGCACCGTTTCAACTCCGAACTCGGCCGCCAGTCATTCGGGCCGGCAAAGGACGACAACGCTGCGAGACTCAAGTCGCTCAGCCTCGGATTGCGCGCCCGCATTGCCATGCGCGGTCACCCGGAAAGTGGCCGCCAGGTGCTCAAGGCCTATGCGGAAACCGTCGCAGGCCTTGTCTGACGCCGATCCGCAAGGATTCGCCTGGCGCAAAACTATACACACGCCGGCAAGTCACCCTCGGCCAATGCCTTGATTGGGTTGAATCATTCCGCGCGAATCGTTTATCGCTTTGAAAACAATCAGTTATGCATTTGCAGCAAGCGCTCGTTCAGCCAAGTGCTTGATTTCAGTGGAGAGTCGCCGAAGCGGCATGAAGTTTCCCCCACAGAGTTATCCACAGGCCGTTTCCGTCCCGGCAGCGCCCGAAAGCCCGTCTCTGCGGCTTCCAGATCCGAATTTCAGGCAACTTGCCGACGCGGCAGATCCATTGTGTTGACCGGCCATCCGGCGCTGAAGCGATGCTTGGCCCTGATGACTTTGGGAATCCCGGCGCGCCCCCTACAATAGCCAACCCGCTTCCAGTTGAATCCCGCCGTGAAAGACGCCCTGCGCGAGCTGATCCATGAAGCGCTCGCAACCCTGCGTGCGCAACAGACCCTGCCTGACGATCTGACGCCAAGCTTCGTCGTCGAGCGCACGCGCAGCCGCGAGCACGGCGATTTCGCCTGCAATGTCGCTCTGACCCTGGCCAGACAGGCCGGACGCAAACCGCGCGACATCGCCATGGCCATTGTTGCCGCGATCGATGATCCGCGCGTCGACCGCATCGAGATCGCTGGCCCGGGCTTCATCAATTTCTTCCTTGGTGCGGCGGCCATGCACGCCGAAATCGCGACGATCATCGACCGGGGCAGCCGTTACGGTCGCAATGCCAGCGGTGCTGGGCGCAAGCTGCAGGTCGAGTTTGTGTCGGCCAATCCAACCGGGCCCCTGCATGTCGGACACGGTCGGGGAGCGGCCGTCGGCGACAGTCTGGCCCGCATCCTCGATGCGAATGGTTGGGCCGTGACACGCGAGTTCTATTACAATGATGCCGGCGCGCAAATCGACAATCTCGCCCTGTCCGTGCAATCACGCTGCAAGGGCATCGAACCCGAACATGCCGACTGGCCGAGCGATGGCTATCGCGGCGACTACATCAAAGATGTCGCTCGCGACTATCTTGCCGGCGAGACCGTGCATGCCGACGGCCATGACGTTCGCGCAAGTGGCAATGCCGATGATCTCGATTCGATTCGCCGCTTCGCCGTGGCCTGGCTGCGCCGCGAACAGGATCTCGACCTGCGTGCATTCGGCGTCGAGTTTGATATCTATTTCCTCGAGTCCTCCTTGTACAGCGAAGGCAAGGTCGAGCATACGGTCAGGGAATTGATCGCGGCCGGTCACACCTACGAAAAGGACGGCGCGCTGTGGCTGAAGACCACCGAATTCGGCGATGACAAGGATCGAGTCATGCGCAAATCCGAAGGCGGCTATACCTATTTCGTGCCCGATGTCGCCTATCACGAAAGCAAGTGGCGGCGCGGCTTCGAGCGTGTCATCAACGAGCAGGGCGCCGATCATCATTCGACGGTCAATCGCGTGCGCGCCGGCCTGCAGGCGCTCGATGTCGGCATCCCCAGGGGCTGGCCCGAGTACGTGCTTCACCAGATGGTCACGGTGATGCGCGGCGACGAGGAAGTGAAACTGTCCAAGCGTGCCGGCAGCTATGTCACCTTGCGCGACCTGATCGACGAAGTCGGCCGCGATGCAACGCGCTATTTCCTGGTCGCGCGCAAGACCGATTCGCAGCTCGTCTTCGATATCGATCTGGCCCGCGCACAGACCAATGACAATCCGGTCTACTACATCCAGTACGCGCATGCCCGTGTCTGCAGCGTGCACCGCCAGCTCGTCGAGCGTGGCCTCGGCACCGATGTCAAGGTGGGTCTTGGCGCACTCGATCGTCTCGACAGCGAGCACGAGCGCGCCCTCATGAGCGAGTTGTCGCGCTATCCGGAAATGGTTGAGGCGGCCGCGATCAACCTCGATCCGCAGCTCATTGCGCAGTACTTGCGCGAAGTTGCAGCTGCATTTCACGCGTACTACAACGCACACCAGTTCATCATCGACGATGGGATGGTGCGCGAGGCGCGCATCGCGCTCGCCGATGCGACGCGCGTCGTGCTCGCCAACGGACTCGATCTGCTCGGCGTTTCCGCGCCAGAGAGCATGTGATGATCAGCCGTCCTTTTTACCGCGCAATGCAGGATTCGTCGCGCGCACAATAGTTTCAGGAGTTCAGCTAATGGCAACACGTTCACGCAAACAGGCCACGCGCGGCGGTTCGCGCCCGGCCGTGCCGGCATGGATCTGGCTCGGTGTTGGCGTCCTGCTCGGACTGGTGGTTGCGATGGTCTTCCTCGGCAGCGACTGGGCGCCGATGTTGCGCAAGAAAACCGGACCGCAGCCCAACCCCGAAGCCGTTGCTCCACGCGAAACCGATCCGCCATTGGTCGAGGCCAGGGACAAGCCGCGCAAGAACTACGATTTCTATTCGGTGCTGCCGGAAATGGAGGTGGTCATTCCCGACGCCGAAATTTCGGCCAAGGCACGCGCCGAAGCATCGCAAACCCAGTCCAGCACGACGACGCCGGCGGTATCGGCGAATGCGCGCTACCTGTTGCAGGCCGGCTCCTATCCGTCCGCGAAGGCCGCCGACGAAGTCAAGGCGAAACTCGCGATCCTCGGCTTCGTCGCCCAGGTTACGCCGGTGACGATCAACGGAAAGACCTGGAATCGCGTGCGCCTCGGACCCTATTCCAGCGCCAGCGAACTGGAAACGGCCAAGGCTGCGCTCGCCGACAACGGCTTCAACGCCATCGCGCTGAAGGAAGAAGGCGGGCACTGATAACGCTGAAGACAAACCAATAGCAGCAGTTTGTCAAATTCACTGAAGCACCGAGGGCCCGGGTTCGCAGACGAGTGCCTTGAGCGAATCAGGGCACTGTGCGGTAACGACCCTCGCCCCTGCTATCCGGAAGCACATGCCGAAACCAATACACGAGCTTTGACCAGCTCGACGTTTCGAAAACCAGGAACGCTCCCCAGCGGTGAGTTGGTGAGTTCAACTTCGAAGTGCAACACCCCAAGAAAGAAGACGATGCTTGCGGAGGTAAAGAAGTATCGGAAGCCCAAGAAGAAGAAAGCCAGGTAGCGAAAACAAATAAAGCGCAAGGAATGCCGACCAGTCGGAAGCCTCGGGAAGCCCGCCACGCGAGTAGGCAATAAGTGCAATCGCCAACAAAGCAGGAGCTGAAAGGATTCCGACGAACAGCGGTCGTTTGTGTTGACTGGCGTGCATCATCGGGCCTAACGAGAAAGGTTAGATCGTGCGAGCGAAGCGAGCCACGATCTAACCTTTCTCGTTAGAGCTCAACGGATGAACTCTGCGATCACTGCCGGCGACAGCAGCCGCTTGATGATCCAGCCGAAAAGCACCGAGAAGCCGACCGCGAAAAGAACGCTAACTGCGGCGATGGCAATGAAGAAAGGCCCCATGTCCGGCCCGCCCTGAACCGCTGCCGCCGAGAACTGCTCCCGCATGGATGAGAACATAGAGAACTGAAGGGCGAGGCCTCCGACTTGCCAAAGGATCGCGAGCGAGAGGAGGCCGATGAAGCTCAGGCGGGCCCAATTGCGGCGCTTAAGTAGGCCGATGGAGCTTGCCAGCATGAAGGCAGACACCAGCAGGAAAGCTAGGAAAAACCATTGGAAGTGGGTGGCCATGAATGCGGCGAAGGGGGGAGTCCCTGGTGGCGGTGCCTGCATGGCTTGGGATACTTCGGGACTGCGAAACACGGTTTGAACCATGATGTTCTGCAGAATAGAAATCACAGTGCCGAAGCCGGAGAGGGCAATGAAGATCCACGCGACGACGGTGACAAACGTGGATTGCTTTCGATCTTCAGACACGGCATTTCCCCTGATAGTTTGCACTGAGCCCTAACGCCGGAAATAAGCCGCCGCGTCAGCGGTCGGCTTGATTGATTGGTTAGCTTGCAACTGCCTGAGCCGCCTGATCCAGCACTGGCTACAGTCTGGGTCTGCGCTTGGGCGAGGGCTTGCGCCTGCAGGTGGGCGACATCGACGCTGCACGGCAGCGCGTGCACATCCGCAACGCCAAGGGCAACAAGGATCGACTGGTGCCCTTGCCGGCGACGACGCTGGCGCTGTTGCGTCGGCTTTGGCCACTGCACCGCAACCCACGGTTGTTGTTTCCCAGCCGACAAGGCGGCGTGGTTGCAGCGGCACGCGCCACCACGTCGCTTGATCGCGGCAGCGTGCAGGTTATCTGCATAGCGTCACGACAGGAACCGGGCTTGTCCAACAAACGGTTCAGATCGCGGCTCGCTTCGCTCGCACGATCTAACCTTTCTCGTTATGCGGCAATTTCAACATACTCAACATGGCTACTGGGTGGCGGAATTGGCGACCCGTCCTCGCGAAGCCCCTCAAGATGAAACGCAATGGCCTCGCGGATTTGCTCCTCGACTTCAGTAATAGTGCTGCCCGTAGCGACACAACCCGGGAGATCCGGCACATAGGCAGAATAGTTGGTCGCTGCCTGCTCGATGACGACTGCGTAGCGCATGGTGTTACCTCTTTAGACCTGCTTGCTTGAGAATACTGTTGAGGGTTCCAGGAGCCAGATCGTCGCTTGGTTTCCCCGGAACAGTGACTCTGCCAGCTTTGGATAGATGTTTGTACTGCCGGTGGCTTCCACGAGTTGCAACCAGGAACCAACCATCGTCCTGCAGCTGACGCAGCACTTCACTGACTTTCATTGTTCAAGCATACCGCGCAGTTCCTTTGCCGCATAACACTGGAAATGAGCCGCGTGCGTTAGCACGTCGGCTCGATTGAATAGTTAGCCATGTAAGGCCTGGAGCTGCCACAAGTGTGGTGAGCGAAACCCATAAGCGAAGGCATCGACGCCTTGATGGCTGGCTTTGAGATCCGCTGGGGAGTGGTCCGATGATCCCCATGGCCTCGATCATCCGCAGCTTCGCGTCGGATCTGCCGGCCCGCCACGGCCATGCGTTGCTACCCAGCCAGCATCGTGCCCTGCACGCGATGCAGCACTGTCGTACTGCACGCAGCCCGCGCATGCAGGTGGAGTGCGAAGGGTGCCAGGAGCAACACTTCGTGTCGCACTCGTGCGGCCATCGTGCCTGTCCGCATTGCCAGCATCACGAAAGTGAGCAATGGCTGCAGCGCCAACTCAAACGTCAGGTGCCTGGTGCGTACTTCCTGCTCACCTTTACCGTGCCGGCCGAGCTGCGCGCCTTGGCGTGGGCGCATCAGCGCACGGTGTATGACGCGATGATCACGTGCAGCTGGGAAACGCTGCGCCGCTTCAGCGAGAACGACAAACAACTCAAGGGCACGCCCGGCGCGATCGCCGTGCTGCACACCCATTCGCGGCGGCTGGACTATCACCCGCACGTGCACGTGGTGATGCCGGCGGCGGCGATCGATCGCAAGCGGCGGCTGTGGCGGGTCAAACGCAGCCGCGGTACGTCACCGTATCTGTTCTCCCATAAAGCGCTGGCCAAGGTGTTTCGGGCCTCGCTGCTGGAGGCGCTCACGCAGGCCGGGCTGCGCTTGCCCGCGCACTACCCGGAAACGTGGGTGGTCGATTGCAAGGCCGTCGGTAGCGGCGCCAAGGCGCTGGTGTATCTGGGGCGCTATCTGTATCGCGGTGTGATCCGCGAGCAAGACATCCTCGCCTGCCAGAACGGCCAGGTCACCTTCCGCTATCAGGACAGCAAAACCCGCCAGTGGGAAACCCGCACCTTGCCCGGTGCCGACTTCCTCTTGCTGGTGCTGCGTCACGTGCTGCCCCGACGCTTCCGGCGAGCGCGCAACTTTGGCTTCTTGCACCCCAACAGCAAGCGCTTGATCCACCTGTTGCAGATGCTGCTCAAGGTCAACCTGGCCGCGGCCGCCGCCTACTTCAAACCGCGTCCCGTGCCTACGTGCCCTTGCTGCGGCGGTGCCATGAAGGTCATCAAAACGCGCCTGCCGCCCACGCCACTGCGGCGTGATCGACCGCCCGATGGAGTGAGGGAATGCCCGGTTATGTAACCGCACCAGCCACCCTCAGCGCAAGGAACATCGGCATCCGCAAGCCGAGAATCACGCGTGCTCGAAAGAGGCTATCGGGAAGAATAAAAGGGCCCAAAAACACAACGGCGCGTCCGCATGACCTTCCAGCGCACACGTCTGCGTCAAAATTCCCCTTGATCACCGACCACCACGGCTGATCGGAAAATAGCTATCTGCATAGCGTCACGACCGGGACCGGGCTTGTCCAACAAACGGTTCAGATCGTGGCTCGCTTCGCTCGCACGATCTAACCTTTCTCGTTAGGCTTTTGCACGCACCTAGCGCGTGAACGATACGCAACAACGGAATTGAATCTAGCTGCGAGATGCCGAAAGCAAAAACCGTGAAACCACAAACCACACAACCACAATACCCAAGAGCACGGCAACGGGAAGTAGGAGGTATGCATTGTGCCCGCATGCATTGCTGAATTTTACGCCTGGCAAGCTACAGAAACCCGCCAGAAGTAACCAGCCCAGCGACGGACCAACAACCAGAACAAGGACCGCTGCGATAGCTGATTTCATACTGGTTGCCTAACACTATTCGGTTGCGGAGTGAAATCTAATCTTGCTGCCCAATCTGGCTCGATTCTTCCCGTTGTTGGAATTTTCCTACAAGAATCAACAGGATTTTGCCATCGCGCCATCTAATCTGGTGAAATTACAAGATTGGGCTTCGAGATGAAATATACACCCGATGGCGGGATGGAAAATACCCGTGATGACGAGCGGCGTCCGCGCCTGCAGGACGCGTTACGCGCCCGGGTGCGGCGGCTTGGGCTCTCGATCCGGACTGAAACGGCTTATTTTGAAAACGCTGCTTCCTCGAGAATCTGATGGGGTCGATCGTCATGGCGTCTGGTCGAGGAGGATGAGATCGGCCCCTGTGCCTTGCTCGACATTGCACAGATGGCGCGATCCGCTGCGGACGTCGGCGGAGCCCGCGGCGCGGGCGCGGGCCGGCTGGACTAGAATGGCGGCATGCTCGAGATCGACAGCCAATGGCAGATTCCCGACGACGAACTGGTCGAACGCTTCGTGCGCTCGTCTGGTCCCGGCGGGCAGAACGTCAACAAGGTCGCCAGTGCGGTCGAGTTGCGATTTGATGTGGCCAACTCTCCGTCGCTGCCGGAGGCGCTGCGCCAACGCCTGCTGGCGCGTCGTGACCGACGGCTGACCGCCGAGGGCGTGCTGGTTATCCAGGCCAGCCGCTTTCGCGACCAGTTGAAGAATCGCGATGACGCCCGATTGCGCCTCGCCGAGATCATTCGTTCTGCGCAGTTTGTGCCCAAGAATCGCGTCGCCACGCGGCCGACGCGCGCCTCGAAGGAGCGTCGCATCACGGCGAAGAAGAAGCGCGGCACGATCAAGTCCGGCCGCGGTTCGCAGAGCTGGAGCGGTGATTGAGCAGGCCATCACTGCCGGATGACTTGCCGCCATCGGCGCCGCAACTAAACTCGCACCTGGGCCGGCGTCTGGCGCGATGGTTCATTCGCATTTGCGGTTGGAAACTGGTCGGCGAATTTCCCGATGTCGGGCGGCTGGTGCTGATTGCCGCACCGCATTCGTCCTGGCTGGACGGTTTCTGGGGCCTGCTGATCAAGATCGCAATCGGGATCGATATCTCGTTCATGGGCAAGCGCGAGCTGTTCGTCGGCCCGCTCGGCTGGATCGTGCGCAAGCTCGGCGGCATTCCGGTCGAACGCGGCAGCACGCACGGAGTGGTCGAACAGATGAGCGCCCGTTTCGAGAGCCAGCCGAAGCTGTGGCTCGGCATCGCCCCCGAAGGTACGCGCAAGCCGGTCAAGAGATGGCGCACGGGTTTCTGGCATATCGCGCATGCTGCCAAGGTTCCGATCCTGCCGATCTATTTCCATTACCCCGAGCGCACGATCGGCGTCGGTCCGCTATTCCTTACCACTGACGATGTCGACGCCGACCTGCAGCGCCTGCGCGCGTTCTATGCGCCATGGCAGGGAAGGAATCGCGGCGTTGGCTGAGCGCAGCTCCGCGCCGATCATTTGGCGAGGCCGCGGACGATCGCTGGAGCAGACCGGATCCGTTCGACCGGCTATCTGTTGCGATTTGCCACCGGCACCGCAAGTGCTTGCGCCGAGCACGCCAACGGCGAATCCGACCTGATAGAGTTCGAGCGATGTCCGATTCCGATCCAGCCCCGATGATCCTGCTGCGCGATGCCGAAGTATTCGCCCCGGAGGCGATCGGCCGTCGGCATCTGCTGATTGGTGGTGGCCGCATTCTCGCCATCTTCGCGGCCGACGCGGAGTCCCCGCGCGGGCTCGCCCTCGAAGTCGTCGATCTCGATGGGGCGCGCCTGCTGCCCGGTTTTATCGATGGTCATGTGCACGTCACCGGCGGCGGTGGCGAGGGCGGCTTTGCCACGCGCATCCCACCGCTGCCTCTGAGCCGCTACACGCACAGCGGCGTGACCTCGGTGATCGGCCTGCTCGGCACCGATGATTGCGCGCGCAGCATCCGCGAACTGGTCGCCAATCTGTTCGCCTTGCGTGAACAGGGCCTCGGTGCCTGGGGCTATTGCGGCGGCTATCACTTGCCTGCGGCGACCCTGACCGGCAGCGTGCGCGGCGACATCGCCTTCATCGATCCACTGATCGGCGTCGGCGAACTGGCGATCAGCGATCATCGCAGCAGCCAGCCAACCCTCGATGAACTGTTGCGCGTCGCATCCGATGCGCATGTCGGCGGTCTGATGAGCGGCAAGGCCGGCATTGTCCATCTGCATCTGGGCGATGGTGCGCGTGGACTCGATCTCGTCCGCCGCGCCTTGGCCGAAAGCGAAATCCCGGCGCGCGTGTTCAATCCGACCCATGTCAATCGGCGTCGCGCGCTGTTCGATGAGGCGCTGGCGCTGGCCGCGCAGGGCTGCCATGTCGATATCACCGCGTTTCCGGTTGCGGATGGCGAGGATGCCTGGAGCGCCGCCGATGCCTTGCAGCGCTATCTGGAATCCGCCGCACCCGCGCCGCGCGTGACGGTCAGTTCGGATGCCGGCGGCTGCCTGCCGTGCTTCGACGGCGAGGGTCAACTCAGTCATATGGAAGTCGGCACGCCGGGCGCCTTGATCGCCACGCTGCAGGAACTGCTGGCGCGCGGCCTGCCGCTCGAACGCGTGCTGCCCGCCTTCACCCGCAATGTGGCCGCCCTGCTGCGCCTGCCACGCAAGGGCGTGATCGGCGTCGGTGCCGATGCCGACCTGCTCATCCTCGACGACGGTGCCGGAATCCGGGACGTGATGCTCGGCGGGCGCTGGCATGTGCGAAACGGGCAGAGCGTGCGACGTGGCAGCTTTGAACCGCTACCATCCGCCCCCCTTTCCCCACACGGCTCCCTCTAGATGTGTCCAAGCAAGGTTTCCGACGGTGACGAACGCGGCTGGATCATTCCGATCGGCGGCGCCGAGGAAAAAGAGAACGATCCACGCATCCTGAAACGTTTCGTCGAACTGTGCGGCGGCGATGACGCCGACATCGTGGTACTTCCGACCGCCAGCCGCCTGCTCGATACCGGGCCGCGCTACGAGCAGATCTTTCGCGAGCTCGGCGTCGCCGAAGTCGAGACGGTCGACTTCGATACACGCCGCGACTGCGAGGAAAAAAGCCGGCTCGAGCGTATTGAGCGAGCGACCGGGATCTTCTTTACCGGCGGCAACCAGTTGCGCATCACCACCCTGATCGGCGGCACGTCGGTGGCCAAGCTGATCCGCCTGCAGAATGCCCGCGGCGTGCACGTGGCCGGCACCAGCGCCGGCGCGGCAATCCTCAGCGAGCACATGATCGCCTTTGGTGAAGAAGGCGGTTCGCCGCGCGCCGGCAGTGTGCGTCTGGCGCCGGGGCTCGGTCTGACCAATCGTTTCATCATTGATCAGCACTTCCGTCAGCGTGATCGCCTGGGCCGTCTGGCCACGGCACTGGCCTTCAATCCGTTCGCGATCGGTATCGGCCTGGATGAAGACACCGCCGCCTTGATCGGCCCGGACAACACGCTCGAAGTCGAGGGCAGCGGTTCGGTTACCGTCATCGACGCCGCCGCCTTGCAGTTTTCGTCGATGGATCGCGCCGACGAGGGCGACCCGGTCTGCCTGCTCGGCCTCAGCATCCACATGCTCGTTCGCGGCGCCACGTTCAACCTGCATACGCGCTGTGCCAGCGCCGGAACACTCAATACCGTCAAGGAGTAACCGCAATGCGCATTCTCGATCGTTCGGTGTATGTGGGGCCTTCGGCGTATGCGCATTTCCCGGTCATCCGCCTGATCCTCGATCTGGAATCGCTGGAGGCCTGGCCGACCGGCAAGCTCGGCGCCGACTATGTCGACGCCCTGGTCGAAGCGCTGCCTGGCCTCGCCGGACATGGCTGCTCGTATCGGGAACCGGGCGGTTTCATCCGGCGCATGAAGGAAGATGAAGGGACCTGGCTCGGCCACGTGCTCGAGCATGTCGCGATCGAATTGCAGAACGTGGCCGGCGAGGATGTGACCTTCGGCAAGACGCGCAGCATCGATGATCGTGCGGGCGTCTATTCGGTGGTCTACGAATATGCCCAGCGCGAGGAAGGCATCGCTGCCGGCGAACTGGCCCAGCGTCTGTTGTGCTCACTGCTGCCTGGGGAAATACGCCCCGAGGACAGCGTGCCCGCGGACTGGAACTGGCCCGAAGCGCGCGATGCCTTCATCCGTTATGCGCAACGCCGAGCGCTCGGCCCGTCGACGGCCTCGCTGGTCAAGGCCGCCGAGGAGCGCAACATCCCGTGGCTGCGCCTGAACGACCAGTCGCTGGTCCAGCTTGGCCATGGCAAGTACCAGCAGCGCATCCAGGCGACGATCACCGGACGCACCTCGCATATCGCCGTCGAGCTGGCCGGCGACAAGGAGGAGACCAACAAGATCCTCGGTTCGCTCGGCCTGCCGGTGCCGCGCCAGGAACTCGTGCAGACCGTCGAGCAGGCGCAGCGGGCAGCGCGTCGGCTCGGCACGCCGGTAGTGACCAAGCCCTACAACGGCAATCATGGTCGTGGCATCTCGATTCGGCTCAACACGGAGGAGGAAATCGCCGAAGGTTTCGCCAAGGCACGCGAGCATTCGCGCTCGGTCATCGTCGAGACCTTTCTCGAAGGCGACGATCACCGCCTGCTCGTGGTCAACGGTGAACTGGTCGCCGCGACCCGACGTACACCGGGCCACGTGGTTGGTGACGGCACGCACACGATCGCCGAACTGGTCGAGATCGTGAATCAGGATCCACGCCGCGGTGTCGGTCACGAGAAAGTGCTGACCCGGCTCGAGCTCGACGCCCAGGCCGAAATGATGATGGCGCGCGCCGAAGTGACTGCGGCCAGCATTCCGGTCGAGGGCCAGGTCATCCATCTGCGCTCGACCGCCAATCTGTCGACCGGCGGCACCGCGACCGATGTCACCGATGTCATCCATCCGGATAACCGCGACATGGCCGTGCGTGCGATCCGCGCGATCGGCCTTGATGTCGGTGGCGTCGATTTCCTCAGCACCAATATTACCGAAAGCTACAAGTCGATTGGTGGCGGCATCTGCGAATGCAATGCCGCACCAGGCTTTCGCATGCACGTCGCGCCGAGCGAAGGCAAGTCGCGCGATGTTGCCGGCCCGGTTATCGACATGCTGTTTCCGCCCGGTACGCCATCGCGCGTGCCGATCGCCGCCATCACCGGCACCAACGGCAAGACCACGACCGCGCGCATGCTCGCTCACATCGCCAAGATGGCCGGCTATACGCCGGGCCTGACCACCACCGATGGCGTCTATATCGACGGCCAGCGCACGGTCGAAGGCGACATGACCGGGCCGGTCTCGGCGCGCATGGTGCTGGCCGATCCACAGATCGATCTGGCCGTGCTCGAAACCGCACGCGGCGGTCTGCTGCGCGCCGGCATGGGTGTGCCACGCGTCGATGTCGGCGCGGTGCTCAACGTGCAGTCCGATCATCTCGGCATGAAGGGCATCGACACGCTCGAACAACTCGCCGAGATCAAGCGCATCGTCATCGAGGTGGCCGAAGAATGCGCGGTGCTCAATGCCGACGATCCGCAGGTGCTGAAGATGTCCGGCTACACCGACGCCAAGGTGATCTGCTACGTGACCATGAATCCGCAGCATGGCCTCGTGCGCGAACACATCCGTGCAGGCGGTCGCGCCTGTGCGCTCGAGGCCGGCATCAATGGCCAGATGATCACCCTCTACGACAAGGGCAGCCACATCCCGCTGCTGTGGACGCACCTGATCCCGGCCACGCTGGAAGGACGCGCCATGCACAATGTGCAGAATGCAATGGTGGCCGCAGCAATGGCGTTTTCGATGGGCATCAAGCTTGATGCGATCCGCCAGGGCCTGCGCACCTTCGACAGCACCTTCTTCCAGGCGCCCGGACGCATGAACGTGTTCAGCGAGCACCCGTTCAAGGTGCTGTTTGACTACGGTCACAACGCGCATGCGGTTGGCGTTATGGCAGATCTGGCCCAGCGCCTCGATGTCAGTGGCCGACGTATCGTCGTGCTCGCCGGCCCCGGCGATCGCCGCGACCAGGATCTGCGCAAAATCGCCGATGCCGTGGCCGGCCGCTTTGATCATTACATCTGCCGGCGCGATGACTCCCTGCGCGGTCGCGATCCGGACGAGGTGCCGAAGCTGCAGGCCGCACGTCTGCGCGAACACGGTATCGCCGATTCGGCAATTTCGGTGATTCCCGACGAGCAGGAGGCGATCGATGCCGGACTCGGCATGAGCGAGGCCGGTGACCTGCTGCTGATCTTTGCCGATGCGCTGGTGCGCTCATGGAAGCAGGTGATCAAATTCAAGCCAAAGGGAGTGCAGGAAAGACCGGCCCCTGAAACCACTCCTGCCCCTCAAGGCCCAACCGCAGTGCCAATCGAAGAAGCGTTCATTCCCAGCCAATGGGACGGCGTCGTCCGCGATGACCGCGGCATCCATCTTTCGCGGGAGCAGGACGACTGAGCGCGCCCGTACCCCTGTCGTTCGAGGACTCGCGCCGCCTGACCGGACCCAACCTGTACTTCACCGAGCCCGGTGCGGTACTCGAGACGGTCGGCCACGGTGCCGACGACGCACGCGTGATCACAGCCTGGCAGGCCAATGTCACACGCATGCGCAGCGCCCTCGGCTGGCCGGATGCGCCGCTGTGCGTGCGAACGCATCACCGCGGCGTTGCGCTCGCCCTTGCCGCGCCGCTCGATCAGTTGTTCAGCGCCACTGAAGTCAATGAATGGGCGTGGATGGCCGCGCGTGGCAAAGCCGAGCTGTTTGCGCCCGGGCACCCGCATGGCGGCGACGCCGATTCCGCGCTGGCGATGCTGCGTCGGCATGCAGCCGCCGAACGACGACCCGATCTGCTCGCCCTGACCAACGCGGCCAATGCGCGCAAGGTTCCGGTACTGCTCGATGACGAGGCCTTGAGTCTCGGTTTCGGTCATGGCGGTCACAGTTGGCCATTGCAACAGTTGCCGTCGATCGACGAAGTACCGTGGCCGATCCTGCACGCAATTCCAACCGCCTTGGTAACCGGCTCGAACGGCAAGACCACGAGCGTGCGCCTGCTTGCGGCGATGCTGAAAGCGCATGGCTTGCGCACGGGTTTCAGTTGCACCGATGGCGTGTTCTTCGAGGGCTTGAGACTCGAAACTGGCGACTATTCCGGGCCGGCCGGCGCCCGCGCGGTGCTGCGCCACGGTGAAGTTGAAGCGGCGGTACTCGAGACCGCCCGCGGCGGCCTGCTGCGACGTGGCCTTGCCATCGCTCGCGCCAATGTGGCACTGGTGACGAATATCAGCGACGATCATTTCGGCGAATACGGCATCGATGACCTCGATGGATTGACCGAAGCCAAGCTGATCGTCGCACGTGCACTCGATGCGGATGGACTGCTCGTGCTGAATGCCGATGATGCGCAGTTGCGCGCGCATGCGAAACGATTGGCCTGCCGCCTCGCCTGGTTCTCGCTGGATGACGAGCACGCACTGTTGCGCGCGCATCGCAACAGGGGCGGCGCAACCTGCGGCATGCGCGATGGCCAGCTCTGGCTCGAGCGCGATGCACGGCGTTTCGATCTCGGCACCGTTGCGGCGATGCCGTTGACCTCGCAGGGTCGTGCCGCTTACAACATTTCCAATATTGCAGGAGCGGCCCTGCTGGCCGATGCCCTTGGCGTTTCATCAACGACCATTCGCGAAGTACTTGCCCGCTTCGGCCGTGATCGTCACGACAATCCGGGCCGGCTCGAACAATGGCAGTTCGGCGGCATTCGCGTGCTCATGGACTACGCGCACAATCCTGAAGGCCTGCGCGGCCTGCTCTCGATCGCGCAGGCCATGGGTGGCCATGGGCGTCTCGGCCTGATCCTCGGCCAGGCCGGCAATCGCGAGGAAGCCGAAATCCGCGCGCTGGCCGCGACCGCGGCGTCATTTGCGCCGGATCTGGTCGTGCTCAAGGACATGGAAACCTTTCTGCGCGGCCGTGCGCATGGCGAAGTGGCTGGCCTGCTGCGCAACGAGTTGCTGGCGCAGGGACTGCTGGCGGATCGTCTGCCGATGCAAGCCAGCGAATTGACCGCCGCCCGCCATGCGCTGGGCTGGGCCCGAGCCGGCGATGTGCTGGTTCTGCCCGTGCATGGCCTGAAGGCCAAGGCCGCGGTCGCCGGCCTGCTCGATTGGCTCGAAGCCGCGGGCTGGCAAGCCGGTCAGGCCGTGCCCGAGGCCTGAGTCACGAGCCCTGGCCATCGGCTGACGGGCCGCAAGGCAACGGCGCTCAGGGAATCAGGCTGTAGCCCTCGGCCTGGAGTTCAGCCAGCGTGGTCATCGCCGACAGTTCGACGCTGACATCGTCGCGCACATCGGCAATTGTATAGCCGGAGCGCACCATGGCCTGACCACAAAGCGAGATGCGCACACCGGCTTCGTGCAAGGCGGTGATCAAGGCGGCATCCGGATTGGGTTTACCGAATTTCTTCTGGTAGCTGGCGTCGGCAAGCAGGCTCGCAGTCGCCTTGCCATGGACGACCACGACAAGCTTGAGCTTGTCGGCGGGTACGCCGGCCAATGCATACAGGTTGAGCGCGCGTGCCGCGAGCTCGAAGCGGCGATTGAATCCGGCCTGGTTGGCCTCATCCGTCGTTACATCGATGACGAGGCGGTATTCGCGGTCGACGGCCGGCATTTTCACGGGCGCAGGCAACGCATACACGCCGCCGGTGATCGCGATGCGCGGATAGGCCTGGGCCGGGCGAGCGGGCTCGGCTGGCGACGTTGTCGGCTTTCCCGTGCCGGTATTGGGCCTCGCCAATTGCTGCTTGACCGCCGGCTCAAGACTCTTGAGCCCCCAGGCCTTGCCGACCTCGATGGCCGCCTCGGGTGATCGTCCTTGCAGGCTGGCTGCGCGCAGCGCCATCAGCGCACCGACCCGATTGCTCGATGCGCAATGGATGAGAGTGGGTTTGTTGCCGGCCTCGGCGATCAGCCGGTCAAGCTCGTCGACATGCCCGCTGGTGAGTCCGGCGGCACCCTCGATCGGCAGGCTTCGATACTCGATCCCAGCCGCACGCACGGCAGATCCCTCGTCGAAATCGGGGGTCTCGCTGTCCTCGCTGAGATCGATCACCAGGCGGATGCCGGCCTGCTTGAGGCGCTCGATGTCGGCCGCATGCAGTCGCCCCGAAGCAACCAGATTCGGTGCGTGGCAGCTCATGTTTGGCAGGCTGTCGAGGATCTTTCCCTCAAGCGCACAACTGGCCCACGCCGGAGTACAAGCAACCAGCAGGATAAAGCTGAAAAGACGCATGACGGTTCCTCGGCAAACATGATCGTACGGCGCATCCGCACGCATGCACGGTAGCAAGCCAGGGCCATGAAGCAAGCCCGGGCGCCTGGATCGCGACGGCGATTCCGCGAATGCAGTCAGGACGCGCAATGCCTGGTCACCGGATTCCAGGTTACGGCACCAGCGCACACGTGGGACAGCCACGCTGGCCTCGCCCGACCATCAACAGGCTCGGACAATACTCAGGCGCATGGAGATTCCGCCAAATCGCGCTTGCCCTTGCCATCACGCAATATGAAGCGATTAACCCGATTTGAAGCGAATGCCAAGTAGAATAGGCGATTCGTCTTTTCCAACAATGGCCCGGATTACATGCCTCGACCTGCTTCGCTCGATTACGAGCAACTCCTCGCCTGCGCCCGCGGCGAGCTGTTCGGCCCCGGCAACGCGAAACTCCCGGCTCCTCCGATGTTGATGTTCGATCGTATCACTCGGGTCGATGAACACGGCGGCATTCATGGCAAGGGAACGTTGCACGCCGAACTCGATATCCGCCCCGATCTGTGGTTTTTCGGCTGTCATTTCGAAGGCGATCCGGTCATGCCCGGTTGCCTTGGCGTCGATGCGATGTGGCAATTGGCCGGTTTCTATCTGCCCTGGCTCGGTGAGCCGGGCCGCGGCCGTGCGCTCGGCGTCGGCAAGGTGCGTTTCAGCGGCCAGGTGCTGCCGAGTGCGAAACTGGTTCGCTATGAGGTCGATGTGCGCCGGATCATGCGCGGCAAGCTGGTTCTGATCATCGCCGACGGCCGTACCTACGTCGACGATCGCGAGATCTATGCCGCCGACGATTTGCGCGTCGGTCTTTTCACGTCAACGGACGGGTTCTGAGATGCGTCGTGTCGTAGTGACCGGCATGGGCCTGGTGTCCTGCCTTGGCAATACCCTCGAATCGGTTTCGACCTCGTTGCGCAAGGGCATCAGCGGCATTCGGCTGGTACCCGAATATGCCGAACTCGGCCTGCGCAGCCGCATCGGCGGCGCCCCGGAAATCGACCTCGAAGCCACCATCGATCGCAAGCTCAAGCGCTTCATGGGCGATGCAGCCGCGTATGCCTATGTCGCCATGCGTTCGGCGATAGCCCACGCCGGTCTGGTCGAGGAGCAGATCCGCAACGTGCGCAGCGGCGTAATCGCCGGCTCCGGTGGCGGATCACCGCAATGGCAAATCGAGACGGCTGAGTTGCTGCACAAGAAAGGTGTGCGTCGGATCGGCCCGTACATGGTGCCGCGAACGATGTGTTCGACGGTTTCGGCGACGCTGGCCACCGCGTTTGGCATTCTCGGTCTCAGCTACTCGATCTCGGCCGCCTGCGCGACTTCCGCGCATTGCATCGGCGCAGGTGCCGACCTGATCCGCCACGGCGCGCAGGACGTGATGTTTGTCGGTGGCGGCGAGGAGTTGCACTGGGGCATGACTTCGATGTTTGACGCGATGGGTGCCTTGTCGACCGGACACAATGAACATCCGGCCCGCGCCTCGCGTCCCTATGATGTCGATCGCGATGGTTTCGTCATCGCCGGTGGCGGCGGCATGCTTGTGCTTGAGGAGTACGAACACGCCAAGGCACGCGGCGCACACATCCACGCCGAACTGGTCGGCTATGGCGTCACTTCCGATGGTGCCGACATGGTCGCACCGACCGGTGAAGGCGCGGTGCGCTGCATGCAGATGGCGATGCGCGGCGTTGCTGCGCCGATCGATTACATCAACACGCACGGTACGGCGACGCCGCTCGGCGACATCGTCGAACTGAATGCCATGCGCGAAGTGTTCGCCGCGCATGTGCCGGCGCTGTCCTCGACCAAGGCGCTGAGCGGACATTCGCTCGGCGCGGCCAGCGTGCACGAGGCGATCTACAGCCTGATCATGCTCAAGGAAAGCTTCATCGCCGGATCGGCACATATCGACACCCTCGACCCGCGCGCCGAAGGGTTCCCGATCGTGCGCGAAAGCCGCGAGGCGAAGCTCGATACGGTGATGTCGAACAGCTTCGGTTTCGGCGGCACCAATGCCAGTCTGGTGTTTGCGCGCGTCTGAGCACGCCGTTGCTGATCGATTGGCCGTCTGCGGATCTTGCCCGCACGGGAACAGTCGCGATATTGCTCCTCAGCTGACGCGTTGCGAAAGGCATCGCCGCTGAAGCGGGCCCCTACAAAAAGCTCAGGCTTCGCGATGCGCTCCGGGAGAACCGGCGCTCCGATTCCCGATTCCCGCCTGGAGCGCTTCACCCGTGCAGGATGCAGCGCGCAAGTTGACGCAACTGGCCGGGCTGGAGCAGATCGACATCGCGCTCCTCGACACGGATCAGGCCCTGATCCTGGAATCTGCGCAACACACGACTGACCGTTTCCGGGGCCAGGCGCAGGTGGTTGGCGATATCGCCACGCGGCATGCTCAAGCGGAAACGGTTCGCCGAGAAACCCCGCGCGGCATAGCGGTCGGCGAGCAGGATCAGGAACGCCGCCATGCGCTCGTTGGCGTTGTAGTCGCCAGCGAGCAAGGCCGCCTTGCCGATGTCGGCACTGAGCAGGCGAAACAGCTGCTGCTGGATGCCGGACATGCGCGTGGCCAGCACGGCCAGCGCCGGAAACGAGAAACGGCACAAATAGACCGTGTCGAGCGCGATCGCATCGCACGGATAGCGTGCCGGATGGATCGCATTGAGACCGACCATCTCGCCGGGCAGATGAAAACCGAGAATCTGCTCGCGGCCTTCCTCATCGATCAGCGAGGTCTTCACCGTACCGGCACGCACCGCAAAGATCGATTCGAACTTCTCGCCCGTACGGAAGATATGGTCGCCGGCATGGAAAGGCCCGAAATGCTCAACCAGGCAGTGCAATTCTTCCAGGGTTCGCTTGTCGTAGCCGCCGGGCAGGCAGATTTCGCCAAAGGCGCAGGTCGAGCAGAAATGCACGGCATCGCCATCGCCTTCACCGGGATCCGGCAGGGCAAATCGTCCTATGCGTTTGATGCTGCTCATTGCCACCATCGGGATCACGCCGAATCGGCGCGTTTCAGCCCTGCCGCGACGCCCCATGACTCCGCGCATTGCCGGCGAATGATACGCAGGATGCAGGATTTCTGCGAACCCGAGACGCAAAAATGCGCGATTCGTGATGCGGCATGTGCGCGCAGCAGGGTGGCGCCGGCGATGGCGAGATCGCTGGCCGAAGCTTGCTGGGGCTCACCCCTCCAGGGTTCAGTGCGCGCCGAGCACCCGCCTGATCGCACTGACGAATTCGGGGTCGAGCTTGCCCATGACTTCCGTACGCGCAACGATTCGCCCATCGGCATCAAGCAGGATCAGCACGCTGGTATGACTGAATTCGCCATCGTCGAGCGGGCGGTACTGGATGCCGAGGATGGCGGCGATCTTGCGCACATGCGCGGCATCGGTGCCGGTCAGGCTCCAGCGCGTGGTATCGACCTTGCGCTTGCCGGCGAGTGCCTTGAGCGCGGCCGGATTGTCGCGTCTGGCGTCGAAGCTGACCATCAGCACGGACAATTTCGCCCGCTCTCCTTCATCGAGTGCACGTTCGCTCATGCGCGCGGTGTCGATGATCAGCGGGCACATGTATGGGCACGAAGCGTAGAACATCGTCAGCAGGCGCGGCGTTCCGCGCAGGCTGGCGAAATCGATCGCCTTGCCATCCTGATCAAGCAGGGGTGCATGCAACTGGTAGACCGAATCGCCGGGCAGATCGCCGCCTGTCGCAGCGAGCGCGGAGGCGGAGCCTGCGCACAGGGCGAGCGCGAGCAGAATGACGCAGGCGTGGCGAATCATCGGTCATCTCCGGAAGCGGTGCGGACACAGCGGAAGCCGAGGTTGCCGGTGACATCGGCACCTTTGAGCGAGGACAGCATGGCGATGCGCATGAGGATCGCGTAGTTGTCGCGATCCTGCATCGACAGGGCACCGGCGCCGCAGAACTTGAGCCGCTCGGGATCGCCCTGCTCACGATTGTCGGCGCTGACCATCAAGGCGTTGAAATCATCGACCCATTCCCAGACCAGCCCGTGCAGGTCGCGCACGCCGTAAGCATTGGCCTCGCCGCCGATGTTGCCGGCGGCACCGGCCGAAGTTTGCGAGTACCAGGACAGGATGCGGTTGCGCCACTCGGGATCGGCGCGGGCATCGCGGCGCTTGGCATCGGCGGCGGCGACGTATTCCCACTCGTGCCAGCTCGGCAGTCGCGCGTCCTCGCTCTCGCAAAAGGCCTGCGCGGCAAACCAGCTCACCTTGACCACCGCCTGCTGAGCCTGATCGGTGCCGATCGCGGCGGCCGCCGGCCAATGGTCGAGATAACGCGACTCGGCGAACACCGAAGCCACCTGGTCGCGCCGCCAATCCGGATGCGACTTTACAAAAGCGAGAAATTCTCCATTGGTGACTGGCTCGCTGCGCATGCGCATGGCCGCGACATCGATATCAAGCAGCTTGTCTTCGCTACCCGGCAATACCGACTGGAACGAGCCGGCCGGTATGTCGATGTAGTCGGCTGCATGCAGCGGCATCACCCCCGCAAACGCGAGGGCGATGCCAAGCAGCACTGGCCGCCGGGGAATCATGTCGCGCCGGTCGCGCGGCACCGGCCTCAGTGTGCCGCGCCTTCGGCACGCGGCGTTTCGGCGCGGATCTTGGCGACCTGTTCCGCACTGACACGACCATCCTTGTTGCCCCAACTATTGAACACATAGGTCAGCACGTTGGCGATTTCGTCATTGTTGAGCTGGCTCATCGGCGGCATCACCGAGTCGTACTCCTTGCCGTTGACGGTGACCTTGCCGGACAGGCCGTTGAGGACGATATGGATCGCCTGCTCCGGATCCTTGGCGATGAAGTCGGACTTCGCCAGCGGCGGGAACACGCCCGGGATGCCGAGACCGGTATCCTGGTGGCAGACCGAACAGGTGCCGTTGAAGTGTGCCTTGCCGGCTGCGATCTGCTGCTCGATGGTCAAATTGCCGCTGACCGCCGCATCACGCGCTTCGCTGACTGACGCCAGGGTGCCGGCCTTGTCACCGAGATAGACGTTGTCGACTTCCTTGCCCGAATAAATCGCCTTGTTGTCCTCGCCTTCGACCTTGAGGATCGCCAGCGCACCCTTGTTGAAGGCGCGGAAGATCGAATGGTCGACCAGCACATAGCTGCCCGGCACCTCGACGCGGAAATCGGCCATCATCGCGCCGCCGGAGGGAATCAGCGTGGTCTGCACGTTTTCCTGATAATGCGTGCCGCCTTCGTACCAGACGCGGTCGAAGATCTCGCCAATCACATGGAAGCTCGAAATCAGGTTCGGGCCGCCATTGCCGACGAACATGCGGATGGTGTCCCCAGTCTTCGCCTTCAGTGCCTTCTCGTTGATCAGGGCGCCTTCGGAACCGTTGAACAGCACGTAGGTCGGATTCTCGTCGATCGCCTTCTGCATGTCGAAAGCCTGCAGGCCTTTCTGGCGATACTTGCCGACCGTGTAGAAATCGCCCTGCATGACGTAGAACTCGTGATCGACCGGCGGCAAGCCTTCCGGCGGCTCGACCAGGATCATTCCATACATGCCGTTGGCGATGTGCATGCCAACCGGCGCGGTCGCGCAGTGGTAGACAAACAGGCCGTGGTTGAGCGCCTTGAAGGTGAACTGGGATTCGTGGCCCGGCGCGGTGAAGCTCGAGGCGGCACCACCGCCCGGCCCGGTCACGCCGTGCAGGTCGATGTTGTGCGGCATCTTCGAATCGGGATGGTTCTTCAGATGAAACTCGACGGTGTCACCCTGACGCACGCGAATGAAGCTGCCGGGCACGGTACCGCCGAAAGTCCAGAACGTGTAACGCACGCCTTCGGAAATCTCGAGTTCGCGTTCCTGCACCTCAAGCTCGACGATGACCTTGGCCGGTGCGCTGCGGCCGGTCGCCGGCGGCACCGCCGGAGGACTGGTCAGGATCGCATGCACGGGCTCGCCTTGCGGCGGCCCCATGTCGCCCTTGGCCGAACCGCCGGTATCCTTGGCAATGGCGGCCTGCACTCCGCCAAGCGCCGTCTGGCTGTTGTTCGATGAGCAGGCGGTCAGCAACAGTGCCGACAACAGCATGCCCGTGATTCCATATTTCATTGCAACCTCTTCGATGAACGTTTGTAATGGTCGGCCGGCAGAATGTGCGAGCGGATGCAATTCACCCTTGATGCCAATCAAGCAAGGCGCAAACCGATTGCCGCGACGACGTGGCAAGCTGTCGCAGCTTGTCGGCAACTTGATCGATATCAACAGCCGGTATCTTGCAACTTCCGAGAATCCAGCAGCCTGAATTGAGGGATGGCAATGCAATCCGTGGAAACCTACAACGACAAAGTCGTGCGCCAGTTCACCCTGGCGACGATCTTCTGGGGCGTCATCGGTATGCTGGTCGGGCTTGTCATCGCTGCCCAACTGGCCTGGCCGGCGCTGAATTTCGATATCGCCTGGCTCAGCTACGGAAGGTTGCGCCCGTTGCACACCAACGCGGTGGTCTTCGCATTCGGCGGCAGCGGCCTGTTCGCGACATCCTACTATGTCGTGCAGCGCACCTGTCATGCACGATTGTTCTCGGATCGGCTTGCCGCCTTCACTTTCTGGGGCTGGCAGGCGGTCATCGTCGCGGCCGTGATTACCCTGCCGATGGGGCTGACCCAGACGCATGAATACGCGGAACTGATCTGGCCCATCGATCTGCTGATCACGGCGGTCTGGGTGACCTACGCCGTGGTCTTCTTCATGACCATCGCCCGACGCCGTATTCGCCATATCTACGTGGCCAACTGGTTCTTTGGTGCCTACATCCTGACCATCGCCGTGCTGCACATCTTCAACAACCTGCAGATTCCTGTGTCATGGACCGAGTCGTATCCGGTCTACGCCGGCGCGGTCGATGCGATGGTGCAGTGGTGGTACGGGCACAACGCGGTCGGTTTCTTCCTCACCGCCGGCTTCCTCGGCATCATGTATTACTACGTACCCAAGCAGGCCCAGCGTCCGGTCTATTCGTACCGGCTGTCGGTGGTGCATTTCTGGGCGCTGATCTCGATCTACATGTGGGCCGGCCCGCATCACCTGCACTACACCGCGCTACCGGACTGGGCGCAGTCGATCGGCATGGTGTTCTCGCTGATCCTGCTGGCGCCGAGCTGGGGCGGCATGATCAACGGCATGATGACCCTGTCCGGCGCTTGGCATAAATTGCGCACCGATCCGATTCTCAAGTTCATGATCGTTTCGCTGTCGTTTTACGGCATGTCGACCTTCGAGGGGCCGATGATGTCGATCAAGACCGTCAATGCCCTCTCGCACTACACCGACTGGACCATCGGTCACGTTCATGCCGGCGCGCTCGGCTGGGTCGCCTTCATCACCATCGGTGCGATCTACAGCATGCTGCCCAGGCTCTACGGCGCCGAGCGCATGTATTCGATCAAGGCCATCGATGCGCATTTCTGGATTGCCACGATCGGCATCGTCCTCTACATCACCGCGATGTGGATCGCCGGCGTCATGCAGGGCCTGATGTGGCGCGCGACCAATCCGGATGGAACGCTGACCTACACCTTCATCGAATCGGTGCGTCAGACCTATCCCTACTATGTCACCCGTTTCGTCGGCGGCATCCTGTTCTTCAGCGGCATGCTGATCATGGCGTGGAATGTGCGCAAGACCTGCCAGATGGGCGCCGGCGCGCCGCTGGTTCGCGTTCCACTGCCGGCACACGCCTGAGGAGATGACCGATGAAACATGAAATCATCGAAAAGAATATCGGCCTGATGGTGATCCTGATCGTGCTCGTGATCGCGGTCGGCGGCCTCGTCGAGATCGTGCCGTTGATGTTCCAGGCGCAGACGATCACGGCGGCACCGGGTGTGAAGCCCTACTCGCCGCTGCGCCTGGCCGGTCGCGACATCTTCATCCGCGAAGGCTGCGTCGGCTGCCACTCGCAGATGATCCGCACCCTCGCTTCGGAAACCCAGCGCTACGGGCCGTATTCCGTGGCTGGCGAATCGGTGTATGACCGCCCGTTCCTGTGGGGTTCCAAGCGCACCGGTCCGGATCTGGCCCGCGTCGGTGGTCGTTATTCGGACGACTGGCACCGCGTGCATCTGAAGAACCCGCGCAATGTCGTGCCGGAATCCAACATGCCGGGCTATCCGTGGCTGACCGAATCGTTGATTGACCCGAAACTGATCGAAACCAAGATGCGCACGCTGGCCTGGATGGGACATCCCTACACCGAACAGGATTTTGCCGGGATCAAGGATGCTGTGACCGGACAGACCGAACTCGATGCCCTGATCGCCTATCTGCAGGGTCTCGGCGTGAAGTCGGCTGACGTCCATGAGGAGGCAAAGCCATGATTTCCGGAATCCTCACCAGCATTCTCATGCTCACCTTCCTTGGCCTCTGGAGCTGGGCCTGGAGCCGACGCCGCCGCACCGATTTCAGCGAGGCCGCGAATATTCCGCTTGAAGATGACAGCCGCCCGTATCCGGAGGACAAGCCATGAGCGGTGGATGGAGTGTCTACATTGTCGCCTTGACCGCGCTCAATCTGATCGGCCTGATATGGCTGCTGCTGGCGACTGCGGCAAAGCCGAAGAACAACAAGCCGGCCACCGAAACGATGGGCCATGTCTGGGATGGCGACATCGAGGAGTTGAACAATCCGCTGCCACGCTGGTGGTTTGTCCTGTTCATCCTCACCTTCATCTTCGGTTTTGCCTATCTGGCCCTGTATCCGGGCCTCGGCATCTACAAGGGCACCCTCGGCTGGACCTCCGGCGGCGAAGTCCAGGCCGAACTCGACGCGACCAATGCCAAGCTCGAAAGCCTGTTCGCCGGCTTCCGCGATCAGCCGCTCGCCGCCCTGGTCGACAATCCGGCGGCGACCAAGGTCGGGCGCAATGTGTTCGCCAACAACTGCGCCGCCTGCCACGGCTCGGATGCACGCGGTGCCGTCGGCTATCCGAACCTTGTCGATGGCGACTGGCTCTATGGCGGCGAGCCGGAAACCGTTCTCGCCAGCATCATGAACGGTCGCCACGGCCTGATGCCGCCGATGGTCGCCACCTTGCCCGGCAATGGGGTCGAGGAAGTGGCCAACTATGCGCTGAGCCTGTCCGGCCTTGCCCATGACGCACGCCTCGCGGCCGCCGGCAAACCGAAATTCGAGACCATCTGCGCGGCTTGTCACGGCATCGACGGCAAGGGCAATCATGCGCTGGGCGCGCCGAACCTGACCGACGACATCTGGCTGCACGGCAATGGCAATCTCGAGGGCATCAAGCACACGATCACCTACGGTGCCAATGGGGTGATGCCAACCTGGGGGCCGATCATCGGTGAGGATCGCGCCCGCCTCGTCGCTGCCTGGATACTCGCCCAGGGCAAGAGTTCGATCGAATCCGAGCGCGATGACGCAGCCCGCCCAGGGACAGCTCAATGAGCACCTATCGGCCACCCGCCGACGCCCTGGGCAAGGCCGCAGAGCCGGTTCGCGACTCCAGGGCCCGACGTTTCGGCGCGGTGCTCTGGCCCTCCTTCTTTGCCGCCGGGGTTGCCACGATGGTGTTCTTTGCCGTGGTCGACCCGATCGCACTGGCAACCATCACCTGGCCCGATATCGAGATCACCCGCTTGGCCGGCTATTCGATCGGATTCTTCATGTTCTGGTTGTGCACGTTGTCGGCCTGCCTGTTCACGGCGATGCTGATCGCACCGCCGTTGCCGGCACAGCAACCGACGTCGCATCGAGATGGACGTGAATGATCGGGTTTCATTTTTGTCAGCGGGTCGTGCTGCGGGCTGGTTGACCGATGGCGGCGCCACAAGTGGGTGCCTGTGGAGTCGCTTGCGCGACTCGTTGTATGAGCCCAGGTGTTTTTCTGTATTTCCTTGCGCTCCTTTGTCGCGCGGTATCCCTGCCGGCGTTGCACTCGTCTCCCCCCTCTCGTCACGACTCGGTGCTGTTTTTCGTGGGAGCGACTTCAGTCGCGATGCTTGGGGTTTTACGCCGCTTTGCGGCGCGGCATCCATGCCTTTTTTCAAACGCCTCCCACCTCTCGTCACCCCTGCCAAGGCAGGGGTCCAGTTCTTTTCTCGTCTACGGTCTAGAGCACGCTCCTTCGTCGCGCGGCATCCCTGCCTGGGTTTCACTCGCCTCCGGGCGAGCGAGTCACTTTTCTTTGCTTGCTCAAAGAAAAGTAACCAAAAGAAAGAGCACCCCGCGATCGCGCCCTACGCACAGTCCCTGTGCTACGGGTGCGCGAGGCCGCTCCGGGGTTCGCCGACAGTCCGTCCGTGGACTGACGTCGAACTGGCCCACATCGTGTGGGCCACCCTTCGGGCTGATCCTGCGCAACCTCGCCGCGATCGAGGGGCCCCGTTAAGCGCGCATCGTGCGCGCCAAAGAAGGAGCAGGAGCCAAAGCCCCCATCCGCCCTGTCGGGCACCTTCCCCCGCTGCGCGGGAGAAGGAAGGTCAGGAGCCAAAGCGAATGCTACGAGCTCGCAGGAATCTGCTTCGTCTTGGCTGCGCAGGATGCGCAGTAAATGGGGCCCCTATGCAGCGGCAACGTGACGTAGGAAAGGCCCGCAGGGTGGCTCGCATGGATGCGAGCCAGTTCGACGTCAGTCCAGGGACGGACTGTCGGCGAACCGCCGGAGTCGCGTTGCGCAGTCGCAGGGCAGGAGCCCGGAGACCGCTGCATCGGGGTGGCCTTCTCTTTGGTTACTTTCTCTTGGCCACTCAAGAGAAAGTGACTCGCGCGCCGCAGGCGTGTGAAAGCTTTTTTTTTCGGACTCGCCGAAAGACCTCACTGAATCCACAGATTCACTCCACTCACACCACAATGTCGCGCGCGCAGGCGCGAAACAGCAAATCCCCAGTGTGCGCTGAGCGGCAATCCATCCAATGACAAGCAAGTCGAAAATCGACATCGTCGTCACCGACGCGACTGGCTCCCTCTATGCCAAGGAGCCCAAGGTCTATCCGCGCGAGATCGAAGGTCGTTTCCAGCGCTGGCGCACGATTGCGGTGTTCTGGTTGCTGGGCATGTTCTATGCATTTCCGTGGATCAGCATCGGTGGCCAGCAACTGGTGTTGTTCGATCTGCCGGCGCGCCGCTTCCATGTGTTCGGCCTGACGTTCTGGCCGCAGGACTTCTACCTGCTGACCCTGCTCCTGATCATCGCCGCGCTGAGCCTGTTCTTCTTCACCGCCGTGGCCGGACGCCTGTGGTGCGGCTATGCCTGTCCGCAAACGGTGTGGACCGAAGTGTTCCTGTGGATGGAGCGCAAGATCGAAGGCAACCGCAACGCGCGCATGCGCCTGGACAAGGCGCCGTGGAGCCTTGACAAGCTTGCTCGCAAGTCGGCCAAGCAGTTTGTGTGGATCACGTTTTCGCTGTGGACCGGATTCACTTTTGTCGGCTTCTTCACCCCGATCCGCGAGCTGGGCGACAGCCTGATGCAAGGCTCGGTCGGTGGCTGGGAAGGTTTCTGGATTCTGTTCTACGCGCTCGCCACCTACGGCAATGCCGGCTTCCTGCGCGAGCAGGTGTGCAAGTACATGTGTCCGTATGCGCGCTTCCAGAGCGCGATGTTCGATCGCGACACCCTGGTCATCAGCTACGACCCCTTGCGCGGCGAACCGCGCAGCCATCGCAAGCGCGAGGCCGAGCGCTTCGCAGCGGCCAGCGTCGAGCTGGTCGTCGAGAATGCGCTCGACAACAGCGTGCCGGCCGGACAGCAGCGCGTACTCGGTGATTGCATTGACTGCCTGGCCTGCGTGCAGGTCTGCCCGACTGGCATTGATATCCGCGACGGGTTGCAGATCGAATGCATCGCCTGCGCCGCCTGCATCGATGCCTGCGATGAAGTGATGGACAAGATGCACTATCCGCGAGGCCTGATCCGCTACACCACGGAGAACGCCCTGGTCGGCAAACAGCAGCACCTGCTGCGGCCACGCACCTTGATTTACGCAAGCATCCTGAGCGGCGTGATCGCCGCCTTCGTCTGGCTGGTGAGCTCGCGTGATGCCGTCATCATCGAGGTGCTGCACGATCGCAACGCCTTGTTCCGCACGCTTGGGCACGGCTCGATCGAGAACAGCTACAACGTCAAGCTGGTCAACAAGACCGATGTCGACATGCTGCTCTCGCTACGTACCGAGACCAACCTGCCCTTGCGCATGATCGGCAAGCCGGCGGTGACCCTGGCACCCAATGAGGTGTTCTCGCTGCCGCTGACCCTGCGTGCCGATGCCGGTACCAGCAGCGGACGTCAGCCGATCGCCGTGCTCGTCATCGATGCCGAAGGCAAGGTCGTCGCACGTGGCAGAACCCACTTTTTCGCCCCGGAAAAACCATGACCCATAGCAAGCCGGACAAACCATCGATGCCGTGGTACCGGGTGCCCGAAATGTGGCTGATCCTGATCCTGCTCGGCTCCACGGTGATTGGCTCGTTCGCCCTGCTGGCCGAGGCGATCAACACGCCCGACACGCATATCGTGGTTCCGGATGACGTGCCGCGACCGAGCCGCATCCCGCCGACCCATCCGGCCGGCCCGGGTGCCAACAACGAAACGAAGGATCTCGGTCCGGCATCGTGAACGCGCAAGCCTGCTTTCATTGCGGCGAACCGAATCCTGCCTCTGCTCCGATTCTGGCCCGCGTGCAGGGCCGTGAACACGCCGTCTGCTGCCCGGGCTGCAAGGCCGCCGCCGAATGGATCGAGACGCTCGGGCTCGGCGACTACTACCGCCTGCGCAGCGAACCGGCGCAACGCAACGAAATCGTGGCCGACTATTCGGCCTGGGATCGACCGGCGCTGGGCCGCCTGCATGTGCGCACATCCAGGCCCGACCGCGCCGAAGTGATCGTGCTCGTCGATGGCCTGCGTTGCTCGGCCTGCGCATGGCTGATCGAGCGCGCCATGCGCGGCATCGAGGGCGTGCACGATGTCGGCGTCAATGCGCTCGCGCGCCGGGTCAGCCTGGAATTCGATCCGGGCCGGATCAAACTCTCGGCCCTGCTCGCTGCGCTGGCACGGCTCGGCTATCTGCCACATCCACTGACCGCCGAGATGATCGATTCGCAGCGCCAGCGCGAATCACGCGCCGCGCTCAAGCGTCTTGTTGTCGCCGGGCTTGGAACCATGCAGGCGATGATGATGGCCGTGGCCCTGTATGCCGGCGTATTCGACGGCATCGATCCCTCGGTACGCGAATTCTTCCGCTGGATCGGTTTCCTCGTCGCCACCCCGGTCGTGCTCTATTCGGCGCAGCCGTTCTTTCGCGGCGCGTTGCGCGAGTGGCGCGTCCGTCGGCTGTCGATGGACACGCCGGTGGCGCTCGCGATTGCGCTGATCTACCTGGCCAGCATGCTCAACGTGTTTGTCGGCAGCCATGAGGTCTATTTCGATTCGGTCAGCATGTTCGTCCTGTTCCTGCTGCTCGGCCGTCATCTGGCCATGCGCGCGCGCCATCGCGCCGGCGATGTCGTCGATGCCTTGTCGCGCCTGCAACCGGTGCTGGCCGAACGTCGCGAGACGACCGGTTACACCACGATCGCGGTGCACGAACTCGAACCCGGCGACATCGTGCGCGTCGGCAGCGGTGCGGCAATTCCGGCCGACGGCGAATTGCTCGGGCCGGCCTGCCGCGTCGATGAATCCCTGCTCAGCGGCGAATCCACAGCGATCGCACGCGAACCCGGACAGCCGCTGATTGCCGGCAGCCTGGTCATTGATGGCCCGATCGAACTGATCGTGCGCCGGATTGGCGCCGATAGCGTGCTCGCCGGCATCGTACGCCTGGTCACCCGCGCCGCCAGCGAGCGGCCACGGCTGGCCTGTCTGGCCGATGCGCGTGCGGCGCGCTTCGTCGTGCGCGTGCTCGTTGCAACCGTCGCCACGGCCCTGGCCTGGGCATGGTTCGATCCGTCGCGCGTCCTGCCTGCGGCGTTGGCCGTGTTGGTGGTCAGTTGCCCGTGCGCGTTCGCGCTGGCGGTGCCCTCGGCCCTGACCCGTGCGGTCGCCGTGCTCGCCCAGCGCGGCGTGCTGGTGGTCGATGCCGATGCACTCGAGGCCCTGGCCAGGGCCGACCGCTTCATCTTCGACAAGACCGGCACGCTGACCGAACCGAGTTTCGACCGCGCCCGGATTACGGTCATGCGCGGCAGTCTCGACGAGGCGCTTGGCATTGCAGGTGCTCTCGAACAAGCAAACGCGCATCCGCTCGGCCTCGCCTTGCGTCGCCTGGCCGCAACGGCGCCGGTGAAGTCCGCCGAATCGCTGCGCCATGTCGCCGGCGCTGGCGTGGAAGGTGAAATCGATGGCGTGCGTTATCGCCTCGGCCGTGGCGACTTTTCCCTGCTTGCACCGGGACAGGGCAAGGCAGCGGATACCGACGCCCTGTTCCTTGCCGATGAGCACGGCGAAATCGCGCGCTTTCCGATCACCGAAGAATTGCGCCCCGGTGCGGTTGCGCTGATGCGCAAACTCGGCAGCGCCGGAATCGAATGCGAAATCATCAGCGGCGACAACGCCTCGCGGGTGCAGCACATCGCCGGCTTGCTCGGCATCCGCGAATCGATGGCGGCGGCGGCGCCTGCGGACAAACTGGCCCGACTCAGCCTGTTGCGCACCCAGGGCCATGTCGTCGCCATGGTCGGTGACGGCACCAATGATGCGCCGGTGCTGGCCGCTGCCGATGTCGCCCTTGCGATCGGCGACGGCAGCGCGATGGCGCATGCGGCCAGCGGCATGCTGTTGTCGACCTCGCGCCTGGAAAGCCTGCTCGAGGCGCGCGGTGTGGCTGGCGAGATGCTCGTGCGCCTGAGACAAAACCTGAACTGGGCACTGGCCTACAATCTGTCGGCCGTGCCACTCGCCGCGCTCGGCCTGGTGCCGCCGTGGCTGGCCGCCCTCGGCATGTCGGCCAGTTCGATCGTGGTCATCCTCAATTCCCAACGCATCGGCCGTCGTTCCGGGCCGTCGCCGGACGCGCCGATGGCGATCGCCAAAGCGGCCAGCCGCGAGGCCACGGCATGAACATCATCCTGTTGCTCATCCCGATCAGTCTGATCCTGCTCGGCGTCGGCATCTGGGCGTTCTTCTGGGCCGTCAATCACGCCCAGTTCGACGATCTCGACACCCCTTCGCTGACTCCACTGAGCGAAGAGTCGATCGCCGAGCCCGACACCGACCCGCCATGAGCGGATCACTGACCGTGGCCGCCGCCCTGCTGCTCGGCCTGTTCGCCAGTGGCCATTGCATGCTCATGTGCGGCGGCATCTCGATGGCGCTCGGCGTGGCCACTGCCAAGGATGCCGATGGCCGGCCGCGACGAAGCCTGCTGCTCGCCTATCAACTCGGCCGGATTTCCTCCTACAGCCTGGCCGGCCTGCTGATCGGCGGCATCGGCGGCGGCCTGATTGCCGTGCTCGATATTGACCGCGTGCGTCTCGCCCTGCGCGTGGCAAGTGCGGCCGCGCTGCTGGTCGCCGCCCTGGTCATGCTCGGCATCTTCCGCGATCCGGGCGCTGGCCTCGGCAAGCGCCTGTGGCCGAAACTCGCCCCGCTCGGGCGTCGCCTGATGCCGGTGAGCAACCTGCCGCGGGCGATCGGTTTCGGCGCGATCTGGGGCTGGATGCCTTGCGGTCTGGTCTACACGGTGCTGCTGGTCGCCGCGTTGAATGCGGATCCATTGCGATCCGCCGCAGTCATGGCCGCATTCGGCCTCGGCACCTTGCCGGCCATGTTGGCGACCTCGTGGGGTGCACCCCGTCTGCTGCGCCTGTCTTCGAGTCGCCACCTGCGCCGTACGGCCGGCTATGTGCTGCTGGCCAGCGCCTTGCTCACTGCCGCCGCGCCACTGCTGATCGGCCACGCACCGTGGTTGCAGGGCTGGTTGCCGTTTGATTGCGCACCGCTCGCGCCCTAGCCCGGACTATTCATGAATACGCGTGATGATCGCGCAGGACATTGGATTCACACGGATTTTCGTGATCGAGCGGATAGCGGGGACTAGCAGCCTGTCGGACTTTACTCGGCCGGGCTGCGAATCCGTCTGTGCGGTTCATATTTCCGCCGCTTTTTGACCCATAGCACCACTATGGGCCTGCAAACCGTCGAAAATCTGTCCTCGCCCAGCCGAATTCTCGCCTCAACCGGCAAAGTCCGACAGGCTGCTAGCAACGGAGGCGCTGATCCGGCGTCGTCAGCTGCTCTCGTCGTCCGCCTTTTCGGCCAGCACCGCCAGCGCGGCCGGATCGAGAATGCGTACCGTGCGCCGATCGACCCTGAGCACGCCGAGAGTCTGCATGCGCGAGAACAAGCGGCTGACCGTCTCGATCACGAGGCCGAGATAGTTGGCCAGCTCCTGGCGCGACATGCTCAGGGTGATCTCTTGCGGATCGTGGCCGATGCCATCGAGGCGTGCGGACAGGCTGCGCAGGAAAATTGCCAATCGCGATATCGCCTGCTTGCGTCCCATCATCACCGGATGCTCGAGTTCGCGCGAGAACTCGCGGCTCATGATGCGAAACAGTTGCTGCTGCAATCCGGGCACCTTGATCGCCACTTCGCTCAGCGACTCGAACGGAACTTCGCAGATAATCGTTCTTTCCAGCACCTCGGCCGTGCAGCGGTGGCCCTCGCCTGACAATCCATCGAGGCCGACCAGCTCGCCGGCGATGTGGAATCCGAGAATCTGGGCATCGCCTTCCGGCAGCGTTACATACGTCTTCAGCGAGCCGGCGCGGACGATAAACAGAGCCGGCTGCTTGAGCCCCTCGTGGAACAGGATATCGCCACGCTCCAGCGCGGGCCGTTGCTTGACCACGCGATCCAGGCGATCGAGATCATTACCGCCGATCGACGCGGGCAGACACAACTGGTTCAGGCCACAATCCGCGCATGACTGGCGCAGGGCACGCAGATTGATGATGTTGGAAACGGTTCCCATGTCGCCGACATTGTCCCATGCCGCGCGCGAGGCTACACCCCCCCGAGCTTCGTCGTTTCTTGATCACATCTTGCCTGCGCCCACTCGCCACCCGGAAATCCGAGCTCGTTACCTGATTAGCCGCAAGGGTCAGCCAGACAAAAAGCGCAGCCATCGGCTCTTCTGCCGAGAGCGGCTTCAAGCGTCCCGAAACGAGACTTCCTTCGATCGCGATACCTTGACCAGAGGTTCGGTTGTTGAAAGCCGACACATGACGAACCGCATCAGGCATGAATGCCTCTCCTGCCGAGGCGGACGGAGCCGTTGCGCGCAGCCGCGATCCTGGCAGCATGCGACTTGCAGCGGATTTGTGCAGCATGAGAGGTGCGATCAAGAGACAGCAATTTCGCCGGGGCGGATCAGAGCGCCTTCGAATAACTTGGCTTGCCGTTCGCGGCGGCCCGGCCCAGATAGGCATCGAAGCACATGGCGACGATGCGCAGCAGGAAACGGCCGCGCGCGGTGATCTGCAGCGCACGTGAGGACACTTCGATCAAACCGTCCTTCTCCAACGCGTTGAGGCGCTCGATCTCGCTGGCGAAATAGCTGCGGAATTCGATTCCGTAGTGCAGACCGAATTCGATCATGTCGAGTTCGCCATGGCACATGAGCTGCTGGATCACGTCGGCCCGGATGACATCATCGTCATTCAGCAGCATGCCGCGCTGCACCGGCAGGTGACCGCTGTCGATCGCCCCATAGTAGGTCTGCAGATCGCGTGGATTCTGGTGGAAACTGCGCCCGATGTGACCGATCGAACTCATGCCGAGGCCGATCAGATCGCAGTCACCGTGCGTCGAATAGCCCTGGAAATTGCGCTGCATCGTACCTGCGCGCTGGGCCCGCGACAGATCGTCGTTGGGCAGGGCGAAATGATCGAGGCCGATGTAGCGGTAGCCGGCTGTGCCGAGGGTGGCCACGGTCTGCCCGATCAGGGCAAGACGCGTCGCCGCATCGGGAAGATCGGCCGCGATGATCTGGTTCTGCGCGCGGAAACGCTCGGGCATGTGCGCGTAGGAGTAGGTCGCGATGCGATCGGGTTTCAGTGCGATGACCTGTTCAAGCGTGCGTGCGAATTTCTGCGTGGTCTGCTTTGGCAGGCCGTGGATCAGGTCGACACTGACCGAGCGGAAACCATGGTCACGCGCTGCCTCGATGACTTCACGGGTCTGCTCGACGCTCTGCACGCGATTGACCGCAAGCTGAACCTCTTCGTCGAAATCCTGGATGCCGAGCGAGATCCGGTTGAATCCGACATCGGCCAGCATGCGCACGGTGGCGGCGTCGCAATAGCGCGGATCGACCTCGATGCCGAATTCGCGATCCGGATCCTCGGACAAATTGAAACCGGACTTCAGCGCATCAAGCAGGCGCACCATCTGCGCCGCATCGAGGAAGTTCGGCGTACCGCCGCCGAGATGAACCTGGTTGACGCAGCGATCCTTGTCGAACAAGGGTGCAGTCATCTCGATCTCGCGGATCAGGCGGCCGAGATATTCGTCGGCACGCGAGCGGTCACGCGTGATGATTCGCGTGCAGCCGCAGTAGAAGCACGGACTAAGGCAAAAAGGGATATGTACGTAGATTGACAAGGCGCGTGGAATTGGATCCTCGTTCGAGGCCCGGGCGATGCGGCGCAGATCGGTCTCGCCAAAGCGCTCGTGAAACTGCGGCGCAGTCGGATACGAGGTGTAGCGCGGCCCGTTGACGTCGTAGCGCGCGATTAAGCCGGCATCGAATACCGGGGCGCGCGAAAGCTGCGGATGAATGAGGGTGGGAGCTGACATGCCTGCATGCTGCCGCGACATCGATCTGATCGTCTTGATCCAGGTCAACCCACATCGGAGCCAGCCCCGAGCGTCTGCATACCTTGGCGCATCGCGGCAGCGTTTCGTCTGCCGGTTCGGTGGCTCGCTGCGGACATCAGACTGCCGCGCATCGGCGCGCCGCGAGCGCAGGGTGTCGGCTTGACCGTCGCCCAGAGGGTTTGACCTGGATCAGGAGCGCGCTGGCGGGCCGGGGTTAAGCTGAATCATGAACGGCTGCACCGGCTCTCGCGGGCATCCATCGGCAGGTCTGTTGCTGTACTGTTCCGGCATGCCAATCAGGAATAGGCACCAAGATTGATGAGTCCCGAATCGGATCCGGTGAAGGCATCCAGGCCCGCCACCGAACATGACGATTTGCGCTTTGTGCGCAATCGTCTTTTCGACGAAATCGCGGTCGGCGACCGGGTCAGCATCGAGCGCACCCTGAGCGCCAGCGATATCCAGTTGTTCGCGGTGATCTCCGGCGATGACAACCCGCAGCATGTCGATGCCGAGTTCGCTGCCTCCTCGCGCTTCCATGGCGTCATCGCGCATGGCATGTGGGGGGCGGCGCTGATTTCGGCGGTGCTCGGCACGCGCCTGCCTGGCCCCGGCACGGTCTACCTCGGCCAGACCCTGCGTTTCCTCGCCCCGGTGCACATCGGCGATACTCTGAGCATTGCCGTCGAGGTCAGCGCACGCGAGCCGCGCAACCGCCATCTCAGCCTCGCCTGCACCTGCACCAACCAGGATGGCATCACCGTCATCGAAGGCGAGGCCACGGTGATCGCGCCGAACGAGCGCATCGTGCGTCCGCGCGCGACCCTGCCCGAAGTGCGCCTCGGCGATGGCGACGGCGTGCGCCGCCTGCTCGATGCGGTCAGCAACTTGCCGCCGATCCGCTGCGCGATCGTGCATCCCTGCGACCAGACCTCGCTGGCTTCGGCGCTCGAAGCGCGTGATGCCGGACTGATCGTGCCGGTGCTGGTCGCGCCGAAGGCCAGGCTCGAGGCGATTGCGGCACTGGCCGGGCTGGATCTGGCCGGCATCGAGATCGAGGACGTCGCGCACAGCCATGCTGCCGCTGCCCGCGCCGCGGCACTGGCCAAGGCCGGCCATGTCGATGCGCTGATGAAGGGCAGCCTGCACACCGACGAATTCATGAGCGCAATCCTTGCCGCCGATGCCGGTTTGCGCACGGCCCGCCGCCTTTCGCATTGTTATCTGATGCAGACGCCGGCCTATCCGCGCCCGTTCATCATTACTGACGCGGCGATCAACATCGCGCCCGATCTCGCTGCCAAGGCCGACATCGTGCGCAATGCGATCGATCTGGCTCGCATCATCGGCGTCGCCGAGCCGCGCGTGGCGATCCTCGCTGCCGTCGAAACGGTCAACGCGCACATGCCGGCGACGCTCGATGCCGCCGCCCTGTGCAAGATGGCCGATCGCGGCCAGATCAGCGGTGGCATCCTCGATGGCCCGCTGGCGCTGGACAACGCGATCTCGATCGCCGCCGCGCGCATCAAGGGCATCGTTTCGCCGGTCGCTGGCTGCGCCGATGTGCTGGTCGTGCCCGATCTGGAGAGCGGCAACATGCTCGCCAAGCAGCTCGAATTCCTCGGCGGCGCGGCCAGTGCCGGCATCGTCCTCGGTGCCCGCGTGCCGGTCATTCTGACCAGCCGCGCCGACTCCACCGAAACACGGATCGCCTCCTGCGCGGTCGCCCTGCTTGTTGCCCGCCACTATCAAACTTCGCCGCCATGACCGAAGCCCGCCCCTGCGTCCTTGTCCTCAACGCCGGCTCGTCGAGCCTCAAGTTCGCCCTGTTCGATGTCGAGGCAGGCGATCCCGGTCTGCAGGCGCGCTGGCGCGGCAAGATCGACGGCATCGGCGGCAGCTCGCCGACCTGGTCGGACAATCATGCCGATCAAGCGATGCCGCTCGTGCTTGATGCCGAGCGGCCATTCCGCGCCGCGCTCGATGAGGTACGCAAGCGGATCGGTGAATACACCCCGAGCAGTGCGCTGCGCGCAGTCGCTCATCGTGTCGTCCACGGCGGCAGCCGCTACTTCGCACCGACCCGGGTCACTGCGCAGGTGCTTGAGGAGTTGCACCGGCTGATTCCGCTGGCACCGCTGCACCAGCCGTCGACACTCGAAGGCATCGAATCGTTCTTCAGCTCACACCCCGAGGTGCCCCAGATCGCCTGCTTCGATACCGGTTTCCACCACGGCATGCCCCTCGTCGAGCAGTTGTTGCCGCTGCCTTATGACGCCTGGGAGCGCGGCCTGCGCCGCTATGGCTTCCACGGCCTTTCCTTCGAATACCAGTCGATCGCGTTGCCCCGGCGTCACGGCGATCTGGCCCGTGGCCGCACCCTGGTTGCACACATCGGCAGTGGTGCCAGCCTTTGCGCGATGCGCGACTTGCGCAGCGTCGCCACAACCATGGGATTCTCGGCCCTCGATGGGCTGATGATGGGCACGCGTTGCGGATCACTGGATCCTGGCGTCGTCCTCTCGCTGCTCGAAACCGGCCGCTTCACGGTGCCGCGTCTCGGCCAGCTGCTGTACAAGGAATCCGGATTGCTTGGCGTCTCCGGCGAATCATCCGATCCGCGCGTCCTGCTCGCCACCGAGGGGCACAATCCACGCGCCAAGATCGCCCTGGAGCTCTACGTCCACCGCATCGTGCGCGAGATCGGCGCACTTGGCGCCGTGCTCGGTGGCCTCGACCTGCTCGTCTTCACCGCCGGCATCGGCGAGCACAACGCCATCATCCGCGAACGCGTCTGTGCCGCACTCGGCCTGTTCGGCATCCGCCTCGACAGCGCCGCCAATGCAGCCCATGCGCCGGTTATCTCGGCCGCCGACAGCGCCACCGTGGTCGCCATTGAGCCGACCAACGAGGAATGGCTGGCGGCACTGCGTGCCAACCAGCTGATCCGGCCATGAGCGCGCGCGCAATCCAGCCACGATGGATGGGAGCCTGGCATGCCGGCGCCCACACATGATGTCGTCATCGTCGGTGCCGGCATTGCCGGCATCGTCTGCGCGATCGAACTGCTCGATCAGGGCAAGCGCGTCTTGCTGCTTGATCGCGACCAGCCGGATCAGCTCGGCGGCCTCGCCCGGCGCAGCTTCGGCGGCATGTTCGCCGTCGATACGCCCGAACAACGCCGCACCGGCATCCGCGACAGCGTCGAGCTGGCCCTGGCCGACTGGCAATCGTTTGCCGGCTTCGACGATCACGCGCTGTGGCCGAAACGCTGGGCGCGCGCCTACGTCGGCCATTGCACCGAACACATGTACTGGTGGCTGCGTGGCAAGGGTATCCGCTACCTGCCGATGCTGAACTGGGTCGAACGCGGCCAGTTCACGCCGGGCAACTCGCTGCCCCGTTTCCATATCGTCTGGGGTACCGGCCAGAAGCTGGCTGAAACCCTGATCGGACACCTGCAGCAACATCGCAATGCGCGCCTGCTCGAACTGCGTTTCGGCCAGTGCGTGCAGGGCTTGCTGCGCGACACCGGTCAGGTGGTCGGTTGCCATGGCATCGATGAGACGTCCAGACGTCCATTCGAGATCCGTGCCGAGGCGCTGGTAATTGCCGCCGGTGGCATCAATGGCAATCTCGATCGCGTGCGCGACAACTGGCATGCCGATTGGGGCACTCCGCCGGAGACCCTGCTCAACGGTTCGCATCGCTTTGCCGACGGCACCCTGCACGACGCCGCGGCCGTGGCTGGCGCGCAGATCACCCATCTCGACAAGATGTGGAACTATGCAGCAGGCGTGCACCATCATGCGCCGACCCAGCCATTCGCCGGGCTGAGCCTGGTGCCGCCACGCTCGGCCCTGTGGCTGAATTGGCGCGGCGAGCGCATCGGCCCGCAGCCACTGGTATCCGGTTTCGACACGCGCGAGCTGGTCAGCCAGGTCTGCCGGCAGCAACGCCAGTACTCGTGGCAGCTCATGAACATGCGTATCGCCCGGAAGGAGCTGGCCGTTTCGGGTGCCGAGCACAATCCGAGCATTCGCAACGAAAGCCGCCTCGGCCTGTTGCGCGATCTGCTGTTCGGCAATCGCTGGCTGGTCGATACCCTGATCGAGAAATGCCCGGACGTGGTCGTCGCGCAAAGCCTGCCCGAACTGGTCGAGCGCATGAACACCCTGCAGGGCGATGCGGCGGTCGAGCTCGACACGGTCGAGGGCGAAGTGCAACGCTACGACGCGCGCGTGCGCCAGCCCGCCCGATTCCACAATGACGAGCAACTGCGCCGCATCGCCTTCGTGCGCCAATACCGCAGCGACCGTCTGCGTACCTGCAGACGACAGCCGATCCTCGACGACAAGGCCCTGCCGCTGATCGCGATCCGCGAGTTCATCATCAGCCGCAAGAGCCTGGGCGGCATCCAGACCGATCTGGCCAGCCGCGCGCTCGACGCCGCCGGCGAACCGATTGGCGGGCTCTACGCGATCGGCGAGGCGGCCGGCTTCGGCGGCGGCGGTGTGCACGGTTTGCGTGCGCTCGAAGGCACCTTCCTCGGCGGATGCGTACTGACCGCGCGCGCCGCCGCAGCCGCGCTTGATGGCCGCAACCTGCTCGATCCGTGATACTCGTGGCATTACCCGGCGGAGACGACGAACATGAAGAAGACAGGGGCCTGGCTGGCGCGCTACGCGCTCGAGCAACTTGGCATCCGCTATACGTTCGGCATCCCCGGTGTGCAGAACACCGAGTTGTATGACGAACTCAACAATTCCGACAGCATCACGCCCTTGCTGGTCAGCCATGAAGGCGGCGGCGCGTTCATCGCCGATGGCCTGAGCCGCCTGTCCGACACGGTCGGCACCCTGGTCGTGGTACCTGCCGCCGGCCTGACCCATGCGTCGAGCGGCATCGGCGAAGCCTTCCTCGATGGCGTGCCGATGCTCGTGATCTGCGGTGGCATCCGTACCGACATCCGGTGGAAATACCAGTTGCACCAGATGGACCTGCATCAGTTCATGCGTGGCATCACCAAGGCCACCTACATGATCGAGAGCCAGGAACAGATCGTGCCGATGATCTTCGAGGCCTATCGGACCGCGACCAGCGGCGAGCCGGGCCCGGTGTTCATCGAACTGCCAGCCAACCTGCAGATGTTTGCCGCCGAAGTCGGCAACCTGCCGACCTGGCAGGCGCCGCCGCTGCCGGCCCCGGCCAGCGCCAGCCAGATCGATGCGGCCGTCGCCCTGCTGCGCGAGGCCAGACATCCGTGCCTGTTTGTCGGCTGGGGTACGCGCGATTGCCTGGCCGAACTCACTGCCCTGGCCGAGCACCTGCAGGCGCCGGTGGCGACCACCTTGCAGGGCTTCTCGATGTTGCCGGCCAGTCATCCCTTGCATGTCGGTTTCGGTTTCGGCGAGGCCGCTGTACCGGCGGCGCGCGCGGCCTTTGCCGACTGCGACGTAATGCTCGCGATCGGCACTCGCTTCGCCGAGATCGCCACCGGCAGTTACGGGATAAGCGTTCCCGAACGGCTGATCCATATCGATATCAATCCAGACGTGTTCAATGCCAATTTCCCGGCCAGGGTCGCCATCGAAGGCGACGCCCGCGTGGTGCTGCCGCAGTTGCTGGCGGCCCTGCGCGAGGCGATGCCGGCTGCGCCAATCAACAGTGCGCTGCAGGCGAAGATCGCCGCAGACAAGAAGGCCTATCGGCAAAGCTGGTACGACCATGACAGCAAGGGCCGGGTCAATCCGGCACGCTTCTTTGATGCGTTGCGGGCGGCCAATCCGGCGGAAGCCGTGACCGTTGTCGACGATGGCAACCATACCTACCTGGTCGCCGAACTGATGCCGATCCTGAGTGCCCGCTCGGCAATCGTGCCGACTGATTTCAACGCGATGGGTTATGCCGTGCCGGCCGCGATCGGGGCCAAGCTGGCCCGCCCCGATGTGCCGGTCAATTGCATCATCGGCGACGGCGGCTTTCGCATGACCTGCATGGAAATCATCACCGCCACGCAGAATCGTCTCGGCATCGTCTATTACGTGTTCTGCGATGGCGAGCTGTCGCAGATCGCCCAGGCCCAGGAAATCCCCTACAACCGCAAACCCTGCACGACCCTCGCCCCGGTCCAGATCGACGGCGTCGCCCATGCCGTCGGTGCGGCCTACTTCAAGATTGCCAGCGATGCGGATCTGCAAAGCCAGATCGCCGCAGCCAACGCGATCGCCCTGAGCGGCCAGCCGGCGATCGTCGAGGTTGTCATCGACTACAGCAAGCGCACGGCCTTCACCGAGGGCGTGGTCAAGACCAACTTCAAGCGCTTCACGCTCGCCCAGAAAGCCCGCGCGATCACCCGCGTACTCGTGCGCAAGATCACCGGCTGAGCGGTATTCCCGGGTTGATTCTGTCATCGACATCAAAGAGAGCAACCGCCGTGAATGGCTCCTCAGAAGCAACGCGAAAGGTTCGCAACGTGCTGGTCACGGGTGGCGCCGGCTATGTGGGTTCGCATGTGTGCCTCGCGCTGATGCGTCGGAAGCATCGGGTCATCGTGCTGGACAACTTCTCAAACAGCGCAGCCGACATACCTCAGCGCGTGTCGCAATGCATGGGAGGTCCCCAGATCAGTGTGCATCGTCTCGACATCACCGATCAATCGGCGGTGCTGGATGTCCTTGAACGAGATGCCGTCGATGCTGTGATCCACCTCGCCGGGTTGAAATCGGTTGCCGATTCCATGGCCGATCCACTGACCTACTATTCGACCAATGTTGCTGGCACGCTCAGCCTGCTTGGCGCGATGCGAACTGCCGGAGTAAACGCACTCGTTTTCAGTTCATCCGCTACCGTTTATGGCGATCCGATCGAACTCCCTATCAGGGAGTGCCATCCGCTGCGCCCGGTCAATCCGTACGGTCAAAGCAAGCGAATGGTCGAGATCGTGCTGGAAGATCTGGTCAAATCCGACCCGCGCTGGGGGATCGCGGTGCTTCGCTATTTCAATCCGGCCGGTGCCGATCCATCTGGCCTTATCGGCGATGCTCCTACGGGATCACCGAACAACCTATTTCCGTTCCTGGATCTCGTCGCGCTGGGTAAACGGCTCAAGCTCACGATTTTCGGAGGTGACTATCCAACGATCGATGGGACTGGCGTGCGCGATTATGTCCACGTCAGCGATCTCGCTGAAGCGCATGTCGTCGCCCTGGAAAACGCGGCGGAATCTGCCGGAATGGCCACCATCAATCTGGGAACAGGACGGGGCTATTCGGTGCTTGAAATCCTGCGCTGCTATGAGCGACAGAGTGGACAGGTGATACCGTTTGAAATCGTGGCGCGCCGCAATGGCGACATCGCGAGTTCGTACACGGACTACGCTCAAGCTCACCGAATCCTGGGCTGGAAACCGGGTCGGAATATCGAGCAGATGTGCGCAGATTCCTGGCGCCACGCGTCGCAACGATCCATCAGAGAAGTTTCGGCTCAACAGGTGAAGCCGTTGGCCATCGGCGACCACGACTGAGTCCGTCGTGGTCGCCCCTGTCACACGCCAGTGGATTTCCTGAGTCGAGAAGTCATGCTATTCCGGCGGCAGGACCGATTCTCTCGGGAGCTTTGCTCTCGGCTTGGTGCACATTGGACTTCGCAAGGCGACGATCGACGCATTTGAGAACGTGATCGCTCACACCCTTGTTGCCTTGGGGCAGCGGCTGATCAGCTGTCACGTCATCCACGCTGCCGTTTCCGGGCGGCGTTGCGCCGTACTCGGAAACCGCGCCGCTTCCTTGGCCGGATACATGGCTGGTCATGTTCAGATCCATCCACCCGAAATTCTATTTCTCGTCGCGGTTGAGCGAGCGGATGCGCGTCGAGTGCGCACTTACGCGATAGCCAACGCCATGTACGGTCTGCAGCGAGCGGGTATTGAAGGGTCGATCGATCAGCACGCGAAGCGTACAGATATGTGTGTGAAGTGCAGCAAAGCTGCCACCTTGCTCACCCCACACGATGTGGAGCAGTTGCTCCCGCCGGACCACATTCGGCGATACGCGCATCAGCGACTCAAGGATCCTGCCTTGCGCAATGGTCAACGGAATGGAATGACCATGACGTTCGGCAAGCATTGATCGCGGCGAATAGCTGAGGTCGCCGACCCTGAAGATCGACTCCGATTGAGCAATGCCCCGGCGGTGCAATGCACCGATCCTCACCTCCAGTTCGCGCATCGCGAATGGCTTGACCAGATAGTCATCCGCACCGGTCTCGAATCCGCCAAGGCAATCCGCAAGAGTGTCCCGCGCAGTCAGCATAAGAACCGGAACGGCATTTCCAGCCATGCGCAATCTCTTGCAGACCTCAAGTCCATCAAGTTTCGGCAGGCCCAGGTCAAGGACGATGATATCGAATCCGCCCTGCATGGCACGTGTCAGGCCTTGCTCGCCGTCCGCCACATGGTCGACGACATGGCCCCGCCGCTCAAGGAAATCCTGGATGTTTGCCGCGATGTCGCGCTCGTCCTCAACAATGAGAATTCTTATCGGCGCAAACGGCAATGCGGTTCTATACACCTTCAGCTTCCCGCTTCCGGAGACCCGGCAACAAGCATCGATCGCAAGCAGTCGTATCGGTAGAACGTGGCCTTGAGGGAGCAGGACGAGGGAAGCGCGGCGCTAAAACCCGGCCCTGTAGCCGACATGAACACCGCCGCCAGGCAATTAGCTTGCGAAAAAGCGAGATTTACGTCCATGGGCGTAGATACCCAGTCCAAAGCCAAGGTCCGCACCGACCAGCACATCACTTTGCCAACGATCCCCTAGCCCGAACGAATCATGAAAGGTCCAGGCTAGTCTTCACGCGCGCAACAGCACGTATGCGGGAAGTTCAGCAAGCAACCCAACCGCAAAGTAATCGCCCCGGAATCCGGCAATGAACGGAGTAACGATTGCGCAGATTTGAGCACCTTCCCCGCCCGGAAAACCTTGCATGCCATGGCCGGGGAGAACCACGTTTGAATTGCTTGTGTGGTTGGGGCGCTCGCGCAAAAACGTGTATTTGCACGCTATCGCAACGGCGGTGGCAGAAATCACCGCGTCCGGTGAATGGTCAGAGATCTGACCAAGACGAGTCTCACTGTCGGCGAATCGCACCCCGGCAAGAATCCCGGGAGCCCCGCTTGTCGCCAGATCCTTTTGGCAAGAACACATCCAGGCCCCTGAATTGTCATGGGCAATCCTGTGGTCAATGCCGAAAGGTTCGCCGGCATACGCAAGATGGGAGGTGTTGAACCCGATCAGAAGCAAGCTCGACGTGAAGAGAATTCTGCGCATGGCATTTTGACTGGATTACCAGGTCGGCATTCATGCGCCCAACCGCATTCACTGCTTCTCATCTCAATCTCAGGGAATCGTTAAGGCACGCCATGGGGTTTAACTCCAATCGCATCGATACGTCTCGGCGAGTTGTCCGGCAAGGCGGATTCTGAAAGGAAACATCCTGGCGGCCCGGCCTGGATGCAAGGCTCATGAAACCTTTCGTGACTACGCTGGCTCGACTGCGCGCATCGGAGACCATCCCGTCGCAGCCGCAGGACATCGATTCGAATCGGCGAGTTTGAAATGGACACCAAGATCTGGTTGAGCGTTCTTTTGCCTGTATACAATGTTCAGGAGTGGGTGCAAGAATGCGTCGAGTCCCTGCTGAATCAGGGTCAGGAGGGCGTCGAGATTCTGTTGCTCGATGACGCTTCGACCGATGCTTCCGCGCAAGTGCTGGACAAGCTGCGGCAAGACCATGGGTCGCGCCTGCGCTTGCTCCACCACGCAACAAACCGGGGCCTTTCCGCATCTCGAAATTCCCTGTTGAACGAAGCCCGCGGTGAGTACGTCTGGTTCATTGATTCGGATGACGTGGTACAGGCAGGCGCGCTGGCCAGCTTAAGGGCCCGGATTTCGATCGATGCGCCCGATCTCATTCTTTGCGATTTCCAGATATTGCGGGAAAGCTCCACGCTCAAGCATCGCCTGCGCGGCGAACTTCACCGCTGCACCTTTTCCGGGGTCGCACATCAAACATTGCGCGATCGTTCGCGCCTTGTTGAGGGATTGATGGATTGCGGTCAGCTCCATGTCTGGTCGAAGATCGCGAGGAAGTCCGTGTGGCAACACGCGTCATTTCCCGAGAATCGCTACTTCGAGGACATTGCGGTGCTGGCCCGCCTCGTCGAGGCGACAAAGAGCTTTCGATACGTGCCGGAAGCCTGGATCAAGTATCGGCAACGCCAAGGCAGCATTCTTGCTGATTACACTGAAGGAAAGATTCGCGACTTGGGCGACAACCTCGCCAACATGCATTCGGACCTGCTCGGACTGCCTGGCGGTCTTGATTCAAGGGCCCGGTTCTCACTTGATCATTTCTGCCTGAAAAGCTTCGCTTCGATGGCGCGCCATCTGCGCAAGTCCAGGTTGACCGAGGTGGCGGGGCTGAGGGCTAGTTGTATCGAGCGGTTTCGGGAAATTTTCCCGCAGGGCCCGAATGCCTTGCTGCTCCAATTCCTGAGTCGTGGATGGCTGCTTCGAGCCGAGCGCGCGCATCGATCCCTGCGCGCAGCCGGGCTCGTGTCGGGAGCATTCAACACCCGGCGGATCGACACGATGGTCGATTCGAAGCCGGGCACAGCACCGAACATCGCAGACAGGCCGATTCGCGTGCTGCATTTTGTTACCGGCGGTTTTTCCGGCGGTGCCACCCAGGTTGCGATCAGTCTGACCAGAGGAGCATTGGCCGCCGGCGACATGCAACCCTTGCTCGTGCTGCGGCGAAAATGGAATGCCGGGCAGGATCATATTCGCCGCTTGCAGGACGATGCAGTTCCGCTGGAAACCGTCACCCGTTGGCCACATCTGGCCACCATCTGGTCGTTGTTCCGGATTTGCAGGAAATTTCGCCCGGATGTATTGCTGGCTCACGGCTACAGCGAGCATCTCTGGGGCCGCTATGCCGGGCTTCTGGCTGGCGTCCCTCATCTCGTCCACATCGAACACAATTCGCACGAGCGATACTCGAAACTCAGACGCGCACAAACGCGCTGGCTGGCGCGCCGGTCTTCATTGATCATCGGTTGCTCGGAAGGTGCACGCGATGCCTTGCTGGAGATGGGTCACGATCCGGAACGCACGATGACCATCGCCAATGGAATACGCCTGAACCCATTTTCCGATGCGCAAGCGCAACCGTTCCAGCAGCGCATTCCGGGCATCGTCATGGTCGCAAGATTCTCCCGACAAAAGGATCACGCGACCTTGCTGCATGCCTTGAAACGGTTGCAGGACAAAGGTATCCGCCTGTCCCTGATCCTTTGCGGCGGCGGCAAACGCCGCCGGGCCATGGAGGAGCTCGCCGGGCAATTGAAACTGGGCGACCAGGTTCAATTCAAGGGCGTATGCGACAACGTTCCGGAACTGCTCATGCAGCATCAGATTTGTGTGCTCAGCACGCATCATGAGGGCATGCCGCTGGCGCTTCTGGAAGGAATGGCCGCCGGTTGCGCTGTCATCGGCAGCGATGTCCGCGGCGTGCGTGAATTGATCCGTGATGGCGAAAACGGCCGCCTGGTTCCGGCGCAGGATGCCGATGCGCTGGCGCATGCGATCGCGGATCTGATCAAGTCCCCTGAACTTGCCGCGCAACTTGGCGCCAGGGCTCGAAGCACGGCGCTGGCCCTGTATGGCCGTGAGCAGATGGTCGCGCGCTACAACGAGGTGATCCGCTCATTGGTTCGTGGCACGCCAATGGATCCTTGCCCCCCGGCTCGCAGAGCGCCAGCCGCAGGACACAACGAATGATCGGCAACACCTCCGGCATTGCGGCCAGCCTCTGGCCAGCTTGAGCAAGCAGACTTGACCGGTTGTCGGAGCAAGGCTGATCCAGCCTCATTTCCCGTCATCATCAGCTGTGCGATTTCGGGTCGAGCCGTTGCATCGATTCGAACCAGGCCAATTGCTGATCGGGACATGCCTGGCAACAAGAGCGGTTCCGTTCAAATCGACCTGCGCATAGAAAGGGCCTCGAAAGAATGAGCTTCTAGGCTAGCTGGACACTTTGGCCGAGGAGGCCTGCATTGTCCCGAATCCACTGGACCGTTCTTTGCGATTTCGACGGGACGATCTCACTCGATGACGTGACCGATCGCTTGCTGGCTGCGCTGGGTCGAACAGGCTGGGAGGCCATCGAGGATGACTGGCGTGCCGGCTTGATCGGATCACGAGAGTGCATGGCGCGCCAGATTGCCCTGCTCGACGGCGATCTGGCGCAGTTCAATGCCATCGTCGATGAAATTCCGATCGATCCCGATTTTCCGCGCTTCCTGAATCTTGCGATTGCCGCCGACATGGAGGTGGTCATCGTCAGCGACGGCCTCGATATCGCAATCCGGCGCATCCTCGAACGCTGCAACCTGGCGGCGCTACCGGTACTCGCCAACCATATTGAACAGACCTCGGCGCGCAGTTGGCAGCTCAAGTTTCCACACGCGCGATCGAATTGCCTGAGCGGAAACTGCAAGTGCTCGGCACAGCGGATAGAGCATATGCGTGACCGCGCAACCCTGGTGGTGGGTGATGGCCAGTCCGATGTCTGCGTGGCAACGGGTGCGGATTTTGTCTTTGCCAAGCATCGTCTGCTGGAGCACTGCCTGAGAAACGATATCGCACACCGCCCGATCGCCGGATTTGCCGATGCCTGCAAGCACCTGCCTGCGCTGCTCGCCGGTGAGTTCGAGCCCGGCCACCTTCCCGAATCCTGTTCCTCACCGAGAGTCCAATACGCATGAACCAGTTCACTCCGATACAAACCGTCGCCGAATCCATACCCGCGCTGGACGAAGCCGCCCTGCTTGCCGACGAGGCACGCTATTGCTCGTTCGGCGATACCGTGCACTATTGCGATCCGCCGAAGATCTTTACCGGCTGCAATGGCAGCTATCTCTATGACGGCGCCGGCATGCCATTCCTCGATCTGCAGATGTGGTACTCGGCGGTCAACTTCGGCTACGCCAACGAGCGACTCAACAATGTGCTGAAACGGCAGATCGATACCCTGCCACAAGTCGCCAGCCAGTACCTGCATCCGACCAAGATCGACCTGGCAAAGACGATCGCCCAGGACGCCGAGCGCAAATGGGGCAATCCGGGTCGCGTGCATTTCAATGTCGGCGGCTCGCAGTCGGTCGAGGATTCTCTCAAGATCGTGCGCAATGCGAACGGAGGAAAGAGCCTTGTGTTCGCCTTCGAGGGCGGCTACCACGGACGCACGCTTGGCGCATCGGCAATTACTTCCTCATACCGCTACCGTCGTCGCTACGGCCATTTCGACCGTGCCCAGTTCATTGAATTTCCCTACCACTTCCGCGGCCCGAAAGGCATGTCGAAAGAGGAGTACGGCGAGCAATGCGTAGCCAAGTTCGCGCGCCTGTTCGAGACCGAATACAACGGCGTGTGGGATCCGAAGGCGGGTCAGTGCGAATACGCCGCCTTCTATGTCGAGCCGATCCAGGGCACCGGCGGCTATGTGATTCCACCGGCGAACTTTTTCACCGGCTTGAAGAAGGTGCTCGATCAATACGGCATCCTGCTGGTTGTCGATGAAATCCAGATGGGGTTTTTCCGTACCGGCAAGTTGTGGGCGATCGAACATTTCGGAGTCAAGCCCGATGTACTCGTGTTCGGCAAGGCATTGACCAACGGGCTCAATCCGCTGGCCGGCATCTGGGCGCGCGAAGAGCTGATCAACCCGACCGTGTTCCCGCCGGGATCGACGCATTCGACGTTCGCTTCGAATCCGCTGGGCACGGCGGTCGGAATGGAGACCATGCGCATGCTCGCCGAAACCGACTACGAGACCATGGTCATGGCCAAGGGCGCGCATTTTCTCGAAGGCTTGCGCGATCTGCAGACCCGGCATCCGGAAATCGGAGATGTCGACGGACTCGGCTTGGCCCTGCGCGCGGAAATCTGCGAAGCGGATGGCTTCACACCGAACCGCAAGCTGCTCGACCGCATGGTCGACATTGGCCTCGATGGCGAACTCAGGCATGACGGCAAGCCGATCGGCCTGGTGCTCGACGTTGGTGGCTACTACAAGAACGTGATCACACTGGCGCCGTCGCTGCATATCACCACCGAGGAAATTGATCTCGGCATTGCCTTGCTTGATCAGTTGCTGGATCGGGCCAAGCGCGGCAAATGAGGGCGGCGTGATCTCCTCTGGATCCATGCTCCGGGGCTCGGCGCCGCGCAATCGTCGGCGCCGATCCCCGACAAGCGGAACCTCAGGCGGGTCGGGTCAAGGCCAGCACGGCGTTCAATCCACCAAAGGCGAACGAATTGCTGAGCACGGCACGCACGGGCATGGATCGAGCTTCATTGGGCACGTAGTCGAGATCGCAATCCGGATCGGGATCGAGAAAATTCGCCGTCGGCGGAGCGAGGTTTTCGCGAAGCGCGCCGATGGCGGCGACCAGTTCAAGCGCACCGGCGGCGCCGAGGGCGTGACCATGGATCGCCTTGGTCGAGCTCACCGCCAGTTTGTGCGCGTGCTCGCCGAAGGCCAGATGGACGGCGCGGGTTTCGGTGGAATCGTTGAGTGCCGTGCCGGTACCGTGGGCGTTGATGTAGTCAATGGCGTCCACCGCCAGTCCTGCATCATGCATGGCCAGCCGCATGGCCTCGGCTGCACCTTCGGCGGATGGGGCGACGATATCGCCAGCGTCGGAGGTCATGCCAAAACCGGCCAGCTCGGCAAGAATGTCGGCACCGCGGGCGCGGGCGTGATCCATGTCTTCGAGAACAAACATGCCAGCGCCCTCACCGAGAACCAATCCTCTGCGCTGCAGGCTGAACGGACGGCAGGTATCGTCGGCGACCACGCGCATTGCATCCCAGGCGCGCAAGCCGGCGAGGCTGAGGCAGGCTTCGGTTCCGCCGACCACAGCGATGTCGGCGAGTCCGCTGCGCAGCATCAAGGCCGCCTGGGCGATCGCATGGTTGCTCGACGCGCAGGCGCTGGATACGGCGAAACTCGGGCCCTTGAATTGATGGGCAATGCTGATCTGGCTGGCCGGCGCATTCGGCATCACGCGCACGATCGACATCGGATGCAGGCGTTCGGCGCCATCCCGATAAAGGCGTCGCGATTGTTCATCGCGCGAGATCTCGCCGCCGACACCGGTGCCGACAACCACGGCGGTGCGCATGCGCTTGCATTCATCGAAAGCGAGTCCGGATTGGTTGATGGCTTCGGTGGCGGCAACCAGGGCGAATTGGGAAACCCGATCGAGCTGTGCCAGCAGCCCGCGTTCGAAATGTTCGGACGGATCGAAATCGGCGACCGCTGCGGCAACTTTCATGCGCAGGCCGCTCGCTGCCTCTGGCAGTTGCAGCGGAGCGATACCGCTGCGTGCTTCGCACATTGCTTGCCACAAGACCGTGGCACCGCTGCCAAGTGCGCTGATCGCGCCCATGCCGGTTATGGCGATCCGGCGCTTCTGTTCCCCTCGGGCGTGGTCGGTCATGGGATGAACTCAGAGAGCAGGAGCGGGCGAATCGGCCAACATCTTTTCGACGGCGCCAATCAATCCCCCGAGCGTACCGCCATCAAGGTTGGGGTCGCGTTCGGGAAAATTGATGTTGAAATGTTCTTCAATCTCGAAAATGGCCTCAATGGCTTCAAGCGAATCGAGCCCCAGTTCCTTGAGGGTCGATGCCGGGGTAAGGCTCGCCCGATCGATTTCCCCTTGCTTTGCAACGATGTCGTAAACCTGATCGGCTACCGATGGACTCATGATGATTCTCCTGTGCTGCGACCGGAATGGCACCCGGCGCTTGAAGGACACACGATAGTCCGCGAATCTTGCATATGCCTTTCATGACCCAGGTCGAGCCGGCTGCGCTGGTTCGACACTTCCTGGCCCATCCGCCGCGCAATTTCGATGCCGGACGCCTGCCCGGCGATATCCCTGCATTCAGTGCGCGCTTCGACGTACTGACCACGGCCGAGCCGGGGTTCCGCAAACGGCTGGCGCGCTGGCCGCTTTTCAGGCTCTGGCGCCGCTGGCTAAGTCTGCGCTCGCGCTTCATCGGCAGTACGGTGACCGAGTACGCCTGGTTGCCGGACAATGAGGATCCGGGCGAACTCGCACGCCGGATACACCAGACCCAGTCGCCGCTGTTTCCCCTGCTCGTGATCAAGGATCTTCCGCAGGACTCGCCGTTGATCAGCGCTGCGGCAAACGCCTGGACCGACGCCTTTGTCGAAAGCTGCGTGGAGCAGGGGTTCACCATGGTTGAAGGACAGGCCCTGGCCTGGGTTGCCATCGACCACGCCTCGGCCGACGAGTACCTGTCACGGCTCTCGCGCGCACGTCGGCGTGACATTCGCCGCAAGCTGCGTTCGCGCGCCGAACTCGATGTCGAAATCCGCGCCACCGGGCCCGGGCTCGACGATCCGGAAGTGATCGATGCCCTGTACGCCCTGTATGCGGATGTCTATGCGCAGAGCGAAACCCATTTCGACTTTCTTGAGCGCGCGTTCTTCGCCGCCTTGTTGACCGATCCTGACAGTGGCGGCGTGCTTTTCGTCTATAGGCATGAGGGCAAGCTGATCGGCTGGAACCTGTGCTTCGAGTACGCCGGCAAGCTTGTCGACAAGTACATGGGCCTGGCCTATCCACAGTCGCGCGACCTGAATCTCTATGCCGTCAGCTGGTTCGAGAATCTCGAATACGCGCGGGTTCGCGGGCTCAGCCACTACGTCGCCGGATGGACCGATCCGGAAGTCAAGGCGCAACTGGGCGCACAATTCAGCCTGACCCGTCACGCGGTCTACCCGCGCAATTTCCTGCTCCGCGCCCTGCTCAAGCGGATCGCCGGTTTTTTTGAAAGCGACCGTCACTGGCGTCAATCCCGGGAACAGCATGCAAACGCAGATTCTTGATCTCGATCAGTCGGTCGGTGAGCTGCCTGATTGCGCTCGCTTGCCGTTGCGCGATTGGCATGATCGCTTGCGCTTCGCTTGTCCGGTTTCGTCGCTGCGCGGTTTTGCGAGACAGCTTGATCGCATGATGCCGGAGCGCCATGGCCCGGTGTTTTTCGGCAGTGGCGACTTCCATCATCTGAGCATCGCGCTGATCGAGCGCACGCTTGCGCGCCATGCGGGGCCGTTGCGTGTGCTGGTATTCGACAACCATCCCGACAACATGCGATTCCCCCTCATGGTGCACTGCGGATCCTGGATTTCGCGGGCAGCCACGCTGCCCGGTGTCGAGCGGATTGATGTCGTCGGCATCACTTCATCCGACATCAGCTGGGCCCACGCCTGGGAAAATCGCCTGGCTCCACTTGTGCGCGGGAAATTGCGCTACTGGTCGGTCGGCGTCGAGACCGGTTGGGCACGTCGGGTCGGCCTGGGCGCGGCATTCCGCCCGTTCAGCAGCGCCGAAACCCTGCTGGCCGCACTGCTGGAAGACCTTGGACGGTCACAGACCCCGGTCTATCTGTCGATTGACAAGGATGTTCTTGATCCGGTCGAGGCTCTCAGCAACTGGGATCAGGGCGTGCTGCGGGTGGCGCATCTGCTCGCGGCAATCGATGCCCTGAACGGAAAACTGGCGGCCAGCGACGTCAATGGCGAGGTGTCGCCGGCGCGATATCCGCAACGCTGGAAACGCATCCTCGCGGCGATCGACGCCCAAGTCGAGCCTCCCGCATCGAGCCTGCAAGCCTGGCAAGCTCGGCAACATCGCGTCAATCTCGCCCTGCTGCCGGCGCTGCGCTCGGCTCAGATGAAGCTGCGCAGCACTTGAAACGTGCAAACGCCTGTCTCAACTGCAAGCCTGTTCGATGCTGGTGACAATGTGGGCGAAATGGCTGTCGTCCAGCCACGGACTGTTGCTGATGGTCAGGACGCGGCCGCTGAAATCGAGCGCGCGTGGAAAATCGCCAGCTGTATCAGCATGATTGACCATGGGATATTCAGCGATGGTGCGAGCGAATGGCACGGAGATGCCGACACCCGCGCCCCACAGCTTCGTCAACGCGTTTTTGCGCGCGCCAGGATCAGGCAGGAGCGTGGTGATTACCGGCCAGGTACCACGAGCACTCTTGCTGTCGCGCAAGACGATCAACCCCGGAATATTCTCCAGAATCGCGATCCGGCGCAGGGCCAACCCGCGCTGGGCGAGGAGAAATTCCGGGTAGCGCGCGGCCGCCCTGGCGGCGACCGATGCACGCCAGCGACCCAGGGAATGAAGCGGAATGTGGCGCGGAAAAACGTCGCCGGCCGCCGCCTCGACATCACCGCGAGCCAGTGCTCGGCGCAAGGGTCGGCCATAAACCATGGCGAGGCCGCGCGGTCGATAGAGGGCAGCGTAGCCAAGCAGTTCGACGCTGCGGCGCAATTCCCAGCCGCAATGCCGCCGAGCGATCGACTGCGCGGTTCGCTGCATGCGTGCATGCCATTCGAGATGCCTTGAAACCAGCAAGCCGCCCTCAAAGGTGGTCAGTCCCTTGCCGACGGCCAGGCTGAAAAAGCCCACGTCACCGAGCATGCCGACCGGGGTGCCATCGGCAAAACGCGCACCCACGGCTTGAGCAGCATCTTCGATCACCAAGGCCCCGTGTTGTCTGGCAAGATTCACGATAGACGCGACTTCAACGACGCGGCCGCACAGATGCGTGGGCACAATGGCGAGCGTTTGCGCACTGCAGAGTCGGGCAAGCCGGCCCATGTCCATGGCCAGACTGTCTGTTTCGAGATCACAAATGCGCAGGGTCAGACCACAATGCCGGACGGCCAGTGCAACCAGTGGACAAGTGTAGGCCGGAATGATCACTTCGCGCCGGTCGCTGTCTGCCGCCAGGGTCGACAATGCAATTACCAGGGCGGCAGTCCCCGAGCAGGTGGTCTGCAGGTTTCCGTGACCGAGCATCGGCACCAGACTGTGCAGCAGCGACGGTCCGCGCGCGGGAACAAGGTCACTCAGGCGCAGTGGCATTCCTGCCGTTGGCGGGATTTCACGCATGCTCCGGTGCTGCCTTGCGCTCACCCAGGGCGAGACAAACGATTCCGGCCACGATCATCAGCGCGCCGGAAATCTGCACCGACCCGACGCGTTCGTCAAACAACCAGACTGAAAGCAGCATGACGCTGACCACCTCCAGATGCGAGGCCGCAAACGCCGGGCCGATCGGCGCGTGCTCGAGCAGTTTCATCCAGGTCGCGAAGGCGCCGACATAACCGGCAACCGCAGCATACGCCCACGGCTCGGCGACCAGTCGCAGCAGCCAGGCCAGGTTCGCCTCGGGCGGAAATGCGTGCGCTCCAGCCAGTTTGAAACTGATCTGGGTCAGCGTATCGAAAGTCATCAGGATCAGGAACCCGAACGCGTAGGCCAGGCGCCTGTCGTTCATGAGCCCAGACCTACCACGGCCACACCCGCGCTGATCAAGCCGATCCCGGCAATATGCATCGAGGTCAGTCGTTCGTTGAAGAACAACCGCCCGGCAATTGCGATCACGACGATATTGATCGAGCCGAGCAGGATTCCGCGGCTCAGCGGAACCAGTGAAAGAAATGCGGTCCAGGCAAGAAACTCGAAAACATAGCAGGACAGTCCCAGCCACAACATCGGGCGTCGCGCCATGCTCAGCCAGCGCGCCGAGCGGCTGCCCGCATGCGCAGCCGAGGCAACCGACTTGAAAGACAGCTGACCGACGGTGTCGAGGACGATCGTCAGCATCCAGACCAGCGCAATTGCGCCGTTCACCTGGTGACGAACCGCGGCTCGGCGTGTGGCGGCAAGCGCTCGGCAACACCGGCGAAAAATCCGGACAGGCGATCACCGAGCAGGCGTCGCTCGCGGTCGAGCGTAATCATGTGGTAACTCTCGCTCAGCAACAGCAACTCGACCGGTGCACGGACGCCGGAGACGACCAGATGGGCGTTGCGCACATGAGCGACATCATCCTCGGTTGCATGCGCGACCAGGCAGGGCGCACGCACCCGACCGAGCCGGTGACGCACACGCCTTGCCAACCGATAGAGATCGGCAAGCGAATGCCAGGGATTGCCGGGCAGGCCGGCGGCGGCACTGTCGCCGCCGAGCATGGCGGTGCTGACATGGCCGCGGATGCGTTCGTCGCGCAAGCCGTAGGGAGATTCTTCCTGAAAACTTCTCCGGCGGGCGAGGCCGAGCGCCTTGACCAGCGGCAACAGGAACGACAGTCGCGCGATGCGCGGCATGTTCCAGCCGTCATAGCGGAAGGTGGCGCCGAGGACACCGACGCCGTCGACCAGCTCGGGGCGCTCCGCGGCAAGCAGCAAGGCCAGCAGTGCGCCCATCGACAAGCCGGCCACGAACAGGTGATCCACACTTCCGCGCAATGTTTCTGCGGCCTTTTCTACGCTGGCATACCAGTCGCGCCAACCGGTCGCCAACAGGTCGTCCTCGTCGCCGCAGTGTCCGGCAAGTTGCACGCCATGCACGGTGAAGCCTTCGCGATGCAGGCGCTTGCCGAGCAATCGCATTTCCGCCGGAGTGCCGGTAAGTCCATGAATCAGCAGGACGCCACGACGCCCGCCCTCAAACTGGAAACTGGCCTGCTGGATCATGCTGCCTGTCCGTGAGTACGCATGCGCACAAGGATGCGGGGCCGGGGTTTCGCCAGCCTTTCAGAAAGCGCTCAGGATGCGGGCGGGCGCGTCGAGAAACGCACCAGCACGCGCTGTCCAACGCGAAGGGTGGTGCCCTGGTCGACTGAAAGCACCACTTCCACGCTGCGTACATTGAGGTGCTGACCGGGATCATCCTGCAACTGGGAAACACCGAACATCGGACTGATCCGCTCTACCCTGGCGTTGCCCAGCAGGGTCAGCCGTCCATCATCGCTGAGAATCTGAGCTGTCTCCTCCGGCTTGATATTGGCAATGAACTCGTCGGTAACTTCGGCGCGGACGATGCGCGACTTGCTCGGCAGCAGCGAAACCAGACTGCCACTCTGTGGCGATACCCTGAGGCCAGGCCAGGCGGCAACATGCAGCACTTCGCCGTCTTCCGGCGCACGAAGATCAAGTTGCGACAGCAACCAGCCGGTTCGTTTCTGTTCGGCCTGTGCAATGTGCACTCCGGCCCGAGCGCCTTCAAGCTCGGCGATGGCCTGCGCGACGGCTTCCCTGGCATCGTCGGCACTCTGGCGATCGCCGGCATCCTCGCTGGCTGCCTGGATCAGGCGCTCAGCCCGGGTTTTCGCCGCCGCAAGACGGGCGTCCCACAGCTTGACCTGGCTTTCGGCGGCCTCAAGCCGTGCGCCAGCCAGATCGTGGTCGATTCGCGCCACCGTAGGATCCGCTTCCAGCAGCAGCGCGCCCTTGCTCACGCTTTGTCCCGCAGCCACGGCAACCCTGGAAATGGTGCCCTCGACCGGCAGGCCAAGTTGCAGATTGCCGCCCTCCACATCGACACGACCGCGCACGACAATTCGTTCGGGGGATGCGGATCCCGGTGGTGCGACACTCGTCTCGGCTGCGTGGCCGCACGCACCCAGCAACACCGGCAGCACAACAAGCAGCAGACGCAGACGGATATTCATTCCAGTGTTCTCCCTGGTTGTGCGGGGACGGCCCGGATGTCCGAGTGATTGGGGCGATCTGCCAGGATCCGTCCATCCTCCATGTGCAGAACTCGATCAGCATGTGTGATCAGGCGCGGATCATGGCTGACGCAAAGCACCATCGTGCCATGGCGGCGGGCAATGCCATGCAACATGTCGATCACGATCTGCCCATTGGCGGCATCCAGTGAGCTGGTCGGTTCGTCGGCAAACAGCAAATCCGGCTGCTTGGCCAGCGCGCGGGCGATGGCAACGCGTTGCTTTTCACCGCCGGAAAGTTCAATGGGTCGCAAGTGTCGTCGACTCAGCATGCCAACCTCCTCGAGTGCCTCGTCGGCCATTTTTCCCGCCTGTTTGGGCGCGATACCCATGTATTGCAACGGCAGCTCGACCTGCTCGCTGACCTGCAGGGACGGAAACAGGTTGAAACCCTGGAAGACGAATCCGGTATGGCGCAGGCGAAATCGCTCCAGTTCGCGCAAGTTGAGCAGGCCGAGCTCTTCCTTCATCGCCACTACGCGGCCGCGGTCAGGATTCTGCAATCCGCTGAGCACCGAAATCAGCGTGCTTTTGCCGCATCCGGATGGGCCGGATATCAAGGTCAGCTCGGCGGCATTGATGCGCAGGGAAATTCCATCCAGGACGGTGGTTCGAATCCTGCCGGAGAGGAAGGACTTGCCGACGTTTTCGGCAATCACCGCTGTACCTGCCGCTGCGCTGATGGATCCCGGTCTCATCGCAACAGCTCCGCAGGATCGGCGCGATGCAGACTGCGCAGGGCGAGCAGCCCGGAGACTATCGCCAGAACCATGACCACGAACATGCACAGCAACCAGAGCCAGGGATCAAAAGCGACTGGCACGTCATTGAAATGCGCAATCGAAATCAGTATCGCGCCGCCGATCGAGGCCGCAACAAGCCCCGTCGCACCGACCCAGAATGCCTGCTCAAGGACCACCCAGCGCAGCGCACCCAGACCGACACCCAGCGCATTCAGGGTCGCGTATTCACGGATTGAACCAAACACCGCGGCGACCAGGGTCTGGCTGGTGATCGCCGCACCAACCAGCAACACCACACTGGCCAGAAACAGCACGCCGGCGCCGGCACCCGTGTCGAACAACCAGAACATGGTCGAACGGCGCGCAAATTGCGATGCGCTCCAGACCTGGTTCGGGCCGAAGCCCCGCTGATGCATGCCTTGAATGCGTCTTGCCACGGCATCGGCCTGGCCAGGATCGCGCAACGCCGCGACCAGATAGGTCGGGTGATCAGCGGCACCCGCGTCCACATCCAGACGCCGCGCCGTATCCAGCGAAGCCAGCACATTGACGCCACCCAGGGCACGCAGTCCACTGCCAACGGCGACCACATGCACGGGCTGTCCATTGATGTACGCGGTACTGCCAATCTGCACACCGAGCTTGTCGACATCCGATCGATCGACAATGATGGCATCGGGCGTTCGCAATGCCTTGCGCTGGGCCGCCGACAACACGCGAGAAAACATCAGTCCGTCGGGCCTCGCATCGATACCGGATACGAATACCGAAACGCCACCGGTTTCGACCGGCCCCCGCCAGTCGCCGTCGAACCAGATGAACGGCTCGACGCGGGTCACTTCGGGGGTCATCTCCAGCAGCGCCGCATTGCCAGGATCGATCGGGCGTCCCTGGTCGACGCTTTGCGTGTCCGGGTAGCCCATCCAGATATCCGCACCGGATCCTGTGACATACACGCTGGCGCTGCCGAAAATGCCGAGCACCAGAGATGCCTGCAACAGCAAAAGCAAGCTGGCGAAGGCGATGGCAACAATCGCCGGAAGAAACCTTCTCCACTCGTAAAGCAGGGTTTTTCGTGCCAGCGCCACCATCAACGCAGGCCGGATAGTGGCGTCGCCGGCGTCTGCACGGCTCCACCCATCGCTTTGCACAATGCAATGTAATCGAATGCTCGCGCGCTGCGTGCGTCGAGCAGATCCAGTTCGGCCTGATCACGCTCAACCTGACTGCCGAGGTTGTCAGCGGAACTTGCGAGACCGATCTGCAGCCTCTGCTGCGTGTGCGCGGCGGCCTCACTCAAGGCCTTCCATGCCGTTTCATGAGCCTGCTCGCGGAGTCGGTCCTGCTCCACCGCGCCAAGCGCCGACTCCACTTCGGCAACAGCGGTCAAGACGGTCTTGCGATAAGCCAGGACGGCGGCCTGCAGCTGGCTGTCTTTGGCCTGCGCCTGCGCGCGGCGCATGCCCCAGTCGAACAATGGAATATCGATGATCGGCCCGAAAGAACCGATCCGATTGGTGCTGGTGGGCCGCTTTTCTGCTTCGCTGGTCGACCAGACTATCGAGCCACCGATGGCAATACTCGGGTATTGGTCAGCTTTGGCGATTCCGAGTTCGCCAGCGGCACGCAACACTTCCGCTTCGCTACGTGCAATGTCCGGACGCGTGCGCAGCAAGTTGGCCGGCGCACTGGTCATGCGCCATTCGCCAAGTTGAGGTGTTGCCGCGGGTTGTCTCCACGCCGGATCGGGCTCGCTGCGACCGAGCAGGACGGCAAGGCCCTGCGCTGCAGAGATTTCTTCGGCACGCGGCTGGGTGAGAGTCGCTTCGGATTGTGCCAGTGCCGCCCGTGCTTTTGCCAAATCCATGGGCGACTCGAGCCCCAGGCGGAGGCGGGTCCTGTTCTGCGAAAGCTGTGCCTGGCGCGCATCGCGGATTCTGGACAGCAGAACCTGTCGCCGCTGCGCCGAATGCATCTCGACCCACATGCGGGCGACCTCGGCACCTATCGAGACCTGCGCATCGTGGAGTTGTGCGGTGGCCGAATCGAGATCCCCGCGAGCGATTCGATGCAGCGCCGTGCCTCGACCGAACAGGTCAAGCTCCCAGACCGAATCGAACCCGGCGACCAGGAACGATGCGCTGGCGTCGGGATCAATGGGATCGGAAGTGCGAAAATGAAGGTTGGGTCGCAAAGGAGCACTCGCCGTTTCGTGCAATGCGCGAGCTGCCTGCAGGCGTGCGCCGGCTTGCGCGATGTCGAGATTGGCGTTCATCGCCTCTGCGACCAGCGCGTCGAGCTGCGGATCCGCAAACGCCCGCCACCAGTCCTGTGGATCCGACCTGGTAGCAGGCGGCCGCGCGTTTGAGGGCAACTGCTGCCATCGATCGGGCATTTCGACGCCAAGATCGGGTAGCGCTGTGGTTGCGCAGCCGGCGAGGCCGAACAGCAGGATCGTCACCATGCACAAGCGTGCATATGAGCATTGTTCCGCCGTATCGATGGTCTGGGCAGGAAGGCCTGAAGTCATGGGCGAATTCCGCCAGCATCGGGGAATCGAACCTCTACCCGCAGGCCGCCCATGCTCGATTGATTGAAGCGCAACGCAGCGCCGTGGGCGTCAGCGATCCTCTGCACGATGGCAAGCCCGAGGCCGCTGCCGCCCTCGGGAGCGTCCGGCGCACGGAAGAATCGGTCGGTCAGGCGTGATAGCCATTCCGCAGGTACACCCGGGCCGGTATCGTCGAGCGAAAGGCAAACGACCGAATCAACCGGATCCAGGGACAGACCCACCGTGATGGAACCGCCTTTTCCGGCATGTCGAATCGCATTGTCAATGAGGTTGTCGAGCAGCTGTTGCAATGCTGCCGGATCTGCGTTGATCAGCGCTGCCTCGGCGTTGACCTCAAGTCCAAGATCGATTGCGCCCTGCAGCGCGTCCGGAACCCGCTCTGCAACCACATCGGCAAGCCAGTGCCCCAGATTCAGCGGCTCCAGCCGCGCCGGCTCATCCGGAACCTGAAGTCGAGCCAGTGTCAGCAACTGCGTGGCGTGGCGGGTGACTCGTGAAGTCAATCGTTCGACCTGCCTGAGTGCCTCCTGTCGATCTTCGGGGCGGTTGGCGCTCAACGCACGTTCCACGTTCAGTGAAAGTCCGGCCAGTGGCGTTCGCAGCTGGTGCGCGGCATCGGCGACAAAGCGCTCCTGCAATGCGACCAGCGAACGAATCCGGGCGAACAGGCCATCGAGGATTTGTGTAAGCGGCAGGATTTCAAGCGGGATATCCGGACCGCTGATCGGCGCAAGCTTGTCTTTGCGCGAAGCAAGTCGGCGAACCGGGCCTTCAAGGCTGCGCAGGCCAAAACGCACTCCTTGCCAAACCAGGCCCAGCATCGCGACGATCAGCAGTGCCTGAACCGGAATCGTGATGAGCAGGATTTCGCGTGCGCGCTGCTTGCGATCCTCCAGCGATTCGGCAATTGAAATCGACAGCAGGTCACCGGCCTCGTTGGGGGCCTTGATGGTCAGCGTCGAAGCGCGCACGCGGCGTGAGTCGATCGTTGCATCGTATAGCGCCGGCCAGGATCCTTCCTCAGCGAGGGCCGCAGGTTTCTGCAGATCAATGGCGAGATTTCCGCTGATTAATCCGTGGCGCAAGCTGCGTATCGAGAAGAACGTGTGACCTTCCGGATTGAACGCGAGAAGTCGGCTCGTTTCGCGGCTGATTTGTCCATCTGAACCCTCGTCGAGCAGCGTTCGCGAGAGTCCGATGGTGGAAAGGGCGAGATCGCGATCATGGACAAAGTTCGAGTAGTGCAGCGCAATCAGGTAAACAAAAACGCTGTCAAGAACAAGCAAGGCAAGACTTGGAATCAGCAGGAACAACAGCAGGCGCATGCGAACGCTGGGCCGCCCGCCTACCGGATCGGGCGCAGCGCCGATCGAGCTGCCGAGATGGGTCGGCACGGTCATGGGCTTTCCACGCCTTCCTCGAGCAGGTAGCCGAGTCCGCGCAGCGTGCGAACACGCACACCGGATCCCTCAAGTTTGCGGCGCAGGCGATGCATGAGGATATCCAGGCCATTGTCAGAAATATCGTGCTCCCAATCGCACAGGGCCGTCATCAGCATGTGTCGGCCGACAACGCGATTGCGTCGAACCAGCAGTGCTTCGAGCAATGCATATTCCCGGGCGGTCAATTCAATCGGCACTTCATCGATCCAGGCACGGCATGCGGCAAGATTCGCCCGCAGGCGGCCGACGAGCAGATCCGGTATGCCGTCGTTGCCGCGCCGACGAAGCAAAGCCCGGGCTCTGGCGGTGAACTCACGCAGCGCGAAGGGTTTCACCAGGTAGTCGTCGGCTCCGATGTCGAGGGCATCAACCCGCTGCTCCAGTTCATCGCGCGCCGTGACAACCATGACCGGCGCCGTATTGCGGCAAGCCCGCATTTCGCGAAGCACCTTGATGCCATCCATCCTCGGCAAGCCGAGATCGAGAACCAGCAGGTCGTAGTCAACATCCATGAGCGCCTGTTTGGCCGAGATGCCGTTGTCGACGTGATCAACCACATATCCGCAATCGACCAGTGAGGCGCTCAGTGCGTGGGCAATCGATGCATCGTCTTCTGCAAGAAGAATGCGCATCTCAGCAGTTGTTCCAATCCAGCAATGGACGCAAGGTAGGGGTCATGGAATAGCTGCTCGGACTGCTGGATGAACCGGGCAGGATTCTGAACCTGAATGGGTAAGGGAGAATTGAGCGAATTCTCCGGTAATTGTTAAGGGCGACTGGCCAGGGGAGTTGAGGGCCTTCGCATACTGTGCGGCCGTTGCATCCAGGGCGGAATATCGGGCCGCCGAGATCCGCCATGAGGGTTTCAGCACTGCGGGCGCCAGGTTTGGTTCCAGGCACAGGTGGCGTGCTGGCCGGACGTGCCGCCGGACTTCATTCAAACCGGTGTCGGGGTAGCCATCGCTGCCTATGTGGCATTCCGGGTTTCGTGGAAACGTCTGCCGATGGATTGCAGGACGAGAAACAATCCCGGCATCCCGAGCAGGACAAGGGGTACCGCGACCACCAGCCCGGAGATGATCGTGATCGCCAGCGGCCGCTGCATCTGTGACCCTGCGCCGATTCCGAGCGCCAATGGCAGCAGGGCGAGTATCGCGATCAACGAGGTCATCAGGATTGGCCGCAGACGCAAGCGCCCGGCACGCAGCAGGTCGGCGGGCCTGATTTCCCTGCTGACGTCGATTTCCGCAAAGTAGAAAACGGCGATTTCCGTGACGATACCGAGCACCATGGTCAAGCCCATCATCGATGAGAGATCCAGCTCGCTGCCGGTCAGCCAGAGGCCGGTGAAGACACCCGGCAGTGTCAGCAATGAGGTGCCAAGAATTGCCAGCACCACTGCTTTGCGTTCGTAAAGGAACATCAGCAAGGTGGCGACGATCAGGATCGCTGCAATGAAAACCATCATCAATTCGAGGAAGGACTGTTGCTGCTCGCGATACAGCCCGCCGTATTCAACAGAATAGGCTTCCGGAAGCTGCAGTGCGGCAACCGCTCGCTGCACATCCTTCATCGCCGACCCCAGATCTCGGCCTTCGAGTCGGGCGGTCACCGCGACCATCTGTCTGAGGTTATCCCGAACCTGCTGCGCCTGACCATGAACGATCGATACATCGGCGACACGGGCCAATGGCAGGTAATGCCCATCCGGTGCTCGCAGTTGCAGCGTCGACACCTGTTCGACACGTTTGCGCAGATCCTGCGCCGACCACACGCGAATGCCGATCATCTTTTCGCCCGACTGGATCTGGCTGCTGATCGAACCCTCAAGCAGTGAGTGGATCTGGGTGGCCACGGCGTCCGCATCGAGGCCCTGCACGGACGCGCGCACCCGATCCACGCGGATGCTGATGGCGTCACCGGCTATCTTCGTGCCATCAAAAACCTCAACGATGCCCTGCAGTTTCTCGATCGCCTGGGCAATCTGCCCGGCATATTTTCTCAGTGTCGTGTCATCCGGACCGAACACCTTGACTTCGATCGGTTGCGGGTTGGATATCAGGTCACCGATGAGATCTTCCATCAACTGCGCTGTCTCCACGCGCAAACCCGGCACCCGGCTTTCAACCTTCTGGCGCAGATCGCTCATGACCGTCTCAATCGGCCGTCGTGGCATCGGTTTCAACTTGATGAACATGTCGCCTTCGTTCGCTTCAGTCAGGCCGCCACCCAATTGCAGGCCGGTGCGGCGCGAATAACTTTCAACATCTGGAATTTCGCGCACGATCTTTTCGACCTGGCGCATCAGGCGGTCGGTTTCGGTCAACGAGGTGCCGGGCGCGGCGCGATAGTCGAAAATGAAACCTCCTTCGTCCATGTGCGGCATGAAGCCGCTTCCAAGGTGGAAATAGGCAAAACCACCGAGCGCCGTCATGAGCAGCAGAGGCAAGACCAGCCACGACGGGCGACGAAAGGTGCGCAACAGCTGGCTGGCCGTCGTTTTCCGCGCCAGTTCAAGCCAGGGACCGGCGTGTTCAAGCGCCTTCGCATCACTGGCGCGCAGCCAGGCCCTGGCCAGCAACGGCACAACGAACAAGGCGACCAGAAACGACACACTCAGAGTTGCCGCCATGGTCAACGCCAACGGTCGGAAGAAGGATCCGGCGACACCACCGAGAAATGCCAGCGGCACGAACACGAGGATGGTCGCCGCCGAGGAACCGGCCAGAGGGCGCAGCATTTCACCGGCATGTTCGAGGATCGAATGGGGATCATGTGCTTCGTCCTGGCGTTCGGCCAGACGCCGCGCAACATGCTCGACCATGACCACCGCATCATCGACAACCAGGCCGACCGCCGCCGCCATGCCACCCAGGGTCATGATGTTGAAGCTCTGCCCGAGCAGGTGCAGCAATACGCAGGTGGCCAGCAGCACGGTCGGCAGCACGATGCTGACGATCAGGGTAATGCGAAGGTTGCGCAGGAACAGCAGCAGGATCACGCCGGCCAGCGCCGCACCCATCAGAATCGCATCACGAACACTGCTGGCAGAGGCCACAATCAATTCGGATTGATCGTAGTACGGTGTGATTTTCACGCTCGGCGGCAGAGACCCGGCGAGTTGCTTCAGGCGCTCGCGCACACTCTTGACAATCGCAACCGTGTTGGCACCACGCTGCTGCCTGATGTTGATCAGCACGGCATCCTTGCCATCGGCGTTGACCCGCGTCCACGACGGTGCCTCGCCAAGAGTCACCTCGGCAACGTCCTCTAGCCTGATGATGCCCTGCTGATCCGAGCGCAGGATCGACTTGCGGATATCCTCGATGCCACTCAGGCGCGTGTCCGCAAGCACCAGATAGAGCCGGTAGCGATCCTCCAGTCGACCCACCGCAGTGATCACGTTGCTCGCCGTGAGCGCCCTTTCGACATCCGCAGGCGCGAGGTTCACGGATCGCAAGCGCATCGGATCAAGCAGGATCTGGTACTCGGAACTGCGTCCGCCCAGCACTTCGACCTCGGCGACACCATCCACCGAGGAGAGCACCGGAACCACTTGATAGAGACCTAGGTCACGCAGCTCGGCCAACGAGCGCTTGTCCGATGTCAGGCTCAAACCAAGCATCGGAAAAACCGTGGGATCCATGCGTCGGACCGTGAATCCGGTACCCGAGGGCAACTGCCCAAGCATGCGGCTGACCACGGCTTCGGATTGCAGCAGCGACACGATCATGTCGCTGCCCCAGTCGAACGAGATCGAGATTTCTGCTGATCCGCGGCTGCTCGTCGAACGCAGGAGCCGCACCCCAGGGACAGAACGCAACGCCTGTTCCAGCGGCCGCGTCACCTCCACGACCATACGCTCCACCGGCCGGTCGCCGGCATCCAGGCTGACCACGACACGGGGAAAATCAACCAGGGGAAACAGGCCAACCGGCATCAGCCGGATGGCCAGCGCACCTCCCGCTGCCAGCAGCAGGAACGCCAGCAGTATCGAGCCACGGTGACGGCCGATCCAGCTCGCGATCATGGCGAGGGGTTCGCTTTCTGCACGGCCACGGCCATGCCGTCCTCAAGAACGTAGTTGCCTTCGACGACAATCAGATCGCCCGGCTTGATGCCGGAAAGGATCTCGATCTGATCGCCGTCGTCAATGCCGGTTGTCACATTGACGCGCGTTGCGGTCTTGGCATCCGCGACATACACGAAAGCTCCCTGCTGGTCGCGAAGCAAGGCGCGGTGCGGCACGCTGATGATGTTCTCGTGACGGCCGATGCGTATGCGTGCATGGACTGCCGAGCCGGCCACCAGCTTGCTCGTCGCGGGCAGGGCAACAACGGCCTGGGCCAGTTGCGAGTGACTATCGACCTGACTGACGACTTCGCTGATTGTCGCCTCTTCGCTGGTCTCGCGGGCATACAGTGGCGAAACCGTGACCGGCTGACCGGCTTTCACAGCCGCCAGATCGGACGGCTCGATACCCAGGCGAACAATCAGGTCGGTGGTACTCGATAGGTGAATCAATGGTGTATTGGCTGCGGCGATATCGCCGCTGGACACCGCAACCGAAGTGACGATGCCATCGCTGGTCGCGGCCAGCGTCGCCGAGCCGCCGCTACCAATTCGCGTTTGTGCACTTTGAAAATTAGCCTGCGCATTGGAAAGACTCTGGCGCGCGCTGGTCATGTCGGCATTGGTCGCCAGTTGTCTGGAAAACAGACGCTCGACTCGATTGAACGCTTGTTCGGCAGCAACCAGATCATTGTGTGCGCGCTGCAACTCGGAGGCTGCATCGGCGGTTGGGTGAATGCGCAGCAACGGATCCCCCGCGCGAACAGTCGCCCCGGCAATGACCAGAACCTGCTCGATGACTACGGGTGCGGTGCTGTCGATGGCAAACTGGAACTGCGAAGCAAAGGCAACCGTACCGTAGACATCGAGATTGATGTCCATCGAATGCAGCGATGCGGCTTCCACCTGCACGGAGGCTGTTGGGGTCGTGTTCGAGCCATTATCGGCGGATCCGCCACAGGCCGCGACGAGGAGCATCAGGACAAACAGGCATGTGCTGCGAACCGCTTTCATGGCGTCTCCCAGATCAGTTTTGCGGCCGCCGTCTCAAGCGCGACCTCGACTTCCAGTCGAGCCTGTTCCAGCGACAACAAGGCCAGGCGCTTGTCGAGCAGGGACGCGCGCACGGTTTCATAGGTCAGCAGAGGCAGACTGCCCTCCTGGGTGGCCTGCAGAATGACCTCGGCCGAATGTTCAAGCTGAGGCACCTGCTCGGCCAGAACCTGTCGTTGCCGATCAATCGCCTGCAGATCCGCCGCCGCACTGACAATATCCGATCGCGCTTGAAAGACCCGAGCACGATATTCCGAGGACAACTGCTCACGCGTCGCGCTGGCGATTTCGATCGCCCCGCGATTGCGATTCCACAACGGGATATTCATTGAAAGCCCGAGCCCCTGCGTGTGCACGTTGCTGGTGTCACGCACCCTGCTCAAGTTCAATTGCGGAAGCGGAATCTGGCCAAGCACCGCCAGTCTCACTCCGCGCTCCTGGGCCAGGTAGCCCGCGCGCAAGGCCTTCAAGTCAAGCCGGTGTGCCATTGCATCGGCCACCAGCGTTGGTGTATCCGGAATGGACGCCGGCACGGGATTCGGAAGATCGGCCAGGTTCAAACGGGCATCGGCTGGAACCCCAATCAAAGCGTTCAACTGCATGTCCGTCGCGACTTGCTGCCTGTGCAAGTCCAGACTGCGATTCTCGGCATCGAGAAAGCCGATCTGATAGACGGTGGCTTCATCGAGTCGGGCATCACCGGCCTTGAGGCTTTTTCCGGCGCGCTCATGAAGCGCTTGCGCAAGACTGGCCGCCTGGTTGACGACCTCGACCTGCTTCTTGAGCGATTGCGAACGTCGAGCCAGGGTGCGCACCTGATTGAAAACCAGCCATTCTGTCCATGCAATGTCGAGACGCGTCTTTTCCAGGTTTCTTTCGGCCTCGACGACCCGAGTGCGATGGGTAAACAAGGACGCGATATCAAATGACACACCGGTGGACAACGCCGTAAACAGGCCGGCGCCTTTGGGCCAGTCTGCGGCGAGAGAGATTTGCGGATCCGGCAGTAATCCCGATGCAAACAACTGGGCCTGCGCGACACCCGAGCGCGCACGGATTGCGGCCAGATCCGGGCTCGCTATCAAGGCCAGTCTTGCCGCATCAAGATCGCTCAACGGCGAATCAAGATCGACCGGGTGCGATGGAATCAATTCATGGGCGGGAGAATTGACGGTCGCGGCTGTTGAGGGCAGCTCGGCACCCAGGATTTCGGACGCCGGCGGCAAGGGTCTGGGCGCGTATGCAACGCATCCGCCCAGCAGAATTGCACTCGCGATCAGAGCGATACGACAGATTGTTGCCATGGACCCCGATGCGAAGTTCATTTTCAGAAAATATACTCGCTATCCGGCCGTTAGATGGATCCCGATGAAATCTCAAGGAATTGTTAAGCGGAAATGATTCCCGCACCGAACTCCGACTTGGGGAGTTGAACTCACCATACTTGCGCGCCGTCCGGAATGGAAACCGTCAAAATATCGTTTCAGCCGGACGATTGACGGCCGGTCAGAGTCGGATCAGCATGCCATCCAGACATTGGGGAACAACGAATTGTTGTCGCCAGGGTTTCGGCCCTGACTGCCGTCGTTGCGCAGCGTCCCATGGTAGCGGTCATCCAGGGTACACCGGGCTCCGAAGCACGAAACTTGAAGCGGAGTCCAGAACGCCTCCGGAGTCTCGCCGGTGATTCCCGGGCACTCCGAAATGTTTCCGTAGACCCGGGCTGGATCGTAGCGCGGCGAGTTGGTCGTGCCGTTCTGCTTGAACCATGACAAGCTGACGCCATGGCGAGCCTCGCAGACATACGAAGCCTTGGCCCGGAGCACGCGGGTGGTATCGGTCGAATTTGTGTCGGGCAACGGATTGCCATTGGCGTCTTCGCCAGCCTGATTGGCGAGCAAGGCCGGGTAGCGGTGACGGTCTCGCAAATACGCAAGCTGCACCGTCACGGTATTGGAATCATGCAGGTACTGGAATTGCGAATCGATGCCGATATCGCTGAATCGGTTGATCGTGACCAGATCCGAGGTGTCGAGCGGATCGTCGTAGACATCAGCATTCATTCCCGAGGCATCGACCATGAGGTTGCTCGAACCCCAGGTTCGTGTCCATGCGGCACGCCAGTAGGGACTATTGCCTTGAAGTCGGGTCTTGATGGTCACGAAGGGGATTGGCGCGCCCGGAGGGATTCGAACCCCCGACCACCGCCTTCGGAGGGCGGTACTCTATCCAGCTGAGCTACGGGCGCGTATTGGCAAGGC
>CAYMHF010000012.1:60129-87710 GCA_964390215.1 uncultured Dokdonella sp. | reverse complement strand
TCGTTTGCCGTCGAGGCGCGGAAGGCCGCCTATGTTCCGCTCGCCCACGATTATCCCGGTGCGCCGCAACAACTGGATCGCAACACGGTGCTGGCGGCGCTCAAGCCGCTGCTCGAAGACGCGGATCGACCAAAAGTCGGACAGCATGCAAAGTACGACATCAACGTATTGTCGACCCATGGCATCACCATGCGCGGCATTGCGCACGATACGATGCTCGAATCCTATGTGCTCAATTCGACCGCCTCGCGACACGATATGGACACGTTGGCCAAGCGTCATCTCGGCTACCAGACCATCCACTTCGAGGATGTTTGCGGCAAGGGTGCCCGGCAGATTTCGTTTTCCCAGGTTGATCTCGATACGGCAACGCGCTACGCCGCCGAGGATGCCGATATCACGCTGCGCCTGCATCAGGCAATGTGGCCGAAACTCAAGGCCGAAACCGGCCTGTGCAAGGTCTATCGCGAGATCGAGATTCCGCTGATCCCGGTGCTCGCACGCATGGAGCAGCACGGTGTCCTCATCGATGTCGACGCGTTGCGCATCCAGGGCCGTCAATTGGCAACGCGCATGCATGAGTTGACCGTGCAGTGCCATCAGATCGCCGGGCGAAATTTCAGTCTGGATTCACCCAAGCAACTCCAGGCCCTGCTGTTTGATGAGCTGAAGCTGCCGGCCCTGGTGAAGACGCCGAAGGGCCAGCCTTCGACCAACGAGGAAGCGCTCGAAGCGATCGCCGATGCGCATGAACTGCCGCGCTTGATCCTTGAATATCGCGGACTCGCCAAGTTGCGCTCGACCTACACGGAAAAACTCGCCGAGATCGTCAATCCGCGCACCGGTCGCGTACATACGAGCTATCACCAGGCGACTGCGGCGACCGGGCGCTTGTCTTCGTCCGATCCGAACTTGCAGAACATCCCGGTGCGGACTGAAGAAGGCCGACGTATCCGGCAGGCCTTCATTGCGCCACCGGGCTGGAAGATCCTCGCTGCCGACTATTCGCAGATCGAGCTGCGCATCATGGCGCATCTTTCCGGGGACGAAGGCTTGCTCGCGGCTTTTCGCAGCGGCAAGGACGTCCATCGCAGCACCGCAGCCGAGGTGTTCGGCGTGGCGCTTGATGCGGTCGACAGCGATCAGCGGCGTGCAGCCAAGGCGATCAATTTCGGCTTGATGTACGGCATGAGTGCATTCGGTCTCGCACGCCAGTTGGGCATAGGTCGCGGCGAGGCCCAGGACTACATCGCGCGCTATTTCCAGCGCTATCCCGGCGTACGTGAGTTCATGGATCGCACGCGCGAACAGGCGCACGGCGCGGGCTATGTGGAAACCGTGTTCGGCCGGCGTCTGTATCTCGACAACATCGCCTCACGCAACCAGGCCCAGCGTGCCGGCGCCGAGCGCGCCGCGATCAACGCGCCGATGCAGGGGACGGCGGCGGACATCATCAAGCGTGCAATGTTGACCATCGACGCCTGGCTGAACGGCCGCGAAGACAGCGTGCGCATGCTCATGCAGGTTCACGACGAGCTTGTGTTCGAAGTCCGTGAGGATTGTATCGACGAGATCCGCGACGGAGTCCGACGGCGCATGAGCGCGGCCGCCGAGCTCGCGGTTGCGCTGATCGTCGATATCGGCGTTGGCGACAACTGGGATCAGGCGCATTGACGAGGCAACCTGAACGCGCCGCGAAAATGAATCACGAGTAAATGATTTTGGATTTCTCGTGAACCCGAGAAACTTTTCACTGCCAACCTGCATCTTATTGTCCGGGTGCACGCAACGGCACCCCTGGATGTATCCACCTCCCTGGATGCATCCCCCGGGAATCGGTCACTCCCCAGACCGGTTTTCGATCCCCGCCCCGAGGGCTCCCCCTGGCCCTCGGGGCTTTTTATTGCCTGGAATCGGGCCAGCGATCGCCCGGATCAACTGGAAATGGCTGCCAGCAACGCCGCGCGCGGCAATTTCCCTGTTTCATTGCGCGGCAATTGCGTGACGAGGCGGAGCGGGCGAGGCAGGAACAAGGGATCGATCGCCAGGCGCAGCTTGGCCAGCAATTCCCTGTCCGAACAACCCGGTGCCACGGCCAGGGCGGCGATCCGGCCGACTTGTGAACCCGGGCTGGGCTCAAGCTGGAAGACCACGGCATCCTCGACACCATCCAGGGCGTGCAGGCGTCGCGTCAGCTCGGCCAGGGAAGCGCGCTTGCCGGCAATCTCGAGCAGGTCGGCATTGCGACCGCACAGTCTGAAGCGGCCGCATGGAAGCAATTCAATGATGTCCTGCAACTGCACGGGTTCGCCGAGATGACCGACACTGACCAGGGTGCCATCGGGTTGCGGGTTCAGTTTCACCGTTGCATGAGGTTGCCAATCGGTTTCGGTGGCCGTGCGCCGATGGGCGATGACGCAGGTTTCGGTCGAGCCGAACATTTCGATCAGCGCTGTCTGATACGTCGATTCTGCGGCCTGGGCCAGTTCGGCGGACAGCGGCGCCGTGGCCGAAACGATTGCCGCAATCGGTGGCAGCGGCAGTGATTCGCGAAGCAGCGTCTGCAGGTGAACCGGGGTCGTCACGAGGATCCGGGGCGCGGGCAGGGACGCGAGTGCGGCCGCGATATCGGCAGGAAAGAAGGGTCTTCCGGAATGCACTGAAAACGGGCCGAACAAGGGCAGCAGGATCGACAGCTCCATGCCGTACATGTGCTGGGCTGGAACGGTGGCCAGCACGTTTGCGGTCTGGCCGTCAGTCAACTCGAGCGCGCGGGTCAAGACTTCGATGTTCAAGCCGCTGCCAAGCCTGAAATCTTGCCAGGTCTTGGGATTGGGTTTGGGCAGGCCCGTGCTGCCCGAGGTGAAGCCGATCGCCACAACTTGTGCTTGGCCGATTTCGATAGCGACACCGCTGGGCGGGATCGGTTGCGGGTCGGAGTCGCGTTCCGCGAGGCGGATCATGTCCGAATCGGTCGCGCAGGTATGCCGGTCGCCGATGAGGTAGGTTCCGGGATAGGCCGAGCGGACATCGGCAATGGCCTGGGCTGCCCGGGATGAAGGCAGCAGGGTCGCATGTCCGCGGCTTGCCGCAGCGCAGAAGCCAACGGAAAAAAAGTAGCGGTTCTCGCAGAGATTGATTGCGCTGCCCGATGCCGGCAGCAGCGCGGCTGCGCGAGTCACGTCGCCGAGAAATTCGCGCACACGAACTCCGCGACCGTTGCACCAGGCGAAAAGACGATCGGGATCGGTATCGCCGAGCAACGACAACAGGCGGGTCGGGTCTGCAAACCGACCCGGATCGACTAGCGCGGACATTTCCCCTCCCTCAATGACGCAATATTTCCCCGCTGACAGCGTCGCGGATTGCGGTCGGGCGCTCAAGCCCCCCGAGCTCACCTTCGACGATCTCATCGAGTTGGTCGCCGAACAGCTGACGCACCGTTTCGGCACTTCGTGCCGGTGCCTGCCCGTGCGGGTTGGCGCTGGTTGAAACGATGGCGGAACCCAAGACTCGACACAAGCCAGCGGCGATCGGATGAGCCGTGACCCTGACGGCGATACCAGCATGTTCGCCGACGATCCAAGTCGGCACATGGGTGTTTCGCGGAAAAATCCAGGTGTTCGGGCCAGGCCAGGTGGCCTTGGCGCGTTCGATGGCAAGATCCGCGCAGTCGCCAAGAAACGGTGCGATCTGGTCAAAATCGGCGCCGATCAGGATCACGCCGACGCCGCCCGGCCGCTGCTTCAGGGCAAACACGCGGCGCACGGCCGCCTCGTTGAACGGGTCGCAGCCCAGGCCCCAGACCGCCTCGGTCGGATAGGCGATCACGCCCCCACGCCGAAGCGCGGCGACGGCGCGGGCAATGGCGGCATCCATCAGCTATCGCTTGCGCCGGCGGTTTCGGCAGATTTTCGGATCGCGGGGGCCTTCTTCGCCGCCGACTTCTTTGTCGCTGCTTTCTTCTTTGCGCTCTTCTTGACCGCCGCCTTCTTCGCCGGGGCTTTCTTGTCCGCCGTCTTCTCTGCAGTCTTCTTGCTCGCCGCCTTGCCTTTGGCGCCCTTGCCGAAGCCGCGTTTTGGCCGGAATGGTGCGGCTGCCAGCAATTCGACGCATTCGGCCTCACTCAGGGAAGGCGGTTCGCGATCCTTCGGGATGCGTGCATTCTTGTCGCCGTCGGTGATGTAGGGGCCGTAGCGACCATTGAGGATCTGGATGCCGTTGCCGAAGTCCTTGATGATCCGGTTGGCCAGCAGCTCCGCCCTGGCGCGCACGAGTTCAAGTGCGCGTGGCAGTTCGATCGTGTACGGATCATCTTCCTTGCCCAGCGAGGCGTAGGTCGAACCGATCTTGACGAACGGGCCGAAGCGACCGACACCGATCACGATGTCTTCGCCCTCCTCATTGCTGCCCAGCGTGCGCGGCAGCTTGAACAGCTCCAGCGCCTCTTCAGCCGTGATCGTGTGCATGCTCTGACCGGGGCGCAGACTGGCAAACTTGGGCTTGTCCTCGTCTTCCTTGGTGCCGATTTGGGCAAACGGACCATAGCGTCCGAGGCGCACCGACAGCGGCTTGCCCGATTTGGGATCGACGCCGAGCACGCGGCTGCCGCTGGCCTCGGACTTGTCGACGGTTTCGATCTTGTCGTCGATCTGGGCCTTGAACGGCTTCCAGAACCGCGCCAGCAACGGGATCCAATCTTCCTCGCCGCGACTGACCGCATCGAGCTCGTCTTCGAGCCTGGCGGTGAAATCGTAGTCGACATAGCGGGCGAAATGCCCAGCCAGGAAGCGTCCGACAGCGCGACCGACATCGGTTGGCTTGAAGCGCCGGCTGTCGAGGATCACATACTCGCGGTTGAGCAAAACCTGGATGATGCTGGCATAGGTAGACGGCCGTCCGATGCCATATTCCTCAAGCGCCTTGACCAGGCTGGCCTCGGAGAACCGTGGCGGTGGCTCGGTGAAATGCTGGTCGGTAACGATGTCGCGCAAAGGCACGGCCTCACCGACTTTCATTTTCGGCAGCTTGCGCGCCTCGTCTTCATCCTCGGCGGCTTTCTGGTCGCGACCTTCCTCGTAGACGGCGAGAAAACCGGGATCAATGACGGTGGTGCCGGTGGCGCGGAACGCCGCATTGGCACCGCATGGAAAATCAACCGAGACCGTATTTAGGGTCGCATGTTGCATCTGGGAGGCGACGGTGCGCTTCCAGATCAGTTCATACAATTTCGCGTGGTCTGGCGAGAGGAAGGCGGCGACGCGCTTGGGCGTCAGTGCAGCTGATGTCGGCCGGATCGCCTCATGCGCTTCTTGCGCGTTCTTCGATTTCGACTTGTAGACATTGGCTTGCTCGGGCAGGGCCTGGCGGCCGAATTCGCGCACGATGACCTCGCGCAACTCGCCGGTGGCCTCGTCCGAGATCGATACCGAATCGGTACGCATGTAAGTGATCAGGCCGACCACACCCTCGTCACCAATCGCGATACCTTCATAGAGTTGCTGGGCCAGACGCATGGTGCGGCTGGTTGCATAGCCGAGCTTGCGCGCGGCTTCCTGCTGCAGGGTCGAGGTCGTGAACGGTGCCGACGGGCGACGCTTGCGCTCCTTCGATTGCACTTCGCCGACAACCAGGCGTCCTTGCGCGGCCTTGTGCAAGGCATCACGTGCGGCGTGCGCTTCGGCGGCGTTGGTCAGATCAAACTGCTCGAACTTCTTGTTATTGAGCTTGAGCAGGCGTGCCTTGAAGGCCTGGTCGGGATGGGCCAGATCGGCCTCGACGGACCAGTATTCGCGTGGAATGAAGGCTTCGATCTCTTCCTCGCGCTCGACGATCATGCGCAAGGCCGGTGATTGCACGCGACCGGCCGAGAGACCCCGCTGCACCTTGCGCCAGAGCACCGGCGACAGATTGAAGCCGACCAGATAGTCAAGTGCGCGCCGGGCCTGCTGGGCGTTGACCAATTCCATCGAGAGCGGACGTGGGTTGGCCACGGCTTCCTTGATTGCGCGCGGGGTGATTTCGGAGAACACGACGCGGTGCACGGTCTTGTCCTTGAGCAGCTTCTTCTCGCGCAGGATCTCGGCGATATGCCAGGAAATCGCCTCGCCTTCGCGATCCAGATCGGTCGCCAGATACAGCGAATCGGCTTGCTTGATTGCCTTGACGATGGCATCGACGTGCTTGCTGTTCTTCTCGATCAACTCGTAGTTCATCGCGAAGTCGCGATCGGGGTCGACTGCGCCCTCTTTCGGCACGAGATCGCGCACATGGCCGTACGAGGCGAGGACCTGGAAGTCCTTGCCGAGGTATTTGTTGATCGTCTTGGCCTTGGCGGGCGATTCGACGATGAGCAGGTTTTTGGCCATGTTGCGGTCCTTGCCGCCGGATTTCGATGCTGCGCGCAGGCGCAGCCTGGACAGGATGGTCGGTTGATTGACGCGAATGCCCATTCAGAAGGACACACGCGTTTGCGGACTGTCAAGCCCGGCGCGGCGCACTATACCCAATCGAATCCGCAATGACAGGTCAGCGGGATCATTCAGGATTGGATCTTGCGTGCATATCGACCGCCGCGTGCGCCGACCACCTCGCCCTCGAGTTCCAGCAGCAACATCATCGAAGACAGGGCGGCCGCATTGAGGCCGGTGCGTTCGGCCAGGGTGTCGAGATCAGCCTCCTCATGGCCAAGTGCGTCGAGCAGGCGCAGATAGTCGGCGTCGTGTTGCCGGCAGGATTCCGGCGCCGGCGGTGGCCAATCCGGCCCGGGATTCGGCCCGGTTTGCAGGCGCGCACGCAGCCTATCGCCGAGCGCGGCGGCCAGTCCGGACAATTCATCGATGATTTCATCGACAGTTTCGGTCAGTCGCGCCCCATCGCGGATCAATTGATGGCAGCCGCGCGCCAGCGGGCTGTTGATCGAGCCCGGGATGGCAAAGACTTCACGGCCCTGCTCAGTGGCGTAGCGGGCGGTGATCAACGAGCCCGACTTGAGGCTGGCCTCGACCACCAGGGTACCGAGCGCCAGCCCCGAGATGATGCGATTGCGCCGCGGAAAATGTTCGGCCTTGCCCGGCGTGCCCGGCGGGAACTCGCTGATCAGGGCGCCGCTGGCGGCGATCTCGGCGGCAAGCCCGCGATGCTTGCGTGGATAGACGAGGTCGGGGCCGGTGCCGAGGACGGCAAGCGTACGGCCCTGCGCATCGAGTGCCGAACGATGCGCGGCGGCATCGATGCCATCGGCCATGCCGCTGGTGATCGCAAAACCGGCACCGGCCAGGGCGCGGGCGAAGCGGCGTGTGATTGCAAGGCCGCCTTCACTGGCGCTGCGGCTGCCGACGATGGCGACCTGCGGCATCCACAAGAGGGCGGGATCGCCGGCGACGAACAGTGCGGCCGGGGCGCCCGGGATCTCGCGCAACAGCGAGGGATAGTCGGGATCATCCCAGCCGAGCAAATAGTGGTGAGCTGCGGACAGCCAGGCCAGATCGGATTCGATCTGCGCTTGCTCGGGCGCATCAAGCCAGCGCCGCGTTTCCGCGCCGAGATCCGGTCCGGTCTTGCCGCTGCGCAGGTACAGCAGTGCTTGTGTCGCGTTACCGCGTTCGGCGACGAGTTTGCGCAGCGCGGCCGGGCCGAGGCCGGGTGTGCGCAGGAGAATCAGCCAGGCTTCCATGGCGGTCTGGGGCTTCCATGAATGGGACGCGAGCGGAGTCTATCAGCCTGTCGGACTGCACCAAAAAAGGGGACGGAGGAATTATCCGTTTGAATCGGACAATGACGTGATGCAGGCCCATCGCGGTGTCGAGGATCAAGATCCGGCGGCGGATGGATCGGCCAGGCGGATTCGCAGTTCCACCGATTCACCTCCGACTGGGCGCCAGCAACACCCGCAAGCAAGAACGGCGCGGTGTCATCCACCGCGCCGTTCTTGCTTGCATGAGGCTTGAAGCTCAGGGAGTCGTATCGGGATCGTGCATGAAATCACCGACATGCACCGGCCGCACGCTGTCCATCACGAGCCCATAGCTGACCCGCTTGAAGGTACGGAAGACCATGACATGGCCGATGAACTCAGGTGGCAACTGCACCTTGGAATCGCGCGGATGGAAGAATGCCCGTGACTTGCCCTGGGGGTAGTCGGTGGCGTCGTGCACCACCTCGCCATCGCTGTAGATCGAATAGGTCGTGCCGTTGTCGATACCATCTTCGGCACCGCGCGACAGGGCGACCACTTGCAACGGGCCGACTGCATTCAAGGCGTCGGTGAACGCGATGACGCGCATGTTGTCGGGTGCCTGTGCGGGTGGGTGCGGCACGAACTGATCGTCGTAGGGCTTCGGATCGAGCGGCAGGATGTAATCGCCTTCGCGCACCTCGAAATCCGAATAGGTCACCAGGGCCGAGCTGGGATTGCCGACTCGGGTCACCTGCACGGTGCCGAATTCGAGGACTTCGTAACCGAGGAAACGCACGCGCCCCTTGAAACTCCACTCCATCGGGCCATGCCGCCAGAGCAGGCTCTTGCGGCCATCACGACCATCGCGCTCCTGGCGGTAGGTTTCGCGAACCTGACCCTCCTTCTTCGGCGGCATGTCGTAGTAGCGGCCCATCGGGCGTACGATCGCGAACTGATCGCCTACATTGGCATTGAGGCCGCGGATATAGACCAGTTGCCCCGAGGTTCCGCGCAGGCGGTTTTCCTCGACGGCGACGATGTGCGGCGCATCGCGGATCGCATCCTCATCGACCACGCGCGAGTTCTTGAGGAACTGCTTGACGGCTGAAAGGGGGATCGGCTTGACCGCACTGTCGAGCGAGGTTTCGCGGATATGCGGCCCGACCGAACCTTCGCCATGGCTGACGCTGCCATCGGACAGGACCAGCTCGTCGCCGGGATAAATGAGATGCGGATTGCGCACCTTGCCGTTCAGTTGCCAGATTTCCGGCCAGTGCCACGGCTTGATCAGGAACTTCGCGGAAATGCTCCACAGCGTATCGCCCTTCTTGACGATATAGACGTGCGGTGCGTTTTCGGCCCACTGCTGTGCGGCAAACACGGAAACCGTGAGCAGAAGTCCGGCTGAAATCGAAAGTAGTTTTTTAAGCATGGCTGCCAATTACCTGATTCCCCTACGGCTTTGCGAGTGTATAGCAAACTTTCGGTCGAGCAAACGACTGCTCGCCGGAAACCTGAACCTCGTCGCAAACCGCGGTCAGGGTGCCCGATCGGGCGGTGAGCGCCAAATCCGGCAGATCGAGCCGGCGGCTTGTCCCGACTCGAGGCCAAGCCTGGCTCAAAATCGGGGTGGCCAATCGCCTGCGAAGACCGAACCGCGTAGACTTTTGCCGACCAGAACGGCTTGACCGTGCAGCGATTGCCCCCAGATTTGCCGGCAACGACACCGTGCAAGCCCCGAACATCCGGATTCCGCACCATGAGCCTGCTCACCATCCTCGAATTCCCCGACCCGCGCCTGCGTACCAGGGCGCAGCCGGTCAGCACGTTCGACCGGGCCCTGAAGACGCTCGCCGAGGACATGCTCGAAACCATGTACGCCGCGCCGGGCGTCGGTCTGGCCGCCTCCCAGGTTGATCGGCACATCCAGATGCTTGTGCTCGACGTTTCCGAGGAAAAGAACGCGCCGTTGATCATCGTCAATCCGCGCATCCTCGAACAGGAAGGTGCCGAAACCTGCCAGGAGGGCTGTCTTTCCGTTCCCGGAATCTTTGCCGACGTCGAACGATCCGCGCGCATTCGCATCGCCGCCCAGGGCGTTGATGGCAAGCCGATCGAGCTTGAGGCCGAAGGCTTGCTCGCGGTCTGCATCCAGCATGAGATGGATCATCTGGTCGGCAAGTTGTTTGTCGACTACCTGTCACCGCTCAAGCGCGACATGGTGCGCAAGAAGCTCGAAAAGCAGCGTCGTCACGCCGAACCCGTCAGCGCAAGCGCCTGATCGATGGCCGCACGTCTGCGCCTGGTGTTCGCGGGAACGCCGGAATTCGCCGTGCCGGCACTGCATGCCTGCATGCGATCCGATTGCGATGTCGTGGCGGTGTATTGCCAGCCTGATCGCCCCGCCGGGCGTGGCCGCAAACGGAGTCCAGGTCCGGTCAAGCGGGCCGCTCTCGCGGCGGGGATCGAAGTCAGGCAACCCGAATCCATGCGCAGTCCCGACGCGCGCGCAGAGCTGGCCGCTTTCACGCCGGATCTCATGATCGTGGTCGCTTACGGCCTCATTCTGCCGCGCAAGCTGCTCGCGATTCCGCGTTACGGTTGCTGGAACGTGCATGCCTCGCTGCTGCCGCGCTGGCGCGGCGCCGCACCGATCCAGCGTGCGATTCTGGCAGGTGATCCGGAATCGGGCGTTGCCCTGATGCAGATGGAGGCGGGCCTGGATACCGGCCCGGTTCTGCTTGAACGGCGCACGCCGATTGCCGACGACGAAACCGGCGGCAGTCTGCATGACCGGCTTTCGATGCTTGGAGCCGACCTGCTTGCCGAAGGCCTGTCGCGCCTCGCCGCAGGCCACCTGCCTGAGCCGGTGGCGCAATCAGCCGCAGGGATCGAATATGCGCACAAGCTCGACAAGGCCGAGGCGCGTCTGGACTGGAACACCTCGGCGACCGAGCTGGCACGCAAGGTTCGCGCATTCGATCCATGGCCGGTGGCGGAAACCGAGCTGGCTGGCGAACGCCTGCGTATCTGGTCGGCACAGGCGCTCGATTCGGCTTCCGCCGAGCCGCCCGGCAGCATCGTTGGCGGCGGGGCGCAGGGCCTTGATGTTGCCTGTGCCAAGGGCGTCTTGCGGATTCTCGAAATCCAGCGCGATGGCGGACGGCGCATGCCGGTGCGCGACTGGCTGAATGCGCGCGCCGCCCTGGCCGAAGGCCTGTCGGCTCGCCTGGCGTGAACAGCCGGGCGGACAACGCCGGCGCCGCGATCCGTGCCGATGCGGCACGCATTCTTGGTCGCGTCGTGTTCGACGGCGTGTCCCTGCGCTCGGCTTTCGATGCGCGCGCGGCGCGCAACGCGGATCCGCGCGATCGTGCATTGTTGTCGGCAACGCTCTTTTCGGCCTCGCGCTGGTGGCTGCGCTTCGATGCGGTTCTTTCCCGCCTGCTCGAACGCGCATTGCCGGTCAAGGCGCGTGAAATTCATGCCCTGCTGGTGATCGGCCTGGTGCAGATCGAAATCATGACGATGCCCGAATATGCCGTGGTTGCCGCCTGCGTCGATGCTGCGCGCCTGCTCGGCCAGCCGCGGCATGCCGGCCTGCTCAATGCCGTGCTGCGCCGTTACCTGCGCGAGCGTGGCAGCTTGCTGGCCGAGGCCGATCGCGATGCAGTCAGCCGCCATGCGCATCCGCGCTGGCTGATCGAGCGCATAACCAGCGACTGGCCACGTGATGCCGAGGCGATTCTCGCCGCCAACAATTGCGAAGCGCCGCTGACCCTGCGCGTCAACCGCCGCCGCAGTTCGCGCGAAGACCTGCTTGATCGCCTGGTTGCTGCGGGAATTGTCGCGCAGGCGCCGGCTCACCTTGTCGATGGCCTGGTGCTGGCGGAAAGCGCCGATGTCAGCCGTCTGCCGGGATTTGCCGAAGGTTGCTTCTCGGTGCAGGACGGTGCCGCCCAGCAGGTGGCCGACCTGCTCGATGTTGCCGATGGTCAGCGCGTGCTCGATGCCTGCGCGGCACCGGGTGGCAAGGCTGCGCATATTCTCGAACGCGCCGACGTGGAATTGACCGCCCTCGATGCGGATGGCGCACGCCTGCCGCGTCTGCGCGAAAACCTCGCCCGTCTGGGTTTGAGCGCGAATGTAGTGCACGGCGACGCTTCGCGAGCGCCGAGCTGGTGGGATGGCAAGCCATTCGATCGCATCCTGCTTGATGCGCCGTGCTCGGCCAGTGGCATCATCCGCCGCCAGCCCGATATCAAGCTGCATCGTCGCGCCGCCGACATTGCACCGCTAGCGGCAATCCAGGCAAGACTCGCAGCGGCGCTGTGGCCTATGCTCGCGCCCGGCGGCAAGCTGCTTTATTCGACCTGTTCGATTTTTCGCGCGGAGAACGAAGCGGTGGTTGCCGCCTTGCTCGATGCGCATGCCGATGCGCGTGCCCTGGCCGTGGCCGAGCGCCACGGACGGGCCGCTGGCAGCGGCCGACAGAACCTGCCGGGCAACAAGGGGATGGATGGGTTTTATTATGCGCTTGTGGAAAAAAATCGCATTTAGCGTGACCTTGGCCGGCCTGCTCGGCGGCTGCGATGCGCTGCGCGAGCAGGCGCCGGGCAGCCTGCTGGTGCGTGAGGCCCAACTTGTCTCGGGCGTCGACGGCATGCGTCTTGAAGTCAATCTCGATTGCCGCTTGAGCGGGCCGATCAACGATGCGCTCGAGCATGGCATTCCAGTCACGCTCGAATTCCGACTGCGCGCACAGGGTGCCAGTGGCACGCTGCGGAACCGGCGCCAGGTCGAGCTGCGCTATTTCCCGCTGACCCGTCGCTATCAGCTTCGCGATTCCGGTGCGGATTCGGTGCGCAGCTTTGCCGCATCGGGTTATCTGACCGATGCGCTCGCGGCGCTGCGTCTTCCCTTGCCAGCGAACTTCGCCGGGCTTGCGGCCGGCACGCGGCTGCAACTCGATGTGCAACTCGATCATTCGGCCTTGCCGGGTGCCCTGCGCCTGCCGGCCATGCTCGAACCGGCCTGGCGCCTTTCTGCTCCGGAGTTTGCGTGGACCGTCGCGGCTGGTTGAACCTGATCGGGCGGCGCGTCCTGCCGACGCTCGCCGTACTCGCCCTGCTCATGGCTTCGTTGAAGCTGGCCGAACAGGCGGCGGGCGGCGGCGGTGCCTTCGTCGACGCCTATCGCTGGGTGCTCGGCGCGGCCGTACTCGCCCTGCTCGTGATGATCGTGTTGATCGGTCGACGTCTGTGGTCGTTGCGTCGGGATCTTGGTCGCGAGGCGCCCGGTGCGCGGCTGAGCCGCCGCCTGCTGCTGACCCTGGTTCTGCTCGCGGTGCCGCCGGTGGTTGTCGTCTACGGATTTGCCCTGCGCTTCATCAATGCCACGGTCGACAGCTGGTTCGATGTCAGCCTCGAGCGTGCGCTTGATGACGCGCTCGAAGTGGGCCGCATCGTTGTCGACGAACATCTGCGCAAGGCCGAAAGCGGAACCGCCGAACTGGCCGACGAACTGGCCAGTGTGTTCGACCGCAACCTGCAGGCAAGCCTTGATCGTGAAATCGAACCGCTCGGCGCGACCCAGCTCAGCGTGTTTGATGCCGATCGGCGCGTGCTCGCCCTCGCCAGTTCCGATCCGCGCTATCTCGAACCCTCGTTTCCCGACGCGACGACCCTGATGCGAGTCAGCGGCGAAGATCGCTTTGCCGCGGCCGAGCCACTGGGTGATCTGCTGCTGATTCGCGTCGTCATGCCAATCGGTTCGAGCTCCGGTGGCGGCAAGCCGCGCCTGCTGCAAGGCTTGTTTCCGCTGCCGGAACGCCTGCAACCATTGACTGCAAGCATCGAGAAGGCGAGTTTCGATTTTCAGCGCCTGAAATATCTGCGTGGCTCACTCAAGCTGACCTTCGGCCTGATTCTGAGCTTCGTGTTGACTCTGTCAGTACTGTTCGCCGTGCTCGCCGCATTTGGCGTGTCGCGGCGCCTGCTTGCCCCGGTTGGCCGCCTGATCCATGCCACGCGCGCAATCGGCGCCGGCCGATTCGAGGCGCCGTTGCCGGTCGCCAGCAACGACGAACTCGGCCAGCTCGTCAATTCGTTCAACCAGATGAGCCGTGAGCTCGAACTGGCCGGCATGCGTGCACAGCGCAGTGCACAGGAAATCGACACCCAGCGAGTCTGGCTTGGCGCCGTGCTCGAGCGCCTGTCGGCTGGCGTGCTCGGCTTCGACCATGCCGGCGTGCTGCGCGTGGCGAATCGGGCGGGTGAGGCCATCCTTGGCGTCTCGATCAGCCACTACGGCGGGCACACGCTCGCCGAGATCAAGCGCGATCACCCCGAACTGGCCAGCATCGCCGATCCGCTGGCGCGGCACATGCGCGAGGGATTGCGCGAGTGGCGCGAGGAGATCGTCGTCGAATCAATCAGTGGCCGACGCGTGCTCATGCTGCGCGGTGCGGCGCTGCCCGGCGATGGCGGATTCGTTGCCGTGTTCGATGATCTGACTGTGCTCAACAGCGCCCAGCGCGATGCCGCCTGGGGCGAAGTCGCGCGGCGTCTCGCCCATGAGGTGAAGAATCCGCTGACCCCGATCCAGCTCGCCGCAGAACGTCTGCGTCGGCGCTTCATCGGCCGTCTGCCCGCCGACGACAGCGAACTGCTCGATCGCGCCACGCACACGATTGTCAGCCAGGTCGAGGCGCTGAAGACCATGGTCAACGCCTTCGGCGACTATGCGCGACCGCCGCAACTGACCACGCGACCGGTCGCCCTGCATGCCCTGATCGCCGAGGTGCTCGACCTGTATGGCAGCGATCAGCGCCTGAGTCTGAGTCGGCAGTTTGTCGATGGCGAACCGATGATCAAGGTCGACGCGGTGCGCCTGCGCCAGGCCATGCACAACCTGCTCAAGAATGCGCTTGAGGCGATCGGTGACCAGCGCAAGCCACAAATCGTGGTCGGCACCGACATCGTTCACGAAGGCGACAACGCCTGGGTCGACATTGTCGTCAGCGACAACGGCCCCGGTCTTCCCGAGGGCTTCGGCGAGCGCTGGTTCGAGCCCTACACATCGAGCAAGGCGCGCGGCACCGGGCTCGGTCTGGCCGTGGTCAAGAAGATCGCCGAGGAGCACGGCGGCAGCGTGCGTGCCGCACAACGCGAGGGCGGCGGCGCCTCGTTCACCCTGCGTCTTCCGCTCGGTGCCGAGGGCAAGTCCGCCACCGCGAGCTGACCACGGCGCGCATTGCAATCATCCAGTCGATCAATTTTCGACAAGCGGTGGGCTATCCTGAGCTATTGCCTGCTGTGTCCCCGAGCGAGAGTCCTGCGTGATATTCGAGAATTCCGGCCGAGTTTCAAGCACCCCGCGCGAACGTCGCGAATTCTGGTTGTTCATGCTGATCGCCCTGATCGTGCTCGGCGCCGGCATCGGCCTGCGCGATCCGTGGCCGGCCGACGAGCCGCGCTTTGCCCTGGCCGCCAGGCACATGGTCGAAAGCGGCGAATGGCTGATTACGCATCGCGGCACCGAGTTGTATTCGGACAAGCCGCCGATGTTCATGGCCTTGCAGGCGGCCGCCTACGAATTGACTCGCAACTGGCGCATTGCGTTCCTGCTGCCTTCCCTGCTCGCCGCGCTCGGCACACTGTGGCTGACTTACGATTTTGGACGCCGCCAATGGAGTCATCGTATCGGCCTGTGGGCCGCGATCCTGGTTCTGTCGACGTTCCAGTTTGCCTACCAGTCCAAGCGCGCGCAGATCGATCCGCTGGTGACATTTTTCATCACCCTGGCCAATTACGGCCTGCTGCGGCATTTCCTGCTCGGCCCGAACTGGCGTGCGTACTGGCTTGGCTGCCTTGCCGCCGGACTCGGTGTGATCACCAAGGGCGTCGGCGTGCTGGCCCTGCTGATGATCCTGCCGTTTGCATTCGCGCGTTGGCAGCATTGGCCACACCTCGCCGAATTCCGTGGCGGATTCCTGCGCTGGTTTGGCGGGGCACTGGCTTTCCTCGCCGCGATTGCCTTGTGGATCGTGCCCATGGCGCTGATCGTGAGTGCCAGTGGCGCGCCGGAATATCGGGCTTATCTGGATGACATCCTGTTCCGCCAGACCGCCGCGCGTTATGCGGAATCGTGGGACCACCATCAGCCCTGGTGGTATTTCGCCGAGGTCATCGCCTATGCGTGGCTGCCACTGAGCATTGCAATGATCGGTGTCGTGCCGCGCTGGATCGAACGACTCAAGGCGCGTGATGCGCGCTATCTGCTGCCGCTCGGCTGGGTTGCCCTGATCATCGTGTTCTTTTCGCTGCCGAGTGGAAAACGCGATGTCTACATCATGCCGGCCTTGCCTTGGGTTGCGTTGGTGACGGCGCCGTTTGTCGATGAACTGCTCGAGCGTATCTGGTTGCGTCGTGCATTGTTCGGCTTGACTGGCGTGCTTGCAGCGGCTTTTCTCGGCATCGGGATCGGCGCATGGAATGGATGGATTCCCCCCGCGCAGACGCTGGTCGTCGAGCGCGGGCTGGGTAACGGCGGCGCAGGTCTGTGGGCGCTGCTGATCGGCATCGGCGTGATCGCGGCGCTCGCCCTGCTCCTGTTTCGCATTCAGCGCAGTGCGCTCGGTCTTGGCATGGCGCTCGCCGGCATGTGGCTGGTGTGGGGATTCTGGGCCTATCCCGTGCTGAACGATTCGACATCGGCGGCGAAGATCATGCGCAATGCCGGCGAACTGGCCGGGCCCGAGGCCGAAATCGGCCTGGTCGGCTGGAAGGAGCAGAACCTGCTGCTGGCCGACCGCAAGGTCACCGAATTCGGTTTCAAGAAACCCAAGAGTCGCCAGCTCGCCGATGCGATCCGCTGGCAGGAGGCGAAACCGGACATGCGCTGGATATTCATCCTCGATCGGGTCATGGCACCGTGCATCGATCGCGACAAGGCCATCGTCGTCGGTCACGCCAATCGCCGCGAATGGCTGATGTTCCGATCCGATGCGGTGATGCCAGCCTGCCGTGGGGGCATGGTTCCGGATGCGCCGTCGGAAAACTCCGGGCAGGCCGATGACGAGTAGCCAGGAGAGACATCAATGAACGGTTCCTCGCGCTTCGCCACCCAGGCGTGGATTCCGTTGTGGCTGGCTGCCGCACTGATCGCGATCTTCCAGACCGGTTTCATGCCGTTGTACTCGACGCGCACGCTTGGCGTCGCCTGGGAGATGTGGAACAGTGGACAGTTCCTGGTTCCCCATGCGAACGGAGCGCCCTATAGCCACAAGGTGCCGCTGCTGTTCTGGCTGATCCATGCCGGCTGGCTGGTCGGCGGTGTCGGCGATGTTTGGCCGCGACTGCTCGAGGTGCTGATCGGCCTCGGTATCCTGCTGCAGGCGCAACGCCTGGCGCGTGTGCTGTTTGGTGATGCGCCGATGGTCAGTCGGCTGACGCCATGGCTGCTTGCAGCTTTCAGCTATGCGTTTTTGTTCAGTCTGCAAATCATGTACGAGATGCTGCTGAGCCTGTGTGTGCTGGGTGCGCTCAACGCGCTGGCCGGGCGCGATCTCGAACGCCGCCCGCTGTTTGCGTGGTTTGCCATCGCGGTCGGCGCCGGCCTGCTCAGCAAGGGCCCGGTCATGTTGTTGCACATCGCGTTTCCGTATCTGCTCGGCCCGCTTTGGCACCCATGGGCACGTCGCTCGCGGACGCGTTGGTATGCCGGTGGCGGGCTGGCCCTGCTGGCGGGGTGTGCCGCCCTGGTGGCCTGGGCGATTCCGGCCGGCCTGGCCGGCGGCGAGGTTTATCGCAACGAGCTGTTCTTCATGCAGACTGCCGGGCGCGTCGTCGACAGCTTCGATCATGCGCGGCCGTGGTGGTGGTATGGCTCCATGCTGCCGGCCCTGCTGCTGCCTTGGCTGTTGTGGCCGCGTGCCTGGCAGGCCGCGCTGGCCGCATTCTCGCGCGCCCGCCAGCCTGGATTGCGCTTGATTGCCTGCTGGTTGATTCCGGTGCTGCTGGCGTTCTCGCTGGTCAGCGGCAAACAGACCTACTACCTCGTGCCCGAGCTGGCCGGTATCGCCATCCTGCTTGGCGCAGGATTTGCGCAGCTGTCGCGAAGCCGACGCCCGGCACCCGCAGTCAGTGCTCCGTGGCTGCTGGCGCTCGGCCTGTTCGTCGCCGCTGCGGCCTTGCTGATGTTGCCGCGATGGGTTGCCGATGGTCGCATCGACTATCCCGCCCTGGTCGATATTTCGATGGCGAGTCCATGGTTCGTCGTTGCCGTGGTCTCGCTCGGCGTGCTGCTGCTGCTGACGCCGCGTGATGATGTCCGCGCGCTGCGCCATGTCAGCGCCATCGGCATCGCGGCGGTCAGTCTTGCTTATGTGCTGTTCGCGCAGACCTTCTGGGTGCAGTTTGATCTTCGGCCGGCTGCCGAACGCATCGCGATCCTGCAGCGGGATGGGATTCCGGTCGCGCACTTCCAGGTCTATGAGAATCAGTTCCACTATCTCGGGCGCCTGCGGCAAGCGCTTGATGTCGTTGAGGGTGGCGACCTCGACCAATGGTCGGCCACGCATGCGCACGGACGCGTCATCCACTACGTCGATCGCCTGACCTCGGCCGATCTGCGCTATGCCGAACTCGTGCAGCCGTTCCGCTCGTCGTGGCTGCTGATCGAACCCGCGGACACCTGGATTCAGCGCCGACGCGGCCTGACGCCGCCACAGCCAAGCCGGCCCGCTGCCCTGTATCCAGCGAATTACTGGCCTTACGCCAGGGTTTCAGTCGATTCCAGCCCGAATTGACAGCAATCGCTTGCAGGCATGCTCCGCGCCATGCGCTATGCTTCTGTCTCTTTTTCGCAACGAGCCGCCCATGCCTTCGGCACGAATCCTCATCGTCGATGACGAGCCCGACATCCGCAGTACAGTCAAGGAAATCCTCGAGGACGAAGGCTACGCGGTGAGTGTTGCGGAGTCGGCCGCGGCGGCGCGTGAGGCGCGTCGTGGCGAGCGCCCCGATGTCGTTCTGCTCGATGTCTGGATGCCTGACCTGGATGGCATCAGCCTGTTGCGCGAATGGAACGAGCGCGGCGGCCTGCCATGTCCGATCATCATGATGAGTGGCCATGGCACGATCGAGACGGCAATCGAGGCGACCCGCCTGGGCGCCTATGATTTCGTCGAGAAGCCGTTGTCCCTGGCCAAGCTGCTGCTCACCGTCGAGCGCGCCCTCGAAGCAAGTCGTCTGCGCCGCGAGAACGAGGGCCTGCGCAGCCAACTGGTCATGCCGCTTGATCCGGTCATGACCAGCCGAGCGATGCAGTCGCTCAAGGCGCAGATGGATCGATTGTCCGCACACGATGCCTGGATCCTGGTGCGCGGCGAGCGTGGTACAGACAAGGAAGCACTGGCGCGCTGGCTGCACGAGAAAAGCGCGCGCGGAAAGGGGCCGTTCGTGACGGTTGCGCCGGGTTCGATTGCGCGTGATCACGCCGCACGCTCCCTGTTCGGCAGCGACGACAACGGCACGATCCAGTACGGCCTGATCGAACAGGCCAATGGCGGCACACTCTATCTGGACGAGGTCGCGGATCTCGACCCCGAGTTGCAGTTGCGCCTGTCCAGCGCGTTTGCACGGCGCAGTCTGATCCGTTGTGGCGCGCCGGATGCCGTGCCGATCGACTTGCGCGTGATCGCGGCGACCTCGCAGGATCTCGACGCGGCCGTGCAGGCCGGCAAGTTTCGCGAGGAGCTCTACTACCAGCTCAATGTCGTGCCACTGCAGGTGCCGGCATTGCGCGAGCGCATTGAGGACATCCCCGAGCTGCTGCGCTTCTTTGCGGATTTCTTCGCCAATCGCGACAAGTTGCCGTACCGCCAGTTTCCGATCGCGGTGCAGAACCGCCTGCGCAACTATCCGTGGCCCGGCAACCTGCGCGAGCTGCGCAACCTGGTTCAGCGCCTGCTTATCCTCGGCACGGCTCCCGAAGTCACGATTGGAGAAGTGGAACTTGCTCTTGGAGCGGCGGCCGCAACGGCTTCTGGCCCGCCGCTGCAGAATGCCGCGCTCGGCATCGATTTCAGCCAGCCGCTGCGCGAGGCGCGCGAGCAGTTCGAGCGCGCCTACCTGCTGCATCAGCTCAACGAGGCCGGTGGCAGTGTCGGCAAGTTGGCCAAGATGGTCGGCATGGAGCGCACGCATCTATATCGCAAGCTCAAGGATCTCGGCGTCGATCCGAAAACGGTCGGCCGCGAGGATTGATCGTACTTTCGGACAATCGACGCCGGTCGCTGCGCGTGCTTCGATGAATGGCTGCGAACGCCTGAATCTCGCGCCTGGAACCATCGGCGCTGATCGGCGCTCAAAGCGCGCCTGACGATTCCGCGCAAGATTCGCCAGCGCCATCGGCAAACAAGATCCATCCATCATCGAGGAGTACTCCATGCAACTTGAAGGCAAGGTCGCCCTGATCACCGGCGCCGCCAGCGGCATCGGCAAGCGCATCGCCGAGGTTTACGCGAAGAATGGTGCGGCGATCGCAATCGCCGATCTCAATCTCGACGGTGCGCAAGCCACGGCAAAGGAAATTGTGAATGCGGGCGGCAAGGCGATTGGGGTGCAGATGAACGTTACCGACGAGGCCGAAGTCGACGCCGGTGTTGCCGAAACGATCAAGCAACTTGGCAAGGTTGACATCCTGATCTCGAATGCCGGCATCCAGATCGTCAAGCCAATCGAGGAATTCACCCTCGCCGAATGGAAAAAGATGCTGGCAATTCATCTCGACGGCGCCTTTCTGACCACGCGCGCCTGCATCAAGGACATGTACCAGCGCGGCAATGGCGGTGCGGTGATCTTCATGGGTTCGGTGCATTCGCACGAGGCCTCGAAACTCAAGGCACCGTATTGCGCCGCCAAGCACGGCCTGCTCGGCCTGGCTCGCGTGCTGGCCAAGGAAGGCGGCCCCAAGGGGGTGCGCGCCAATGTGATCTGTCCGGGATTCGTGCGCACGCCGCTGGTCGAGAAGCAGATCCCCGAGCAGGCCAGGGAGTTTGGCATCAGCGAGGCCGATGTGATCAAGAACATCATGCTCAAAGACACTGTCGACGCCGAATTCACAACGGTCGACGATGTCGCCAATCTGGCCCTGTTCCTCGCCGCATTTGAAACCAATGCACTGACCGGACAAAGCATCACGGTCAGTCACGGTTGGCATATGCAGTGAGCGCAACGCACAAGGCGGGAACCGGCAAGCGCCCGGCGAACCGCAAATCGGCAGTCGAACTGACTGGCGGATTCGAGCGGGTCGCCCTGGTATTGCAAGGCGGTGGCGCGCTTGGCGCCTATCAATGCGGGGTCTACGAGGCCTTGCACGATGCCGGCATCCGCCCACACTGGTTTGCCGGAACCTCGATCGGTGCGATCAATGCGGCGATCATCGCCGGCAACGCCGAGTGCGATCGAGTCGATCGACTGCACGCGTTCTGGGATCAGATCACCGGCCACAGCGCGACAATGGCCTGGCCGCTCGATGCGCTGAACCTGTGGGCGGCGTGGTTGCCGCCCAGCAATGTGTTGAGCAGTGGACTTGCAGCGACAAGTGCGCTCGGCAGCCTCGGGTTTGGCCAAAGTGGATTTTTTTCGCCGCGTTCGACATCGCCGTTGTTGCTGGCCGACGGCAGCCCACAGGCGACCAGTTTCTATGACACTGACCCACTGCGGCGGACGCTGGAACGACTGATCGACTTTGATCGAATCAATCACGGCGAGCTGCGCCTGTCCGTTGGTGCGGCGAACGTGAGCACTGGCAACGTGCGCTATTTCGATTCGGCAATCGAGCCCTTGCGCGCCGAGCACATCATGGCATCGGCGGCACTGCCGCCCGCGTTTCCGGCGATCGAGATCGATGGCGGGTTATGGTGGGACGGCGGCATCGTCTCGAACACGCCGCTCGACTATGTTCTCGCCAGCACGCCGCGCCTAGACAGCCTCCTGTTGCAAGTGGATTTGTGGAGCGCGCGCGGGCAATGTCCGAAGTCGATCATGGATGTGCTTGAACGGCAAAAGGATATCCAGTATTCCAGCCGCACCCGTTACGGCACCGATACGGTTGCCCGTGAGCAGAAGCTGCGCAATGCACTCGGTCAGCTGATCGACGCGTTGCCCGGCGGCAAGCTGCCAGCCAAGCTGGAGGCAGTGCTGAATCCCTGGCTTTGCGATCGCGTCTTCAACATCATCCATCTGATCTACCAGGCCAAGCATCACGAAGAGCAATACAAGGATTACGCATTCGGCGCGGCGGCCATGCGCGAGCACTGGAAAGGAGGCCTCGCCGACATGCAGCACACTCTCAACAGGCCGGAGTTCTTCGCCGTGCCGTCACGCGATCTTGGCGTCGTTACTCATGATATTCACCGCATCCTGAAATCCAACGTAGCCTGATCCATGATTCGCGACGCTGTGGGCCCTTGAATCTGCAGGAGCGCCTTCAGGCGCGAGGCTTTTGAACGGGAATGGGGAACCGCAAGCGCAACACGTGCCGGAAGACGCTCCTGCGGGATTCTCGTCGCTCCGGATTCCGGCGACACGGTTGCCCACGCCCGATCCACAAGCGATCATTTGCGCATGGAAACCTCCCTCTCGGCGCGATTGCGCAAGCAAATCAATGGTCCGCGCGATGGCGCTCTGCTGCGCTTTTCGATCGGCACTGCGCTGATGGCGGAAGGCGATGCTGGCGCGGCTGCCACTGAGTTTCGTGCCGCCACCGGGTTTGATCCGCGCTATTCGGCGGCCTGGAAACTGCTTGGATCGGCACTTGCTGCCAGTGGCGACAGCTGCGGCGCCGAGGCCGCCTGGGAGCAGGGCATCGCCGTTGCCCATGAACGCGGTGACACTCAGGCAGCCAGGGAGATGCAGGTGTTCCTGCGCCGCTTGCACAAGCGCATTGCGACATGATCAACCAGCGCATCATCGTCGTGATTCTCGTTGTGCTGTCGTTGGTCGGCGCCGGCAACTGGTGGCTGCATCGGCCGATCGAGCATGCCGCCGGCGTGCTGGTCGGCTACGAACCACGCCAGACCGAGCCTGTCAGTCGCAAGCCGATCACGCACGGCGACTACCAGCTGACCCCGCTCGCCGATTACGACATCGAAGCGCGTGTGCTTTCACGCGAGGACTATTCGATTGACGGCGGCAGCGGCCTGTCGCCGACCGACCTTGCCGTCGGCTGGAATCGCATGTCCGACACGGCGGTGATCGAGCAACTCGACATCAGTCAGTCGGTGCGCTTTTTCAGCTATCGCTGGGCTGGCACGCCACCAATCCCGCTCGCCGAAATCGAAAGATCCGCCGCCAACATGCACATGATTCCCGCCGACGACAATGTCGCCCGTGAACTCGCCCGTATCCGCAAAGGTGCGGTCGTGCGCCTGCGCGGTCAACTGGTCGAGGCCCATCGCAGCGACGGCTTCCAGTGGCGCAGTTCCCTGACCCGCGAAGACACCGGGGCCGGCGCCTGCGAATTGTTCCTGGTCGATTCGATTGAACGCTTGTAAGTCCTGGAAACCCGTCAAGCCTGCGGCGTAATTCTCCCAGACATGATTGATCCAGGAAGTGGAATCAGCTAGTCCAGGTTGCCAGCAAACAGGGGCCGGATCACATCGCCAGCTCGTATTCCAGCTGGAAGCGCAGCGTGGTGTCGGGCGTATTGTTGGTGGTACCGAAAAGTACCGCGCCGTCATACTTGAGCTTTTGTCCAGAGGGCAGCCGCGCCGATCCGAACAGGGCGGGGCCGAGTTTCAACTCGTGCTCGCGGCCGAGATCGCCGAGCGCACCGAGGCCGCCAAAGCCCTGCAGGCCGAATTCCAGCGCGGGATTGCCGCGATGCTTCCATTGCCAGGCATAGCCCAGCTGGGTCTTCGCGCCATCAACCAGTTCGCGCGCGAATTCGAAGTTCAGATTGAACTGCTCGCGCCCGACCTGTTTTTGCAACAGCGGGCCGAATTCGATTTCGTTGAGTCCTTCGGCGCGATTGCGTACCAGCTCGGCGAGGAATCCGACATCAAGCCAATGCTCGCCCGGTTCGGTCAGCAGGAAGATATTCTCGGACTTGAACTCGTCTATCTGTCCGCCGCTATTGGGTGCCTTGCTGTAGAACACAGCCAACTCGCTGAACCAGCGCGACGTGACGCCGTAGCCGACATCGAACACGAACTGCTGCGCGTCTCCTGCCTGGGTGCCGTTGTAGTCTTGCCAGCCGCCACGAAACTCGAACTCGAGTTCCCGATAGTCGACGTGGGGTTGATAGATCTTGCCGGCGGGGCCGGCTTGTGCGGTCGTCGCCAGGCTCAGGCCTGACAAGGCCAGCGTGGCGGCAATCAGGGTGGTGTGGGCGAAACTTTTGCGGTGGAGCGTCCCCATGTTTTCATTCCAGTCAGGATAAGGATGGCGGTTGTGAAATAGAACAGCAGTTGCATGCCGGTGGGCCTGGCGTCATAGCCAACCAGGGTTCGCAGGGTCTGGCCAAACAACGATTCGTTGGAAAGCAGCCAGGAGCTGTCCCAGAGACGTGGGCCGAGTGCCGGCAGCCAGTCGGCCTGGATCAGAAAATGTGCCGCCTGGGATGCCAGACCTGCGGCAAGCAGCAAGATCATCCAGTTGGTGGCATTGAAGAAATGCCGGATCGGGATGCGCAGCAGTCCAAAATAGAGCACAACACCGACCGTGGCCCCGGCGAGTACTCCGATCGCCCCACCGGCCAGCATGGCCATGGCGCTGGAACCGCCGGCACCGATGCCGAACAGGAACAGGACGACTTCCGAGCCTTCGCGCAACACCGCGAGCGCGACCACGAGCATCAGGGCACGCAGCGGCCGGGAACCATCGACCACAGCGGCGCCGACCGATTTCATTTCCTCGGCCATGGCGCGACCGTGACGCGCCATCCAGATGGCGTGCCAGGCGAGCATCAGCACGGCAGCCAGAAGAACCGTCGCATTCATGATCTCCTGGCCCACGCCTTCCAGCGAATCCGCCACGCGGTCGGCACCGAATGCCAGCGCGACCGCGCCGCCAATGCCAAGCGCGACACCGAATGAAACCCAGTAGCCGCGTCGCGCAAGTCCGCGCGTCGCCGCGCAGACAATACTGATGATCAGCGCGGCTTCCAGCACTTCGCGGAATACGAGGACGGTCGTTGCGAGCATCGGCGTCGGTTACGCTATTCGGCAATCAAGCTGCCTTTGGCGGTGTCCATATGGAACTCACCAAAGAACGGATAGCGGCCAGGATCGAGCGGGCCGACGAAAACGGTGATACGGCTGTTTCCCGTCACCACCTTTTCGCGATTGAGTTCGTAGCTCTCGAATTCCTCCGGCGTCGCATCATTGTTGACCACGGTCAACTTGATCTTGCGGCCAGCCGGGACAATCAGTTCCGCCGGTTCGAACCGGTGATCCCGAATGACCAGGGTGACTTCATGAACATCGGCAGCCATGGCTCCCTGGCAAGCGATCGCGAGGCATCCGGCAAGAATCAGCTTCATTCAATGTCTCCTTGAGGATACGGATGATAATAACTCGCATCCGCGTCTGCAAGGATAAATTCATGCCGGGATCCGAGACGGTTGTTGCAGGGATCAGCGCAGCGGGCTCGGAAACCGTTGCCTGGGTGGCATACGGTCAATCGCAGGACGATCAATTCAACTTGACACGGATCTGGCCGATCCTGCTGTTTTCTCCGAGCCATTGAGGCAACTGTCAAGCCGTTGATGCGGGTGCCAATCGGGAGTAGCGTGCCGTCATCCAAAGGGGAATTTCATGTGCATGAAGTCGAGCGCAGCGCTGCCTGTGCTGCTGTATGTCGCCATCCTGTCAGGTGCCGCGCTTGCGCAAGGCACCAGTGAGCAAGCCCAGCAAACGATGAAGCCAGCGACGGTCTTCTACGGTGAGTCGCCTCCGCTGAGCGAGCTGGTCCTGCATCCGGCCGAAGTTGCGCCAGGCAACGGTCAGTTGTTCGAGTTTGAACTCGATGAACTCTACGAGGTGCCGAGCGATACGCCATTCGTGCAACCTGCGGTTCCGCCCCTCCTGCAGACATTCGCGCCCAAGCCGCTGGCGGCGGTGGCCGGGGTGAGTTTCGAAGGTCCCGGCACAGGACTGACCGGCTTTTCCCTGACCGGCGCGCCGCCGGACATGACCCTCGCGGTCGGTCCGAACCATATCGTTGCCTGGGTCAATTCGCAGTATGCCGTGTTCAGCAAGACCGGAACCGTGCTGCTGCCACCGGTCAACGGCAACACCCTGTTCACCGGCTTGCCCAACGAATGCGCCACGACCAATCGCGGCGACCCGATTCTCCAGTACGACCGCTTGGCGGATCGCTGGATTCTCAGCCAGTTTGCCTTTGCGGTCAGCAGCGGCAGTGCGGCCGCACCGTATTACCAGTGCTTCGCGATCTCCACGAGCAATGATCCGACCGGCAGCTACGTCCGCTACGCGGTGCAGTTCAGCGCGACTTCGCCGAGCGGATTGAATGACTACGGCAAGCTCGGCGTGTGGCCGGATGGTTACTACACTTCCTACAACATGTTCGGTGGCTCGCCTGCCGGCAGCAACACCGGTGCGGCGTTGTGTGTGTCCGATCGCGTCAAGATGCTGGCTGGCGATCCGAGCGCGACAACCCTGTGCGCACCAATTGCGTTCTATGGTGGCGGCGCCTCGTTTCTGCCGGCCGACCTGGATGGCACAGCCCTGCCCAGCGACCTCAGCCAGGGCGGCATCTTCATGCGGGTATCGACGACCAATAATCTTCGCTACCTGAAATTGAAGGCGAACTTCGTCGCCGGCACGGTTACCCTGACCGATGGCTTCGGCGGCGCGGCAGGGTCATATGTCAGTGTTCCGATCGGTGCGACGACCAACGCCTGCAATGGAGCCGGCAATGCTTGCGTCGCCCAGCCCGGTACGACGACCCTGCTCGATACGCTGGGAACGCGGCTGATGTACCGCCTTGGCTTTCGCAATCGGGGCGGCGTTGAAAGCATGATGGTCACCCATTCGGTCGATCCGGATGGTGCCGGAGTGCAGAACGCGGCCTTGCGCTGGTACGAGATTCGCAATCCACTCGGCAATCCATCCGATCCCGTCGTTGCCAATCGGCCAGTCTTGTTCCAGAACGGCACCTACAACCCAGGCGCGAGCGGGGATCGCTGGATGGGATCGATCGCGATGGATCAGGACGGCAACATGATGATGGGTTACAGCATCGCCAATGCCGGTGCCGGCGTGTTCCCGTCCATCGCGGTCGTCGGTCGCGAAGCCGGCGATCCGGTCAGTACGCTGCAGGCCGAAGCCACCGCATTCGCCGGCAGCGGATCGCAAACGGGCACGTTGACCCGCTGGGGTGACTACTCGACCATTCAGGTCGACCCAAGCGACGATCGCACTTTCTGGTACATCGGCCAGTATCTGGCGGCCAATGGTTCGTTCAACTGGCGCAGCCGCATCGTCAGCTACAAGTTTCCGCAGGCCCCGGCGACGCTCAGCATCGATGACGTGACCCTGAGCGAGGGCAACTCGGGCACCACCAACGCGCAGTTCACGATCACCCGCTCGCACAACGCGGACGCGATCAGCGTGCGCGTGGATACGGCCAATGGCACGGCCACGGCCGGTTCCGACTATGTCGGCATCACCAACCAGACGGTCAATTTCACTGCGGGTGGATCAACCACGGCGATTGTCAATGTCGTCATCAACGGCGATACCATGCTGGAGCCCGATGAGGCCTTCACCGTCAACCTGTCCAATCCGACCAATGCGACGATCGCGGATGGCTCCGCCCTCGGCACGATCAGCAACGACGACAGTGCTTCGATCGCGATCAACGACGTGAGC
>CAYMHF010000012.1:55859-60029 GCA_964390215.1 uncultured Dokdonella sp. | reverse complement strand
ACGCGAGCAACAGCGGCACGCTGAGCTTCACCGGCAGCGCCAGCGAAACCAAGACCATCACGGTCGCCGTAGTCGGCGACACGGTGCTCGAACCGGACGAGGCCTTCACCGTCGGCCTCGGCACGCCAAGCAATGCGGCGGTCACCGTCAGCGACAACTCCGGCCTCGGCACGATCAGCAACGACGACAGTGCTTCGATCGCGATCAACGACGTGAGCCAGGCCGAAGGCAACAGCGGCACGACCAATTTCGTCTTCACGGTAAGCCTGACCGGCGCCGTGCAGGGCGGCTTCACGGTGCCGTTCAGCACGGCCAACGGCACGGCCACGCAACCGGGCGACTACGCGAGCAACAGCGGCACGCTGAGCTTCACCGGCAGCGCCAGCGAAACCAAGACAGTCAGCGTCGCCGTGGTCGGAGATCTCGTGCCGGAAGGCGATGAGGATTTCTTCGTCAATCTCGGCGCGGCAACCGCGGGTGTCAGCGTCAGCCAGGCACAGGGAACCGGACTCATCGTCAACGATGATCTGTTCGCCGACATCACGGCAAGCAACAGTGATGGGGTCAGCTGGGTTGCGCCGGGCGATACGACCACCTACACGGTCGTTGTCACCAACACCAGCGCGATCATTGACGTCGCCGCAGTCAGCATCGTGCAGACGCTTCCCGGCATCCTCATCAACGTCAACTGGACTTGCTCGGGAACGGCTGGTGCCAGCTGTCCGGTCAGTGGCACGGGTGCCGTCAACCAGACCCTGGCGATGCCGCACGGCAGCAGCCTGACCTTCCTCGTGACCGCCAAGGTCAACGACATCGGCGGCACGCTGCCGCCCTCGGTCGGGACCTCGGTGACGGCGACCGTGCAAGCGCCAGCATCCGATCCGAACACCGGCAACAACACCGCAGCCGACAGCAACCTGCTGATTACCGACATCATCTTCAGGGATGGATTCCAGTAAGGCACCCTTGCTGATTCGGAATACGCACGCTGGAGAGGGGCGAAGCGGGCTGCTTCGCCCCTTGCTGGAAACATGCGACCGATGCGCAACCGCTGACATGACGCGAGGGTGCAAGATCAGCCCTGGCCAGTCCGCGATCGCGGGGAAAATCGGCTGAACCGACTCCGCATCAACCTGCCGATCAAGACCCGGGCGCTGTCGCCGCATCGACAACGCCACTCAAGTGGATGGGTCTCCTGATTGTCCGCAGAACGTGCGTTCCGTTGTCGTCTGCCGACCCGGGGCCCTTGTTCCAGGGGCCACCGAACCGCTCCGGTTCTTGCCGAGACGCCAGGTCCGGAGAGGGCGCAGCGCTAAGGACATCGGCACGATAGTCCCAGGTGTCGCGCCAGGGCGCAGGCCAGATGATCCTGGATCACCCGCCGGAAAACCAGTTGCGTGGACTTGCGACCATGCAACCGTGTTCGGCGGTTTCCCGGGTGCCGTCAAGCACGGTCAAGATCGAGATCTGCGTGCGCCGGCGCGCATCCCGCGGCACAGGGTTTGCAAGTATTCTCGACCCATGGGGATTTGTGCTGCTTGAAGGCCACACAGGAGAACACAGTGACGCAGAGTGGAACAGACACGCTAAGGCTGGACGCACAGGAGCCCGTCGGCAAGGAGGATCTCTCGATCGGGCCTTACCGGATTCTCGGTCTGCTCGGTGAAGGCGGCATGGGTCGCGTCTATCTGGCCCAGCAAATCCATCCTCAGCGCCAGGTTGCGCTCAAGGTCGTGCGCGGTCTGTCGACATCGGTCATCGAACGCATGCGTCGCGAGATCGAGGTGCTGGCCCAGCTCGAGCACCCCGGCATTGCCCGGCTCTACGCGGCGGGCGAATCGCGCATCGACGATGTGGATGTGCCGTGGCTGGCGCTCGAATACGTGCGCGGAGTTGATCTGGTCAAGCATGCCGAGCAGCACAATCTCGATCCGGTCGCGCGCTTGCGCCTGTTGATCGAGGTGGCACGGGCGGTGCAGTTCGCACATGAGCGGGGCGTCATCCATCGTGATCTCAAGCCCGGCAATATCCTCATTGACGAGGAGGGCCACCCCAAGGTGCTCGATTTCGGCATTGCGCGATTGCGCGATGATGCCGCCAACGGCCTGACCCAGGATGGCCAGGTGCTCGGCACCTTGCCCTACATGAGCCCGGAGCAATTGCTCGGTGACGGCACGCGCATCGACGCGCGCAGCGATGTCTATTCGCTCGGTGTGCTCGCCTACGAACTGATCAGCGGGCGCTTGCCGCATCCGCGCCTGAATACCTCGACGATCTTCGAAGCGCTGGACATCCTGCGCAACGACACGCCGCCGCGCCTGGCGACGATCAGCGCGGCGGCGCGTGGAGATCTGGATACGGTGATCATGAAGTCGCTGGCCAGCGAACGTGAGCAGCGTTACGCGAGCGCCGCCGACTGGGCCGATGACCTGCAGCGCATCATTGACCATCGGCCGATCATGGCGCGGCCATTGACCCGCATCTATCGTGCGACGCGCTTCGTGCGCCGTCATCGCCTGCTCACGGCGGCCATGGCCAGCGTGGTGCTGGTGCTGGCCGCAGCCAGTATCATCTCACTGCGCTTTGCGCTGGCCGAGCAGACGGCGCGGGCCGAGGCTGAGCAGCGTGCGCAGGAATCCGCCGCGGTCAATGCATTCCTGGAACGCATGCTGGCATCCGCGGATCCCGAACTTGCTGCCGGCCGCAAGCTGACGGTCGATGAGGTGGTCGATCAGGCAGAGCGCGACCTCAATCGCCTCGACAGCAAGCCCACGGTGCAGCGTGCGGTGGCAACCACCCTCGCTCGCACGCGCGGCGCGCTTGGCGAATACGACGCCGCCATGGCACTCAACACACGTGCGCTGGAACTCGGCGAGCAGACCGGCTCGGCCGCGTCGCAACGTGCGGATCTGCTCCATCAGCGCGCCACGCTCTACATCGAGCTTGGCGAATACGACAAGGCCATCGAGACGCTGGCCGAAACACGCAAGGCCTGGCCGGATGCGCCACTGGCCAAACGCCTCAGTATCGATCTGACCGCTGCGCGCATCGATGATGAGGCCGGTCGCCCGGAGGCCGCTGAAGCCAAGTATCGCGGAGTGCTTGCTGCCGCCGCCGATATTGATTCGTTCGCCCTGAAAACCGATGCGGATCTGCGCAGCACGCTGGAAGTCACCCGCAGCAATCTTTCCGGCGTGCTGCGTGATCGCGGCGCGCTGGATGAGTCGGAGCAATTGACCCGCGCGGTGCTCTCCGGGCGGATGGAAGAACTCGGCGAACGCTCGCCGCTGACCCTGGCCAGTCGCAACAAGCTCGCCCTTGTGCTGGCCGCACGCGGTGACAACGAGCAGGCCGAGACCGAAGCCGCCGAAGCCCTGCGATTGCAACGCGAAGTGCTGGGCAACAACCACAGCAGCACGCTGAGCTCGATGCAGACCCTTGCCAATATCCTCATGGCGCTCAAGCAATACGATGAAGCCGAGGCGCTGACCCGCGAATCGCTCAAGGGCATGGAAGCGCAGTTCGGCGACGACTACGCGCAAACCCTGGCCTCGATGAACACACTGGCCTATCTGCTTGAAGAGCGCGGCAAGATCGATGAGGCCGAGACCGCCTATCGGCGCATCATCGAGATCCAGACCCGTGGCGGCGTCGAGCACCCGACCACGCTGGCGCCGCGCAACAACCTGGCCATGTTGCTGATGAAGGCCGGACGCTACGACCTCGCCCGGGCCGAGTTTGCCTCGTTGTTGAAACACGCACGGGCCACCGTTGGCGAAGATCACGCGATGACCGCGATTTTTATGAGCAATGAGGGCTGGTGCCTGAGCCGCATGGGACGCACCGCCGAGGCACGCGCCGAACTTGAGGATGCGCATGCGCGCCTGCTGAAGATCTTCGGTGCCGATCATTCGCGCACCAGGGCGGCCGCCGAACGGCTGGTCGAGGTCTACCGCAAACTCGGTGACAACGACAAGGCCGATGCCTTGATCGAGGCGCCGACGCCCAGCGCATGAATCTGCCCGTTGCCGTTTTTGCCATGGTTTGTGCGTTGTTTGCGCTGGCCATGATCGCGCAGTTGCGCAAGCTGCATCGCCAGCTCGCGGCCGCGCGTCGAGGGGGGGGGCGCCCGCGCGGCCGCGGGCGAAAGGCGGGTGAACGCCCCGGCCC
>CAYMHF010000012.1:0-55849 GCA_964390215.1 uncultured Dokdonella sp. | reverse complement strand
CCTTCTTCGCATGCGCGCGGCTTTGCGTCGCGTGGCGGCGAGCCGCCTCGCCGAGCGCGAATCGCTGGTTCACGCCCAGGCCACCCTGACCGAGCGCGAGCGCATCTATGGCGATCTGCACGATGACATCGGCGCACGCCTGCTCGGCATGATCCATACCGCCGAATCGCCCGAACAGGCCGATCGCGCTCGCGCCGTGCTGCAGGATCTGCGCGATGTGGTCACCCGCTCACGCGGCACGCCCGGATCACTGTCCGACACACTTGCCGAAATCCGTGGCGAGACTGCCCAGCGGCTCGCTGCAGCGAACATCGATCTGGTCTGGGAAATCAATGACGACTTGCCCGATCCGCAACTCGACAACGCGCGTGCCCTGCATCTGCACCGGATCGTGCGCGAGGCGATCAGCAACGTGATCCGGCATGCGCGTGCCGGTCGCGTTCGCGTACGCACCAATTCGGCAGGGGGAAAACTGCTGCTCGACGTGACCGACGATGGCGGTGGCCATGAAGAGTCGACGACAACCAGAGGCCGTGGACTCGACAACATGCGCGAACGCGCGGCCGAGCTGGAAGGCGATATCGACTGGAAGCCGGGTACCCAGGGCGGCACCAAGGTGGTGTTGACCATGCCACTCGGCGACTTGCCGGGATGAGCTTTGCCCGCGCCCTCGTTGTCGATGATCTGGAAAGCAGCCGCGACTGGTTGTCACGTGCGCTGATGCAGGCGTTTCCCGGAATCGAAATTGCGCTGGCGGCGTCGCTCGCCGAAGCGCAGACACATGTCGAAGCCGCGCCACCGCTGGCCCTGATCGATCTCGGCTTGCCCGATGGCTCGGGCATCCGCCTGATCGAGAAGCTGCATCCGCAAGGCACGCTTTGCATCGTCGCCACGGTGTTCGATGACGATGCGCATCTGTTTCCCGCGCTGCACGCCGGGGCGCAGGGTTACGTGCTCAAGGATCAACCGACCGACAATCTCGCCGAAATGCTGACCGGTATCGCCGCCGGCCAACCTCCGTTGTCGTCCTCGATTGCACGTCGCTTGTTGCGGCACTTTCAGCCGGTCGCCGCCGATCCCGGCGAGCCGACCCTGACCGCCCGCGAAACCGATGTACTGCGTCTTGTCGCCAAGGGCCACACGGTTGCCGAAGTGGCCGGCCTGCTCGGATTGTCGCGGCACACAGCGGCAGGCTATCTCAAGGATGTCTATCGCAAGCTCAGTGTCAGTTCGCGCGCCGAGGCCACCCTGGTGGCGACCAGGCGCGGCCTGGTCGGCACCGGCGGCTGATCAGCGTTGCCTCGATCTTTCCTGATTGGCCTCGAAGCTCAGCTGACTTGATCGTTCTCTCGCCGGTACAAGATGGCGCGGAGCGCCAGACGCAACGTCGCTACGCCGTAGGAGGCGGCTTCGGCCGCGCGCCTTGAACCAGCCGCTCGGCTGTTGAAAGCCGCCAGGTGACGAACAGCATCGAGCATGAATGCTTCTCCTGCGAGGAGTGCAAAAAAATGGTGCGTGATTCGAAGGCGTATTCCAGTTTGCCAGTTCGTCGCAGGAAGCGTCTTCAGCCGCGATGCCCTTCGCCTGACAGCAGATGGACTTCTGCCGGCCGAGGTTCGGAACCAATCAGGATCCGGTACAGGTCTTGGGTATTCGCAGGTCGAGGCGCAAACGCTGCGGTAGCCCCGCAAACAGTCGGCGTCAGTCCTGCGTCGAAGACTCCTTGCGTGCACGAGCAAGCTCGCTTTTCACGACCTCAGTGTGTTCGCCGAGGCGTGGTGAGGGTCGCGACAGGGCGAGTTCGGCTTCGGAAAAGCGGAGTGGCGTGCGCACGCCGGGCACGTGACCTTCCTCGTGGCTCTCCGATGCCAGTTCGAGCTGCATGCCGCGATCACGTACCTGTGGATCGGCGAACACGCGATCGATGCCGTTGATCGGACCGGCTGGTACGCCGCGTTGTTCGAGTTGCTCAAGCAGTTCATCGCGATCGCGACTGCCGAGTACTGGTTCGAGAATGCCGACGAGTGCCAGTCGATGCTGGACTCGCGCAGAGTTGCTGAGGAATCGCGGATCCGTCGCCAGTCCGGCCTGATCGATCACCGCGCAAAACTGCGTGAACTGCGCATCGTTGCCGACCGCGAGCATGATGTGGCCATCGCGCACCGCGAACACCTGATAGGGAACGATATTCGGATGCGCATTGCCGAGCCGCGTCGGCACGTCACCGGAAACCAGATAGTTGAGATTCTGGTTGGCCAGCATCGCGACCATCGTATCGAGCAGGGCGATATCGACCTGTTGGCCGCGACCGGTGCGTTCGCGCATGGCCAGCGCAGCCTGGATCGCGATCACGCCATACAATCCCGCGCACAGATCGCCGATGGCGACGCCGACCTTCTGCGGTTGGCCATCGGCCGCGCCGGTGATGCTCATCATGCCGCCCATGGCCTGGATCATCGCGTCGTAACCGGCACGTTTCGCGTATGGCCCATCCTGGCCGAAGCCGGTGACCGAGCAATACACCAGGCGAGGATTGAGAGGCTCAAGCGAGGCATAGTCGAGCCCGTATTTCGCGAGGCCGCCGACCTTGAAGTTCTCGATCAGCACATCGGCATCGGCGACCAGATCGCGCACCAGGGCAACACCTTCCTCGCTGCGCAGGTCGGCGATTACCGATTGCTTGCCGCGGTTGCAACTATGGAAATACGCGGCATCACCCTCGCTGCCGTCGGCATTGCGCACGAACGGCGGACCCCAGCTTCGCGTGTCGTCGCCCTGCGGCGCCTCGACCTTGATCACCTCGGCACCGAGATCAGCGAGGGTCTGGCCAATCCACGGACCGGCCAGAATCCGCGCCAGTTCGATGACCTTGAGGCCGGCCAGTGGTGTTTTCAGGTTTTCCATATTTCATCCGCAGCGGCAGAGAACGGCCATCCTAACCATCGCAACGATGCACCGCACTGTTCCATCTGGCCTCATGGCTCACGAGAATCTGGCCCTATGCGGCCGGCGCCTGTACTCTCAAACTTGTGGTTGATTCAGGAGTGCGACAATGACCAACAAAGCGAGTTTGCTGAAGCGCCGCAATGCTGCGCTTCCGCGCGGTATCCGTACCTCGACGCCGATCTTCGCCGCGCGTGCGCGCAATGCCGAACTGTGGGATGACGACGGTCGGCGCCATATCGATTTCACCGCCGGCATCGCCGTGCTCAATGTTGGCCATTGCCATCCGCGCGTGATCGAGGCGGCGCGAAGCCAGCTTGACGCGTTCACGCATACGGCCTTCCAGGTCATTGCCTACGAATCCTATGTCGCCCTCGCCGAACGGCTGAATGCGCTGGCGCCAATCAGCGGCGAGACCAAGACGGTGCTGTTCTCGACCGGTGCCGAGGCCGTCGAAAACGCGGTCAAGATCGCGCGCAAGGCGACGGGTCGCTCAGCGCTCATCGCCTTCTCGGGTGGTTTCCATGGGCGCAGCTATATGGCCATGGCCCTGACCGGCAAGACCGAGCCGTACAAGCGCGGATTCGGGCCGATGCCGGGCGGGATTTTCCACGTGCCGTTCCCGGTTGCGCATCACGGCATTGAGATCGAAGCCAGCCTCAAGGCCTTGCAGGATATTTTCAAGGTCGATGTCGTCGCCGATGAGGTCGCCGCCATCATCATCGAGCCGGTCCAGGGCGAGGGTGGTTTCCATGTCGCGCCGCCGGCCTTGCTGCAGGCCTTGCGCAAGATTTGCGACGAGCACGGCATCGTCCTCATCGCCGATGAGGTGCAATGCGGATTCGCGCGCACCGGCAAGCTGTTCGGCATCGAGCATTCAGGCATCGAGCCGGATCTGATCACGGTGGCCAAGTCGCTGGCCGGGGGCTTTCCACTTTCGGGTGTGATCGGTCGTGCGGCGATCATGGATTGCGTCGATCCGGGCGGGCTTGGTGGTACCTATGCCGGATCGCCGGTGGCCTGCGCGGCCGCGCTTGCGGTGCTCGATGTGATCGATGATGAAGGCTTGTGCGAACGCGCGCGGCTGCTCGGAGAGAATGTCACAAAAAAACTTCACGCATTTGCCGCACGCGAAGATCTGCAACCGATCGGTCAAATCCGCTCGCTCGGATCGATGATCGCATTCGACCTGCTCGTCGAGCGCGGTCGCGACGAGGCCGATGCGGAGGGGATTGAGGCCTTGATCGAACGCGCCCGCGAGCTTGGTCTGATCCTGCTCCGCTGTGGCTCCCACGGCGAGGCCATTCGCCTGCTGTATCCGCTGACCATCGAAGACGCGGTGTTGGCCGAAGGCATGGCCCTGCTCGAACAGGCGCTGGCACGCGACTGAGTGTCGCGCCGGTCGGCCAGCGCGGATTGCCTTGCCATGCCGGGAGAACCGCCATGATTCCGGCACGCCGACGCGACCCACGCAGCATGGATGATCTCAACATTGTCCTCGATCCGGCCATTGGCCTGAGTCTGCAGCACCAGCTTCGGCAGAAGCTGATCGATGCGATCCATCGCGGCGTGTTGCGCCCCGGACGCCGCCTGCCGTCTTCGCGCAGCCTGGCCGATCGCATTGGCGTTTCGCGCAATACGGTCAGCCTCGCCTATGACGCCTTGCTCGCCGAAGGGCATATTGTCAGCCGTGCGCGCAGCGGTATCTTCGTCGCCACTGATGTGCCGAGCGTGCGCATCGCCTCGGGGCGCCGTGGCAGCGGGGGGGACGGACCGCTGGCCGCACGCCTGCCGATGGCACCGGACGATCGCGGTTTTCGCTGCCCGGGCAACTGGCACCAATACCCGTTTCCGTTCATCGATGGCTGTGTTGATTCGGGCTTGATGCCGAACACCGAATGGCGCGAGGCCCTGCGTCTGGCTTCGTCGCGGCACGAGATCGATGCGATCAGTCGCAGTGCCAACGATACCGATGACGCCATCCTGATCGATGAGGTTCGCAGCAAGGTATTGCCGATGCGCGGCATCGATGCCGATGCCGACGAGGTTCTGATGACGCTATCGGCGCGGCATGCCTTGCAGTTGATCGGCAGCCTGCTGGTCGGGCGCGGCACGCCGGTGGTGCTCGAAGCGCCGGTCGATGCCGAGTTCGAGCGGCGCATGCGTGATCGTCAGGCCGATTTGTCGATGCTTGACGATCACGATGGAAAGCCGTTGCCGCAGCTGGCGGTCGTTGTCACCAGTGCCCGGCGCAGTTCCGCAATCGATTCGGATCGGCCGCGCGCCCTGCTGGCCCGGGTGGCCGAGGCCGATGCGGTGCTGGTCGAGCACGACATGCCACCCGGCGCGCGTGATGGCAGTCATGTGTCGCCGGCCTTGCGCGCACTGGATGGCAACGGCCGAGTGGTCCATGTCGGCACCCTCGCACCGGCGATCTCGTGTGGCGAATCGCCGGGCATCATCGTCAGCGAGAGTGTCTTCATTGAGCGCCTGCGCCAGTTGCGACGCATCCAGGGCACGATCCTGCCGCTGCTGCTGCAACGAGCCTGGGCCTATTTCATCGGTCTTGGCCACTACTCGGCGGGGCTGGTGCGCAGTGGTCGCGTGCTCGAAGGGCGGCGTACTGCCTTGCGCGATGCACTCAACCACTATCTGCATCAGCGCGTCAGCATCCAGACCTTGCCCGGTGCCAGTGCCTATTGGGTCAGTCTCCCCGAGAACCTCGACACGCGTGAGTTTGCGCGCGCCGCCGCAGCGATTGGCGTACTGGTCGAGCCGACTCGACTCGAGGGCGCTCGCGAAGCCTTGTGCATGGGCATCACCGGTATCGATGAAGTCCGCATCAGGGATGGCGTGAAGACGCTCTCGCGCCTGATCCGCGGTGATCTGGCGGAGACGCCACGCCACCTCGATGACGAGCCGATCGCGCCTTTGCGAGCATCCGAATTGCGCCGGACGATGGCCGGCGCGACCCTTTTGTACAACACGGTCTATGGCGAACCGGCCACGCTCGAGGTTCGCGCCGATGGTGAGCTGGTCGGCACGGCAGGCTATGCCGGCGAGGATTGCGATCGTGGCCGCTGGTGGATCGAGGATGGACGCTGGCATCGACAGTGGCAGCGCTGGGCCTATGCCGAGGCATCGGCTTATCGGCTGGTTGTCGACGGCGACCAGTTGCGTTTGTACGGCGAAGACGGATTGCTCGCCGACACCGCCGTAATTACCCGTCGGGCTCGCCGCGGCAGCAGGAAAAAACGATGACCGGGCCGAGCGGTCGACCTTGTCTGGCACCATCCCCGCTGCTCAACTGGCTCTAATCCCTTCCGCACAGTGGCGCTACCGTCAAGCTCGACAACACTGCGACGGAGTTTCTCTTGCCCGATCATTCACCTGCCCGCCCAGCCTGCGGCCGTGCCAGCAGCTTTGGTATCGCCGGATTGCAGCTTGCCTTTGCGCCGGGCGACAACATCGAGCAACTGATTGCCGAGATTGGCCTGGTGGCGACGCGCTTCCCGTGGGTGAGCATGATTGTCGCCGGCGAGCTGTGCGGCTTTGGCGCGAACACGGCGTTCGCCGAGTGCATGCCCGATGCCGAGGCACGATTGTGTCGCGCGGCGGCCGCGCACTCGCTGTGGATCATTCCGGGATCGCTCTACGAGAACCGTGATGGAGCAATCTTCAACACGACGCCGGTGATCAATCCGCAAGGCGAGGTGATCGCCCGCTATCGCAAGATCTTTCCTTTTCAACCCTATGAGCGTGGCATAGAGCCGGGCAACGAGTTTGTTGTCTTCGACGTGCCCGAAGTCGGCCGCTTCGGCATCTCGATCTGCTACGACATGTGGTTTCCGGAAACCACGCGCTCACTGGTCAGCCTCGGCGCGGAGGTCATCCTGCATCCGACCATGACCAACACGATCGATCGCGAACCCGAGATTTCGATTACTCGCGCCAGCGCCCTGGTCAACCAGTGTTACTTCGTCGACATCAATGTCGCCGGCGATCTCGGCGTCGGTCAATCGGTGATCTGCGGACCGGGTGGCGAGATCATCTACCAGGCCGGAGTCGGTCGCGAAATCATTCCCTTCGAAATCGATCTCGACTACCTGCGCCGTTGCCGCGAACGCGGCTGGCAGGGACTCGGTCAACCCCTGAAGAGCTTTCGCGACAATCCGATCGTCTATCCGGCCTATGCCGCCGCGCGGGCGCCATCCGCTGCACTCGAGAGCCTCGGCGCGCTTGAACTTCCACAACGCCTCTGATCCGAAACATCCAGCCGTACCAACAGGTCACAAAACGGGGAATCGCCAGCATGAACAGCCATCGCAACCGCAATACCACCGCACATCGTTGCGGCACTCGTCGCAGCCTGCTCGTGGTGGCCATCGCTACCGCGTTGATCGCGCCGACCCTGGTTTTCGCCCAGGACGAGAACAGCGAAAAGAAGGTCGGGGAAACCACCGAACTCGCACCGATCACGGTCACCGCGCAGGGTCGCGAGGAGAACATCCTCAACGTTCCTTACAACATCAGTGCGGTATCGGGTGATGCCATCGAGGAAGCGAACATCCTCGACACCGCCGAACTGATGCGCAGCGTGCCCGGGGTCGGCGTGATCGATCGCGGCGCGCGCAACTCCAGCGTGGTCAGCGGCATCCGTATCCGTGGCCTCAACGTGGACAGTTCCGCGCTCGGCGACTACGCCGTATCGGCGGCATCGACGGTAGCGACCTATGTCGACAAGACGCCGCTGTTCGCCAATTTCCTGCTCTCGGATATCGAGCGCGTCGAGGTGCTGCGCGGCCCGCAGGGAACGCTGTATGGCTCGGGTGCGCTCGGCGGTGCGGTACGCTTCATCCTGCGCGAACCCGAACTCGATGCCTTCAGCGGCCGTGTCAGCCTGAGCGGATCGAGCGTCGATCATTCCGATGGCATCGGCGGCTCCGGGTCGGCAACCCTCAATATCCCGCTGGCCGATACCCTGGCCCTGCGCCTGAACACGACGATCAACGATTTCCCCGGCGTCACCGACTACCGTCAGATCTATGTGCTCGACGATCAGGGCACGCCGATTGCGCCGTCCGGCGTGCTCGATACCGATGCCGCCTATCGCAGCAAGAAGGACGCCGATACCGTCAAGCAGTCCTATGGTCGCGCCTCGTTGTTGTGGCGGCCAAGCGACACCTTCGATCTGACCTTGAGCTACATGTCCCAGGCCGACCAGTTCGGTGGCCGCCGCGCGACCACGCTCGGCGCGGATGGCTATGGCGTTCCCTACCGCGATCTTGAGGTCGGTTCGATCCAGCTCGAACCGGCGGCCCGGCATGTCAACCTGACCAGTCTCGAAGCGAATATCGATCTCGGTTTCGCCACGCTGACCTCGAGCACCTCCGACTACAACCACGTAGGCGACATCACCAGCGAGAACACCGGCTTCTACGCGCAGAATGGCTGGCTGGCCGCGTTCTACTACAACTATCCGCGGCCGATGGCTTCGGCCGTGCGCAACTACGGCGACAAGGCCTTCACCCAGGAATTCCGGCTGACCTCTGCGCAGGGCGAGCGCTTTGACTACGTGCTCGGCGCCTACTACCAGAACCAGAAGCGGCGCAGCTCGCAGGACAGTTTCCTGCGCGGCTTCAAGCAGTGGTGGGACGCGGCCTATCCGGCTTTCGCCGACGCCGTCATCAGCGATCAGGATTACCTGTACCGGCAGAATGAAAAATTCAAGGAAACCGCGTTCTACGGCGAACTGACCTGGCACGCCACCGACAGCGTGCAGTTCACTGGAGGTTTCCGGCACTTCCGCGACGAATCCGACACCACGGTGCGCCAGACGACAGGCCTGTATTCGGGATTCATCGACAGTTCGACGTCGAGTGGCAAAGAGAGTGACTCCGACACCCTGTTCAAGGGCAATGTGTCGTGGATGTTCTCGCCATCCAACCAGCTCTACGCGACCATTTCCGAAGGTTACCGGCGCGGCGGCACCAACGGCACGCCGACCACCGGCTACTTCGCCGAGGATGCAGCCTGGACCACCTACAAGGCCGATTCCGTGCGCAACTACGAGCTTGGTATCAAGGGCGCGGTCAACCGCATGACCTACAACGCCAATGTCTTCTATGTCGACTGGAAGGATCCGCAGATCAACAGTGCGACAACCAACTGGGGTTTCTTTGCCGTGCAGAACGCCGACAAGGCGAGTACGCGCGGCATTGAGCTGGAACTGGCCGGCAACCTTGGTGACGGCTTCAGCTACGGGCTCGGCTATACCTACACCGATGCGCAGCTCGAGGCCGATGCACGGGCCGCCGATGGCGCCTACCTGATCGGCCACAGGGGCGACCGCCTGCCCGGCGTATCGAAGCATCGCTTCAATGCCAACGGCAGTTACGGCCTCGACTTCGCTTCCGGACTGCTCACCTTGCGTGGCGACATCTACTATCAATCGGAGATGCGCAATGCGCTGAGCATGAGTCCACGCTTCAACGTCGATCTCGGCGGATACACGATACTCAACGCCTCGGCCACCTACAGCCGCAACAACTGGGATACCACGCTGTGGATCAAGAACATCGGCAATGTCGACGCGGTCTCGGGTGTCTACACCGAGCTCTACATGGGTACTTCGCCGGCGCAGAACTATTACGGCAACGGCTCCAAGGCCCTGGTGACCTTGCCGCGCACGATCGGCGTCACCGCCAGCTATCGTTTCTGAGCAATCCGGGGGCAGGCATGGGCGCATCCAGTTGAACATGCCACTGTGGGAAGTCGAGCAGGCGCTGAAACGGATTGAAGCCCTGCTCGGCCAGGGTGAGGCACGCGGTGCTGAACATGCGGCGCGTGCCTTGCTGGTTGCCAGGCCTGGACACACGAACGCGCTAGTACTGCTCGGTCATGCCTTGCGCGGGCAGGGCTGTCATACCGGGGCGCTGGATGCCGCGAGGCAAGCCGAGTCGCTCGATCCCGGGCATCCGGCCGTGCGCATGTTGCTGTTCGATGTGCTGCACGAGAAGGGCGAACATGCCGCCTGCATCGAAACTCTGCGCGCGCTGGCTGCCGATGCCGATGCGCACGCTCCGCGTGTTCTCCAGGATGTCGCCCAGCGCTACACCATGCTCGGTCTGCACCTTGAAGCGGAGCAATGCCAGGTGCGCTCGCGTGCGCGTGAGCCGGACAATCCGGCGATCATCTACAACCATGCCACCGCGCTGATTGCGCTGGGTCGACTGGACGAAGCCGAGGCTGCGTTCGATCGTGTGGTTGAGCTAAAGCCGGGGGACAGCGATGCCTGGTACAACCGCGCAACGCTGCGCAAACAGACCGCCGCACGCAATCATGTCGAGGCCATCGAAGCGCAACTGGCAAAGACGCCGATGCAATCCTCATCGCGCGTGGCGCTTGGCTATGCGCTGGCCAAGGAGTTGGAAGATCTGCGCGAGTATCCGCGCTCGTTTGCGGCATTGAAGGAAGCGGCTGACTTGCGCCGTCGAAATCTGCGCTACCGTGTCGAGGATGACATCGAGACCATGCGGTTGATCAGCGCCGCATTCGATGATGCGTTCTTCGTGCCTGAGCGCCCTGGTCATGCTGATGCGCGCCCGCTGTTCATCGTCGGTCTGCCGCGCAGCGGCACAACCCTGGTCGACCGCATCCTCAGTTCACATTTGGCAATCGGCAGTCGCGGCGAGACCAGTGACCTGGTCATGGCCCTGGTCAGGCAAGCCGGCAAGGTCGCCAGCAAGGCCGAACTTGTGCAGCGTTCGACGAAACTGGATTTTGCCGAGCTCGGCCGAGCGTATTGCGCGAACCTTGGCGACGGCGCAGACGAACGCCAGATCGACAAGACGCCAGCCAACTTTCTTTATCTCGGTCTGATCGCAGCGGCTCTGCCGAATGCGCGCATCATCCATCTGCGCCGCAACCCGATGGATGCCTGCTATGCGATGTACAAGACCCTGTTCCGCATGGCCTATCCGTTCTCCTACGAGCTTGGCGATCTGGCCCGCTACTGGATTGGCTACGATCAATTGATGAAGCACTGGAAAAGAGTGCTTCCTTGCTCGCGGTTCCTTGAAATCGCCTACGAGGATCTGGTCGCCGACCAGGCTGGCGTCAGTCGCCAGTTGATCGGTTTTGTCGGCGTGCCGTGGCAGGACGAGTGTCTTTTCTTTGAACGCAATCCCGAACCTTCGCTGACCGCCAGCGCAGCCCAGGTGCGTCAGCCGATCTATGCCTCATCGGTCGCCTTGTGGCGACGCTACGAAAACGAACTCGCTCCGCTTCGCGCCGTATTCGAGGCGGCTGGCGTGGCCATCGAAACGCCAGGCAACGGAACCTCGTCATGAGCGACATTCAACCGAAACCTGCAATCGACATTGCGCCCGCTGCGCTTGTCGACGGGTTCCTGCTGTATCTGCTGTTCGCCCTGCTCGCCACCGCCGGATTCTTCTACATCAACATCATGGCGGCGATTGTCGACGGCCTGATCACCGGTCTCGGCTTCAGCAATGCGCAAGCCGGCATGGTCGGTTCGGCGAATATCTACGGAGCCAGCGTCGGCGCCCTGTCTGCGGTATTCATCGTGCGTCATGTCGAATGGCGAACCGCCCTTGTCGTCCTCTTCAGTGTGCTGATCGGCATCGATCTGGCCTCGACCGTGATCCGCGATCCGAGCGTGCTGATCGCCGTGCGCGCCATGCATGGTTTCATCGGCGGCATGAGTGTCGGCATTACCTATTCGGTGATGGCGCGGCTGCATTCGCCCGATCGCGCCTTCGGCGTGCTGCTCGTGCTGCAGTTCGGTCTAGGTGGTCTCGGGGTGATGTATCTGCCCTTGCTGGTGCCGTTGTACGGCGCGCAGATCCTGTTCTTCGTGCTCGCCGCACTGACCGCGATCGCCCTGGTGTCGATGCTGGCGATTCCAAAACGCCTCGGCAAGAACCGCAGCAAGGCCGAACTCGCGGCGATGCCGGCGAGTTATCGCAAGCTGACCGTGATCCTCGCGCTGCTTGCACTATTCCTGTTCCAGGCCGGCAACATGGCCCTGGCCGCCTTCATCATCCGCCTCGGCGAACATGCGCATCTGGCGCGCGACTTCATCGGCCAGGCGCTCGGCTGGGCGACCTGGATTGGTGCGGCTGGCGCCGGTCTGGTCATCTTCATGGGCACCCGCTTCGGTCGATTGCGGCCGCTGATCGCGGCCTTCCTGCTGACCTTTGCCGGTACCGCCGGATTCTTCTGGAGCGAGAGCCAGCCGATCTTCATGATCGCCAACGTCGGCACCGCGATCACCTGGTCGTTCGTCGTGCCGTATCTGTTCGGCATGATCTCGCGGCTTGATCCGAGCGGTCGGCTGGCCGCACTCGGCGGCTTCGTATCCAAATGCGGACTCGCCTCGGGACCGCTCGTCGCCGGCCTGCTGCTGCGCGCGGACAATTTCGATTTGCTGATCTGGGCGGCGCTGATCGCGCTTGCGTTGTCATCGATGGCCGCCTTCGCGGCTGCGCGCCAGGTCGATCAACTGGAGCCTGCAACATGAATCATTCTTCGATCCCCGGTCTCAAGGACACGGATCTGCTGCGCACGCAATGTCTGATCAATGGCCAGTGGCTTGATCAGGCGGATGGAAAGTCCTGCGCGGTGAGCAATCCGGCCAACGGTGAAAGCCTCGGCACGGTGCCTGATCTTGGTGGCGCCGAAACTGACCTGGCCATCGATGCGGCAAGCGCGGCGCTTCCCGCTTGGGCGAAAAAGACCGCAAAGCAACGCGCGCAGATCCTGCGCCGCATGTACGAGCTGATGCTCGAACACCAGGATGATCTGGCCCGCATCCTCACCGCCGAGCAGGGCAAGCCGCTGGCCGAGGCCAAGGGTGAGATTGCCTATTCGGCGAGCTTTCTCGAATGGTTCGGCGAGGAAGCCAAGCGCATGTACGGCGACGTGATCCCCGGGCATGCGGCCGACAAGCGCATCATGGTGCTGCGCCAGCCGATCGGTGTGGTGAGCATGATCACGCCGTGGAATTTTCCATCGGCGATGCTCGCGCGCAAGATCGGCCCGGCGCTCGCCGCCGGCTGCACCGTGGTTTGCAAGCCGGCCTTGCAGACACCGTTTTCGGCGCTCGCATTCGGCGTGATTGCCGAACGGGCGGGGGTTCCGGCGGGTGTGGTCAATATCGTCACCGGCAGGTCATCGACCGACATCGGCAAGGCCATGACCTCGCACCCCAATGTGCGCAAGCTCAGCTTCACCGGCTCGACCGGCGTCGGCAAGAAACTCATGGCGCAGTGTGCCGAGGGCATGAAGCGCGTCTCACTCGAACTCGGCGGCAATGCGCCGTTTATCGTCTTCGACGATGCCGATCTCGATGCCGCCGTCGAAGGTGCCATTGCGAGCAAGTACCGCAACACCGGACAAACCTGCGTCTGCGCCAACCGCCTGTTCGTGCAGGCCGGCATTTACGATGCCTTTGCGGGGAAGCTCGCTACGGCGGTATCGAAGCTGCGCATCGGCGATGGTCTCAAGGGCGTCACCGAGCAAGGCCCTCTGATCGATGAAAAAGCGCTGGCCAAGGTTGAGGAACATGTCGCCGATGCCGTCGCCAGGGGCGCACGTGTACTCAGCGGCGGCAAGCGCCACGCACTGGGCGGAAATTTCTACGAGCCGACCCTCTTGGCCGACGTGAATACCGACATGCTGATCGCGCGTGAGGAAACCTTCGGCCCGGTCGCGCCGTTGTTCCGTTTCGAGACCGAGGATAAAGTCATCGCCATGGCCAACGACACCGAATTCGGCCTCGCCGGCTATTTCTATACGCGTGATCTTGCGCGCAGCTGGCGCGTTGCCGAAGCACTCGAGTGCGGCATCATCGGCGTCAACACCGGCATCATCTCGACCGAAGTTGCGCCGTTTGGCGGCATCAAGCAATCCGGCACCGGTCGCGAAGGTTCGAAGTACGGGCTCGATGACTACACCGAACTCAAGTACGTGTGCATCGGCGAGGTCTGAGATGTACTTGCGTCTGCTCGTCAGTATCGTCGCGCTCGCCGTTGCCACGCCAGCGCTGGCGCGTGATGCGCTCGACTACAAGACCATGGTCTCGGGCAACTACCGCAGCAGCGTGGATCTTTCCGCCTATGCGCCGCCCGCCGCCGCCAGGCCGCCGACGCATCGCTTCGAGGGTCGCCTGCAACTGAGCGGAAAGCCATCGCTGCGTACCCTGGTTGCCGACAAGGACTATCTGACCGACGCTGACATCGCTGCCTCGAAATCCTGGATCGATGATTTCGACTACGCCTTCGTCCAGCACGGCGATGTGCTGATCCCGCAGCGGCGCGGCCCGATCCGCAGCAGCCATCTCTGGTGGGAAGTCATCCTCGAACCGGGTCGAGTCTGGGATGAACCGGGCGATCAGGGTTATACGCGCGCAGCGATTCCCTTCTCGCTGACCCAGAAGAATGCCAACTGCGCGCACAATGGCGTGCTGATGATCCTGTTCAAGGACAGACAGATCATCGACCGCGCGGCCATGCAGATCAGCAGCGAGACCTGTCTGTACCTGCAACGTGACATGTGGGGCTGGCTGAAAGCGCGCTACGTGCCGCAGGCGCTTGCGAATGCGGATGATCTGGTTGAGGCCTACCAACACGAAGTCGCCGCGCGCCTGCCGACCAAACCGCTGGCCGCGCTGGCCAGCGAATCTGCAGGCTTCGATGTCGAAAAGCTCATCACCGCGCCGGCCCGTTCGCGCACGCGCCATGGCGTTGTCTACCAGGGCGTCCACTACGTTTCCAGCTGTCCGACCCGGCACGGCGACTACCCGTATTGCGACGTGCTGGTTGTGCCTTCGTATTCGGTGGCCAAGTCGGTCGTCGCCGCGGTCGCGTTGATGCGCATGGAAAAACTCTATGCGGGCACGGTGAAGCAACCGATGAGTCGGTATGTGCCGGCGACCGGTTGCCGGACCGACGCGTGGAAGCACGTCGAGCTGATCAACCTGCTCGACATGGATACTGGTCACTACGACTCGGCCACCTACATGGCCGATGAGGATGCGGCGAAGATCGTCACGTTCTTCAACCCGGTTGACTACGCGCACAAGCTCGCCTTCAGTTGCGAGGCCTACCCGCGCGCCAGCGAACCCGACCAGACCTGGGTCTACCACACCGCCGACACCTACCTGCTCGGCGTCGCCCTCAACACGCTGCTCAAACAGCAGCCCGGTCGAAAGGGAAAGGATATTTTCAGCGACGTGGTCGACGCGGATATCTACGCGCCGCTCAAACTAAGTCCGACCGCACGCACGACGCGGCGCACCTATGACGACCAGGCGCAGCCGTTCTTCGGCTGGGGATTGTTCCTGCATGCCGATGACATCGCCAAACTCGGCCAATTCATCGGCCCCGACCACGGCGCGATCAACGGCCAGCAGCTGCTCGAATCAACCCTGCTCGACCAGGCCATGCAACGCGATCCGACGCAGCGCGGTTTGCAAACCGCGCACCTGAAGAACTTCCGTTACCAGCACGGCTTCTGGGCACGCAACCTGCAAAAGGAACTCGGTTGCGACAAGCCCACCTGGATTCCATTCATGTCCGGCTTCGGCGGCATCCTCGTCGTCATGCTGCCCAACGGCGCCATCTGGTACAGCGCCGCCGACGACGGCGAACTCCCGTCGATCGATTTCGCGAAACCAGCCATTGAACTCGCCAAACTCGGTGATTATTGCAGCGCTGATTGATCAGGTTCGCGCCACACGACCGCAGACACCGCCATACGCCTCGCAGCCGCACTCGGCACCAGTGAACGATTCTGACTCGGCCTGCAGGCTGACTACGATCTTGAGGAAGTGCGCCGCTCGCTCGGCAAGACCGTCGATCGGATTGAGCGCATCGCCGCGTAGAAAGGGCGTACACGCAGTCAGCGCAATCAACAGTGCTACGAAGCCAGGCCTGACCCTGCCGCCACGCTTGGTCTCGGCAAGATTCAAACGGAAAATTCCTCCGTCCCCTTTTTGGTGTGCTAGTTGGGGGCTGCGCTTTCATCCATGCAGGCAATCATGGAGTCCAGCAGTGCCTGGCGATCAGACTCTGTCGCATTGGTGACGCTTACAGTCGAAGCAAGCCATCGTTTCCAACGGCCGCGGCTGTCTTGTCGGTAGTGCAATTGCAGACTGTATCGATTTGATCCGCCGGTAGTGCAGAACCATTCGCCGCTTGGCGCGCGCATGATTGGGTTATTGCGATCCTGGCATCAACCTCCTTGCTCGCCTTTAGCGACTCCTTGAGTACGTTGCCCCGAGTGCCAAGGCCGCAGCAACGATGACCCACTTCAGTGTCTTGTTCAATCGCCTCTCCCCTGAATTCAATGTACGGTCTCAGGCCAGCATAGAGGAAATTGAGCGAATCGGAGAAGGCGGCGGAGAAACTCTTTTGGGGATCGTGTGCTGGCAATCGGCCTGATTCAAACGGAGAACTCCTCCGCCCCCTTTTCCGTTCAGCCAAAGGCAGCCGTGCTCGGGCCATGACGCCCATCCTTCTCACTGCTCTGCACATTGGGCTTCCGACAACACGTCAGTTCGGCCCTGACGTTGGCATGCACCAAGATGGGTCAGATAAAGGCGCAGATCGAACTCCAGCTCGTGGTAGTCCGGTTCCATGTGCGTGCACAGGCGGTAGAAGGCCTTGTCGTGTTCGGCTTCCTTCAGGTGCGCCAGTTCATGCACCACGATCATCTTCAGGAACTCGGTGGGCGCATCACGAAACACCGTGGCAATGCGAATCTCGCGGCTGACCTTGAGCCTGGCACCCTGCACTCGGAAAATGCTGGTGTGGGTGCCGAGCGCGTGCTTCATGACCTGCAATTTGCGGTCATCGATCACCTTGTCCAGCGGCATCGATTTGCGCAGATGACGGTCCTTGAGCGTCTGCACGTAGTCGTACAGTTGGCCGTTGGTGCGCACGGCGTGCAGCTGGCCGTACTTGTCGTTCAACATCGTGCCGAGCCGATCTTGTCCGATCAACGCCTGCACCTTCGCCAGCACATGGGGCGGGTAACCCGCGAGGTATTTCAAAGGTTCCATCAGCAGAAGGAAACTCGGCGTGGAGGACGGCAGGTATGATGGGCCGGAAATCCAGAATACGAAACTCAAGACATGGCAAAGGCAAATCCGCTCCAGGAACAACTGCTCAAGGCGGGCTTGGTCAAAAAGTCCAAGGTTGCCGAGGTGGCCCGCGAGCAGAACAAGGCCAGGCATGGCAAAGGGCCGGCGGAATTGAGCGAAATCCAGCTGGAAGCGGAGCGGGCGCGGACCGAAAAGGCCGAACGCGACCGCGCGCTTGCCGCGGAGCACAAAGCCAGACGTCGGGTCGCTGAACTCGGTGCCCAGGCGCGTCAGATCACCGAAGACAAGAAAGTGCCGCGTTCGGGGGAGATCGAATACCGCTTTACGGCCGACGGTGCCATCCGCACCCTGCTGGTCAATGAAGACCTGCGCAAGATGCTGGCATCCGGTGCACTGGTGATCGCCCGCCTCGGTGACCGATACGAGTTGTTGCCGCGTGCGGCTGGCGACAAGGTGCGCGAACGCGACGCCAGCATGATCGTGCTTGACCACAGCCAGGCAGCAGGCACCGAGCCCTCCATCGAAACCTCGGAAGACGACGCGTACTACGCACAGTTCAAGGTGCCCGACGACCTGGCCTGGTAACGGCGCGGGTCAGGCCGAGTCCCTTGTCAGGCTACCGCGCCTGATCGCCTCCCATCTCCCCGGCAATGGACGCGATCCCGGCCAGGAGCGGACAGCCAGAGGTGCCAACTAACCTCGAACTCGGCATGATTCAAACGGAAAATTCCTCCGTCCCCTTTTTGGTCCCCTTTTTGATCGGGGATGAGGTAAGAGTGAGAGAGTGACTCACGCTGCTCCCTTTGGGGTTTTTCGCTTACTTTCGCGTAGCTGGCGGGTTGGATGCTGAAAATCAGCGTTTGGCCACGAAGGAAGATCGTAATGCAGACACACGGTTCAAGAATTGCCATGGCACTGGCCTTGGCCAGCGCCATCCTGCCAGTCGGCGCAAGTGCGCAGGAGGGTGGGCCCGTTGACCGCAATACCCTCTCCCAGCACGTGCGCCCCGCTGCGGGCGGCTGGTTCCAGTCGCGGGGAAATCTCGGCAACATCAACTTCGACATCAGCGATAGCGGAGTGGTTGCGGGTACCTGGTCCACAATGCGGAATGGCCAGGCCATCTGGTATTACTTCCAGGGCCGGATCGACTATCCGGACTATGCGTCGAGCAATGCCGACGGCGTGGTCGCCGTCGCCAATGCCGGTCTCTACGAAGTCACCGCCCCTGGTGGCTGCCTGACCTGCGCATACCAGCCGGCTCAAATGGCTCAGACAGGCACCATGGCGCTCGAATTCACCTCAACGCGAACCGGGCGCTTCATCTACAACGGCACGACCATTCCCGTGGTGGCCTGGTTGCAGGGAGTGCCCTTGATCGCCCCACGCGACTACAGCGGCGAATGGCTCGTCCTGACTCGACGCCATGCGACCGAGTCGGTTCCGCCCTGGTATTACGACGCCGACATCCAGTTGCTGACGACCGGACGACTTGAGCCCATCGAGGAGCCTGATGCCTACGAGTTCTACTCCACTGGAGCGGACGAAACCGGGCTGCTGGATATCGCGCCAGGGGACCGGAAGTATCGTTTTATCTGCGTGAATCCTGCAATCGCCTGCGCGCAACTCAACTACGGCGTTCTGCAGATCAGCCACGAGTGCGTAGGGTGCATACCGGACCCACGAGACTTTTTCACCTTGTTTCTCAAGGACAACGAAGCCGGCCAGTTTCTGCCGATGAGTGCCTGGCACAACGCCAATAATGAGCTTGTCTATACGATCCACAACGATGGCCGATACTGGAAAGCCTACGGCGAACGTGACCGGATCTTGATCCGTTATACCGGCGAAGTGGATTCGGCGCAGGGACCCAATGACTATGTCCTCGAGATGGTAATGAGCCGGCTCCCAACCGGGCTGTTTCGCACGGCTACCGGGGAGGTGACGCCATGAACCGCGCAGCTGCATTGATCAGGGCGGCATCATTCGCCACCCGGTTGGCCCGTGCCTTCATTGGCCCCGGAGCTGCCGCCACGATGGCCTTGTTCCTGGCAGTCGCAGCGCCGGTTCGGAGCCAGTCCCCGACACCTGCGGATCCGTACCGGATGGCTTTTCAAGTGCGCCCGGCAACCGGCGGCTGGTACCAGCCGCAAAGCAACTTCGGCAATCTCAATTTCGACATCAGTGATTCCGGAGTCGCCGCCGGCACCTGGGCGACGTCAGGAGCCAACGGGGTGGCGTGGTACTACTTTCAGGGCACGGTAGCCTATCCGGCGATCGAGCAGACTCAGGCCAACCACATCACGGCCGTGGTCGAGTCGCCGCTTTACCAGGTCATTTCCGGCAGTGCTTGCCTCACCTGCGCCTATGTGCCGGCTGTACTTGCGCCGAGCGGTGACAACGTTCGCATCGAATTCACATCGAGCCGTGTCGGCCGCTTCGTTCTCAACGACACGACAAGCATTCCGATAGCGGCGTGGATGCAGGGACTTCCCCTGGTCGCCGCACGCGACTATTCCGGTGACTGGCTGGCCATTGCTCGAATGGACTACGTTGCTTCAGCCCGGCCGGAGCATGTCGAAGCGGTGGTCCAGGTCCGGCTCGAAGCGCTTGATGGATCTGAGAACTATCACGAAATAGTCACGGCTGCGGCAACATCGCACAACGCCATTGTTGCGCCCCAGGCCGGCGCCCGTCGATACCGCTTTTCGTGCATCGCCCCGGAAGAATCCTGTCCGCTTGTCGTCGAGCGAACACTGCGGCTGGATCCCGGCGCTTGCCCCGAATGCGCTGCGGGCGAACAACTCCTGATGCTATGGCTCAACCCGAACGAAGCCGGGCAACTTGGGCAGGCGCGGGATGAGGGAGTGAACGGCTACGGACTCATTCGATGGGTAGACAATGCCAATGTCTACGGTGAGAAGGATCGGATCCTGATCCGCTCGTCCGTGCAACAAAATGGGTTCCAGACAACCGTTTTCCGCGAGATCGTGTTGCAACGACTTCCAGCGGGAATGTTTGATGCCGGAAAGCTATGGCAAGGTGGAAGAATTGATGCGCAGGAGCCCTTCAGACCTTGATCAAAACATGGCTTCCAGCACGGGGAGCAAAGAAAATTGATGGGGCAGGCTCGAATGGCGATTGTTTGGCGGGTGTCTTTTGCGTCTAGCTTTGTAGCATTGTCCTCGCGCTGCTATCGCGTCGCAGCCCTGACGATGCGACCGACAATGCTGAAGCGGAGGTGGAAGTGCTCGGCAATCTGCGGATCGCCAGAGCCGCCGGCCGCATGCGCCGTGACGATCCGGAAAGACGAAAGGTAAGGATCGGGCTGAGTTATTACCATTTGGGGCAGAGGTATTGTTCAAAGTGGTGCTTTGGCAATCGGCCTGATTCAAACGGAAATTGCTCCGCCCCTTGCGGAAATTTCCTCCGTCCCCTTTTTGTCCTACGCTTGGCGAGCCTTCTGAATGTCATGACGACGGCGGATCAGGCGTCATCGGCAGGATGCGTGCGCCCGGCCTGCGAACGCACATGGACGCGAGCGTTTAGTCAGCGATCGAAGCTTCCGCGGACCCGGCCGCGCCGATGGCAATGCGTTCTCCGCGTTCACTGGCAGTTGCGCCGCTTGCATCGTCTTCGAGGCGGGGCTTGGTTCAAGCCAGACTACAAGCGTGCAACTGGCGTGCTTGCCTCGCTCGCGACATGCGATGACCAGGGCATCGGGAATCTCCGCGTGGATAAAAAGGCTAACCAGGGACATTGCCGCAGTTGCCGAATTCACTTGCATTGCGGCCGTTGCAAGTCGACGCTGAGCCTGCACAAGAAAGCCGGCGATCAATAGGGCCAGTTGGCGCCTATCGACGAGTCCAGAAGACATCGACGCTTGGCGTTTCCGGATTCCGGGAAACCGACATGCGCTGGTTCAGTTTGGCGTTGCCGACCGATCAGGCCTGCGCATTGGTGCGCGCAAGGCGGACATGGGCGAAGCTGATCTGGATCAAGGTCGTGCCTTACGCTTCGGGCCAGACTTTCCGGGGGATGGGCGACTTGATGCCGCTGTTTCGCCGGCGTCCTCAAGCGCAGCTGTCCTCCCGGCAACCTTGATCAGCGCAAAGAGCAACCATCGCATGCCCGCAGAATCACCGCTGACCCGTCACCGCATCGATGCGTGTTTTCTCGGGCCGTATGGCGAGAATGACAGCTTGCTCGAGAAGCTCGTCGTCGAGTTTCTACGCGATCATGTTTACTGGCGGCGCAATTTCCATCCCGAGGATCCGCCGGCGATTTCGACCGAAGCCGCCCGGCATCCCGACTACCTGGCGTTCGAGTCGCGCATGCGCCGCGAGTTGCACCAGCTCTCGGCTTCGTTGAAGAAGTCGGTGCCGTTCCACAGCCCACGCTACATGGGCCACATGGTCTCCGACCTGTTGTTGCCGGGACTGGTCGCACAGATCCTGACCCTGCCGTACAACCCAAACAACGTCAGCGAGGATTGCGCGCCGGTTACGGTCGACCTGGAAGTCCAGGTGGGGCTGCAACTCGCGCGCATGATCGGCTATGTGTACGATCCCTTGCAGGCCGACTGCGCATTCGGTCATCTGACCTCGGGCGGCACCCTGGCCAATTACCAGGCTTTGCGCCTGGCTCTGGCCCTGAAGGCGTTTCCGGTTGCCTTGCGCGCGGCCGGTGTGCCCGATCTGATTCTGCCCGAGGATGACTGGAGCGCGTTCAACCTGCATCCACGCGCAGGCATCATCCTGCTCGACCAATGGCAGCATTGGCTGGCCCAACAACCGCCCGCTACGCGCAAGCAGTGGCGGCAGCGTGTGCAGGCGGCGCGACTCGAGCACCTCGGTCTGGTTGAGTTCTTCGCCCGCCATGCGACCCTGCGGGTACCGCTGGTGCTGGCGCCTGTGACGGCGCACTACTCGTGGAGCAAGGGCCTCAAGTTGCTGGGACTTGGTCGCGCACAAATGGAATTGTTGCCGGAAAACGGCATGCGCCTGGATACCGATGCGCTCGAATCGATCCTGGAACGCTGCCAGCGCGAGCGCCAGCCGGTGCTGATGTCGGTGGCTGTGCTCGGCACCACGGAGTACGGCACCTTTGATCCGGTTGATCGCATGCTGGCCGCGCGCGAGCGCGCAGCAACCCGGGGACTTGGCCATTCCGTGCATGTCGATGCCGCCTGGGGCGGCTATCTGGCGACGGTGTTCCGCAACGAGGATGGCAGCCTGCGCAGCCGTGACGAGGTCGCCATGGGCTACAACGCGTTTCCACCCGAGGCGGTGTACGCGGCGATTGCCGCACTTGCCGATACCGATTCGGTGACGATCGACCCGCACAAGCTCGGCTACCTGCCGTTCGGCACCGGCGCCTTCATCTGTCGCGATCACCGCGTCACCGCGCTGCTCTCGGAAGAAGCCGATTACGTATTTTCCGGATCGGCAACCAAGGGCTACCTGGAGCGCTATCGCGGGCTCGGCCAGTTCATTCCGGAAGGTTCAAAGTCCGGCGCGAATGCGGCGGCGGTCTATGTCACCCATCGCGTGTTGCCACTCGATCATCTGCACTTTGGCCGGCTGACCCGGCAGACCATTCTCGCCGCCGAGGCCTTCCATCAGCGGGCGACGCGATTTGCGGCGGAGATGCGTGATCACGTGACCGCGATCGTGCCGTTTCCGCCGGACAGCAACCTGGTCTGCTTTGCCCTGAATCCGTGCGGCAACACCAGTGTGGTCGGTGCCAATGCCTTTGTGCGTCGCCTGCACGACGATATGCGCGCCGATCCGCGCCAACCGCTGCAGCTCAAGCAGTTCTTCGGTTCGATCACGACCTTGCGCCCCGAGGCGCTCGGCGATGTCGAGATGCGCCGCATCTTCGACGCGCTCGGTCTGGATACGGCAACCCTCGATGGCGACGAAGGCAACGACCGCATCGTGATCCTGCGCCATACCCTGATGAACCCGTATCTGATCGATCACGAAAACAGCATCAGCTACATCGATTTGTATTTCGATTATCTGCAGGGACGCGTGCGCCAGCTGGTGGCCGAGATCAAGCCGGTCGATTCCGGCGTAAAGGCGTAAGCTCACCGCGCGTCGGCGGATTTTCGCTGAGTGTCACGCGAGTCAGCAGAGAGTTTCACGCACCGCGTGGTTATCGAGCGCAAGCGGATTGTCCTGCACGCTTTCGCGGATCCATCGATGCTGAATCGACAGATCCGCAACAAGTCTGCGAACTTGCGGGATCAGGCGCAGTGTCCGCAGCAGGTGTGTCCACCCTGGATGTGCACCGGCTCGGCGGCTTGCTGAAGCTCGACGAATCCGCAACGCGCCTTGACCAGGGCAGCCTGGGCTTGCTCGGCAGTCAGGTCGCCGTCGATCAGGATCTGCTGGCTGGACATTTCGGCCCGAACCGTAGCGGCAGGGTCGAGCTCATGGATGGCCTGGGTGATGGCGATGGCCATCGACTGGGTGATTGGTTGGGACGTCGTGAACAGCATGGCGGGATTTCCTCGTGGTACGAATGAATGACAGCGAGCCGCATCGACGGCGTCGTGTGCGCATGGTCGTTGGCATGTCGCAGCTGCGCATTGACCGCAGTCAAGGGAGCCGCCAGATCCGGGGTTCGCACGCGAATGCGACGCGCTCCGTTGGTCGATGGGGCGCCTGACTACGTCGACTCTGTCTTGCGCCTTTCCACGCTGGCGGGAGAAGCCCGTCGCCGCAAATGTTCTCGAATGCCAGGCGACAATTGCCTGCGCGGCCTGTCAGTTTCGGCGCTGTCCGCGCAGGTACAGGCTCGATCCAGCGATCAGCAGCAACAACGATGCGAGCACGATCAGCCACTGCGGGTTCAGCAGCGGTATCGAATGCACCAGGGCGCCTCGGCAGGCGTCGAAAACAGGTGCGGGTTCGGGGCCGCTCCAGGCCGCGATCATCGCCGCCGCATCGCTGCAGTCGATGATGCCATCGCCGTTGAAGTCGCCCGCGCGGCAGCTTTCGGAATCGGCACCGGCCGCGAGGCATTCCGCGAGGCGCGCGGCGTCTGCGCCATCCAGCACGCCATTGCCATTGAAATCGCCGCGCAGGAAGCTGGCCAGCGCGAGCGTGGCCGAGGCCATCGTGATGGGTGCGGCGCGGCCGCTTTCCTGCCACAGATCGTGCAGGGTCTGGCCCCAGTGGTCAGTGTGGTTGGCGTCGCGCAAGGCCTCGATGTAGTGCCGCGTGACGGTCTGGTAAAGCACGGTCACCTCGGCACTCGTGGCAGCGGGCGGAATCCAGAAATGGGCGTCGTCCCAGTATTGTCCATCGGCGTAGTGGCGACCCACCGCAGGTGCGCCGGCCGCAGCATAGTCGGCATTGTGGAAACCGCGCGGTGGAATGCGCGTGTCCTTGACGATCGTGTCGGCCAGTGCCATGTGGGTTGTGCGTCCGGGCGTGTTTCCGGTCGCGGCTGCCGCCGCATCGGACAGGCCTACGGCCATTTCATAGACAACCGTTCCGGCCTCGTCGAGCTCGGCGCTGGCCGGATCGTAGCCGCCGTATTCACGCAGCAGGTTGCCGCCGGCATCGCGCAGGCGCACCTGCACCCAGGCGCGTCGGCCTTCGATATGGCCAGTCGGCAGCTTGTGGCCACTCTCGTTGATAACCCGCGCGCGCAGCACGCCGCCGGCATCCTGGGCCAGATCCAGCGAGGCCGCACGGCCGAGCATGTCGTTGGCGGCAGCCATGCCGACCGCCAGTGCATCCTGATCGACGGCCGGATCATCCACGTAATAGCGGCCGATGATATCGAGCACCCAGGAGGACGCGCCGGCAAAATCGTGGCTGCGCAGATCGGCACGTTCCGGCCCGAAGCGGCAGGCTTGTCCGGAACGCACCGGCATGTGGCAATCCTGGCAGCTCGACACGATGCCGCCGCCTTCGCCACCGAAGCGGCCACCCATGTCGACGCCACCGGCGGCAAATGCCGACAGCTTCCATTCGGTGTAGGTGCGTTCCAGCGGAAAGTGGCTGGCCAGATCCTCGCTCTCGGGCGGCGTATCCAGTGCGTTGTAGCGATAGCTGCCATCGGGCTGGCGGGATACGGCGACATTGCCGACATCATGGCAGGTTCCGCACAGCGCACTGCTGCGGTGATACGGCGAAACCAGCAACTCATGCGAAGGCAGGGCGTCCGCACGTGGCCCGCGCCGCACGCCATCGGGATCGAGCACGAACATCGCATTGCCGGTATGGGCGGGTACCGACTCGAGCGCGGCCAAAACCTCGGCGTCGCGGGGCGGGCTCGAGCCCGCCACGTAGCGGGGATCGACCATGGCATGGCAGAAGTGGCAATCCACGCCATCGCGGTCGCGTTCGCTCAAGGCGCTGCCGTCGGCGACTTCAACACTGCCGCTGACCACTGACATCGGCACATGACAGCGCAGGCAGAAATAGCCGACGTTGGCGACATCCTGATTGGCCGTGGCGAGCTGGGCGAAAAACAGCGGGTCGCGACCGCCGTTGGCCATCAAGCTGCCTTTCCAGCTTGCGTAGGGTTCGGCGCTGCTTCCGGTATCGGAATGGCAGGCCGCACATTGCTGCGGGGTCAGAAACGAATCGGCGTGCGCATCGCCGACCTGGGTGCCGGAGAGATGGAAGTCGCGCAGGGTGGCAGGCAGCGGATCAGCCAGAGCTGTCATCGAGCAGGCCAGCAAGATCAGCGCAGGAGCCAGAAGCCGGGCGATAACGCGCAAGGTCGGAATCGAATCTGGCGGGTTCATTGCACGCTCCGTGATCGGCAGTCGGACGATCGTCGACTGCCGATCACGCACGTGCATTGACTTGTATCAAGAGGTGCCGGATCGATCGAGCGACAGCCGATCAAGCAGGCGGGGTATTGCGCAGGCTGGACTATTTCTTCAGGGCCCAGGCCGAGCACCAGCCCTTTGGCGCAACCGAGAAGCCCGGGAAGATCGCGCAACCATTGGTGGCGGGGACGTGGAACTGGCAGTTGTCGCAGAAGCTGTCCGGCTTGTGCGTGGACTGATCCGTTTTCGTCGCATCTTCGATGTAGTGCAATGCCTTGGCTTGCGCATTGGTGACCGGCAGTGGCGGCAAATCGGCGAGGGCGTGCTTTGGCAACAGTGCAAGCAACGGCAGTGCAGTCGCGGCGGCGGCACTGCGCAGAAGGAAGCGACGGCGGGCTAGGTCGGTGGTTTTCATGTGAATCTCCCGGATGGCTGGCTGGTCGAGTTTCGTGGTTCGTTCATTCTGGCACATGCTTTCCGGGATCAATCGACAGACCCTGGCTCATGTTGCAGGACACGCCAGGAACTTGGTCGCTGGCGGCGTGCAACGCGAGGTTTTTTCATGGTCTGAGCGGTCAACCCTGACGTACCGTCGGGAGCGAAACGCTACAGTACGTCAAGCGAGCGGCGTGTCAACTTGACCCCGATCAAGACGTCGGCGCATTTCCGGCTTCGGCCTCGCTGTCAGGTTTGCTGGCCGCCGGATTGAAGGCGTCCGAATAGCAGGCGTCGACGCCGAGGCCGTGGGAAAGGAAATCGGGCACCGCCGCTTCGACCATCTTCACCGACCCGCAGACATAGGCTTCGTAGCCGCTCAGATCGGCGTGATCCTCGAGCATCGCCTCGTGCACGAGGCCGGTACGGCCGTGCCAGGTTTCGGATGCTGCCGGATCGGAGAGCACCGGCACGATGCGGAAATTGGAATGCTCGCGCGCCCAGCGTTCGGCCAGATCGAGCATGTACAAGTCGGCGACGTCGCTGACGCCCCAGTAGAGCTCGATCGGCCGCTGCACGCCACGATGGAAGGCATCCTCGACAATGCTCTTGATCGGCGCAAAGCCGGTCGCGCCTGCCACCATCAGCATCGGCCGGATTCCGGCGTGCAGGGTGAAGCGGCCCAGCGGGCCCTCGAAATCAATCGTGTCGCCCACCTTCATCTGCTCGAATACGTGGGTGGTGAAGCGGCCACCCGGAATCAGCCGCACATGCAGTTCGATCAGGGCGTTGTCGTGGGGCGGATTGGCAAACGAAAATGCGCGGCGTTCGCCGTTGTCGAGCAGGATGTTGATGTATTGCCCGGCAACGAAATCGATCCGCTGACTGCCCGGCAGCGAGACCATCACACGCATGACCGTATCGCTGAGCCGCTCCATCTGCTCGACCCGGCCCTGGTAACGCTCAATTGCCGGAGCAGCGCCCGATCTCAGGCTATCCACTGGCACCTCGAACTCGAGATCCTCCAGTGGTACCGCGCAACACATCAAGGTCTTGCCCTCGGCGCGCATCTGATCGGTCAGCGTGTTCGGCTGGTACGGGCCGTGGTCGACCCGGCCGTTGAGTATTGTGCAGATGCACACGCCGCAGCCGCCGTTGCGGCATTCATAAGGCAGCGCAAGACCGGCGCGCAGGCCGGCTTCGAGCAGGGTCTCGCCATCCCGCGCAGCGACATGTTCAGGGCCCGGGTGGACAGCCATCTGGTAGATGCTCTGCGCGCCCGCCTTGCGCTTGTTGCGACGTAGCCACGGCATCACCACGAGCACCACGGTGCCGATCACGACCAGCGCCCAGACGGCACCGGGCGACCAGTGGTGAACCAGCGGGTAGACCGGCAGCAGGAACCAGTCCAGGCCGACCGCGACCACCTCGTTGGCGAGGTCGGCGGCACCACCCTGGCTGTGCACCGGCACCAGCAGGGACATCACCAGCAGGGTCAGCAGCAGGCCGATCGTGATCGGCCGCGGCGGTTGCGTGCTGGCTTTCGGCACGCGCTGGATGTGCACCCACATCATCAGCAGACACAACAGTGGCGCGCCGATATGGATGAAGGCGAGCAGCGAGAACAGGCGATCGTTGACGCTGGCCGGATCCATGAAATTGCGGATCAGGGTGCCACCGAATCCGGGCAGCCAATCGAGCCACTCGAAACTGGTGACGACGACAAACTGGGCCAGCTTGTCCCACGGCAACATGTAGCCATTGATGCCGGAAATGTAGACCAGCCAGATCAGGGCGACGCCGGTCAGCCACGAGAAGGTGCGGAAGCCGTGCATGCGATCGAAAGCAAAGTGACGCAGCATGTGCAGCAGCATGATCAGGACCATCGCATCGGAGGCATAGCGATGCGCGCTGCGCAGGATGCCGCCGAAATACCATTGGCCATGGGTCAGTGCCTGCACCGATGAGTAGGCGCCGTCGACGCTGGTATCGAAGAATGCGTAAAGATACAGGCCGCTGCCGGCGACGATCCAGAACAGGAAGAACGTGATCGAGCCGAGGTGGTAGAACGGATTCAAACGGTCGCCGAAGGCCCGGTTGAACAAGGCCTCGACCAGCATGAAGGCGCGACGCAGGCCGTTTTGCAGATGAACGATCATGACAGGCTCCTCGCCGATTTTTCTGTGCGGGGCTTGCCGCGCAACGAATTCCAGACCACGACCACGAACATCAATCCTCCGATAATGGCAATCAGCCCGCCGAGCCCCATCAGGCCCATGCCGGCGATTTCAGCCTTGCTGTGCAGAACCTGTTCGGCACCGGCGACCTTGCGCTGCACGCCATAACCGCCCGACCAGACCAGGCCGATGATGTGCATCAGCTGGCCGCTGCCATAGAGAATCGGTTGCCAGCGTGCCATGCGTCCCTGCGGCGTCTGATAGCCCAGTTTTGGCAACAACAAGTACACTAGTCCCATCAGTGCCAGGGTCACGCCGACGATGCAGCCGTGATAGTGGGCCGGAATCTTCACGTTGCTGCCGCTGATGAACATGCCGATCACACCGCCTGCGGCGAACAGGATCATCGAAGCGACCAGGGCGGCACGCAGGGCGTCATGTCCAGGCTCGCGTGATCGTGCCGAACGCAGCAGCCCGACAACCACGGCCAGGCCGATCGGTACAATCGAGATGCCGCCGCCCAGGCGCATGGCCCAGGTATGCAGATCGCGGTGTTCGACGCTGGCAACGTCATGCGCAAGGTAGGCGTAAGGGGTCACAAACACACTGGCCATGGCAAGCACGAGCAGCAGCAAGGCGATGCGCGGACTCAAGGGAAGACGCGCGCCGATCGCGCTGGCCAACCACAGCCAGGCAACCAGCATGAGCAGGGTCCAGGTGAACTGCAACGCGTGGCCACCGCCCCAGAAGGCGATTTCATAGTAGGCCTGGCCTTCGAGACGGGCTGGCGTCAGTAGCAGCGAGGCCGCGAATGCGATCAGCGCAATTGCGGTGGAGACAACGCTGGCATTCAAGCCGAAACGCAATGCGCCGCTGCCGTCGAATGCAAGACCGAGCGCGGGTGCCGCGATCAGGCTGCGGATCACCAGCAGGGCGGCACCGCCGCCGAGGATGCCGAGGCCGGTGAGGAACACGCCGCCATCGAGCACCGGAATGTAATTGGCCATGATCGGTTCACCGCCACCGACAAACGGGGCGATGCCGATCATCAGCGTACCCGCATAGGTGAGCACCAGCGCCAGCCATGCCAGGGTCGTGGCGCGTGGCCGACTGCTCAGGCTCCACAACATTCCGGACAAGGCGAGGAACCAGACCAGTACTGACAGATCGACGTGGACGACGAGGGCGACGCGGAAGAAGTCGGCAACCGGCAGCAAGGCATTCACCCCGGGTGTCCGCGAGGCGACCAGCAGGATCGAATAGATGCCGGAAACAATCAGTGCGAGCAGGCCCAGCCAGAGCCAGCCACGTACCAGGGTGCGATCGGATTGCCTGGCCAGGGACAGGCTGTAGGCCGACGCCGTCGATGCGCTTACGCACGCATCCGGCACGGCCTTGTTGACCACGGCTTCGTTGTTCATTGCAGGGTGATCCGGCGTTCGGCGGCATCAAAATCAACGACCAGGATTTCGGCGGGTGCGAGATCGACATCCTCGCTGCGCGTGTAGTCGAATCCCTCGCTGCGCGCGTTGTCCTTCATCCTGATCTCGATGTGATGCCTGCCCGCAGGGACTTCGAGTCGCCGGTAGATGACGGCGGCGCCGTCAGCGGACAGCCCCGACGGCTTGGCGACCTGTCGATGGGCCAGCTTGCCATCGACATCGACCTCGACGGTCAACGGCGAGCGCTCGCGCGGACAGCGTTTCGGCGCACGCATGTTCGGCGGCAACTTGGCCAATTCGGCGGGACTCTGTTCGACGCAATCGCCCAGCAACTGGCTCTGATGACTGATGCTTATCTTGATCAAGGCCCGATCGGGGGCCAGGTTCTGGTAGACCGGCCAGCGTGAAAAGATTGCAATGACCAGGGCCAGTGCCGCATAAAGCAGCCCTTGTCCCAGCCAGACGCCAAACTTGTTCATGGGTGGATTCCTGTAGATGCATTGCTGCGCAGTTCGTTGATTGCCCTGGTCAGCGCCGCGCGGTCGCGGTTGCCGGCAAGCACAACGCGATAGTCCTTGCTCGCCACATTTCGGCGCAGATGGGGTTCACGCTCGCCGCGCAGGCGTTGCGCCGTCCACGTGTTGCCAAGCCTGAATTCGCAGGCTCCGTCGGCACAGCCGCTGATTATCACACCAGCGGCGCCAGCATGCAGCGCGTATTCGATAAACGAAGGCGGCAACAAGCCGATGCACAGCAGGTTGTAGCCGGTCACGTCGGGAGCTTGCAAGTTCTCGACATCGATTCCGTGCATGCAGCCGAAGGCGATGATTTGCGGTGAGTCGGCGGCGGCAAGGCAATCGAGCAGGGTTCGACGCAGGCTGTCGACCGATTGCTGGGGCATGTCGATGCCGTTGACCAATTCGCTGACGCTGCGAAATGGAGTCGCCGACGGACAGGCGCCCGCACAAATTCCGCAACTGGCGCAACGCTCGGTCGCGACCACGGCGATCTGGCGCCCGGGTCGGCCGTCCGGATGGTTCTCGAGAGTAATCGCCGAATACGGACAATCCTCCACACAACGTCGGCAGCCGTTGCAATTGTCGGAATCAACCACGGCGACCGGTATTGCGACAGACGCGGGGCGCAAGGCCACCGCGAACAGGGTCGCAAACAGGGCTGCGATCAGGAACCAGGTCGTCCGTGCCGAGAGGAGATCCGCCAACGGCAACAGATGCAGCAGGATCCAGTCCAGCGGCAGCGCGGTCGCCACGCGGGAAAGATCGGCCGGCAGTCCGCTGACTACGGGCAAGGCCAGGGCGAGGATGCCGAGGCTGACGAGCAGACCAATCAACAACGAGCGTGGCGGCAGGATCATCGGGCGCGTGATTCGCTGCAGGTGGAACCAAAGCCCGAACAGCAGCAGCAGCGGTACCCCAAGGTGAACGAAGACCAGCAGCGAGAACAGGCGATCGCCGACCGCGTCGGCACTGAGGAAGTTGCGGCTCAGCGATGTCGCCATCAGCGGCAAGGCATCGAGCAGCTCGGCACTGGCCACGGCGGCGTACTGGCCGAGCCTGTCCCAGTTGAGCCAGAAGCCACCGATCCCGCTCACGTACATGAAGGCGAGCAGCGGAATCCCGGTCAGCCAGGTCATCCGGCGAAAGCGCGAGTGGTGGCCCAGAATCCATTCACGCACAAGATGCAGCATGGTCGAGATCAAGAAGCCATCAGCGGCGTAACGATGCATGCTGCGCAGCCAACCGCCGAGCAACGGCTGCTCGTGCGACAACGCATTCACCGACTGCCAGGCACCCTGCACCGAGGTATCGAATACCGCGTAGAGGTAGATGCCGCTGAGCAGCAGGATCGCGAACATCAGGCAGGCGATCGCACCGAGATTGCGCAGCGGATTGCTGCCGCCCGGAAAAACAGAATCAAGAGTATCCTCAAGTCGCTGCCACAGGCGCCTGATTGCATGCGCTTTCATGCGGTCTGTTGGCGCTTCCTCGCCCGATGCCGACGCCATTCCTGTATGGCCATGCTGAACATGATCAGCACGAAGGTCAGGAAGCCGGCGATTTCCAGATACAGCGAATAGTCGACCCGATAACGGCCTGTTTCGGGATCGTAGACCGAACACAGGATACGCACCTTGGCCAGCATGTCGGTCAACGAGGTGCTGCCGCTGATCAGTGCGCCGCCGAGCAGCTTCTTCAGCGGTTCGCCAAGCGAGTCGGGCCCGAAGGCATCGCCGAACACCTGTTGCACGATGCGTCCGGAGGCGTCCAGCACGGTGACCTGCAGGGTGTGGTCAAACCCGATCGGTGTCGGCATGAAGCTGAAACCGAAGCTGCGCGAAATTGCTGCGACATCGGCCTTGGCCGGACTCAGAAAGGCCCAGTTGGCATCGCTGATCGACTGCTTGGCGGCAAAGTCGCGCAGGGCCATCGGTGAGTCGGTCGGCTGGTCGAAGCCGATGCTGACCACATTGAATTGATCGTCACCGAATCGCCCGCGCATAGCGTTGACGGCCTTGCGCAATGCACGCGAACTGGTCGGACAGATCTTGTAGCAGCCGGTATAGATGAAATTGACCAGCAACGGCTTGCCGCGGAATGACGACAGCGCAACCGGATTGCCGTTCTGGTCGCGCATCGTGTAGTCATCGGGTTGCTGGCCGATCACGGCCAGGCTGTCGCGCAAGGCGGCCTCCTGATCGAGTCCCTTGTACTTGGCTTCCTGCGGCGCCTCCACGACAGAGGGAGCAACGCGATTGCTGTTGTTCTCAACCGGTTGCGCGCACACGCCAGCGAAACCGAGCGTGAAGGCGGCGGCGACAAGGATTCGCAAGAGTCTCGGTCGACAATCGTGCATGACCAGCTATTAAAGCATCGCGTCCACACAGGCAGCGACAAGTACCGCATTGAGTTGAACCAGCGAGGCAAGGAAACTCGCGATTGCGGTCTTGCGGTTCTGGATCTGCACCAGACGCCAGGATTTGTACAGGAACCAGACGCCCCCGGCAGCTGCACCAACGGCATAGATCGGCCCGGCGCCGAATCCGACCGGCAGCAGCGAGGCAATGACCAGGGCCACGGTACTGCCAAACACAATCGAGGCGGCACGCTTTGGCCCGAACACGACCGGCAGCATCGGGATGCCAGCGGCGGCGTAGTCCTCGCTGTTGGCAATTGCGAGGCTCCAGAAATGCGGCGGCGTCCACAGGAACAGGACGAGCGCGAACAACCAGGGCAGGGGCCCGAGCTGCGGATCGGCCGCTGCCGCGCCGGCGAGCACGGCGAAACTGCCGGAGAGCCCGCCAATGACGATATTGATCCAGCTGCGGCGTTTCAGCCAGACCGTATAAATGACCGCATAGAAGAAGGCGCCGAGGAACACGAAGATCGCCGATTGCGGATTGACCACCTGCCAGGCGACGGTGACTGCGGCCAGCAGCATGCCGGCGAACAGCACCAGCCAGGCCGCGTGGCGGGGCAACGAGCCGCTCGCGAACGGGCGTGACCGCGTGCGCGCCATGAGCCGGTCGCTGCGGTATTCGTGGTAGTGATTGAAGGCGCCGGCTGCTGCCGACGCGACAAGTGTGGCCAGGGCCATCACCAGCACCTGGATCGCACTGGCATGTCCCGGTGTCGCGACATAACCGACCACGGCCGTGATCATGATCAGAAAGCCGATGCGCAACTTGAACAGGCTCAATACATCCCGAGCCATGCCCGCGGCGGATCGCTCTGTCGTGACGCAGGCGGTATTCATGACAGACAGCACCTCTTGCTGGGCATTCACTCGATCGGATTGTCGCTCCGGATCCGGGAATCCGGAGCGACAGCGCTGATTCAACTCAGCTCAGGCCCCACAAGGTCGACAGATACTTCCAGTTGATGAAGTAGTAGAGGACGAACGAGGCGAGGAAGACCATGGCCAGGACAAACGTACCCGGCGCGGCGAAGCCCAGCGAACCGTAGCTCTGTGCCGCAGCCGAAGGTGCGCCGACCGGAATCGGTGTCGGTTCCGAGCTGATCTTGGTCTGCTCGACACGTTTGCCCCAGAGCAGCGAGCCGACGGTCAGGTAGATGTAGATCGCGCCGCCGGTGATGGCCGCAATGCCGGCGATACCGACCAGGCCCATCATCAGGTAGGCCGCACCCGGCCATTCATAGGCGAGCGCCGCGCCGCTGAAGGCCATGTCCCAATGCCGGCGCGAGACGCCGAGTGTGCCGGCGCCCATCATCACCAGGCAGAAGAAGTACATCGAAAAACCGAACAGATAAGGCTGCCACTTGGCCAGGCCCGGATTGATGATCTCGCGCTTGAATAGCACCGGGATCAGGAAGTAGGTCAGGGCCATGAACGACAGCGTCGTGCCGACCACCACGGTGGCATGGAAATGGCCGGGCACATAGATCGTGTTGTGGATGATCATGTTGAGCTGCTCGGTGCCCATCATCACGCCCGAGATGCCACCGAGAAAGCCGAAGCCGATGATCGAGATGAACACGCCGGAGAACGACGGATTGCCCCACGGCGCCTTGCGCAGCCACTCGAACAGACCCTTGTTGTAGCCCTTCGCACGCTGTGCCACTTCCATGGCACCGGGAATGGTCAGGCCATGGATCATCGAGGCGAGCACGGCGAAGTACATGAAGTAGCTGGTGTTGAGCACCTTCCACGCGGTGCTCATGCCGGGATCGGACAGGATGTGGTGCGCACTGGCCAGTTGCAGGAACACGATATAGAGCAGGAAGGCACCGCGACTGACGCGCTCGGACATCGGCTTGGCGCCAAACACCACCGCCGCGACGAAATACCAGATCGAGATGTGTGCGGCGACGTTGATCTGCTGCGAGGAATGGCCGAACGCCCACCAGATCACGCGATAGATCAGCGGATCGACGTGTTCGATCCAGTTCATCGACAGCATCCAGGTCGGGATCAGGATGATCGCGCCCGAGGCAATCGTGAACACGGCGATGATCGCCGCCGTGATCGCGCCGAAGGTGACCAGCGGAACCGAGCCCTGGTAGGTCTTTTCACGCTTGGCCACGACCAGGGTGCCGAAGAACACGAAACAGCCGATCAGGGCGCCGACCGCGAACAGGATCAGACCCAGATAGAACGAGGGCGCCGCCATCATCGGCACGTACGAGGTCATCATCACGCTGGAGCCGCCCTGGTAGACGGCGACATTGTTCATGACCGAACCGACCACCATCAGCACGAAGGCGAGCCAGGCCACCTTGGGCGTGGCGATGCGACAACGCAGCAGGGTCGATGAGCAGAAATAAAGAACGGCGATCTCGAAGAAGATGATCCAGAACACCAGCATGTCGAGACCGTGCGCGGTCAGCACCTGATAGAACGTGCTGGCCTCAAGCCAGTGGATGGTCGGCCAGCGGGTCAGCACGACGCCGATGGCCAGGATGCCGCCGATGAGCAGGAAAATGACGCCCGCAACGGCGTTGGCGAGGACGAGCTTCTCCGCCTGGGACTCGAACTGCAGTCCCGAACGTGGGCAGGTCCGGTAAGTGGTTTTATGGGACATTGCCGGTCTCCCCCTTGATGTAGATGCGACCGACCATGGTGTGATGGCCGATGCCGCAGAATTCGTTGCACACCACCGAGTAGGTTCCGCTCTGGTTTGGCGTGACAGTCACCACATGTTCGTATCCCGGCACGATCTGGATATTGATGTTGGCCGGTTGCAGGGAGAAGCCGTGGTTGTAATCCATCGAGCTCAGATGCAGGCGGTAGGTCTGGCCCTGCTGCAGCTCGAGGATCGGCCAGAAGTTCCACAGTCGCGCGATCATGAAGACATCGCTGCCCGGCGGCGGCGCGACAACCGGCGTTTCCAGATCGGTTTCGGTGCGCACGGTGTATTTGTCGACCATCGCCTGGGCCTTGCCGGCAAACAGCTCGGGCGTGGTCTTGTAGGTTTCAGTCGACAGGTTCTGCTTACCGTAGGCGTGCCAGTAGATCATCATGAAGAACATGATCAGGCACCAGACGAAGGCGATGGCGATCCATGTGCCTTCCACGCGATCCAATGGGTGTTTCCACCAGAGCCGCTCGGTGGGAGGTAAAATTGCGCTCATGAGTTTTCCCCGGTTGACGCGAATGTGAGCTTATTTGGCGACCGGAATGGTCAGGATATCGATGACTCCCCAGAGAATGTAGACGACCATCGGCACCAGCACCCCGATGAACAGGAGCAGGAACGGATTGTCGAGCAATTTCTGCATCATCGGAATCTTCTCGTCGTGTGCCTCTGTACTTTCCATCGACTTCTCCGCCTCGTTGTCTGGCCATGGGCCGAGCTGGCCGGCCTCCCATATTTACGGCCCATTCAATCCTGATCCATGACCTGGATCAAGTCCGATGGACAAATAGGTTCGGCCGGGGATGACAGAAGCCGCGATGTCGGGGATCCTGCGCAGCCGCAGGCAACCCGACTGGAGCAGGAAATGGCGGTCAAGATGCAAAGCCCGGATCACCCGATCGATACTCGCCTGCGTCCGCGCGCGGTAGGCTGGTGGCTGTTGAGCTGCTGCGTCGTTCTGCTGGCCCTGGTGATGGTCGGTGGGGCAACGCGCCTGACCGAATCGGGCCTGTCGATCGTCGACTGGAAGCCGGTGACGGGTGTGCTGCCGCCGATCGGCGAAGTGGCCTGGCAAGCCGAGTTCACCCGCTACCAGGACAGCCCGCAATACACCGCCGTCAATCACGGCATGGCCTTGTCCGAATTCAAGACGATCTTCTGGTTCGAGTTCTTCCATCGCCTGCTCGCACGCCTGCTCGGCCTCTGGTTCGCGCTGCCGCTGCTCTGGTTCTGGCTGCGCGGCGCAATCCCGTCGCGCCTGCGCTGGCCCCTGCTCGGCATCCTTGCCCTCGGCGGTGCCCAGGGTTATCTGGGCTGGTTCATGGTCAAGAGTGGCCTGGTCGATGTGCCGCGGGTCAGTCCCTATCGGTTGGCCGCCCATCTGAGCCTGGCCCTGATCGTCTATGCACTGATGTTTCGGGTTGCGCTGGGTTTGTTGCTGACACGGACAAAGGTTGCGGCGAAAGAATTGGCGCGGCCCTGGCCGGGCGGGATCCTGCTCGGCCTCGTTGCCGTGACCATAGTCTTCGGCGCTTTCGTTGCCGGTTTGCGGGCGGGCCTGATGTACAACACGTTTCCGCTCATGGCGGGTCGTTGGCTGCCGCCGGATCTGTTCGCCCTGCAGCCGGCGTGGCGCAATATTTTCGAGAATCCGGTGACCGTGCAGTTCGCGCACCGGATCCTGGCCCTGACCACGCTGACGGTCACCCTGTGGGTATGGTGGCGCATGCGCGGGCATGCACAGGATCCAGCGCAAACCCGTTCGCGCCATGCGCTCGCGCTGATGGCGATGATCCAGGTGACGCTCGGAATCTGCACCTTGCTGTGGGTGGTGCCGGTCTGGCTCGGCACCCTGCATCAGGGTGGCGCCGTGCTCCTGCTCAGCGCCGTGGTCGCCGCGGGGTATTGCTGGAAATCGCGCCCGGCAGGATCGCCTTGATTCGCAGCCGCAACCGCGGCACAGACAGTTCCAGGAACCTGCTGAGGATCGTGCGGCTGATGGTCAGTCCGCCAGGAAGTCCCTCAGCGCGTTGAGCTGGTGCAACATCACGCCGGGCTGGTGTGATCCGGCCAGGGCGGCCACGCCATGTCCCTGCGGATCGACGACGATGACCGATGTCGTGTGCTCCATGCTGCGCACGCCATTCGGCTCGACATGTTCGGCGTAGATGATGCCGAGCGAGTTGGCCAGACGTTCAAGCTGGTCGGCAGCGCCGGACAAGCCGATCAGCTGCTTGTCGAAGAACGCCAGATAGCCGGCGATCCGCTCTGGCGTATCATTTTTCGGGTCAACGCTGACAAAGATCATTTGTGGAATGTCGCCGACTGGCCCGCTGTCGGCCATCAGCTTGCGCATCCTGCCCAGTGATTGCAGCGTGGTCGGACAGATGTCGGGGCATTGCAGGTAGCCGAAATAGAGCAGACTCCAGTGGCCCTTCAGATCATCCTTGCCGAATGCCCGGCCGTGCTGGTCGCGCAGACTGAAGTCGGCGACATCGCGCGCAGCGGGCCAGAGGATGGCCTGCACCTCAGGCGTTGCCGAAGCCCAGCCGGGTGCCGAGGGCCGTCTTGCGGCCAACAGGATGACGATGCCGGTCAGCACGACCAGCGATGAAAGAAGAATGATCCGCGAAGCAGTTGGTTTCATGATTCAGCCGGGGAAACCGGCGGTAGTTCTGTTTTCAATTGTGATCCTCACTCCTACAACTGCTTGCAAGCGGACGCCGGGTTGATCGGAGCAAATCCCTTGCGCTGGATCGGAAGGTCGATGCCTCACTCTATGCGAGCGGGCCACCGGGGTGCTTGATCCTGGTCACGCACGAGGTGGATTTGACATCGGTCAAGGTTGCCCGGCACCGTGCATGCGACCGTATCATCATCTGCCCCTGATGATCATTTCGCGATGGATCTGCCGAACCTGTTGCCCCATGTCAACGCCACGCTCAATGCCACGGCGATGATCCTGCTGCTGTATGCGCGGGTGATGATTGCGCACAAGCGCATCGAGCGGCACAAGCGCACGATGCTCGCCGCGCTCGTGGTATCCGGCCTGTTTCTGATCACCTACATCACCTATCACTATGTCGCGCCGATCTTTGTTTTTCGCGGTCATGGCTGGATTCGCCCGGTCTACTACTTCCTGCTGATCAGCCACGTCGTGTTCGCCGCGTTGGCGATTCCAATGATCCTGGCCACGGCCTGGCTTGGCCTCAGGCGACGCGATGACCGTCATCGCATGATTGCGCGCTGGACCTGGCCGGTGTGGATGTATGTATCGGTATCCGGTGTCGTCGTCTATCTGCTGCTCTACCAGATTTATCGATAGGCCGGCAGGCACCGCAGGCGACCCGCCTGCCGCGTCCGATGCATGCCGCTGCGCTCGCGGTTCACGATGAGTCTCCGCGCACGAACCTCGCGTCGCGGTTCACGGCTGTCGCCTTGCTCCGCTTTCGGTTGCCACTTGCGCGGACTTCTGGTCATGGCCATCAATCGCGCAGATCCAAACCTGCCGGGCATTGCCGGGCCAATCGGGATGGGCCGGGATTCTCCGCATTTTCCGAATGAAAATTCTGCATGTCGGATCTGTCGGAATCTGATAGCGTTCAGTGCAGTTGCGAGGGTGGCGCGCAGGTGTTCCGGCAATCATGGGCAGGCCGATTCCGCAATCGTCGGATCCGGATCGCGGATGTGTTCGTGCGCGAGTCGGTGGCCGCTGTCGCCAGCACAGATGGACAAGGGGGTGATGATGGAAGGTCAACGTTTGCTGCTGGTCGAGCGCGCCTCGGTGGAGGATCTGGGCGCTGCCGTCGGCCGACTGCGCAACGACGGCTTCTGCAGTTTCATGCTGCTTGCCTGCGCGGATGACGGCTGGGATCCGGCGGTTCTCTCGGCCTGGCTCAACACGCTTGATGTGCCGGTTTTTGGCGGCATATTTCCGAGCATCATCCATCGCGCGAAATGCCGCCAGCATGGCACCCTGGTCGTTGGCTTTGCGCAACGAGTGGAAATCGTCGTCGTCAACCGCCTGTCCGATCGTGCCGGGATGGAGCCACAACTGCTGGCCTCGGCAGCTCTGCTCGAACAAGCGCAATCGCTGATCGTCCTGTTCGACGGACTGTGTCCGAATCTCGAAGCCTTTGTCGAGAGTCTCTATGCCATAGTCGGCGTCGACGCGATTGTTGCCGGCGGCGGGGCGGGACATCTTGATCTCGTGCAACGTCCCTGTCTGCTCTGCAATGGCGGCGTACTCGCGGATTGCGCCGTGCTGGTGGCTTTGCCAGGCGCCATCGACCACGGCATGTCGCATGGCTGGCAGCGGTTGTGCGGTCCGTTCCTGGTCACCCGCTCGCAGGGCAACGTGCTCGACGAACTCAGCTACCAGGCGGCTTTCGATGTCTACCGCAAGGCAGTCGAAGCGCATTCCGCGGAGCGCTTTTCGGATACCGATTTCTTTTCCATCGCGAAGACGTTTCCGCTTGGAATCGAGGGTGTTGACGGTGATTTCCTCGTGCGCGACCCGATCAAGCGCGCCGGCGATGCGCTCGTCTGCGTCGGCGAGGTTCCGCAAAACGCGACGGTCTACCTGCTCAAGGGCGAAGCCGGCGCGCTGATCGCCTCGGCTGGTGAAGCGGCGCTGGCGGCCTGTGCGCAACGTCAGTGTCGTGGAAATGGTGTCGATGCAAGCATGGCCCTGGTGTTCGACTGCATCAGTCGCCTGCTGTTTCTGGGCGAAGCATTCGATGACGAGCTTGCCGCCATCGAATCCGCGCTGGCTGATTGCGAGGATGTCATTGGTGTCCTGACGCTGGGTGAAATCGCCAGTTCGAAGGGTGGCGTGATCGAGTTGATGAACAAGTCGACCGTGGTGGCACTGCTCGGAACGCCGCCGCCGCCATGAACAACACGCTCAAGTATCTCTCGATACAGCACGAACTCGGCATGGCGATCGGAACAAGCCTGCGTTTGCAGCCGATGCTGGCCACGTTCTCGCGCATCCTGTTGCGCCGACTCGGCTTGTCGTCTGTTCATTTTCATTTTCTGCAGACCGCCGAAGGCGAGCCTGTGTTGCAGGCAGGTGCGGCGGCCGACCGGCTCGAGCACTTCCTCAGTGTTCCGCGCAACGTTTCGGCAATCGTCTCGCCTGAATCGTGCCTCGCTGACAAGGAGACTTTCGCCTGCGTTGAACATCACGATTCCGAGCGGGCGATTGTGCGTCACGCCTACTCGTTTTGCCTGGGTGATTTCGGCGCGATGACCTTGCAGCGCATTGGAAGTGCCCTTGATGCCCCCATCGTCGAGCTGCTCAAGCCACTGATCATGCGCCTGGCCCTGAGCTGCCAGGCTTCGATCGAGCATGAGAATCTGCTGCAGGCGATAGTTGCGCTCCGCAAGGCCGAGGAAACCATCCTCTTCCAATTGCTCCACGACGATCTGACCCAGCTTCCGAATCGCCGACAACTGATGAAGCGCCTCAATGCCGAGCTGCTGCGCGCACGCAGCGAAGGTCGCTGCGGTGCCCTGCTGTTTCTTGATCTGGATCGGTTCAAGATGGTCAACGACACGCTTGGCCATGCGATTGGCGACCTGCTGCTGGTTGCCGTTGCCGAAAAGCTGAAGGCGATCGTGGCTGGCGATGGCATGGTGGCTCGCCTCAGTGGCGACGAATTCATCCTGCTGCTCGGCGACCTGGCGGGAGACGAAAACAGGGTCAAGCTGCACGTGGACGCCTTGTTGGCCGCGATCCGAGTGGGCTTCTCCGGCACCCTTGAAGCCGGTGAACACCGGTTGCACATCACGCCGTCGATTGGTATCGCGATTTTTCCCGATGGCGAGTGCAGTGCCGAGCAGATGCTCAGGCGTGCCGATACCGCGATGTATCAGGCCAAGCTCGCCGGTTTCAATAGTTCTGTTTACTACAGCCGCCAGTTCTCGGCGGGACTCGAATTGCGTCGCGCGCTCGAAAAGGAACTGCAGCTCGCGCTCAAGACTCCGCAGCAGTTCGAGCTCTACTACCAGAGCCAGCACAATCTGGCCGGTGAGTGCATCGGTGCCGAAGCGCTGATCCGCTGGCACAGCCCCTACCGCGATGAGCCCTCGCCAGCCGATTTCATCCCGGTCGCCGAGGAAACCGGCATGATGCTCGAACTGGGGCGCTGGGTGATTCGCCGGGCTTGCGCGGATATCCGTCGCTTGCATGCACTCGATCTGCCGCCGACTTTCCGGCGTATATCGATCAACGTCAGTGCGATCCAGTTCAATCATCCGGAATTCGTCGGCTCGCTGTTCGCCGACATCGACGAAGCGGGCATCGATGCGCATTGGATCGCGCTTGAACTGACCGAGTCCACGCTGATCCGCAATCCCCGCGCCGCCGCCGCAAGGATGGCCCTGCTGCGCGCGCGCGGCGTCGAAATCGCGGTCGATGATTTCGGCACCGGTTATTCCTCGTTGGCCTACTTGAGCCGACTGCCGGTCGGGTCGATCAAGATTGATCAGACTTTTGTCCGCGATCTCGAATCGAACGTCGGCAATCGGGCCATTGTCGAGACCATCATTGCCCTCGGCCGCGCCCTGGAAATCGATCTGGTTGCCGAAGGTGTCGAGACCGAGGCCGAGCGCGCCAGCCTGGAAGCGCTCGGCTGCCGCAACTATCAAGGCTTCCTTTTCGGCAGGCCCAAACCGCTGGAGGATCTGATCACGCAACTACAGGGGCCATTGCCGACGAGCTGAGCGCCAGGCCCGGCCGATTCGCCCGAGCGTGGTTTCGCCCTGACCATTTTCCGATCAAGAATCCGCAAACCGTGGAGGTCGCCGATGCGCAATTCCAGATTCCTCGTCGCAGCCTTGTTGCTGATCCTGCTGGCCGCCTGCGGCATTGACGTGCCGCCGGAGAAATCGGCCTATGTCGGGCAATGGGAAGCCGACGGAATGACCCTGTTGATCAGCCGTGACGGCCGTGTTTCCTACCAGCGTTTCAGAAAAGGCGCATCGACCAGGATCAACGCGCCGCTGAAGGCCTTCCACGGGGATGATTTCGATGTCGGTATCGGCCCGATGACGACGACGTTCCAGGTTTCTTCACCGCCGCGCGAGACCGAGGGCGTCTGGAAGATGACGGTCGATGGGGTCGAGCTGACCCGGATCGTGCGTCGCTGAGCTGCCTGTTCAATCCAGGTTGGCAGATGGCGAATCATCGACGAGAGGCGGGTCAATCCCCGTGAATGCCCGCGCACGATCGGCCATCGGCAAGGGCGCGGCATCCAGAACAGGTTGTGCAACATGATCGATACGAATGCAGATGCACCGCCAACCCGGCATGTCCGCGCCGGCATCGCCATCCTGCTTGTGCTGCTGGCCTGGTCGGGCTGGCAACCCCACGACCGTGGAACCTGGCTCATGGAGGTCGCGCCGATCCTGATCGTGTTGCCGATCCTCTACGCGTCGCATCGACGCTTTCCGCTGACGTCCCTGCTTTATGCCTGCATCTTCGTGCATGCCCTCGTGCTCATGCTCGGTGGTGCCTACACCTATGCGCGGGTGCCGCTGGGTTTCCAGTTGCAGGAATGGCTGGCCCTGGAGCGCAATCCCTACGACAAGATCGGCCATTTCATGCAGGGCTTCGTGCCGGCTCTGGCGGCGCGTGAGGTGCTGCTGCGCAGCGGCTATCGACTCGGGCGAAAAATGCTGATCTTTCTGGTCATCTGCATCGTGCTGGCGATCAGCGCAAGCTACGAGTTGATCGAATGGGGTGCCGCCGTCGCGCTTGGCCAGGGTGCGGAGGATTTCCTCGGCACCCAGGGCGATCCCTGGGATACCCAGTCGGACATGCTGTTCGCGTTGATCGGATCGATCGCATCGCTCGCTTTGTTGTCGCGATTGCATGATCGGCAATTGCGGGAACGCATGCTTCTGGTATCCCGATAGCTCGCGCGCGGCAATCGCGGTCGTTGGGCAGTCATGTGCCAACGCCTTGCAAGGTGTCGTAATTTGTCGACTATCCTTTGCTTGCCTTCTTCTGCCGGTTCGCCGATGAGCACGCTGCCCTCGCAAGACGCATTGCCCCCTCGCCGATCACGCACGGCATGGATCATCGGCGGGAGCGTTGCGTTTGTCCTGTTGCTCGTGCTCGGCGCGGTTGCCAGTGTGGCCTGGTACGGCATCCGTGTTTTCAACGAGCACGCCGATGCGGCAATCCGGGCTGACCCCGCCATCGTCGATGCGCTTGGCAGGATCACCGAAATCCACATCGATTTCGTGGCCACCGGTGATGCCCCCGGTGACGAGGAGTTCGCCTACCGGATCATCGGCGATCGAGGCCGTGGGCTGCTGGTCGGTCGCTTCGTCACGATTGATGCCGAAATCGAAGACCTGCGCGAAGGGACGCTGACCCTCGACGACGGGCGGGTGATCGTGGTCGGAACTGGCCGATCCGGAGATTGATTTCGCAGCATATCCACCACCTGCGGATCAGTGACAGCTCAAGCCAGCATCGTGCTGGGCGCAACCCGCGTGGGTCAGCCGTGTCCATGGCTTGGCGCTTGCTGCAGCACTGATCGGGCCGCTGGCCTCGCAATCGCCGGGATTCCGCATTGCATCACGAACGGTGGTTGCTCTCATGCCTTTCGGCAAGGAAATGCCGTGACGTGCTTCACCGCTTTCGACGCGCTTCGCAAATTCCCGTGCCTGTGACAGAATGCCGCACTTGGGCCAAGTTGGCATCATCGCCAGCGACAGCGCTCCCGTCGGCTGGGCCGGGCCGGAATCGCAGGGGATCATTGATGGAAATTAAGTCGAAAGGCTTGCTCGCGCTCCTGTTCAGCGCCGCGTGCCTGTGCGCGCTGCCTTCCAGCGCTTTGGCGCAATCGACCTATGACTACTCGGTCTATGTGGATTCCGATGCCAATCCAGGCAGCGGCTGCAACGTCGGTCCGGTCAGTGGTGCGGATGTGCGCCTGCGCGTCACCGCCAGCGGCGGCCTGACCCCGCAAGTCGTGCAGGTGACCCGCGCCCGCTGCGTGGGTGGAATTTTCACCGGTGAAACGGTGATCTCGGGGAGCTACCCCGTCGGTGCCGACGATGGCGTGGCCGGATCGGATGTCATCGAATTGTCCGACGCGCTGAACCAGTTGACGCGCCCTGGTGCACCTTCGCTGGTGTTTTCGATTGTGGCGACGAGTGCCGCTGGAGAGGACTTCCTGGTCAGCACCGATGGCAGCATTGGCGGCCCACCGATCGCGCTGCGCCTGGCTGCCGTGCCGATACCCCTGCTCGGCATCCCCGCCCTGATCCTGCTGGCCGTGCTGCTCGGCATGATCGGCATGCGCGTGGCGCGCCGACGTGGCCTGTGGCGGCTGCTGGCACTGCTGTCGCTGGTCAGCGGCGTCGCCCTCGCTGCGAACTTCGTCGTCGACGGCCAGGTCGGTGACTGGAATGGCGTGGCTCCGCTGGCCACCGATCCGTCCGGCGATGCCAGCAGTGGGGAAAGCGCGATCGACCTGCGCGCCTTCTTCGCCGCGATCGAGAATGACCGCGTCTACATGCGCGTCGACGTCACCAATCTGCAGAACAACGCACCGATCGCTCTCGCCGGCACTGCGACCACGCTCGAGGACCAGTCGGTCACGGTGAACCTCGCCGGCACCGACAACGAGAACGACCCGCTGACCTTCGCCATCGCCACGGCGCCAGCCAACGGCAGCCTCGGCGCGATCGTGCCGACCGGCCCGCAATCGGCAAGCGTGCAGTACACGCCGAATCCCGACAGCAACGGCAGCGACAACTTCACCTTCACCGTTGACGATGGCCAGGCCACCTCGGCGCCGGCCACGATCGCCCTGATGGTCACGCCGGTCAATGATGTGCCGAGCTTCACCGGCGGCGCCAGCCAGAGCGTGCTCGAGGACGCCGGCGCGCAGGCGGTGAATGCGTGGGCCACGGCGATCTCGGCCGGTCCGGCCAACGAGTCGGCACAGGTTCTCGATTTCATCGTCGGCAATGACAACAATGCGCTGTTCAGCGCGCAACCGGCGATTTCGCCGACCGGCGTGCTCAGCTTTACGCCAGCGGCGAACGCCTTCGGCAGCGCGACGGTCACGGTCAGCCTGCACGACAATGGCGGCACCGCCAATGGCGGTGTCGATACCTCGCCGGCACAGACCTTCACGATCACGGTCACCAGCGTCAACGACGCGCCGAGCTTCAGCGCGGGGCCGAACCAGTCGGTGGCCGAGAATGCCCCGGCGCAAACCATCAATCCATGGGCGACGGCGATCTCCGCCGGCGCCGCCAACGAGTCCGGCCAGGTGCTGACCTTCAGCGTCAGCAACGACAACAATGCACTGTTCAGCGTGCAGCCCGCGGTTTCGCCGACCGGCGTGTTGACTTTCACGCCGGCGGCAACGGTCAATGGCAGTGCCACGGTGACGCTGAGCCTGATGGACGACGGCGGCACCGCCAACGGCGGCGTTGATACCTCGCCGACGCAGACCTTCACGATCAGCGTAGTCGGCGTCAACGATCCGCCTTCGTTCACTGTCGGCCCGAACCAGACCGTACTCGAAGACGCCGGTGCACAGACGGTGAATCCGTGGGCGACCGCGATCTCGCCCGGACCGCCAAATGAATCCGGACAGACCGTCACCTTCAATGTAACCGGCAACACCAATGCGGCCCTGTTCAGCGCAGGCCCGGCCGTCTCGCCGACCGGCGTACTGACCTACACGCCAGCGGCAAATGCCTTTGGCAGCGCGACCGTCACCCTGGTCGCCATGGACAACGGCGGCACGGCCAATGGCGGTGTCGATACTTCGGCGCCGCAGTCGTTCCAGATCAATATCACCGCGGTCAATGATCCACCGGCCCTCGACCTCAATGGCCCCGCTGCCGGCACCGGATTTGCGGCGACCTACACCGAAGGCGATCCGGCCGTGGCCATCGTCGACGCGGCAGCGCTGACGCTGAGCGACGTCGACAATGCCAACCTGGCCAGCGCGACGGCGACGATCACCAACCTGCTCGATGGCGCCAGCGAAACCCTGTCGGCGAACACGGCCGGCACCAGCATCGTCGCCGCCTATGTCGGCGGCGTGCTCAGCCTGAGCGGCAGCGATACCGTCGCCAACTATCAGACCGTGCTGCGCACGGTCCGCTATCTGAACAGCTCGACCGCACCGAGCGAAGTCGCGCGATCGATCAACTTTGTCGCCAACGACGGCTCGGACAACAGCAATGTCGCCACCTCCGTGGTGACCGTGATCGGCGTCAACACGATCCCAAGCTTCACCGGCGGGCCAGCGATTGTCGTCAACGAAGATGCCGGTGCGCAGACGATCGCCAACTGGGCAACCGCGATCAACGACAACGACGGCGGCGCGCAGACCCTCAACTTCACGGTGACGCCGAGCGGTGGCAGCCTGGCCTTCAGCAGCGCTCCGGCACTGTCTGCGACCGGCACGCTGACCTTCACCACCGCCAGCAACGCCTCCGGCAGCGCGACCTTCAATGTCGTGCTGACCGACAGCGGCAGCAACAACAATACGAGCGCCGCACAGACCCTGACGATTACCGCCAATGCGGTCAACGACGCACCGAGCTTCACCGCGGGTGCGAACCAGACCGTGCTCGAGGATGCCGCTGCACAGACCGTCGCCGGCTGGGCCAGCGCGATCTCGCCGGGCCCGGCCGACGAATCGGGCCAGACTGTCAGCTTCAACATCACCGGCAATACCAATGCCGGGCTGTTCAGCGCAGCACCCGCCATCTCGCCGACCGGCACCCTGACCTACACACCGGCAGCAAACGCCAACGGCTCGGCCACGATCACACTGAACCTGATGGACAACGGCGGCACGGCCAACGGTGGTGTCGATACCTCGGCGCCGCAGTCCTTCACGATCACGGTCACCGCCGTCAATGATGCGCCGAGCTTCAGCGCAGGCGCGAATCAGACGGCGAACGACAACGCCGGCCCGCAGACGGTCAACCCGTGGGCGACCGCGATATCGCCGGGCCCGGCCAACGAAAGCGGGCAGACCGTTTCCTTCGTCATCGACAGCAACTCGGCACCGGCCATCTTCGCCGCGGGCCCGAGCGTTTCGTCGACCGGCGTGCTGACCTATACGCCGGCAACGGTTGCTTCGGGTACGACCACGGCGACCATCGTGCTGCACGCGATGGACAATGGCGGTACGGCCAATGGCGGCGTCGATGCCTCGGCCACGCAATCCTTCACGATCGCGATCACGCATTTCAACGCGCCGCCGGTGTTCACCACCGATCCGATCAGCTATGCCACCGCCGGCAATACCCAGTTGCACGTCGCCGGCGCCACCCTGCCCGGGCTCGTTTCGACCAGCGACGCGCAGGGCGCGCTGGCCAAGTCGGTACCGACCGATGTCGATGGACCCTCTGCGCCGAGCGTGGTGCCTGCGGCGGGCGCCAGTACCAACGGCGGCAGCTATTCGATCCTCGCCAGCGGCGCCTTCAGTTACGTGCCGCCCGCCGGATTCGCTGGCGTCGACAGCTTCACCTACCAGGTGACCGACGGCAACACGCCGACGCCCGGCATCGCGATCGGCACGATCAACATCACGGTCGGGCCCACCGTCTGGTACGTCAGCAATCTCAATGACGCGAACAATCCGGTCGGTGGAGACGGCCGCTCGACGGATGCGTTCGACACGCTGGCCGGCGCGCAGACGGCGTCGGCAGCGGGCGACATCATCTTCGTCTTCCGCGGCAACACCGGCACGACGACGCTGGCCGGCGGTATCGTGCTCAAGGATGGCCAGCGCCTGTGGGGCGAAGGGTATGGCCTCGTCGTCGCACCGTTCGGCACGCTCGTCGCAGCGGGCGCGCCGCCGCGCATCAACGCGGCCGCGGCGAATGCCGTCTCGGTGCCGGCCACCGCAGGCAACCGCAGCGGTGTGGAAATCCGCGGCCTCGACCTGCAGGGCAACCCGAACGCGATCGATGTCACCGCGACTGGCGCCAACAATGTCAGCGTGACCATCAGCGGCAACACGATCAGCGGCTCGACCGCCGAGGGCATCGACATCAACTTCGGTTCGACCGGCGCCCAGAATGTCGCGATCCAGAACAACACGGTTACGGCCGGCACTACCGGCATCGATGTAACGCGCACGGCCGGCACCGGCAGGATCACGGCCTTCGACGGCAACACGATCAGCGGCAACACCGGCGGCACCGGCGTGATCGTCAGCGGCGTGGAGTTCGACGCCACGCCCGGCCTGCCGATCGACACGGTCGCCGGCGGCACCATGACGATCGGCGCCTCCGGCAACGGCACCGGCAGCAACGGCATGCAACTGGTCAACGTGACCGGCGACCTGTCGTTCACCGACCTCGACATCTTCAACGATGCCGGCGTCGGCCTGCAGGTCAGCAGCGGCGGCGTGTTCAATGTCGGCGGAACCGGCTTCCGCATCGCGGTCGCGGCGGGCGTCGGCAGCATCGCTTCGACAGCCGGTCCGGCGATCGATATCAACAATGCGTCGACATCGCTGCCGCTCGGCAACGTGCAAAGCACCAATTCCCCCAGCACCGGCATTTCTCTGGTCAACGCCTTTGGCGGGGGTGGCGCGACGGCCTTCTCCGCAACATCGGGGCTGCTCTCCGATCCAGGTGGCGCATCAGGCATTGCATTCCTGGTCAATGGCGGCACTGGCAATATCACCTTCCCGGGCAATATCACATCGACTTCGGGCAATGCCGTTGCGGTGAGCAACCGCACCAGCGACACGGTGGCCCTGGGCGGAGCCATCACGGAGTCGGGCAGCGGAATTTTGCTGACCAACAATACCGGCGCCACGATCGCATTCAGCGGCGCATTGGCCTTGACCACGAATGCCAATCCCGCCTTCACCGCCACGGGTGGCGGAACCGTAACCGCGACCAGTGCGGCGAGCACGGCGACCACCACCACGGCGACTGCCGTCAACGTCACGAATACGGCGATCGGCGCAGCCGGCCTGGCCTTCCGCAGCGTCAATGCAGGCAACGGTGGTGGCGGCCCGACCAATGGCATCGTGCTCAGCAACACCGGCACCTTGGGCGGCCTCTCGGTCAGCGGCACCGGCAGTGCCGGAAGCGGCGGCACGATCACCAACACGACGGCGACCGGCGTGATCCTGAACAATACGCGCGGTGTCAACCTGTCGTGGATGAACATCCAGAACAGCGCCGACGACGGCATCAATGGCACCGCGGTCGCCGGCATCACGCTGACCAACTGCAACGTGGTCAACAACGGCAATTCGACCACCGACGAAGGCATCGAACTGCTCAATCCCTCGGGAGCGATGACCTTCAGCGGCCTCGTCGCAAGCGGCAATGCGCACAACAATGTCTTCATCGACGATGCCGACAACAGCGGCGGCAACAGCACGCTGTCGATCTCCAACAGCCTGTTCGGCACCAACAGCGCGGCCTTCGGCAACCACGGCATCCTCATGCAGATTCGCGGCACCGCGGTACTCGGTACCTCAAGCATCGCCACGAGCACGTTCAGCAGCAACCGCTCGATCGGCCTGCAGGTGATCTCGGGCGATACGGCCACGATCAGCGACCTGACCACGACCGGCAACACCTTCAACACCACGACCGCCCAGGTCGAGCAGATCGCGCTGGACATGGCCAAGGGCCAGGCCTCGAACATGAGCGTGAAGGTGCTCGGCAACACGGTGACTGGCCAGAACAGCCACGGCATGAACTTCTTTACCGCGTCCGGCGCCGGCACGACCGGCACCTACAACGCACGCATCGAGAACAACATCATCGGCAATGCAACCATCGCGGGATCAGGTTCGGCCATCGGCAACTGCATGCGCATCAACATCAATGGCGATGCCGATGCCAGCGTGCTGGTCAACAGCAACACGCTGCGCCAGTGCCCGAACGGTCGCGGCATCGAGGCGATCGGACGCAACGGCACGGGCGGACTCGACATCACGGTGACCAACAACGATGTCAATCCGCAGGACACCTCGGGCTTCCCGCTGGCCTCGATCTTCGTGCAGTCGAATGCAGTCACCATCCCAAACACGGTGCGCTCCGACATCCGCGGCAACACGGTACCGGCCGGCGGCACGTTCGACCTGCTGCCCGGCTACATTGCCGCTGTCGAATCGAACGGCTCAACCAGCGAACTGGTCGACTCTCCGCCTGCTAGCGCGAACTGCAGCGCGCAGCTGGCCAGCACGAATACGGGCAGCGCGAGTGCGGATGCCGGGTGTGTCCTCATCGCGGGCCCGATTACGACCCCGCCGTGAGCGCCGGGCATAGCGCGTGCAGTGCAATCTCCGCCGGCAAATGCCGGCGGAATCCAGAGACTAGGAGTGGATGAGATGGCCGAGCCGTTCTTGAGTGAAATACGCATCATGAGCTTCAGCTTCGCCCCGCGCGGCTGGGCCCAGTGCGATGGACAGCTGTTGCCGATCAACCAGAACCAGGCCTTGTTCTCCCTGTTGGGAACCACCTACGGCGGCGATGGCCGGGTCAATTTCGCCCTGCCTGACTTGCGCACGCGGACACCGATCCACGTCGGTTCCGGCCACACGCTCGGCGAACATGGCGGAGAACAGGCCCACACGCTTTCAGCGGCCGAATTGCCGACGCATACGCACGTGCTGAATGCGACTTCGGACCCCGGTTCCTCGCTGATTCCGGGCAACAATCTGCTGGCCACGTCCAACCTGCCGGCCTACGGCACGGTTGATGCCAATGCCGTGGCCATGGATCCGAGCGAAGTCGGCAGCATCGGTGGCTCGCAGGCGCATCAGAACATGCAGCCGTTCCTGACCCTCAATTTCTGCATTGCCCTGCAGGGCATTTTCCCGAGCCCGAACTAGGAGATCCGTGATGGCACAACCCTATGTAGGCGAGATTCGCATGTTCGCGGGGAATTTCGCTCCGGCCGGCTGGGCACTCTGTGAGGGGCAGCTGCTGCCGATATCGGAGAACGAGACACTGTTCAATCTGATCGGCACGACCTACGGCGGCGATGGCCAATCGACTTTCGCATTGCCTGACTTGCGGGGTCGCCTGCCCGTTCACAACGGCAGCGGCTTCGTCCTCGCAGAAACAGGCGGTGTCGAGGAAGTCACGCTGACGACGAACCAGATTCCCGGGCATACGCATGCGCTGGCGGGCACCACGTCGATTGCCTCGGATATCAATCCGGCCGGCCGCATCCCGGCCCAGGCATCAACCTATGATCCGTATCAGACCGAAAATGCCAACTCGCCGATGGCGCCGCAGAGCATCAGTGGAATCGGCGGATCGCAGCCGCATTCGAATTTTCAACCCTATCTGTGTCTGAACTTCATCATTTCGCTGTTCGGCATTTTCCCGAGCCCGACCTAGGAGAGTAACGTGGCCGATCCATTTGTCGCGGAAATCCGCATATTCCCATTCAACTTCGCGCCGCGCGGTTGGGCATTCTGCGACGGTCAGCTGCTGCCGCTGTCGCAGAACACCGCGCTGTTCTCGCTGCTCGGCACGACCTACGGTGGCAACGGCGCGTCGAATTTCGCCCTCCCGAACCTGCAAGGACGCGCGCCGATGCATCCGGGCCAGGGGCCTGGCCTGAGCCTGCATGATCTCGGCGAAAACGGCGGATCCGACACGGTGACCCTGCTTGAGCCGGAGATGCCCGCGCACGCGCACGCGCTTTTGGCGCAGGCGGTGCCTGGCGACTCCCCGACTCCCCAGGCGGCGGTCCACGCCCGGGCGATCGGCGCGACGCCCTATCGACCGCCGGCAAATGCGCCCCTGGTCGCCATGTCCGACCAGGCGCTGGCCCCCATCGGGGGCGACCAGCCACACAACAACATGCAGCCGTACCTGACGCTGAATTTCAATATTGCCCTGCAGGGCGTGTTTCCCCCGCGTACCTGAAACCACGGTGACCCTCATGCAACGTCGCGAATTCGCAAGAACCCTGCTCATCGGCACCGGCGCGGCCTGCTCGCTGGCCCTGCCGACCGCCCATGCCGCGCTCAATGCAGGCAAGCGGCCGCGCCTGCATGCCGTGCTGGCCAGGGCCGCGGAAGCCGGCAACGGCCAGCGCTGGCGCCCGATCGAACAATGCACCAGCGTGGCCTGTGCAGCATCGCAACGCGTGCGCATCGTCATCGATTCGCTCGGTTTTCCTGCGACGTTCCGGCCGCTGGTCATCGACGCGATGCTCGCCACCCGTGATGGCCTGAAGCCGTTTCGCATCGCCACCTACCAGCCGCACACCGTTTCCCCGATCAGCAAGCCGTTCGCGTTCGAAGTGGATACGTCCGGCCTGGCCGGATTTCGCGTCGAGCATGCGAATGTCATGCCCGGTGACGTCAGCGTTGCCGGCTCCGCCCTGCTCGGCGCCATGCGTCCGATCCTCGCGGCGGGCCGCTACCTGATGGTCATGGGCGACGCCGACCAGGCACCCGATGTTGCAGTCCTGCCAGTGCCTCTGGACGCCGCGCAGCCCATTGCCGAAACCACGACCGACGCCCAGGCGTTCGCTTGGCTCGCATTCTCCGTAAAGCCCGCAAGCGCCTGATGGCGGATTCGTCGATCGCGCCACTGCTGGCGCAGGCGCTTCGATCACTCGATGCCTCGCTGACGCTGCGCCGCGAAACCGAAGCAGACTTCGCCTTCCTCTGCGAACTGTTCGCCGACATCCGGCGCGAAGAACTCGCCCCGGTACCCTGGCCGGATCAGGCCAAGCGCGATTTTCTCGACGCCCAATGCAAGTTGCAGCGCGATCACTATGCGCGCCACTATGGCGGCGCGGAGCTGCTGCTGATCCTCGACGGCAACACGCCGATTGGTCGCCTGTACGTGCACGCGACAAATGCGGAAATTCGCGTGATGGACATCGCCTTGCGCCGCAACTGGCGCGCGCGCGGCATTGGCTCCCAGCTGATTCGAACCCTGCTCGAAGAAGCTGCACGCCGCGGCATCGAAGTCACCCTGCACGTCGAGCCAGGCAACCCGGCGCAGCACATGTACCGCCGCTTCGGTTTTGCCCTGGTCGAGAATCGCGGTGTCTACGATTTCCTCAAGTGGTCGCCGCCGTCAATTCAGTTGAACACGGCCTCGAACTGAGGAAATCCTTCCTGCGGTGCGATCGGCACGAGGAAGATTCCGAGCACGCCGAGTTGCGGATGCTGCAGTTGGTAGATGCCCTGCACACTGCGGGTGTTGGCGGGTGCCTGCAAGATCAGCGAGAACGGCTGCGCGCGCGGTGAAGGCGACTTCAGGCGCTCGACAGCGACCACCTTGAGGGCCAGCGCGGAATCGACGACCGCGATCGGCTGGCCGACGAGATCGTCGAAATGCTCGGGTTTCAGTTCGGACAGATCGAACACGCTGGCAACTCCGGGTTTGTCGATGCGCATCGTAACGATCGCAACTGCTGCTGCCTACCGGGCGCTGTTCACACCGCACGAAGAGGCACGCCGGAACTTCGAGCGCTTGGTCATCCGGCTTCGCGAGCACGCGCTCGGCCGGCTGCAAGCAACATGAGGAGACCGTCCAGCACACAAACCCCGCCAAGCATGACCAGTGCGGGCTCATCGTGCCGGGTGCGCTGACGCCGACGCCATGCAGGTTCAGGCGTGCCGATGAGTTGGTCTTATCAGCGGGCGGATGCCAGTTCCCTTTCCTGAAACACACGCCAGGCACCTTGCCGTCGCCGTTCCTTGGCAAGCCGCCAATCAACCCTGCGTGTGGGGCACCTTGTAGGCGGGCAACTGCGCGCCGGTGATACCTCGGGAATAGGGCATCACGGCGAGATCGCCTGGGCCGTCCAGCGCAGGCGCGGGTTCGTAATGCTTGGCGAGAACGATCCGCCACGCGACCGCCCGAGGCCCCGACGCCTCGATCCCGAAAACCCGCGCTGCCGAGATCATGCAGCGCATCACCGAGTCGCAAGTCGAGGCGCTGGGCGCGCACTGATTGCCGAGTCGCCCGATATTGATCTGGACGAGGACGTACCGCGTGCCGCAGAAACCTATCTCAATCAACGCAAGCTGACGATCTTCGGCGGTTCCAACGAGATCTGGCGCAACATCATCGCGCAGATGATTCTTCAGGTCTGACGGAAGCCCTTATGGATTTTTCATTCTTCGACGAACAACAGATGCTGCTCGACACGACCCAGCGTTTTTCTCGCCAGCGAGTACACATTCGAGCAGCGCCACAAACTGCTCGAATCCGATGCTGGCTGGTCGCGCGCGATCTGGAAACAACTCGGCGAACTCGGTCTGTTCGCCCTGGATGTCCCCCACGCCGATGGCGGCATTGCTACCGGCCCGGTCGCTGTCATGCTGGTTTCGCAGGCGTTCGGTCTTGGCCTCGTGCTCGAACCCTTGCTGTCCAGTGCAATCGTGGCCACCAGGGCCATCGTGCGCATCGGCTCCGACGCACAACGCGCTCGCTGGCTGCCGGGAATGGCGGCTGGCGAGTGCATCGCCGTGCTCGCGCATGACGAAGCCGGGGCCGCAATCGATCTGACGAAGATCACGATCCGGGCCACGCGCAGCGATGCGGGGTGGACGCTGAATGGAGGCAAGAGCGTGGCTATCACGTGCCGATGGTCGATCTGTTTCCGGTTTCGGCACGCGTCGATGACGGCAGCCTCGGTCAGTTCGCGGTTGCCGCCGATACGGTCGGGTTCACGCGCCACGCGTTGCGCACGGTCGATGGATAGTGCGCGGCCGATCTCAGCTTCGACAGCGTGAAGCTCCCAGCCGATGCGCGGCTGGGCGAGGATGCCAGCGCAGCGCTCGCTGCGCTGATCGACGCTGGCACCGCGGCGTTGTGCGCGGAGGCATTCGGCGTGCTCGATCGTGCCCGCAAGGCGACCATCGAGTACAGTCGCTCGCGCAAGCAGTTCGGCACGCCGATCGGCAGTTTCCAGGCGTTGCAGCACCGCATGGCCGACATGCTGATCCAGTTCGAGCAGGCGCGTTCGATGATGTATCTCGCAACCGAGCGTTGCTGCGACAATGACACCGCCGCACGCGGCGCGGCGATTTCCGGCGCCAAGGCGCTGATCGGCCAGGCCGCGCGCTTCGTCGGCCAACAGGCCATACAACTGCATGGCGGCACGGGCATGAGCGATGAACTCGATGTCAGTCATTGCTTCAAGCGCTTGCTTGCCTTCGAACTGCGCATGGGCACCACCGATGAACACCTCGAACGCTATCGACTTCAACTGCAGCAGATCGCCGGTCAATGAATCATCTGCATGCCTAGCAGCCTGTCGGACTTTGCCGGTTGAGGCGAGAATTCGGCTGTGCGAGGGCA
>CAYMHF010000011.1:52947-92730 GCA_964390215.1 uncultured Dokdonella sp. | reverse complement strand
GCTGCCTGAGCTGTGAAATCCGGCCAAATCACCCACACGACTTCACGAAGACCCTTTTTAGAAAGGCGTTCTCCTCTTCCAGCCGCGCAACCTCACGCTTGAGGCGAGCGTGCTCAGAATGCTCAAGCCGCTGCTGCTCGCTCGTCTGACCAGATAGCCGAGCCTTGGCGCGCCACGCGTAGAGCTGACCCTCCGCCAGCCCCAGATCCTTCGCCACGACGGCTACACCGTCTTGCGTTGCGCGCAACAAGACCTGCCGTTTGAACTCGTCGCTATATCGATTCCGCACCTGCTTGGATGCTGTCTTGCTTTTGCTCTTCGTCGTCATCTGTTTCACCTCGGGTTGCGATATTGAATCGCTTATCGAGGTGTCCGGCAAACTGGGGCAAGATCAAGCCCCACCATGCCTCTTCCTCGCGGCTTGTCTCGGGACCGAATCCGCGGCGCGATTCCACCCAGCTATTTGCGGGACACCACACTAGCTTCCCGCTGACTCCAGTCTCCCGCTCGCCGTATTCAACTCATCAAGAGCACGGTCGAGGATCGGAAGGCGCACACCGCCTTCGCGCATGCCAAGCAGGCGTTGCCGGGCCGCATCGGCGGCCCTCATCGCCGCATCGTCACCGCGCTCGGAGCGAAGCAAGCCAAGGTACTGCATGAGATTCGGAATGCCGAGATCCGGTTCCGACAGTCGCACAAAGGGGTCATTTCCATTGCTTGCCTGGATGTGTTCTTCGAACCGTTGCAGGCTGGCGGAATCCTCACCAAGCCACGCCAGCGCGGAAGCGGCAAGCAGGCGATCATCGGGATGTGCACCTCGCCGCTCGGCGCTGATTCGGCACAAGGCCTCGATGCGCGCACGGTCACCACGGGATCGCGCCACGGCAATGGCGCTGCGCAGCCAGATCGCCAGGCTGCCATCGCTGCCGACACCGAGCACGCTCGCGGCGCCTTCACTATCGGCGGACGCGAGCAAGGTATCGGCAAGCAATGCTCTTGTGTATTCGCTGCTCGGATCGATCTTGAGTGCCTGATCCAGGTGTTTGCGCGCCATGTCCGGGCGGTTCCGGGATCGTTCGAACAAGGCGTACTGCCAGTAGCTCTCAAGCAAGCGCGGATCACGCACGATCGCGCGTTCGAAACGCGTTGCCGCCTCTGGCTCGAACGACAGCGCCTCATCGATGCCGAGGTAGACCTCAGCCACGGCAGACAGGGGGTCGAGTGCCAATGCCTGGGCGTGCCACGTCCTTGCTTCGATCACGCGCCCCTGGTAGGTCAGCGACGTACCGAGCCACATCAGCGTGGTCGCGTCGGCGGATTCGATGCTCACGGCTTTGCGCAATGCTTTCTCTGCGGCCACCGCATCACCGGAATCGAGCTGCAGCAAGCCATTGGCTGAATAGCCGATCGCCTGATCGGGAGCCAGTTGCAGGGCGGCATCGATGTGTTCCTGCGCCGCGCCGCGCGCGTCGGCCAACGACAGGTTGCTGTACTCGTACAGCAACATCCACGCAATCGCGGATCCGGCATGCGCTGCGGCAAACCGGGGGTCAATGCGCAACGCATCGGAATAATGCTCGATCGCCCAGCGCAGCGAGGCCTCGGTGCGCTGGTAACGCAGAGCGTTGCCATTGAGATAGGCCCTGTAGGCCTCGTCCGAGTCGGTACCGATCGGTGCTACCGACAACGCCGTGCCGGGCTGGCCAATCAGGGCGCCCCCAACTTCCCTGGCGATGGTGATTTCGGCCGCGGCGAGTTCTCCCCTGGCAATATCGAAACGGTGCGCCCATTGCTGGAAACCATCGCTGGTCCGCACGAGATCCATGTGCAACGTGTAGTTCTCGCCATTGCGGCTGATCAGTCCTTCAAGGACATGAGTAACCAGCAGTTCGCGGCCGACCTGCTGCAGATCGTTGCGATGCATCGCGGCGATACCCACCGAAGTCCGTGCCGGCACGCGCAATCCAGGGTTCTGCGCAAGCCGCGTCAGCAGCGCATCGCTCAATCCGCTGGCGATGCGCCGATCATCGGCGTCTCCATCGCGGACTTCGAGGGGCATGACCGCGACAGAAGGAGTCGCTGGCAGTGAGTGAGATCTGATTGAGAGATAGAACGCAGCCGCCGCGAGCAACAGCACAAGCCAGGAAACCAGTAGCCAGGGCCGATGGAATTTGGGTTGCGACGACGGCTGCGGAGGCTCTGTCGGCCGTGTTGCCTCGGCCGTGTCGTGCTCGTGCAACGGCACGCCCAATCGATAGCCATGACGGTGAACCGTGACGATGATGCGATGGTCGCCGTCGCCGATGGCCTGCCGCGCGCGCAGGATGCACTGCGTCAATACGGCTTCCGAGACGACTTGCCGAGGCCAAAGCCTTTCGAGCAGTTCGTTCTTGCTGACAAGTCCGCCATTGGCTTCCGCGAGGACAACGAGCAGTGCGAACGGCTTCGGTTCGACGTCGACCGTCCGTCCGTCGACGCTGAGAAGCTGCTTGCGCACATCGATGTGCACGGTATCGAAGCGATACCCGGAGTCAGGCTCGTCGAAATGGCTGGGCATCGTCGAACTCCTTGTCGCACAAGCGTAGCGAGAATGCCATTGCCGCGCCAGCCGGGGACGTCGTGAGGAATTCGAGATGTTTTCGTAGGGCCGTCCTGATGCCGGCGTTGAGACTTTGTCGCGGCGAAACCCGCAGCCTTTCCGGGGAGAGCGCAATCCGACCATTGCGCGAGGAGCGTGGCGATGGGATTGAAGACTTCACGGGCCAAGCTTGCCTTGGCCACCGCGCTTGGGGTGCTGCTTTCGGCCAGGGTGGTCGCGCAACCAGCCGCTATCGAATCGCCCGATCCGCTGCGCAATACACATGCAACGCCATCGTCGGGGATCAATCAAACGCCGCCTGCATCCACGCTTTGCCCGCGACCGCGCCAGATCCATGCGAAACCCGCGACCGTGCGTTTCTGGCCCGGACTCTACCGTGATCGCGTGGTGGTCAAGCTACGCGACAATGCGGGCTTGCGACTCAACCGTATCGCCGGCACGGGGCTGGCGATTTTCATGAGCAGCGCCAGCGAAACGCCCGCCGCTGAGCTCGAAGCGTTGAATTCCTTGTTGGCGGAATACCGCATTCTCGCCGTGCGTGGCTATTTCTCGACCGCTGTCGAGCGACTTCACGACATCCGTGAGGCCGCCCAGGCACGCTCCTGCGCCGAGCAGCCAGAACTCTCAGGCTACTACTGGATCAGCCTGCAAGCGGGCAGCCGGGGCGAGGAGGTGGCGATTCGGCTGAACCGATCGCCAATGGTCGAAATTGCCTACTTGCCGCCGATACCGCGCAATGCCGATATCGCGCCGCCGACGGCGGACATGCAGGCGAGCCAGGGCTACCTCCTTCCCGCACGTGATGGGGGTATCGATGCGTTCGCCGCATGGGCGCTGAGCGGGGGTCGCGGTGCCGGCATGCGCGTCGTTGACGTCGAGGCGAACTGGAACGTCAACCATGAGGATCTGAGGGCTCCGTTCTGGTTCTCGGGCATTCCGGGCCTCAACGAAGTCTCGAACTGGATCAACGATAAAGAAACCACCAATACGAACCACGGCACTGCCGTGGTCGGAGTCCTTGCGGCGCGCAACGATCGGCACGGAATCACCGGGATCGCCAGCGATGCTGAATGGGGCGGAGCATCGGTGATCTCGCCCAACGCATTGACCGGCATTCCGGGCGGGACATCCGGGATCCACGATGCAAGCGTGGCGGACGCCATCGTTCGTGCGACCGAACAACTTCGCATCGGTGACGTGATCCTCGTCGAACAGCATTCGCAGGGGCCCCCGACAGCGACGAGTTGTACAAGCAATTGCACACAATTCGAGTATGTGCCGATGGAATATTTCCCGGCCAGTTTCGATGCGATCAGCACGGCAACCGCTTCCGGCATCCACGTCGTCGAAGCGGCCGGCAATGGCAGCGTCAACCTGGATCGCGACGAGTACGAAGGACGTTTCGATCGCCACCGGCGCGACTCGGGGGCGATTCTTGTCGGCGCTTCACTGGCTTCGTCGTTCGCCGCCGCTGCTTTCAGCAATCGCGGTTCGCGTGTCGACCTCAATGGCTGGGGCGAAAACGTCGCGACCACGGGCTATGGCGACATCCGCGCAAACGGGGATGACACCAATCAGTTCTATACCGCCACCTTCAGCGGCACGTCGTCTGCGTCGGCGATCGTCGCCGGTGCGGTGCTCGCGATCGAGGGCGTATTGCGGGCCAGCGGACAGGGGATGCTGGAGCCAGCTCAAATGCGACGCCTGCTGGTCGATACCGGATCACGCCAGTTCGCGCTAGACGATGTTCGTCAGCGACTGGATGCGGTCGCACGCGCACCGGGACTGGTCGCGCGAGCCGCCGACCTGCGCCTTGCCGAAACGACAGCAGCCAAATTGATCGGCGTGCGACCGGACCTGCGCCGTGCACTGGACGGATTCGCCAGTGCCACCGCGCTCGCCGGCGGCGGTGGTGGCGATCCCTACAGCCTTCGTTGCCCGGGCGGACAGGCACTGGTCGGGCTCAAGGTTCGCGCGGGCTGGTTCATCGACCAGATCCGCGGCATCTGTGCGGTGGCCGATGGCAGCGGCAGCGAAACGCAATCGGCTGGCGGCGAGGGCGGGTCCTTGGCCACCCTGCGTTGCAACGATGGACGCGTGGTCACTGGCGTGCGCGGTCGTTCGGGTGCCTATGTCGATTCGCTGCGCATCGAGTGCAGCGTGCAGGGAGGACAAGGCGATCCACGCACGACAGATGCAGTGGGCGGAAGCGGCGGTGCCGAATTCGGACCGATGCGCTGCCCGCGCGATCGCATTGCGATTGGTCTGCGCGGCCGCGCATCGGCGTATGTCGACAGCCTGCAACTGCTGTGCTCCTCACGCCTGCCTGACGCACAGCTGGCCATGCCCTGGGTGTCCCGGGCGGTCGGGGGCAGCGGTGGTGTCGCCGCGATGCTGGCCTGTTCGCGTGATCGGGTCATGGTCGGTGTCAGCGTTCGCTCGGGCGCGTGGCTCGATTCGATCGCTGCGCGATGTGTCAGCGTCGGCGCGAATGGTCGCTGGAGCGGAACACCGCAATCCACCAACCGTCTTGGTGGTAATGGCGGCGAACCCCACCTCCTCGATTGCAATGAGAACGAAGCCGTCACCGCGATCTCGGGTCGCGCCGGTGGCTACATCGATCGTCTCGCGCTGCGCTGCAGCGCACTGACCGATGCCCTGCATGTTGCCGACGATTCGGCTTTCCGCGGCGCGGTCGGCGGCACCGGCGGAGCGCCGTTCAACCGCATCGAATGCCCGGCAAAGCTAGCGGCGACCGGATTCGCCTTGCGCACGGGTGCATTCGTCGACCAGATCAAGTTGGTTTGTGGCCAATGAGTCAGCTCCAGAACCCAGCGAGGAAATTGACATGAGGAAAACCCGACTATTCCTGAGCGTGGCGGGAGTGGTGTTGCTGGCCGCGATCGACTTCGCCGACGCGCAATCTGCGGGCGGAGGCTTCCGCATCCGATCGCACACGATTGACGGCGGCGCACGCGCGACCGGCGGCGTATTCACGCTGTACGGCACGACCGGCCAGGCCGATGCCGGCGATCACATTGGCGGTGCTTTCCGCCTGCGTGGCGGCTTCTGGCCAACGCATTTCGACGACATCCTGTTTCGCGATGGTTTCGAGCCATGAGTTGCTTCCGTTTCCACTGCTGGAGATACATCATGAAGATCCTTCAATGCCTGCTCGCCGCATTCGGCATGCTCATTCTTGTGAGCGCCGCCGGTGCCCCCGCCTCTTCGAAGTTCACCTATCAAGGCCTGCTTGAACAATCGTCTGCTCCTGCCAATGGCGTGTTCGACCTGCGCTTCGAACCATTCAGTGCGATCAGCGGGGGAAGCTTGCTGGCGACGGCGATCGTCGTGGACAATGTCGTTGTTTCGAACGGTGTGTTCACTGCTACGCTGGATTTTGGCGAAGGCTTCTTCGTCGGTGATCAGGTGTTCCTCGACATCGGCGTGCGCATCGGCACCAGTACCGGCAGCTTTACGACCCTCACGCCTCGCCAGGAAATCACCGCGACGCCCTATGCGCAGACCGCGCTGGCACTGGCCGACACCGGTACAGGACAGGGTTTCGCAGAGCGCATCGGTTTCACCGAGACCCGAATTGCCGGCGTTAGCGCGCAAAGCCCTTCGGTCGTCATTGGTGCCGACGGATTTCCGATCATCAGTTTTTACGATCCAGTGCAAGGCGACTTGCGCGTCGCCCATTGCACGGATCGCGCCTGTCGCTCGAGCGAGGTCTTCACAATCGATCCAACCGGGATTGTCGGCGAGTTCAACTCGATCACGATCCGCTGGAACGGTCTGCCAGCCATCAGCTATTACGACCGCAGCAATGGAAATCTCAAACTTGCCTATTGCCTGACGCGTAGCTGCAGCACGAGCTCATTGCAAGTGATTGACTCCAGCGGGGACGTCGGCCAGTACACCAGCATCGTCAGTGGCGATGCTTTTTCTGCACCACTCATGATTTTCTATCATGACGTTACCAACGGCGACTTGAAATCAGCGCGTTGCGGTGTGGTGTCCTGCGCAACGCCTACCCTCGCCGTTATGGATTCGACCGGAACCGTGGGCCGCTTCACCAGCGCCGCTCTTGGCGGCGGTATCGGTGATGGAGCCATTGCCTGGGTTGCGTACTACGATGCGACGAATACCGCGATGAAGGCAATGGCCTGCCACTCCTTCGGCTGTGGCGCCGGTCAGATAATTGTGACACCCAAGGTCATCGAGAACGGTGTCACGGCGGTCAATTCGAGCAGTGTGGCAATCGGTGGTGACAATCGCGCGTGGATCACCTACAACGCCGGAACAACCGTCCACATGGCGCGCTGTGAGTCGCGTTACGCCTGCTCAGGGCCAGCTGTGACAACTCTGGACAATATCTATGGCTACGTGGCTTCGACCACCGGTCTCGATGGTGTCGTCTGGACGGCGGGTCGTTGGGGCGACGGGCGCGTGCGCACCGGGCGCTGCGAAGGCACCTCCGGCTGCAGCGCATACACGGCATGGAGCACGTCGCTCGCCAGCAACGATCAACCCAACCCGTTATCGATAGCGCTTGGTGTCGATGGAATCCCGATCATTGCAAGCGGGGCAGCGAGCAATTTGACGGTCGTCCACTGCAGCTCTGCCCAGAGCTGCATATCCAGTTACTGGCCACGCTGACTTCGATGCAAAGGTCAACCGGGCAAGTGCGACGGAGTCAGGACGTCAGGATCAGGAAACGCATGATCTCACCACGCAGAACGGGGACAGAATGGGGACAGACACGATCCCCTGCAAGGCAGTATCGGACGTTTATTGATTGGGCCCGTAAACAGCATGAAGTCGACAGGGCATTTGCTTCTCCCGTTGGCGGGAAAAGATCCCGACTGCACCCGACAGGATCGGGTGCGAACGGCGAAGCCGGTCCGAGGGATGAGCTGCAGGAAGCAGCGACTCAGCGGGATGACGACTGCATGGATGCAGGAGGTAGAACCGAGTCCGGAACATCGGTCGAGGCGGGTGCTCTTGATTCGCCAGGTTTCATGCCGCGCTTCGTAGACCCACCCTTGGCAACTGCTCCTGCGTTGCCCTGCCTCCTGCTTCCTGCTTCCAAGCAGTCGTCCTGCGTGGCACTACCGAGTCCATCCATGGACTCGTCATCTTTCGCGCAACTTCCTTCGGGTCTGGTCAAAAACGAACTTCTCGCGGATGGTCTCGCGGAGGTCAATCATCTTGTCGGGATTGGTGCGTCTATTCCTCATCGCGGCGGATCGATTTCAGGTGCTGCTGAAGAGTCCGTTCAAAGTGTAACGCCGTTGGTCGCACCAGCGGTCGATACAGATAGCGCAGTATCCAGCCCGGAACCCATTGACCACGCTCTTCGCAGGCGACTCTGGCTCTGGGGTGATCCATGAATCGAAAACCGACCGGACGATAGTTCGCGCTGCTGCGCCAGAACTCGATTCGATTGAGGTGGCAGCATCCTCGCTGCGATGGACGCAACGATAGCCAAGTACGAGCAGGATCTCATGCAGCCGGCACGCATCGTCGGCATCGGCAAGGAAATCAACATTGCGCGTGGCGCGTACCACTTGGTGCGCAGCCGAGGCCAGGCCGCCAATCAGCGCAGGTTGCAGTGTAATTCCCGCGAATGCCTCCAATGCCTCCTTGATCTGCTCGACGAGCCGGGACATGACCTACATATTCCTTCGATACTCGCCACCCACATCATAAAGCGCATGACTGATCTGGCCGAGTGAATGGGTCTTGACTGCTTCCATCAGCGCCTCGAAGACATTCTTGCGTTCGCGCGCGGCTTTCTGCAGATAGTCGAGGCCGTGGCCGGTGTGGATTTCGATTTGCTCGTCTTCTTCCGAGGTGGTGGCGTTGGCATGCGAGGTTTCGCCGCTTGGGGCGAGAGCGTTGCGGTTGTTCTGCCAGGCGAGCACGTTGGTGATCTGCTGGCCCTTCTCTTCTTCTGTCGAGCGGATCAACTCGATTTCGGTGACGATGTCGCCGGCATGCTCTTTCGGCAGGAAGGTATTGACGCCGACCAGGGGCAAGGAGCCATCGTGCTTCTTGTGTTCGTAGAACATCGACTCTTCCTGGATCTTGCCGCGCTGGTACATGGTATCCATCGCACCAAGCACGCCGCCGCGATCGCTGATCGCCTCGAACTCCCTGTACACGGCTTCCTCGACGATATCGGTGAGCTTGTCGACGATGAAACTGCCCTGCCAGGGGTTCTCGCAGAAGTTGAGGCCGAGCTCCTTGTTGATGATCATCTGGATGGCCACCGCGCGACGCACGCTCTCCTCGGTCGGCGTGGTGATCGCCTCGTCATAGGCATTCGTGTGCAGCGAGTTGCAGTTGTCGAACAGTGCGTAGAGCGCCTGCAGCGTGGTGCGGATGTCGTTGAACTGGATTTCCTGCGCGTGCAGGGATCGGCCTGAAGTCTGGATGTGGTACTTCATCATCTGGCTGCGCTCGTTGGCGCCGTAGCGCTCGCGCATGGCGCGTGCCCAGATGCGCCTGGCTACGCGGCCGATCACGGTGTATTCCGGATCCATGCCGTTGGAGAAGAAGAAGCTCAGGTTCGGCGCGAAGTCATCGATGTTCATGCCACGTGCGAGGTAGTACTCGACGATCGTGAAACCGTTGCTCAAGGTAAAGGCGAGCTGGCTGATCGGGTTCGCGCCGGCTTCGGCGATGTGATACCCAGAGATCGATACCGAGTAGAAGTTGCGCACCTTCTGGTTGACGAAATACTGCTGGATGTCGCCCATCATGCGCAGCGCGAATTCGGTCGAAAAGATGCAGGTGTTCTGGGCCTGATCCTCTTTCAGGATATCGGCCTGTACGGTTCCGCGCACCGAGCGCAGGGTGTCGGCCTTGATGCGTGCGTAGCTCTCCGCATCGACGAGTTGGTCACCGCAGATACCGAGCAAGGCGAGGCCGAGGCCGTCGTTGGTCGGTGGCAGCTCGCCCGAGTAAGTTGGCCGTTCGCGACCCTCGAAGAATTTGCTGATCTTTTTTTCGGCATCGGCCCAACGCTTGTCGTCCTGTTTCAGGTACAGCTCGACTTGCTGGTCGATAGCCGTGTTCATGAACATCGACAGGATTATCGGGGCCGGGCCGTTGATGGTCATCGAAACGGAGGTGGTCGGTGCGCACAGGTTGAAGCCCGAGTAGAGCTTCTTCATGTCATCGAGGGTCGGCACGTTGACGCCGGAATTGCCGATCTTGCCGTAGATATCCGGGCGCGGTGCCGGATCCTCGCCGTAGAGCGTTACCGAATCAAACGCGGTCGACAGGCGCACGGCGGGCTGGCCGACACTCAGGTAGTGGAAGCGCCGATTGGTACGCTCCGGCGTGCCTTCGCCGGCGAACATGCGGATCGGATCCTCGCCGGTGCGCCGATACGGATAGACGCCGCCGGTATAGGGATAGCTGCCCGGCAGGTTTTCCTTCTGCAGGAACACGAGCAGCTCGCCCCAGGACTTGTAGGTGGGGGCGGCGATTTTCGGGATCTTCTGGTGCGAGAGTGATTCGCGATAGTTCTCGACCTTGATCGTCTTGCCGCGGACTTCGTAGTCGGTGAACTCGTCAGTGATCGATTTCAGGCGCTGCGGCCACTGGCGCAACAGGCGCAGCGAATCCGCACTCAGCGACTGAATCGCATCGTTGTAGCGTTGGCGCAGGGTGATCAGCGTGCGATCGACTACCCTCTCTTCTCCCGAGGGGAGAAGGGAAGCTGAATCATAGAGATCAAGTGCCTTTGGCAGCTTCGGATCGTCGATGTCCTGAAGCGACTGCCAGTAGGCCTGCGCTCGGTCGGCGATCTCGGATTGCTCGGCGATCTCGTTGTTGATGCCCCTGCCCTGTTCGGCGATCTCGGCGAGGTAGCGCACGCGTGCGCCTGGAATCAGCACCGTGGCACGCGGCTCCTTCAGCGAGGTATCCAATTGCGGCCGGAAGTCGATCTCGGCACTTTCGACTGCCGACTGCCGACTGCCGACTCCCAGCTTTTCACGCAACAGCCGGCACAAGTTCACAAACATCCAGGTGATACCGGGATCGTTGAACTGACTGGCGATGGTCGGATAAACCGGCACCTCGTCATCCTTCAACTGGAATGCAACACGATTGCGTTTCCACTGCTTGCGTACATCACGCAACGCATCCTCGGCTCCGCGTTTGTCGAACTTGTTGAGCACGATCAGCTCGGCGAAATCGATCATGTCGATCTTTTCGAGCTGACTGGCCGCGCCGTAATCGCTGGTCATCACATACATCGGGAAATCGACCAGATCGACGATCTCAGAATCCGACTGGCCGATACCGGCCGTTTCGACAATGACAAGATCGTAACCCTGGCCTTTGAGGAAGCCGACGCAATCCTTGAGCACGATGCTCGTGGCCGCGTGCTGGCGACGGGTCGCCATCGAGCGCATGAACACGCGATGGTTGCGCAAGGCATTCATGCGGATGCGGTCGCCCAGCAGGGCTCCACCCGAGCGCCTGCGCGTGGGGTCGACCGCGAGCACGGCAATGCGCATGTTCGGGAACGCGTGCAGGAAGCGCAGCAGCAATTCATCAACGACACTTGATTTGCCGGCACCACCGGTTCCGGTGATGCCGATGACTGGCGTTCTTGGCTGGGAATTGGGGGCGGGGAACTCCGAAAACGGGACAAATGGGTAATTGGCAGGAGCTGACGACCATAATTTTCGTAATTTCACCAATTCTGCTTCGCTGAAATCACCGTTTTCGATCGCAGTGAGCATCCTGCCGATACTGATTTCGTCGTCGATGCTCGCGGCTTCAACGATTCCCGACTTGTCCCCTTTTCGGGATTCCCGATCCCCGATTCCCAAGCGCGCGGGCAGCGCGCGCGCTACAACATCCTCGATCATCGGCACGAGGCCGAGGTGCATGCCGTCGTTCGGGTGATAGATGCGTTCGACGCCGTAGGCCTCAAGTTCGCGAATTTCTTCCGGCGTGATCGTGCCGCCACCACCGCCGAACACACGGATGTGCGAGGCGCCACGCTCCTTGAGCATGTCGACCATGTACTTGAAATATTCGACGTGGCCGCCCTGGTAGGACGACAGTGCGATGGCGTCGGCATCCTCCTGCAAGGCTGCGCGGACAACATCCTCGACCGCGCGGTTGTGGCCGAGATGGATCACTTCGGCGCCCTGCGCCTGGATCAGCCTGCGCATGATGTTGATCGCGGCATCGTGACCATCGAACAGGCTGGCCGCCGTAACGAATCGCAACGGGGCCCGACTTTCGGGGGTGTCACTGACAGGCAGATTCTCGGCAATCGTACTCATGACGGAATTCGGTCTTGCGACAAAGGAGCGCAATTCTACCGCGTCATTCACCATTCCCGCAGGCGCTGCGTTCCGCCAATTCGCCCGTTCGGAGCGCAGGCGGCTTCGACGAGTGCCCTGGGCGAATCCCCGAAGCTCAGCAGATCTGATCGATTGGGGCCGGCCACGAGAACAGGAAGCCCTGGCCGACCGCACAACCCATCTCGATCAGGGCGTCACGCTGCGGCGTGGTTTCAATTCCCTCGCCGATGACTTCAACATCGAGCGAGGCCGCCAGCGCGATGATCGCCTTGACCACAGCCGGACTGCTGCTTTCCTCGCCGAGGTCGGATATGAAGGAGCGATCGATCTTGAGCGAATGGATCGGGAACCGGTGCAGGTAGCTCAACGAGGAATAGCCGGTTCCAAAATCATCGAGCTGCACCAGCACGCCCGCCTGGCGCAAGCGCAGCAGAATATTGCGCATCTGCTCGGGCTGATCGAGCAAGACTCCCTCGGTAATTTCAAGGCGCACCCGGCGAGGTGGCAGACCGCTGCTCTCGATCGTGCGCAAGGCGACCTCGTCGAAATCCGGGACGCGCAAGCGTCGCGCCGACACGTTGATCGAGACATAGGTGGAATCGGGCAATCGCTGCGCTTGCTCGCAGGCCATCGAAAACATCTGCCAGTCGATCTGCTCGATGCAACCGTTCTCCTCGGCGGCGGCAAGAAAGTCTTCAGGCAGGAGCAGGCCGCGCTTCGGGTGATTCCAGCGCAATAGGGCCTCATAACCGAGCACCTTGCCATCCCGGAGCGATACGATTGACTGGAAATACGGCTCGAACTCGTGCCTGACCAGGGCGTGACGAAGATCGCTTTCGAGATCCAGCGCATGCATCGCCTGCGCACGCAGGTTTTCGTCGAAAATCTCGTAACACTGGCGTCCACGCGCCTTGGCTCGGTACATCGCGGTATCGGCATCACGCAGCAATTCCTCGGCTCGGCTGTATTGCGCGTCCGCGTAGGCGATGCCGACGCTGGCGGAGGTGAACATTTCCTTGCTGGCCACGCGAATCGGATCCCTCAGCGAGTCGATCAGGCGCTGGGCAACCGTTGTTGCCAACGCGGAGTCAGGCAGGCTGTCGACGAGCACGGCAAATTCGTCTCCGCCCAGACGCGCGACCATGAACGGTGCGCAGGCGCTGGCGAGGCGCATGGCCGCCTGCTTGAGCATCTCGTCGCCGACCAGATGGCCAACGCTGTCGTTGACTACCTTGAACCGATCCAGATCAAGGAACAACACGGCATAGCTGTTGTCATGGCCCTGCTGGAAACGTTGCATGGCCGTACCCAGTCGCTGCAGGAGTAGGGCGCGATTGGGCAGACCGGTCAATGTATCGTGAAAAGCCTCATGGGTCAGGCGCGCCTCGATACGCTCGCGCTCGATGATCTGGCTGGTCAGATCCCGATTGGCGAGAGCAAGTTCGCGGGTGCGCTCGCTGACCCGTGCCTCAAGCTTGACGTTGTCAAGCATCAGCGAATCCTGCGCGCGTTTTCGCTCCAGGCCATTGGCGATGTGATAGGCAACAAAGATGAGCAACTCCTGATCTCGTTCGGAGAATGGCGCATCCGCCGAATAGCTCTGGACGGCGACGACGCCAACGGCGGCATCGCCACAGATCAACGGAACCCCAAGCCAGTAGCTCGCACGGGTTCCGAAATGTTGCACCTTGCCTGCAGCAACCAGTTCGTCGAGCATCGCTCGATCGGCGAGCAGGGCCCGACCCGTACGCAACACGTATTCGGTCATGCCATTGGCCATTGGACGGCGCGGGCGCAGCGGATTGATCTCGTCGACCGAGTACGGAAATTCAAGTTCATTGCCGGCACCGGTGACCAGCGCGATATAGAAATTTCTTGCATTCAGCAGGCCACCGACAATGCCATGAACGCTGGCATAGAAATCGGCCATCGAATCGGCGGCCGCCGCACACTCGGCAATGTCGAACAGGGCGCGCTGCAAGCGTTCCCCGCGCTGACGCTCGGCAACTTCCTGCTGCAATTTCCCGATCGCGGCGGCAAGCTCACGGGTGCGCTCGGCAACGCGGCTTTCGAGCTCGGTCTTGGCCTGCTTGCGTTCGAGCGCAGTCAGGATGTGCTGGGCGACATAGTTGAGGATGGCCCGGTCTTCCTCGGTGTAGCGCACATCGGCAATGTAGCTCTGCACGACGATGGCACCTCGGATCGCCGCAGCGGCTCCGATCATCGGCACACCGAGCCAATCCTCGGAATCCGGACCGACAATGCCGCCATCCTTGAGACCCAATCGGGCCTGGATCTGCTTCGATGGCCCCATCTGGGATTCGCCGCTGCGGATCATCGCCAGGGTCAGGCTGTTCGGAATCTCGCTGGCCATGATCTCGCGATCGGGGCTGAAGATCCCCTGGTCGACCGTATCGACAAAATACAGAAAGCGCAGACTGTCGCGCTCTGGCTCATATAGCACGATAAAGAAATTTTCGGCGTACATGAGCCAACCCACAATCTCATGAATGTCTCTGAGCATGTCGGGCATGTCGAGATCCGAACTGGCCATGTTGGCAATCGCAAACAGGGCGCGCTGCACGTGCTCGGCGCGCTCCAGCCGGTGGACGGATTGGGCAAGCGAATCACGCTGCAGGATGCGCTCGGCGACCACGGCCAGATCACGCAGAAACCGATTCCACTCGCCGTCATTGCGCTGGCCGCGATCGGTTGTCTTCCAGGCGAGTTCGGCACACATGCCGTTGGCTGCACTGAACAATGCAACGCGGCGCACTTCGGATCCATCAAGGTTGCCTGGCGGATGAGTGCCCTGCGAATCGCTGCTTCCATCCGCATGGATGCGTTCGGCATTCCAGGACAAGGCCAGCGCCGGGATTCCGAAACGGCGGCTGGCCTCGGCCGCCGCGAATTCGGCCAGGGTCGGCATATCCGAGGCATGCAGCAAGTCGCGAACGAATCCGTTGCCGGCTCCGTTCGCCCTGTTGCCATGATTTTCCTGAACCAGAGACATCACGCCTCGCAATTTGCCTTGTCGCAATACCGAACGCGGATGACCTCGGCCGTAGCCGAGTCTGATCGCGACGCTGAACCTGCACTCTATGGGAACAGGCAGGCGATTGCATGTTGCACGGGCGTCGCCGCGCTCATGCCAATCCCAATGCGCGGCATGACGCCAGTTCAGCCGGATACGCTCGCGGCGCTCTCGTTGAATTCGTCGATTTGGTCAAAGTTCATGTAGCGATAGATTTGTTCGCTGTCGGCCTTGAGAACGCCCATGTCAGCCATGTACTCCTGGCTGCTCGGGATGCGCCCGAGGCGTGAGCAGATTGCCGCCAGCTCGGCGGATCCCAGATAGACGTTGGCATTCTTGCCGAGGCGATTGGGAAAATTGCGCGTGCTAGTCGAGAACACCGTCGCGCCCTCGCGCACCTGGGCCTGATTGCCCATGCACAGCGAGCAGCCCGGCATCTCCATGCGCGCACCCGCTGTACCAAACGTGCCGTAGTGGCCTTCCTTGGTCAGCTCGGCGGCATCCATCTTGGTCGGCGGCGCCACCCACAGCTTGGTCGGAATATCGCGCCTGCCCTCAAGCAATTTGGAGGCCGCACGGAAATGGCCGATATTGGTCATGCACGAACCGATAAAGACCTCGTCGATCTTTGCGCCCGCGACATCCGAAAGCGTCTTCACATCATCCGGATCATTCGGACAGGCGACAACGGGCTCATGCACATCGGCGAGATCGATCTCGATCACGGCGGCGTATTCGGCATCGGCGTCGGCTGCCATCAGTTTCGGATCCGCCAGCCAGGCCTGCATCGCCTTGATGCGACGCGTAATGCTGCGCACATCCTTGTAGCCCTGGGCGATCATCCACTTCAGCATGACGATATTGCTGCTGATGTATTCGATGATCGGCGCCTTGTCCAGATGCACCGTGCAACCGGCAGCGGAACGCTCGGCCGAGGCATCGGACAGTTCAAAGGCCTGCTCCACTTTCAGATTTGGCAAGCCTTCGATTTCGAGGATGCGTCCGGAAAAGATATTCTTCTTGCCTTTCTTCTCGACCGTCAGCAGACCGGCCTTGATCGCATACAGCGGAATCGCGTTGACCAGATCGCGCAGGGTCACGCCCGGCTGCAATTCACCCTTGAAGCGGACCAGTACGGATTCCGGCATGTCCAGCGGCATGACGCCGGTCGCCGCGGCAAACGCGACCAGTCCGGAACCGGCCGGGAACGAAATGCCGATCGGGAAGCGCGTATGCGAATCGCCACCGGTGCCGACCGTATCCGGCAGCAGCATGCGGTTGAGCCAGGAATGGATGATGCCGTCGCCCGGTCGCAGCGGAATGCCGCCACGCGTGCTGATGAATTCCGGCAGATCGTGATGCATCTTGACGTCGATCGGCTTCGGATAGGCGGCCGTGTGACAGAACGACTGCATGACCAGATCGGCGCTGAAGCCGAGGCAGGCCAGATCCTTGAGCTCGTCGCGGGTCATCGGGCCGGTGGTGTCCTGCGAGCCGACCGAGGTCATGCGCGGCTCGCAATAGGTACCCGGACGGATGCCCTCGCCTTGCGCCAGACCGCAGGCGCGGCCGACCATCTTCTGCGCCAGGGTGAAACCCTTGCTGCTGCTGGCCGGACTCTCAGGCAGGCGGAACAGGCTCGAAACCGGCAAGCCCAGCGCTTCACGCGCCCTTGCAGTCAGTCCGCGACCGATGATCAACGGAATCCGGCCACCGGCGCGGACTTCATCGAACAACACATCGGACTTGAGCTTGAACTCGGCAATGACCTTGCCGTCCTTGAGCGCCCTGCCCTCGTACGGCCGCAGCTCGACGACATCGCCCATGTTCATTTCGCTGACATCAAGTTCGATCGGCAGCGCGCCGGCATCTTCCATGGTGTTGTAGAAAATCGGCGCAATCTTGTTGCCGAGGCAGACGCCGCCAAAGCGCTTGTTCGGGATGAACGGAATGTCCTCGCCGGTGAACCAGAGCACCGAGTTGGTCGCCGACTTGCGGCTTGAGCCGGTGCCGACCACATCACCGACGTAGGCGACCAGATGGCCCTTGTCCTTCAACGATTCGATGAAGGCGACCGGTCCGCGCTTGCCGTCTTCTTCCGGGGTGATGCCGTCGCGCTTGTTCTTCAGCATGGCCAGCGCGTGCATCGGAATATCCGGGCGCGTGGTCGCATCGGGTGCCGGCGACAGGTCATCGGTATTGGTTTCACCGCTGACCTTGAACACGGTGACGGTGAGTGATTGCGGCACTTCAGGACGGCTGGTAAACCACTCGGCATCGGCCCAGCTCTGCAGAACACCCTGCGCGTGGAGGTTGCCCTTGTCGGCCTTGTCCTTCACATCGTGGAAGGCATCGAACATCAACAGGGTTTTCTTCAGCGCTTCCGCAGCGATCGGCGCCAGCGTGGTGTGATCGAGCAAATCGACCAGCGGATGGATGTTGTAGCCACCCAGCATGGTGCCGAGCAACTCGGTGGCGCGCTGCGGTGAAATCAACGCGCAACTTTCGGTACCAAACGCGAGCGCAGCCAGAAATGAAGCCTTGACCTTGGCCGCATCATCGACACCGGCCGGAACCCGATGGGTGATCAGATCGAGCAGGAACTCGCCATCTTCCGTTCCCGGCTGCTTGAGCAACTCGATCAATTCGGCAGTCTGTTCCGCTGACAGAGGCAACGGGGGGATTCCGAGAGCAGCGCGTTCGGCAACGTGTTGGCGATAGGAGGTCAGCATGATCGGAGGGTATCCAGTGAGCAGGCGGAGGGGAGCACCCGACGCAATGAGACAGCTCATCGCGAGGCGGCACAAAGCGAACAAAATCCTGACTAGCTTCGAATTTCAGCCGGCAGAAGCCCCTCTCCCGTCGGGAGAGGGGTTGGGGAGAGGGTTCGGGCGAAGCGAATTGACGGGGCGCTCAGGAATTCAACTCCACACAAGACTCGTACCCTCGACGGCTGTTCCAGACGCCGTTCTACCTCCCGCATCCATGCGGTCGTCATCCGGCGCTTCGCGCCACCTTCTCCCGGTGGGAGAAGGTTCAACTCAGCTGAACTTCGAGACAACTCAAGAGCATCGGGCCGACGCTATCCACAAACCGGCCACTGCAGCCGTTCATTTTAGCCGTTTCAGAGCAGCAGTCGCAACGCGGAGCAGGTCTGGGCACCGACCCGCAACGCTTGTTCCGCTCCGCTGGCGCCCCCATGTGCAGCGGGCAGTCAGAGTTGAGCCGACGCCAAGCGCTAGCATAGGGATCGACTCAGCCATCCCGCCTTGTTTAAACCCTTGCCAAGGAGATTTGCCATGAATGACAGCTTCGCGACCCACGACACCCTGGAGGTCAACGGCAAGTCCTACCGCTATGCAAGCCTCGCCAAACTCGGCCAGCGCTTCGACCTGCACAAGCTGCCCTACTCGATGAAGATCCTGCTGGAGAATCTGCTGCGCCACGAGGATGGCATCGATGTGACCGACAAGAGCATCAGCGCGGTTGCCCAGTGGCAGCCCAGCGCCGAGCCGGATACCGAGATCGCCTTCATGCCATCCCGCGTCGTGCTGCAGGATTTCACCGGCGTTCCCTGCGTGGTCGACCTGGCCGCCATGCGTGACGCGATGGTTGCCCTGGGCGGCGATCCCAGCCTGATCAATCCGCTCGCTCCGGTCGAACTGGTGATCGACCATTCCGTGCAGGTGGACGTGTTCGGCTCCAGCGATGCGATCGAGAAGAACGTCGAGATCGAGTTCGAGCGCAACCAGGAGCGTTACTCCTTCCTGCGCTGGGGTCAGAAAGCGCTAAACAATTTCAAGGTCGTGCCGCCTCGCACCGGCATCGTCCACCAGGTCAACCTCGAACATCTCTCGCGGGTGGTCATGACCAGCCAGATCGATGGCAAGGAATGGGCTTATCCGGATACCGTGTTCGGCACCGATTCGCATACCACCATGGTCAATGGCCTCGGCGTACTCGGCTGGGGCGTGGGCGGCATCGAAGCGGAGGCGGCCATGCTCGGTCAGGCATCCTCAATGCTGATTCCACAGGTAGTCGGCTTCAAGCTGACGGGTCGCCTGCCCGAGGGCGCCACCGCCACCGACCTTGTGCTGACGGTCACGCAGATGCTCAGGAAGCACGGCGTGGTCGGCAAGTTCGTCGAGTTCCACGGCGAGGGCCTCAAGCATCTGCCGCTGGCCGACCGCGCGACCATTGGCAACATGTCGCCGGAATACGGCGCCACCTGTGCGATCTTCCCGATCGATGAGGAATCCATCCGCTACCTGCGCCTGTCCGGACGCAGCGAAGAGCAGATCGCCCTGGTCGAGGCGTACGCCAGGGCCCAGGGACTCTGGCACGACGATGCCACCCCGCCGGCGGTGTTCTCCTCCAATCTCGAACTCGACATGGGCAGCGTAAAACCCTCGCTGGCCGGGCCGAAGCGTCCACAGGACCGCGTGCTGCTTTCAGACATGCCCACCAGCTATGCGAACGCGGTCAAGTTGCTGAATGCAGACCGCGCGCCGAAGACCGCCGAGGTCGCCCGTTTCAAGAACGAAGGCGGCAGCACTGCGGTTGGCCACAACGAGAGTGCCGCTGATCACACTTCCGGATCGCACCCGGAACTGATACCCGCAGGCTTGCGCGACGGTGCCGTGGTTATCGCCGCCATCACCTCCTGCACGAACACCTCCAACCCGGCGGTCATGCTTGGCGCCGGCCTGCTCGCACGCAATGCGGCGGCCAAGGGCCTGCAACGCCAGCCGTGGGTGAAGACCTCACTGGCGCCGGGTTCGCTGGTGGTCACCGATTACCTGAAGAAAGCAGGTCTGCTCGACGAACTGCAGAAGCTCGGCTTCTATCTGGTCGGCTACGGTTGCACCACCTGCATCGGCAACTCGGGCCCACTCGATGCCGCCGTCAGTGAAGCCATCCAGGCCGGCGACCTGGCCGTCGCCGCCGTGCTTTCCGGCAATCGCAACTTCGAAGGACGCATCCATCCCGAGGTCAAGATGAACTACCTGGCCTCACCGCCGCTGGTGGTGGCCTTTGCCCTCGCCGGTACGATCAACATCGATCTTGCCAGCGAACCGCTGGGTACCGGCAGCGACGGCAAGCCGGTTTTCCTCAAGGACATCTGGCCGAGCAACGCTGAAATAAGCGCACTGATCGCCAGCACGATCAGCCCGGAGATGTTCAAGTCCAACTATGCCGAAGTGTTCAAGGGCGACAGCCGCTGGAACGCGATCCGCTCGCCTGAGGGCAAGCTTTTCGAGTGGGATGGCGACTCCACCTACATCAAGAATCCGCCCTACTTCGAGGGCATGACCATGCAGCTGACCCCGTTCGAGGACATCCATTCTGCGCGCTGCCTCGGTCTGTTCGGCGACTCGATCACCACCGACCATATCTCGCCCGCCGGCAACATCAGGAAGAGCTCCCCCGCCGGCCAGTACCTGATCAGTCGCGGCGTGTCCGTCGAGCATTTCAATTCCTACGGCGCACGGCGCGGCAACGATGACGTCATGGTGCGCGGCACCTTCGCCAACATCCGCATCCGCAACCAGATGCTGGATGGCGTCGAGGGTGGTTTCACCCGCCACCTGCCGGACGGCGAACAAATGCCGATCTACGACGCCGCGATGCGTTACAAGGAGACGGGCACACCGCTGATCGTCATTGCCGGCAAGGAATACGGCAGCGGCTCGTCTCGTGACTGGGCGGCCAAGGGCACCCTGCTGCTTGGCGTCAAGGCGGTAATCGCGCAGAGCTTTGAACGCATCCATCGCTCCAACCTGGTCGGCATGGGCGTGTTGCCCTGCCAGTTCAAATCCGGTGAAAGCGCCGCCTCGCTCGGCCTGACCGGACTCGAAGAGTTCCAGCTCAGCGGACTCGATGGCGGTGCCTCGCACGAGGCGCAGGTCGTCGCCATCGCCAAGGATGGCAGCCGCAAGGAGTTCAAGGTCGATGTGCTGCTGGCGACGCCGAAGGAACGCGAGTTCTTCCGCCACGGCGGCATCCTGCCCTACGTACTGCGCCAGCTGGCCAAATCCGGCAAGGCTGCGTAAGGTTCGCAACAATCGACGCCGGGTGTCATGCACACCCGGCGCCATGCCATCAAAGGCTGCGCTGCCATTGTGCATTGAGGCAAAGCCAGTCGCCGCCTTGTCGGCGCCAACCGCTCTCGATCTGCTGCACGGAGCCGCGCTCGGGCAACCAGCGACCGCTACCGCCGGTCATCGTCACGGTGAGTTTGACCGTCGCCCGATCGCCTTGCAGTTCGACATCCTGCGAGACCAGGCTGATGCCGATGCTGGCGTTGGTCAGCGCCTGCGCACGCAGCAGATTGTGCAGGCCCTGCTTGTCAACGGCACCGCCGTCGCCGGTGAAATCATCGGCAATGTGGCGCATGAAGTCCGCAGGCTTTCCGTTTTCGACAGCCTGCTGCATCTCGCTGATGGCGGTTCGGATCTGCTCTTCATCCGACGGCCGCGTACAGGCGCCGAGGATGAGCATCAACAGCAGCAGCGGCACCGCACACCAAGCTGTCCGGGCTCGGCGTATTGTGCGGCAACGCTGCGTTGAATCATGCCTGGGAGCCATTGGAATCTCCTTTCAGTGAAACTGCGCAATCGGCCTGGCTATCATCCATTGTCGCTGCAGCGAGCCTTGCCGTGCCTTCGCGGCATGTGGTGCAATCGAGTCTGCGCGAGATTTGCCATGGAATCATCCGCCGCAATCGCGGCAGTACGGGAGTGAAACATGTCTGAGAGCAGCAAGCGGCCCTGGCTGGCGCATTATCCGAAGGGCGTTCCGGCCGAAATCGATCTCGACGAGTTCCAGTCGATCGTGGCCCTGCTCGACAATTGCTTCGACAAGTTTCGTCACCGGCCCGCCTATACCAACATGGGCAAGACGATCAGCTACGGCGAGCTCGATGCATTGAGCCAGCAGTTCGCCAGCTTTCTCGTGCACGACCTCAAGCTCGTCAAGGGCGACCGCATCGCCATGATGATGCCGAACGTGCTGCAGTATCCAGTCGCCATCGCCGGGGCACTGCGCGCCGGCCTGACCGTGGTCAATACCAATCCGATGTACACCGCACGCGAGCTCAAGCACCAGCTTGAGGATTCCGGCGCCAAGGCAATCATCGTACTCGACAACTTTGCACACACCGTGGCCAGCGTATTGGCGCAAACGCAACCGTTGCGGGTGATCACCACCGGCCTGGGCGACATGCTCGGTTTTCCCAAGGCCATGATCACCAACTTCGTCGTGCGCTACGTGAAGAAGATGGTGCCCGCGTTCTCGATAGAAGGAGCGATCCGTTTCAACGACGCTTTGCAGCGTGGCAAGGGAAAGAAGATTCCCAATGCCGACATCTCTTCCGGCGACATCGCCTTCCTGCAGTACACCGGTGGAACGACGGGAGTAGCCAAGGGCGCCATGCTGACCCATCGCAACCTGATCGCCAACATGCAGCAGGCCAGCGCCTGGATCGGCACCGGCATGCGCGAAGGCGAAGAGGTTATCGTCACCGCATTGCCGCTTTATCACATTTTTGCCCTGACCGCGAACTGCCTGACTTTCATGAAGCTTGGCGGCCACAACTACCTGATCACGAACCCGCGCGACATGCCCGGCTTCGTGGCTGAGCTTGCGCGCATTCGCTACACCGGCATCACCGGCGTGAACACGCTGTTCAACGGCCTGTTGAACACCCCGGGATTCGACAAACTCGATTTCTCCAGCCTGCGCATGACCCTGGGTGGCGGTATGGCCGTACAGCGCGCGGTGGCCGAACGCTGGAAACAGCTCACCAGCTGCACCCTTTCGGAAGCCTATGGGCTCACCGAAACCTCACCGGCGGTGTGCATCAATCCGCTCGACCTCGCCGAATACAACGGCTCGATCGGATTGCCGATTTCCTCGACCGAGGTGTGTATCCAGAGCGATGACGGCCAACCCTTGCCGGCCGACGAAATCGGTGAATTGTGCGTGCGCGGGCCGCAAGTGATGAAGGGATACTGGAATCGCCCCGAGGAGACCGCCAAGATCATCGATGCCGATGGCTGGTTGCATACCGGTGATATCGCACGCATGGACGAGAAGGGCTTTTTCTACATCGTCGACCGCAAGAAGGACATGATTCTGGTCTCTGGCTTCAACGTCTACCCGAACGAGATCGAAGATGTTGTCGCCTTGATGCCCGGCGTTCTGGAAGTCGCCGCGATCGGCGTGCCCGATGAGAAATCAGGCGAAGCGGTCAAACTTGTCATCGTAAAGAAGGATCCTGCCCTGACCGAAGATGCGGTTCGTGCCCACTGTCGAGCCGAAATGACCGGCTACAAGCAACCGCGCCATATCGAGTTCCGCGACTCACTGCCAAAATCGAATGTCGGCAAAATCCTGCGGCGTGAATTGCGCGATGCCGAAATCAAGCCCGGCTGAATCCGTCGGAATCGATCGGATCGCCGGGTCGATCCACATGATCGGCATACTGACCGAGCAGACCCCACAAGGCATGCTCCTTTTCCTCGGGGATGCTGGTGTAGGCAAACCCGACATGTTCGGGAGCCAGTCGGGTCACATTCGCTTCGAGGTGGATATGCAGATCGTCGCCGATCAGCAGATCAAGCACGCAGCGCTCGCCCGCACCGGCACACCACTCCTCCGGACGAAGCGCGAGCAGGCCGGTCGCCGAGATATTTTCGACCTCGGTGATCCACGACAACGGCCCCATGCTGATCAATACAATCGATCGTATCGGCATTCGGGCGTGACGCAGGTGCTGTCCCGAACCATTGGATTTCATTCATCCCCCTCTGGGCGCAATCCCCTGCCTGGCATTGGCGGGGCCGTGACATCGTTGTGGGTTGTCCAAGCACGATCCGGGCCAACATCGTACAAATGCTCACGGCAATCAAGCATTCCGCACCACAACGGTGCCAGATGGGCAGGATTCGCCTGGGTGGCCGCTCTGTCCGACCCAGGCAACTGCCAGACCAGGAACATGCAACGACGATCCGCTTGACAGCGCAACCGACTTGGCCGGAAGAGGTCTCCGAACAAGCTGCACAGCCATGCAACCGGATTGCGAAAGCAGTTTGACTCAAGGGCGCCGCGTGATTCGCGACAATATCGAGGCAGCCTCCCTGACAAGGGAAAAGGCAGGATCCCGCCAAGGTTCAGAGTCTTACGGTCGCATCTGGCAGGTGTTCATTACGGATAGCCCTGACGTGCGCCTCGTTGGTGAGCATCACCTGAACGCCCGCATGATCGAACAGAACGCCGGCATGCTCTTGCAGGTAGCCGAACGCATCCTCGATGCTCCACACCCGCTTGTACGGCCGCTCGGAGGTCAGCGCATCAAACACGTCGGCGATCGCGGCGATGCGGGCAAGCAGCGGGATCTGCTCACCCTTGAGCCCATCGGGATAGCCGCTTCCATCGATGCGCTCATGATGGCGCAAGGCGATCTGTGCACCGGCCTGGACGATGGCGCTGCGGCTGTCACGCAGGATCTCGTAGCCGATCAGGGAATGCTTGCGCATGACGGCCATTTCTTCATCGTTCAGTGCGCCGGCCTTGAGCAGAACCGAATCTGGAATGCCGATCTTTCCAATGTCATGCAAGGGCGCCGCCTGCACGAGCAGACGTACCTGATCTTCGCCAAGATGCAGACCTTCGGCAATCAATTCGCAATAGCGCGCCATGCGCAGGAGATGAGCACTGGCCCCGTAGTCCCGGAATTCGATGGCCTTGGCCAATCGAAACAGGATTTCCGTTTCGCGCTGCTCGATCTCCTGCAAGCCCTCAGCCAGTTTCTGCTCGAGCACTCGGGCGTGATCCTTGACCACCTCACCCTGGCGACGCATCTGCAGCAGGTTCCTGCAACGCGAGCGCAGCTCGCGTGGCCGAACCGGCTTGACCAGAAAATCCGTGACCCCGGCATCAAGCGCCGCCTGGCGCACGGGCTCGTCGCCGACGACGCTGATAAGGATGATCGGGATATCGCGCCGGGAAGTCGGGCGGCGGAAACGCCGGGTGAACTCGAGACCGTCCATTTCCGGCATGCGGTAGTCGAGCAAGAGCAGATCCGCCGGGTTGGAATCCGACCAATGCAAGGCATCGACCGGGTTGCCGAACTCAGATACGCGAATAATCGGTCCGACGCCTTCGACGATGTGGCGAAGCATCGTCCGCGCGGAAGGCTGGTCATCGACAATCATCACATTCATCGCACTTGCTCCGGCGGGACTAACCACATCAGAAGTCGGTCAGGCGATCCCTCTGCCCAGCGTGGCGCAAACATGTCGGGCCATCGCAACAACCCGAATAGCCGCTCGCATACTCACGCCCGAAAGGCTATCACATCCATCGCGGAATCCAGACCCGTATTCGTGATCGAAACTGCCGGGATCGGCCGCAACCCACGAGTGCCATTTGGCACATGCCGACGCATTCAGGCCAGCGGGCGCATGTACGGAAACAGCAGGACATCACGAATCGAGGCGACATCGGCGAGCAGCATGACCAAGCGATCGATACCGATACCGAGCCCGCCGGTCGGTGGCAGGCCGTATTCAAGCGCACGGATGTAATCCGCATCGAAGTGCATGGCCTCGTCGTCGCCGGCGTCCAGCGCGTCGACCTGGGCCTGGAAGCGGGCAGCCTGATCCTCCGGATCGTTGAGCTCGGAAAAGCCGTTGGCGAGCTCCTTGCCGCCAACGAACAGCTCGAAGCGGTCGGTGATGCCGGGCTCAGTGTCACTTTCGCGCGCCAGTGGCGACACTTCGACCGGATGCGCGGTGATGAAGGTCGGCTGGATCAGGCTCGCCTCGACAGTCGTCTCGAAGATCTCCAGCAGGAGCTTGCCCCAGCCGTAGCCGGGCTTGATGTTGATCTTCAGGCGTCCGCAATGCGCCGCCATCGCTTCACGATCACGCAGCTCTGCACGCTTGATTTCGGGGTTGTGCTCAAGCACGGCATCGTCCATGCGCCAACGTCGGAATGCCGGGCCGAGGTCGATATCCCTGCCCTCCCAGGTCAAGGCTGTGCGCCCGAGCGTCGCCTGCGCGGTTTCGCGCAACAGCGCTTCGGTCAGATCCATGATTTCGTGGTAGCTGGCATAAGCCTGATACAGCTCGAGCATGGTGAATTCGGGGTTGTGCCGGGTCGAAACGCCCTCGTTGCGGAAGTTCCGGTTGATTTCATAGACGCGCTCGAAGCCGCCGACAACCAGGCGCTTCAGGTAAAGCTCGGGCGCCACGCGCAGGTAGAGATCAAGATCGAGCGCATTGTGGTGGGTCACGAACGGTCGCGCCGTCGCGCCGCCCGGAATGATATGCATCATCGGCGTCTCGACTTCCATGAACCGCCGCGGTTCGGATTCGAGCCACTGGCGCATGAATCCGATCGCGCGCGAGCGCAGGGCGAACGCGTTGCGCGATTCCGGCGTCACGATCAGATCGACATAGCGCTGGCGATAGCGCTGCTCGATGTCGGCCAGACCATGCCACTTGTCCGGCAACGGACGCAGCGACTTGGTCAGCAGGCGCAGACCATCGACCTTGACCGACAGCTCGCCCGTGCGCGTACGCATGAGTTCGCCCTCGGCACCAACGATGTCGCCCGTGTCCCAGCCCTTGAATGCCTCGTAGGAATCGCCCAGCGTCGAACCCTGCAGGAACAACTGGAGCTGGCCGCTCATGTCCTGGATCTGGACGAAGCTGGCCTTGCCCATGATCCGCCGTGCAAGAATCCGGCCGGCCACGCGAACCCGCCGCGCAAGTGCGGCAATCGCCTCGGCACTGAAGGTTTCGGCATCGGCAAATTCGGCCTGCAGATCGCCGGCGAACGTGTCGATGCGGAAATCATTCGGATAGGCATTGCCGTGCGCACGCAAGCCGCGCAGCTTTTCTCGTCGCTCGGCAATCAACTTGTTCTCGTCTGGTGGCACCGCGCTGGCGCTGACATCCACGCTCGATTGCCCAGAAAGCTCAACGGTTTTTCCATTCATTATCTTGCTTCGATTTTGACGGACGAATTCAATGACGAACAACGATTGCGCGCGATCTGCGCAAGAACAGGAGCGTGCTCACGCGTCGCTGCGTTTGGCGCCGGCCTGCAAACCCGACTTGAGGCTGGCCTCGATGAACTCGTCGAGATCACCATCGAGAACCTTCTGGGTATCGGTGCGTTCGATACCGGTGCGCAGATCCTTGATCCGGCTCTGATCGAGCACATAGTTGCGGATCTGGCTGCCCCAGCCGATATCCGACTTGGTCGCCTCCAGCGCATCACGCTCGACATTGCGTTTCTGCACCTCAAGCTCGTACAGCTTGGCGCGCAGCATCTTCATTGCATTGTCGCGGTTGGCATGCTGTGAGCGCCCGGTTTGGCAGGCCACCACGACGCCGGTCGGTACGTGGGTGATACGCACCGCCGATTCGGTCTTGTTGACGTGCTGGCCACCGGCGCCGGAGGAGCGGTAGACGTCGGTTCTCAGGTCGGCCGGATTGATCTCGATGTCGATGTTGTCATCGACTTCCGGCGAAACGAACACCGAAGTGAAACTGGTGTGCCGGCGATTGTCGGAATCGAACGGCGATTTGCGCACCAGCCGGTGCACGCCGATTTCGGTCTTCAGCCAGCCGTAGGCGTATTCGCCTTCGACCTTGAACGTCGCGCTCTTGATCCCGGCCACATCGCCGGCCGAGGCTTCGAGCAATTCGGTCTTCCAGCCCTTGTCCTCGGCCCAGCGCAGATACATGCGCAGCAACATTTCGGCCCAGTCCTGCGCTTCGGTTCCGCCGGCGCCGGCCTGAATGTCGACGAAGGCATTCACCGAATCCATCTCGCCCGAGAACATGCGCTGGAATTCGAGTTTTTCGACCCGCGCAACGATTCCGGCCACGTCAGACTCGACGCCCTTGACGACCTCCTCGTCCGCTTCCGCTTCGCCGAGTTCGAGCAGCTCACCGGCATCGGCCAGGTTTTGCGTCAGCGAGGTGATCCCGTTGACCACGCGTTCGAGCTGGGCGCGCTCCTTGCCGAGCTCCTGGGCCCGCGCCGGATCGTTCCAGATATCGGGATTTTCCAGTTCGCGACTGACCTCTTCGAGGCGCTCGGAGCGGGTGTCGAAGTCAAAGATACCCCCGGAGCGATTGCAGGCGCTCGGTCAGGTCTTCGATGCTGGCACGGATGGGATTGGTCTCGATCACGATGATTGTGCAGTGCAAGGTGGGCGGCGAAGAATAGCAAATCAGTGGCCACGCCGGATGACGTCGATCTTTCAGGATGCCTGGACATGGCGCAGAACCAACTGCACCGACGTGCGACCATTCCATTCGTTGACATCAAGCTGGTAGGCCGCGCGAAACACCTGCGCAGGCGTGTCGCCAGGCTCGGCGTTGAACAGCATGGCATCGACAACTCCAGAATGACCGCATGGACGCAGCTTGAGCTTCCAGTGCCGCGCGCCAACCAGGCGCCAGGAGACGAGCTCGAAGGTGTTGTCGAATACCGGCTCGGCGAAGCCCTGGCCCCAGGGACCACCAAAACGAAGTTCACGAGCCAGATCGAGGTTGAAATCGTCCGCGCCAAGCTCGCCATCGCTGAGCAGGATCGGCTCGAACAGTTCGGCGCCTGCGCGCTCGCGCACGACGGCATCGAAGGCACTGGCAAACTCGGCCATGGCGGATCGATCGAGGCTCAATCCGGCCGCCATGGCATGGCCGCCAAAACGCTGGATCAGGCCGGGCCTGCGCACGTCGACTTCAGCAAGCAAATCGCGCACATGGAGGCCGCGAATCGAACGCGCCGAGGCGCGCACTTCACTGCTGCCATCGCCAGCGGGAGCGCAGGCGATGACCGGGCGGTGCAGGCGATCCTTGCGCCGCGAAGCGACCAGCCCGACCACGCCGGGATGCCATTCCTCCTCGAACAGGGTCAAGCCAAAGGGCAACGGCTGGCGGTCATGCGCGGCAATCCAGCGTGAAACCGACGCCTCGGCCTGCTCGATCATGCTGGCCTGCAATTCGCGGCGTTCGGCATTGATGGCCGAAAGTCGTTCGGCGAGAAGCTGGGCCTGCGCCGGGTCATCGGTCAGCAGGCATTCGATGCCGAGCGCCATGTCTTCCAGACGTCCTGCCGCATTGATCCGTGGTGCCACCGCGAAGCCCAGGTCACTCGGCACCAGACTGGTCGGATCGCGGCCCGAAACACGCGCAAGAGCGAGGATTCCGGCACAGGCGCGCTGCGCACGGATGCGCTTCAAGCCAGCCTCGACAAGCACGCGATTGTTGAAATCAAGGGGCACGAGGTCAGCCACGGTTCCGAGCGCGACGAGATCGAGCAAGCCACCCAGATCGGGCTCGACGCGAGCTTCCGCCGCGAACCAGCCGTTTTCGCGCAGGTGCGCACGCAAGGCGACGAGGATGCAGAACATGACCCCGACACCAGCCAGCGCCTTGCTGGGAAAGCCATCGCCATCGAGATTCGGATTGACGATTGCATTCGCGGCCGGCAGCACCGATCCGGGCAGATGGTGATCGGTGACCAGGACATCGATACCGCGATCACGTGCGGCGGCGACACCGGCGATGCTGGCGACGCCATTGTCGACGGTGACGATCAGCTGCGGTGGCGGATCGACCAGTGTTGCGACCAAGGCCGTGCTCAGACCATAGCCGTGCAGTTGCCGGTTCGGCACCCGATAGTCGACCCGCCGTGCACCGAGCAGGCGCAAGCCGCGCACCGCGACCGCCGTACCGGTGGCGCCATCGCAGTCGAAATCACCGACAATGACGATCCGCCGATCTTCGCGGATTGCCGCCGCGAGCAATTCGCAGGCAGCCTCGATGCCGCCAAGTGCAGCCGGACTGGCCATTGCGGCAAGACGGTGTTCGATTTGATGGAAATCGCCGATACCGCGCGCCGCGTAGACACGACGCAGAACCGGATGCATAGTCTGCGGCCAATCGCCATCGATGTTCGCGAGCGATCGGCGCTGGATGCGGATCGACATCAGCTGAGCAGTTCGCGTGGACGGCGCCAGAATCGATAGCGGTGCGCGGCGCGGTAGCGCAAGCGCTCGCCCGAGGCGAAATAGAGCTCGACCGTCTTCAACACGCCGCGGCGCAAGGCGCGGTCAAGTGGCTGCAATCCGGTCTGTTCGAGCGCATCGCCGCGCAGGTCGCCCAGATCGATCAGCCAGGCAGCGGCCGGATCTTGCGCCTGCATTTCGTCGATGCCAAGGCTCGCCGGCGCATCCAGCGGAATCCCGGCCAGTGCAGCCAGTCCGCGGATTTCCAGTGTCTGGCTGGCAATTCGCGTGAGCGGGCTGCGCACCCAATCGGGCAGCACGCCCGCGCCCCAGAACCACAGGCTGTTGACGCTGACCGCGCCGCGTGCAGCGCGCCGTTCATTGACCGGATGGTTGTGCAGGATGATCTGCGACTCGTTGAACAACTGGCGCCAGCGTTTGCCCGAAGCACCTGCCGGCAGATGCAGCTTGAGGTCATCACCGATCGCCTCGTCAGGCGATGCGCACTGGGGCAAGTCGCTACCGATCACGGCGCGCAGATACCAACGATCCGGCGAGCGCGCATCGAACTCGAAACCGGCATCGCCGAACAGCGGCTGCAGCGCCCTGGCGAGCTCGCTGCATTCGGGCACGGACAATCCGAGCTGGCCGCAGGCCAGCATGCGCGCGGTCGTCATGTCGGCGCGGACGTGGGCGGGATCCGCACGCAGCCAGGCCGAGCCTGCGGCATCGCCGACATCGACCTGGCGGCTCAGCGCCGCTGACGGCAGTTGCGTGCCTGGGAACTCGAACAGTTCACGGATCGCATGGCCGATTCCACCCGTTCCGGATTGAAATCTGTCGCCACGCGCCAGCCACTGGCTCAAGGTTCCATTGGCGACCACTTTCGAGGCGACACAGCGCTTCCATTCGGGCAGCAATACACAGACGCGGCTCATCGCAATCAATCGAGATAGCGGACGCAGAGGATCTCGTAGTTGCGTGTGCCGTTCGGTGCCTGGAATTCGAAACTGTCGCCTTCGTTCTTGCCAATCAGCGCGCGTGCGAAAGGCGACATCACCGAGATCAGCTTTTGCTTGATGTCGGCTTCCATGTCACCAACGATCTGGTAGGTCATTTGCTCGCCGCTGTCCTCGTCGGCCAGATCGACGATCGCGCCAAACACGATCTTCTTGCCGGCATTGAGCTTGGAGACATCGATGACGTCGGCATAGCTCAACCCGGCTTCAAGTTCCTTGATGCGACCTTCGGTGAAGCCCTGCATTTCGCGTGCCGCGTGATACTCGGCGTTTTCCTTGAGATCACCATGCGCGCGCGCTTCGGCGATCGCCTGGATGATGCGCGGGCGTTCCTCGGATTTGAGGCGATCCAGTTCGGCGCGCAAGCGAATGGCGCCCTTGTGTGTCATTGGAGCTCGGTTCATGCAATCAATTCCCTGTGCAATTCCTGCAGGCTGTAGACGCTCTCGTTATCGCGGAAATCCAGCGAATGGAGCAAGGCGCGTGCGCCCGAGATGGTAGTCGAATAGGTTACGCGTTGCTGCAATGCCTGACGCCGGATCGAGAACGAGTCGGCGATCGCCTGCTTGCCTTCGGTGGTGTTGACGATGAAGACGATCTCACGGTTCTTGATCAGGTCGACTATATGCGGACGCCCTTCGATGACCTTGTTGATGCGCTCGCATTCGATGCCGCGATCACGCAGATGGGCACAGGTTCCGCTGGTTGCGACCAGGCTGAATCCACGACGAATCAGATCCTCGGCGACCGCCACTAGCCGCGCCTTGTCGGAATCGCGAACCGACAGAAACGCCTTGCCGGTTGCAGGCGGAGCGATACTCGCAGCCTCGTGTGCGCGTGCAAATGCCTCGCCGAAACTGCGGCCAACGCCCATCACCTCACCGGTCGAGCGCATCTCCGGGCCGAGGATCGGATCGACGTTCTGGAACTTGAGAAACGGAAAGATCGCCTCCTTGACCGAGTAGTAGTGCGGAACCAGCTCACGCGTCATGCCCTGCTCGACCAGGCTCTTGCCCACCATGCAACGCGCGGCGACCTTGGCCAGCGGCACGCCGGTTGCCTTGGACACGAACGGCACCGTCCGCGAGGCACGTGGATTGACTTCGAGCACATAGATCGAATCGCCCTGGATCGCGAACTGGGTATTCATCAGACCGATGACCTTGAGCTCGCGCGCCATGCAACTGACCTGTTCGCGCAGGCGATCCTGCAGCTCTGCGCTCAACGAGTACGGCGGCAGCGAGCACGAGGAATCACCCGAATGCACACCGGCCTCCTCGATATGCTCCATGACACCACCGATCAGGACATTGCCCTGGGCATCGGCAACCAGATCCACATCGATTTCGGTGGCATGGTCAAGGAAGCGATCGAGCAGCACCGGCGAGTCGTTGGAAACCTTGACCGCATCACGGATATAGCGCGACAGATCCTCATCGTCATGCACCACTTCCATGGCCCGACCGCCAAGCACATAGCTCGGGCGCACGACCAGCGGATAGCCGATCTCGCGGGCCAGCGCCAGCGCCTCATCGGCATTGCGCGCGGTGCGGTTGGGCGGCTGGGCCAGACCGAGCTTTTCGATCATCTGCTGGAAACGCTCGCGATCCTCGGCCAGGTCGATCGAGTCGGGCGAGGTGCCAATGATCGGCGCACCGGCTGCCTCCAGCGCACGGGCCAGCTTGAGCGGAGTCTGGCCGCCGTATTGCACGATCACACCCTTGGGTTGTTCCTTGTCAATGATCTCAAGCACGTCTTCAAGGGTCACCGACTCGAAGTACAGGCGATCCGAGGTGTCATAGTCGGTCGACACCGTTTCCGGATTGCAGTTGACCATGATGGTTTCGTAGCCATCTTCGCGCAGGGCAAGTGCGGCGTGCACGCAGCAATAGTCAAACTCGATACCCTGACCGATGCGGTTCGGGCCGCCGCCGAGCACCATAATCTTGTCGCGCGAGGTCGGCTCGGCCTCGCACTCTTCCTCGTAAGTCGAGTACAGATACGCGGTCGTCGTGGCGAATTCCGCGGCGCAGGAATCGACCCGCTTGTAGACCGGACGCACATTGAATGCGCGGCGCAGGTGGCGCATCGCGTTTTCGTCGGTGCCAAGCAACTCGGCCAGGCGCGAGTCAGAGAAACCCTTGCGCTTGAGCGCACGCATGCGTTCTGCGTCGATAGCCGGAAGTCCCTGCGCGGCGACCTCGTTCTCGATCACGATCAATTCCTCGATCTGGGCGAGAAACCATGGATCGACATGGGTCAGCTCGAACACCTCGCGCAAGGACAAGCCGGCGCGAAAGCCATCGCCGATGAAAAGGATGCGTTCGGGCCCGGGTTCGCGCAGCTCGCGCTTGAGCGTGGTCAGACCGGTTTCGCTCGTCCAGGCGAGCTCACTCGGGCTGAAGCCGTTCTTGCCGGTCTCAAGTCCGCGCAGCGCCTTCTGCAGCGACTCCTGAAAGGTGCGTCCGATCGCCATGACTTCGCCGACCGATTTCATTTGCGTGGTAAGGCGCGAATCGGCGGCCGGAAACTTCTCGAATGCGAAGCGTGGAATCTTGGTCACGACATAGTCGATGGATGGCTCGAACGAGGCCGGCGTCAGGCCGCCGGTGATCTCGTTGCGCAGCTCGTCGAGCGTGTAGCCGACCGCGAGCTTGGCGGCGACTTTGGCAATCGGGAATCCGGTTGCCTTCGAGGCCAGCGCGGAGGAGCGCGACACGCGCGGATTCATCTCGATGACCACGACACGCCCGTTTGCGGGATTGATGCCAAACTGCACGTTGGAGCCACCGGTGTCGACACCGATCTTGCGCAACACCGCGATCGAGGCATCGCGCAGGCGCTGGTATTCCTTGTCGGTCAGGGTCTGCGCCGGCGCCACCGTTATCGAATCACCGGTGTGCACGCCCATCGGATCGAAATTCTCGATCGAGCAGACGATGATGCAGTTGTCCGCGCTATCGCGGATCACCTCCATCTCGAACTCCTTCCAGCCGAGCACGGATTCCTCGATCAGCACCTCGTTGGTCGGCGAAAGTTCGATACCGCGCTTGACGATTTCCTCGAACTCCTCAAGATTGTAGGCAATGCCGCCACCCGAGCCACCCAGCGTGAAGCTGGGCCGGATGATGGTCGGGTAGCCGACCTTGAGCTGCGCTTCGAGCGCGTGCTCGAACGTGCGCACAACCTCGGCTTTCGGACAGGCCAGCCCGATCTCGGCCATGGCCAGGCGGAACAGCTCGCGATCCTCAGCCATGCGGATCGCTTCGCGCGATGCGCCGATCAGCTCGACGCCGTATTTTTCGAGCACGCCCCGATCGGCCAGATCCAGCGCGCAATTGAGAGCCGTCTGGCCACCCATCGTCGGCAGCAGCGCATCGGGCTTTTCCCTGGCGATGATCTTCTCGACCACGCGAGCGGTGATCGGCTCGATATAGACCGCGTCCGCCGTTTCCGGGTCGGTCATGATCGTTGCCGGGTTCGAGTTGATCAGGATGACCCGATAGCCCTCGTCCTTGAGCGCCTTGCAGGCCTGCGCCCCCGAATAATCGAACTCGCAGGCCTGACCGATGACGATCGGTCCGGCGCCGATGACGAGGATGCTGCGGAGATCAGTTCTTTTTGGCACCAGGCTTGCCTTTGTCCAGGGTTCTTGGTTCGGGAAACAGCGGATCGGCCGGCGCAATCTCGAGCATGACCTTCCGAATCGTGCTGCGCGGAACACCCAATTCGATCGAACCACTCTCGGGGCCGAGCTTCACAACCAGGCTGACCTTGGTGTAGCGCAACAAGGTGCCTCGTCGTGTCGTGTCGTTGGTTGTCTGGATCACCAGATTGCTGCCGATCCTTGTCTCCAGTGAGGTGTACTCGACTTCGCGCAGGCTGAATTGCTCCGCCTTGGCCTTGGCCGTCTTTTCGCCATCGGCCGGTTTGGCGGCATGCAAGTCGGCAACCAGCAGGATGGCGAGCAGAGCCAGCATGAATCTTGGAATCAGATTTGAAATATTCATGTGTTTACGCCGCGTCTGTCGCGTGCGCCTCCATCAGGTGGATGAAACGATCAAACAAGGGAGCCACGTCCATCGGCCCGGGACTCGCTTCCGGGTGCCCCTGAAACCCGAATGCCGGCGCATCGATCAACTCGATGCCCTGCAGGGATCCATCGAACAACGAACGATGTGTCGGCCTGACCCGCTCGGGCAGGCTCGCCTCGTCGACGGAAAAACCGTGATTCTGGCTCGATATCATGACCCGTCCACTGGCCAGATCGATGACCGGATGATTGGCGCCATGGTGGCCGAACTTCATCTTTGAAGTGCGCGCACCGACCGCGAGTCCAAGCAACTGGTGACCAAGACAGATGCCGAAGGTGGGCACCCGCTTGCTGATGAATTCGCGAATCGCGGTGATGGCATAGTCGCAAGGCTCCGGATCGCCGGGGCCATTGGACAGAAGCACACCGTGAGGCCGCATCGCCAGCACTTCGCTGGCCGGGGTCTGCGCCGGCACGACGCTGACCTCGCAACCACGATCGACAAGCATGCGCAGGATGTTGTGCTTGATGCCGAAATCGTAGGCAACCACGCGAAATCTGGCCTGGCTGACGTTCTCCTGCTGCCGGTCGAGATCCCAGGTTCCGCCACGCCAGCGCGAGACCGCGGCGGTGCTGACCACCTTGGCCAGATCCATTCCAGCCAGTCCCGGAAATGCCTTCGCTGCGGCCAGGGCCGCCTCCGGGGAATCATCATCGCCGGCCATGATGCAGCCGCCCTGTGCACCACCCTGGCGGAGGATGCGGGTCAATCGCCGGGTATCGATGTCGGCAATCGCAACCACGCCGTTGCGGCGCAACCAGGCATCGAGCGCTTCTTCGCTGCGCCAGTTGCTCGCCAGCAATGGCAGATCGCGGATGACGAGACCGACCGCCTGCACCCGCGAAGATTCCACATCAACAGAATTGCAACCGGTATTGCCGATATGCGGGTAGGTCAAGGTGACGATCTGACGTGCATAGGACGGATCGGTGAGGATCTCCTGATAGCCGGTCATTGCCGTGTTGAACACGACTTCGCCAATGGCACTACCGTCGGCGCCAATCGAACGGCCACGAAACAGGCTACCGTCGGCGAGGGCAAGAATGGCTGGTTGGAACATGCGTTCGCCTGGTTGAGAGCCCTTGCTCGCTACATCCAATCGTTGGATGCAACGAAACCCGCAGACTGGCGATGACCAGTCCGTGGCATGGGCGAAAGTGGAGTCGAGGCGAGGCGGAATGATAGGCATCGGGCGCTTGCCTGTCCACCATTGCCGACAACGCCTAGAATGATGGCCCGATGGAATCGCCAGGCCAATCGTCGAGAACTGAAAGGTGAATGCCGTGAATCTCTTGCAATTCGATGCGCTTGACAGCGAAGGCACGCATATACGTCACAAGCCGTTCTCGTTCATGTTCGGGGAAGGCCTGCTGTCTGATTCGGCGCGCCCGGTGCTCGATGCGGATTTTCCGCAGTATCTCGGCGCCGGCTTCTTTCCGCATGAAACCGCCGATTGCGGCCCTTCGATCAACCGCTTGATCGAAGAGCTGACCGCGCCCGCATTCGCCGATGCAATCGGAGCACGGCTCGGCATCGAGTCACTGGGCCGGTTTCCGACCCTGGTCACGATATGCCGTGCCCTCAACAAGCGCCATGGCACCATCCACACCGACAGCCGCTCCAAGATCGTCACCGCCCTGGTCTATCTCAACGAGAGCTGGCCCGACACCAGCGCAGGATGCCTGCGATTTCTCAACCGTGCCGACAGCATCGATGACAAGGTCTGCCCGGAACTGCGCCCGCTGTACGGGAATTTCGCCGCGTTCCGGCGCAGCGAGACATCATTCCACGGCCATTTGCCGTTTGAGGGCGAGCGCCGCGTGATCCAGATCGCCTGGCTGACCAGTGAAGACGAGAAACTGCGCAAGACCAGACGGGGCAAACTTTCGCGCTTGTTCAAGAAACTGTTCGGTGGCGTCGATCGACGCATTGGTGCCGGGCGCAAGAACGATGCATCGCATCTCGACTGACCAACCCCGGACTCCGCATGAACAAGTATTTCCTGTGTCTCGCCGCGCTGATCGCCGCCCTGTTCTGCACGACCGCCGAGGCACGCAAGGGGCAAGCCCCCTACAGCGTCGGCAAACCGGCAAAAAGCGGGTTGGCGATACCCGGAATCGTTCTCGCCGCGGTCGATACCGCCGCCTTGCGCACGGCCGACGACGCCAGGCTGCAGCAAGGCGATATCGTGCGTGAGAAACGGCTGGCGATCGCCGTCGAGCGCGTGGTTGCCCTGAAGCCGACATCCAGCGGGCAATGGCAGCGCCTGTCCGATGGCGACCTGCTCTGGCGCATCCAGGTCGGTGTGCCGGGAGCGACCGATCTGCATCTCGGCTTCGAGGCTGGAATACTGCCGACCGGAGCATCGCTATGGGTGATCGGCGCCGGCGACTACTACGAAGGCCCCTACACGGACACCGATGCGACTCCGCTGTGGATTCCGATGGTTCCAGGCGACCAGGCAATCATCGAACTTCGCCTGCCAGCGGGTTCACCGATCAACGACCAATTGATCGAACTGACCAGTGTCGGCGCCGGTTTCCGCGACTTCTTCAACGCACCATCGAGAGCGGGCCAACCCGGTGCTTCCGGGGCGTGCAACATCAATGTGGTCTGCCCGCTCGGCCAGCCCTACACGGATGAGGAACGCGCCCTGGCCTACTATGAATTCCGCGCTGATGACGACGGCTTCACCTACATCTGCACGGCCACCCTGCTCAATGATGTGCCGGTGGATCGCAAGAACTATGTCCTGACCGCCGCGCACTGCATGTCGAGCCAGACCGAAAGTTCAAGCATGCGCCTGTACTGGAACTACCGATCGACCGATTGCGCGACAACGACCGGCTGGTCATTCAGCCAGAACCAGACCGGCGCCAGTCTGCGAGCGACTCGCGCCGATGCCGATTTCACCCTGGTCGAATTGAACCAGGCGCCGGATCCGGCCTGGAACCTGTTCCACGCCGGCTGGGACGCCGGCAATATCGCACCCTCATCGAGCATCGGCTTGCATCACCCGCGCGGCGATGTCGCCAAGGTCGACAACAGCCCGAGCGCACCGCGCACGACCAACAACTGCATCGGCACGGGTGGCGTCAGCAGCAATACGCACTGGATGACCGGCCCTTACGACCAGGGCACCACTGAAGGCGGCTCATCGGGTTCCGGCTTGTGGATCCCGTCCAGTGATGCAGGCGGCCACGGACGTCGCCTGATCGGCGTGCTGTCTGGCGGTTCCGCCGCGTGCTCCGGCAGCGTGCCCGACAATGGCGTGGACTGCTATGGCAAGTTCGCCGCCGCCTGGGATGGCCCGTCCGCGTCGAGCCGCTTGCGCGACTGGCTCGACCCTGGCGCAACCGCCACCACGACCATTGCCGGCATCGATCATGTCGCCACAACGACGTCGCCGATTGATCCGGCCATTGCCACGCGTTCCGCTGTGGATCGCGATGCCAGACCGCTGCGCAACGCTCATCGCGGAATCAGGCGGCACCCGTCGCCGGACAATCCGACCCTGCGCACGAATTGATCACGCGCGGCCAAGCCCGAGCATGTCGGTCATCAGGTAGCGCCCGGGTGCTTGCCGGGACAACCAGCAAGCGGCCTTGAGCGCTCCCAGCGCAAATATTTCCCGATCGCTTGCGCGATGGATCAATTCGATGCGTTCGCCGGTTCCCAGCAGGCGCACCTCGTGTTCACCGACAACGTCGCCACCGCGGCTGACCGCATAGCCGATCGAGCCGTCGATGCGCGCACCGCCGCGATCCGCAACGGGATCGGGGAAGTAGTCGATGTCACGCGCGAGTGTGGCGCGTTGCCCAAGCATCAGGGCGGTGCCGGATGGCGCATCGCGCTTGTGCCGATGATGGGCTTCGAGGATCTCGATATCCCAGTCCGGCAGCAGGCGTGCCGCCTCGCCAACGAGATGGGCGAGTACCGCCACGCCAATGCTGAAGTTCGCCACCCACAGCACGGGAATCTCCCGTGACGCATGATGCAGTGCTCGCATCTGGGCCTCGTCGAGACCGGTGGAGCCACTGACGAAGGCGGCCGAGCGCTGCACCGCAAGCTGCAACCCGGCACTGAAACCGGATGCTCCCGAGACATCGATGAGCACGTCGAAATCGATCGCTGCGGGCACAACGCAGGCATAGGAAGGCGCCGTTGCAAGGCCAGTCGGCGTCGCCTCAAGCGGGCTTCCGGGCCGAACCAGTGCAGCCGACAGAACCACATTGTCATGCCCGGCAATCACTTTCGACAACGCCTGCCCCATGCGTCCGGCGGCGCCATTGACGATGATTCGTGTCGACTCGCTCATTGCAGTGGGTTCTTTGCCTGGGGACTGCTCAGGGTAAACCGGCTACGTCCCCGGCGACCAGTATTGTCTCTTGATCGCATTCCTTTCCACTACTGAGTGAGACTTGGGCAATATACAAATTCAAGTGATTCCGGTGCAGGCTTGTCGCGACGCCGCGATGTTCAGATCACCAACCCATCCTGCCCTCATCACCAAACTTTTGTCGCCCCACACAGGCAGTAGAAGGTTTACAACTGCCTGATAGCGGTCATCCAGCTTCAAAAGCACACTCCTTCGTCGGGGGGCGGGGAGTGTAGAGCGGCGACGCGGGGAGCAACCCACAAAAAGAGAGCGGAACAGAAGCC
>CAYMHF010000011.1:18539-52937 GCA_964390215.1 uncultured Dokdonella sp. | reverse complement strand
GGGTCACCCTCCTCATATACCACTCCCCTGGCGCCCGCTCCTTGGTGCCCGGGCGACGAAGGAGCGCAAATCCAAACGTATTGCGACTGAAGCCTATCCCGAACTTGTCGAAGTGCCGCGCCGACGAGCCCGCTCTTATTGCAGCAAGAAGCCCACCGTCAAACTTCGCGAAACCGCGAATCGATGACGAAAGTCGTGCCCGAGAGAAAGAGCGAAAAGTCAGGAGGTGACGCGATCCCAGAACTTCCTGACGCCATCGAGCCAGCTGCGGTTGCGAGGGGAATGGGTTTGCGCTTGCTCGCCATCGAAGGTCGTTTCGAGCTCTGCAATCAATGCGCGCTGGCGCTCGGTGAGCTTGACCGGTGTTTCCAGAACCACACGGCAGAGGAGATCCCCGGTGCGTCCGCTGCGTACCGATTTGACGCCCTTGCCGCGCAAACGAAACAGCTTTCCAGTCTGCGTTTCGGCCGGAATCGCGACGCTCGCTTCGCCACCCAGGGTCGGCACCACCAGCTCGGCGCCCAGTGCGGCCTGACCGAATCGGATCGGCACTTCGCAATACAGGTCATCGCCCTCGCGCGTGAAGATCGCGTGTTCGCGAACGCGCACTTCAACGTACAGATCCCCCGGCACGGTGCCAGCGGGGCCGGCTTCGCCTTGCCCAGTCAGGCGAATGCGGTCGCCATTGTCGACACCGGCAGGAATCTTGACCTCGAGACTGCGCTCGTCGTTGACGCGGCCTTCGCCTCCGCAACTGCGGCAGGGATTGGCCACGGTCTTGCCGGTCCCGGCGCAATGTGGGCAAGTCTGCTGTACCGAAAAAATACCGTTCTGCATGCGCACACGGCCATGCCCGCGACACGTCGTGCAAGTCGAGGTCTTGCCGTCTTCGGATCCGCTGCCGTCGCACTTTACGCAGGCAACCAGGGTCGGCACGTCGATCTTCTTTTCGACGCCGAACACAGCCTCCTCGAGGTCGAGTTCCATCAGGTAACGCAGATCGGAGCCACGCCTCGGCCGCCCGCGACCGGCGCCGCCCATGCCGAAAATGTCGCTGAAAATATCGCCGAAGATGTCACCGACATCGCCGTTGAAACCGCCACGACCAGCCGCGCCATTCTCGAACGCGGCATGCCCATACTGGTCGTAGGCGGCCCGCTTCTGCGCATCGGCGAGTATTTCGTAGGCCTCCTTGGCCTCCTTGAATCGTTCCTGCGCTTGCGGGTCATCCGGACAGCGATCCGGATGGCATTTCATGGCCAGACGACGGAAGGATTTCTTGACCTCCTCGTCCGATGCGGTGCGCTCGATCGAGAGGACTTCGTAGTAGCAACGTTTTGTGGTCATGGCAAGAATCGAAACCGCTATCGATGTGGCGACGCAACGTGAAAGGTGGAATGGCGACCGGCCATCACGCGCCGTTCACCGTTCCACCCTGCCACACGGACTTACTTGTCGCCGTCTTTCACTTCGGTGAATTCGGCATCGACCACGTCTTCGGGCTGACCGGATCCGGCCTGTGCTCCCTGATTGGCATTCGCCTGGGCACCGGCTGAAGCCGCTGCCGCCTGCAGGGCCTTGGCCACCTCCTCGACGCGGGCAATCTTCGCCTCGATCTGCGCCTTGTCATCACCCTTCATGGCCTTGTCGAGATCGGCCAGTGCTTCCTCGATGCCACCCATCTGTTCCGGCGGCACCTTGCCGCCATGTTCCTTGAGCGCGGCGCGGGTCGAATGGACCAGTTGATCGGCCTTGTTGCGCGTGGTTACCAACTCCTGGAAACGCTTGTCTTCCTCGCGATTGGCCTCGGCATCACTGACCATGCGCTGGATCTCTTCATCCGACAGGCCCGAACCGGCCTTGATCTCGATGCGCTGTTCCTTGCCGGTCTTCTTGTCCTTGGCCGAGACGTGCAGGATACCGTTGGCGTCGATATCAAAGGTGACCTCGACCTGCGGCATGCCGCGCGGCGAGGGATCGATGCCGGCCAGATCGAACTTTGCCAGCGACTTGTTGAAACGGGCCTGGTCGCGTTCGCCCTGCAGCACGTGCACGGTGACCGCGCTCTGGTTGTCCTCGGCGGTCGAGAACACCTGGCTGGCCTTGGTCGGGATCGTGGTGTTCTTCTCGATCAGCTTGGTGAACACGCCACCGAGCGTCTCGATACCGAGCGACAGCGGGGTGACATCGAGCAGCAGCACATCCTTGACCGTACCGGACAGCACGCCACCCTGCACCGCCGCACCGATGGCGACCGCTTCATCCGGATTGACGTCCTTGCGCGGCTCCTTGCCGAAGAAGTCCTTGACCGCGTCCTGCACCTTGGGCATGCGCGTCTGGCCGCCGACGAGGATGACCTCGGCGATGTCGGACACCTTGAGTCCGGCATCGGAAATCGCCGTGCGGCAAGGGTCGATGGTGCGCTTGATCAGATCCTCGACCAGGGATTCGAGCTTGGAGCGGGTCAGGCGCATCTCCAGATGCACGCCCTCATTGTTCACCTGGGTGATGAAGGGTTCGTTGATATCGGTCTGCTGGCGCGAGCTCAACTCGATCTTGGCGCGCTCGGCGGCCGAGCGCACGCGCTGCAGCTGGATCGGATTCTTGCGCAGATCGACGCCATGCTGCTTCTCGAACTCGTCGATGATGTAGTCGATGATGCGCTTGTCGAAATCCTCACCACCAAGGAAGGTATCGCCATTGGTCGCGAGAACCTCGAACTGCTTTTCGCCATCGACTTCGGCGATCTCGATGATTGAAATGTCAAACGTGCCACCGCCAAGGTCATAAACCGCGATCTTGCGATCGCCGCCCTTCTTGTCCAGACCATAGGCCAGCGCAGCCGCCGTTGGCTCGTTGATGATGCGCTTGACCTCAAGGCCGGCAATGCGACCGGCATCCTTGGTCGCCTGACGCTGGCTGTCGTTGAAGTAGGCAGGCACCGTGATGACCGCTTCGGTCACCGGCTCACCGAGGTAATCCTCGGCCGTCTTCTTCATCTTCATCAGCACCTGCGCGGAGACTTCCGGCGGCGCCATTTTCTTGCCGTCGGCGGTCTCGACCCAGGCATCGCCATTGTCGTGACCGATGATCTTGTACGGCACGAGGTCGATGTCCTTCTTGACTTCGGCGTCCGTGAACTTGCGCCCGATCAGGCGCTTCACCGCCGAGAACGTGTTCTTGGGATTGGTGACGGCACCGCGACGCGCCGTCGCGCCGACCAGGACTTCACCGTCCTTGAACGCCACGACCGATGGGGTGGTGCGATCGCCCTCGGAATTCTCGATGACGCGGACCGAGCCGCCTTCCATGACCGCGACGCACGAGTTGGTCGTGCCGAGGTCGATACCAATGATCTTGCCCATTTGAGTCTCTCCCGAAAATTTGTATTCGGCCGCAGCGGCCACTGGCGCAAAAACTGGGGGTGTTGTGTCGGCTTTCAAGCGCTGCAGCGATGGATTCGCGCTATTTCCCGCCAATCAAGGCTGCCTACTGGGCCACGTTGACCATTGCCGGTCGCAACAGACGGTCATTGAGCACATAGCCCTTCTGAAAAACGGCGACGACGGTGCTTGAATCCTGCCCGTCGGACTCGACCATGCTCATCGCCTGGTGGCGCTCCGGATCGAACTTCTCGCCAAGCGGATCGATGATGACCAGCCCGGCCGAGGTGGCCACGCCGATCAGCTGTTTCAGGATCAGCTCGACACCGGCATGCAGGCCGCCTTGTTCGCCCTTGTCCGTCGCAAGTGCGCGTTCCAGATTGTCGATGACCGGCAGCAGCTCGCCCAGCAGACGCTCATTGGCGAATTTGCGCGCCTGATCGAGATCGCGTTGCAGGCGCTTGCGCTGGTTGTCGAGTTCGGCGCGCTCGCGCAGAACCAGCTCGCGCATCTCACCGAGCTTGATTTCATAGTCGGCCATCAACTGACTCAACGCTTCTTCGCTACTGGCCAGCGTCGATTCATCGATCGATTCGTCGTCGCCAGGATTCCGCGTCGGGTTCGTATTTTCCATTTCGCCTCCAGAAACAAGAAAACGACCAGACACCATTGCGCCCTGGTCAATCAACACATCATCAATCGGTCAATTCATGTGGCGAAATCTGCAATCGTGACGGCGTGACTGCCAACTGCAAATCCCGGCCCCGCCCTCCCTATGGGGGCGCAGAAGACCGGTTCAAGGCACCCGAGATGAGCTGGGCGGTGGTTGCGACCACGGGAATGACCCGCTCATATGCCATCCGGGTCGGCCCGATCACGCCGAGTACGCCAAGCACGCGGTTGCCCACGCCATACGGTGCGGTGACCAGCGAATAGCCGCCGAGCGCGGCGAATCCGGATTCCTCACCGATGAACAGCCGAACGCCATCGGCGCGCGAACAGCGTTCGAGCAGTTGCAGAAGATCACGCTTGCGCTGGAATGCATCGAACAGGTCGCGCAGGCGATCGATGTCGGACAGCTCGTTGATACCCATCAGATTGGTCTGGCCCGAGACCAGCATGTCGTTGTCGGCGGGCGACTGGAACGCGGCTTGAGCCACCTCGACTGCGGCTGCCAGCAGACGATTCAGGCGCGCACCTTCTTCGCGCATCTCGCGCAACAGCCGCCGTCGGATCTCGTCCAGACGCATGCCGGCATAGTTCGAGTTGAGGAAATTGGCCGTTTGTTCAAGCTCGCCAGGCGAAAAAGGCTGCTGGGTCTCGATCACCCTGTTCTGCACCTGGCCATCGGTGAAAACGAGGATCACGAGAATCCGGTTGGCATCGAGGGCAACGAAATCGATGTGTCGAAACGGGAACTCATCGTGTTTGGGCACGCTTACGACACCGACAAAGCGCGTGATCTCCGAGAGCAAGGCACTGGCGCTGCCGAGCAAGGCCGGCGTCGTCGCCCCGGTCGGCAGCTCACGGCGCAATTGTTCGACCTGCGGCTCACCCAGCGGGCGCATTTCAAGCAAGCTGTCGACAAACATCCGATAGCCTTGCGCGGTCGGGATGCGCCCGGCCGAGGTGTGCGGCGCGGCGACCAGGCCGGCATCCTCGAGATCCGACATGATGTTGCGGATCGTCGCCGAACTGACATCGAGGCCGGACGACTTCGCCAGGGTTCGCGAACCGACCGGCTGGCCATCGGCAATGTATTGGGCGATCAGGGTTCGCAACAGCGAACGTGAGCGTGCGTCAAGTGAATCGGAATGGCCGGAACTGATCATTCCCGCAGCATACACAGCGCCAACCGGCAGGCAATAGGCGAATGCGCCACGGCCGGAAGATTTTCCGCAGCGGGATTGCGCTCTTGCTGTGCCGAAAGGTGCCGAAGCCCCTCGATTCAGGGGGGCGTTCATGAACCGCCCGAGGCCGACTCCGCAAATCCTGCATGCGCCCGATCGAGACGCCAAATCTCACCGTATGATTCCGGACTTGCGACAATGATCATCGACCCGGACACTCCGGGCAGCCATTCACAAGGGTGCTGCATGCTGCGTTCGCTCTATGTCAAGGATTTCGCCATTGTCGGCGAGGCCGAAATCGGCTTCGAATCGGGACTGACCGTCGTCACCGGCGAAACCGGCGCCGGAAAATCCTTGCTGGTCGATGCCTTGCTGCTGCTCGCCGGCAATCGCGCCGAGGCCAGTCTGGTTCGCCATGGCTGTGAGCGCGCCGAACTGTCGGCCGAGTTCGATCTCGGCAAGCGCCAGGATCTGCTTGCCTGGCTGCGCGAGGAGGATCTCGATGACGGCAACGCCTGCCAGTTGCGGCGCGTGATCCGCAGCGAAGGCACTTCACGCGCCTGGATCAATGGTCGTCCGGTCACCCTGACCCAGATGAAAACACTCGGCGAGCGCCTGATCGAGATCCACGGCCAGCATGAACACCAGGCCCTGCTCGAGCGCGGCCAGCAACTCGCCCTGCTCGATGCCTTCGGCGCACACCACGACGCACTGGATCGGGTAAAGACAATCGCGCGCCAATGGCGTGCACTTGAAGCACGCATCAGCGAGATTTCACGCGGTGATGACCCTGCCGAGCGTATCGAATGGCTAAGCCATCAGGTCAAGGAACTCGACACGCACGCATTGACCATGGAGGCGCTCAACGAACTTGAAGAAACCCATCGCCGCCTGGCCAATTCCGGACAGCTTCTGCAAGGTTGTGCCGGGCTTGCCGACCTGCTGGATGGCGACAGCGAATTCAGCATCTCGCGCCTGATCGCCCGCGCGCACGGCGAGAGTCAGCGCCTGGCTGCGCTCGATCCGGCACTGGCGCCACTGGCGGAGCTGCTCGATGCCGCACGCATCCATGTCGATGAATCGAGCGATGCCTTGAGCCGCTACCAGAGCTCACTTGACCTCGATCCTGAGCGCTATGCCGAAATCGATGCCCAACTCGGCAAACTGCATGAGCTCTCACGCAAACACCGCGTCGGCATGGCCGAACTCAAGGCCCATGGTCAATCGCTGGGCGCGGAACTCGAAGCGCTGCGTGATGCCGGCACCATGCTGGTCAAGCTAGAGCACGAGCGCAGCGGGTTGCTCGAAGCCTACAGGAGCGCCGCGGACGCCCTGAGTCAGGCGCGCCGGGAAGCCGCGAGAAGACTCGCCCAGGCCGTTGGCGATCTGCTCACTGATCTCGGCATGGCAGGCGGAAAATTCGATGTCGAGCTGGAACCGAGCGCAAACGAAGCGCCTGAAGCCCAGGGTGCCGAGCGCTGCGAATTCATGGTCAGCGCAAACCCGGGGCAACCGCTGCGTGCTTTGCGCAAGGTCGCCTCGGGCGGCGAGCTCTCGCGTATCAGCCTGGCCATCGAAGTCGCCGCACTCGGTCTCGACGACGTCGGCACGATGGTCTTCGATGAAGTCGATTCGGGCATTGGTGGCGCCGTTGCCGAAGTTGTAGGCCAGAAGCTGCGTCGACTCGGCAGTCAGCGCCAGGTGTTGTGTGTCACCCACCTGCCCCAGGTCGCCGTCCAGGGGCATGCGCACCTGCAGGTCAGCAAGGCGGCCGAAGGCGACCGCACCGAAACGCGAATCGAACAACTCGACGACAAGGCACGTCGGGATGAAATCGCGCGCATGCTCGGCGGCATCGAGATCACCCGGGAGACGCTGGCGCATGCCCGGCAGATGCTGCAGGTGGCGCAAGACGCGGATTGAGCCGTCGGAACAGTCAACCCGGATCTCCGCACCAATCGCACAGCATCAGTTCGGCGCACGCAGGGCCAACCGCCAACCTGGGGAGAACCGTTGGGGTAAGCGCCAGCGCACCCCAACATCGCCATCCATTGCATAACGTCGAACGACCGCCCTTGCCGTTTCCAACGCTCGCCGAGCCGACAAGGCGTTGGGCATCGCTTGCGCTCAGCCCAACCTGCACGGCTGCGCGCCAGCCATTCGGCTGTCCAAAATGGTTTCAGACCATCTTGTCACGGCGCAGGCAGGATGCCGGAGCGAACGTCGCCAACGGCGACGACCCGAAGGGTGAGGGCCGGGACAGGCCCGAATCAACCCAGGAGGGTTCTCTTAGCTACCCCTCTCTCCGCCAGATACGAAAAAAGCCCCTTTCGGGGCTCTTTTCGTATCTGGCGGAGAGAGAGGGATTCGAACCCTCGATAGAGCTTTTGACCCTATACACCCTTAGCAGGGGCGCGCCTTCGACCACTCGGCCATCTCCCCGGATGTGTTTGAATCTTCTGATGCCTTTGCGCATCGCGCCGATTACCGGGAATCGACGGGACGCGAAGCATACCGGTCAAGCGTCGCCCGGTAAAGCTCAGGACTCCTCGGCAACCGACGAGGAATCGTCGTCGGGATTCTGCTCGCGCTTGATGCGCTGATAGATCTCTTCGCGGTGAACGGATACATCCTTTGGCGCGTTGATGCCGATACGAACCTGATTACCCTTGACGCCGAGTACGGTCACTGTTACCTCGTCGCCAATCATCAGGGTTTCGCCGACACGGCGGGTCAAAATCAACATGGTGTCTGCTCCTTGAAGCTTTCTCGTCTATCCGGTCTGGCTGCCAGTCACGCACTTCACCGCACGCATCCTGGCGTCAGGTCCGGGGACCAGGTTCAGCCTCCCTAGCTGAACCCGCGGCCCGTTCCCCCCAGTTCGCAGCCTCTGCCCGTCAAACGATTCTCCTGCGCCTGGATTCGGCAGGAATGCATTTTCAGGACGCCGCGATACTAAGCGATGACGTCGGTTTCGCGCAATGAAGCCTTCATCGAAATTGTGTACGCGCAGGTACCAGGCCCATTCTTAGGCGAACCTTGGGTATTCCCGCGAAAACAGCAGGCGATTGTCAGAGTCAGCTGATGCGGCCCGCGATCCATTCAGACAGCCCGGCCAAGGCAGTGGCCAGTGCTGGCGTGTCGTTGCCGCCACCCTGTGCCATGTCCGGACGACCGCCGCCCTTGCCACCGATGGCTGCCGCAACATGCGCCACGACTTCGCCGGCCTTGATGCGGCCGAGCGCCGCTCCGCCGACTGCGCCGACCAGGGCGATCTTTCCTTCCGCACCAGCCGCCAGGATGATCACGCAATCGCCAAGCCTGGGTTTGAGATTGTCGACGGCTTCGCGCAACGCCTTCGCATCCAGTCCATCGACTCGCGCAGCGAGCACCTTGATTCCGCCGACATCGACGGCCTGACTACCGATATCGGCCGTTGCCGCGCTCGCCGCCCTGGCCTTGAAGGTATCCAGCTCGCGCTCGAGCTTTTTCTGTCGATCGAGCAACTGGCGCAGCTTGTCGACAATCTCATTGCCCTGGGCCGAGAGCAGGTGGCCAATCTCGCCGAGACGCAATTCCTCCTCGACGACGTGCGAGGTCGCCGCAGCTCCGCTGATCGCCTCAATGCGACGGACGCCCGAGGCGACACCACTTTCGCCGAGAATCTTGAACAGGCCGATATCGCCGGTACGGGTGACGTGCGTGCCGCCGCACAACTCGGTCGAAAATTCGCCCATGCGCAGGACGCGCACCTCGTCGCCGTACTTCTCGCCGAACAGTGCCATCGCGCCAAACGCAATCGCATCGTCATAGCCCATGTGGCGAATTTCGGCCTCGGAATTGGCGCGAATCTCGTCGTTGACCAGATTCTCGACGCGCCGAAGTTCTTCCGCACTGACTGGCTGAAAATGGGCAAAATCGAAACGCAGGCGATCCGGCGCGACCAGCGAACCCTTCTGCGTGACATGTTCACCGAGCACCTTGCGCAAGGCGGCATGCAGCAGATGCGTCGCGGAATGGTTGAGCACAATGGACTGGCGCCGGGCCGGATCGACAGCGGCCTCGACTTCGCTGCCGGGAACCAGCACGGATCCCCCCTGCCAGCGCCCGACATGGCCGTGGAAGGCGCCGCCAAGTTTGATCGTGTCGCTGACGATGAAGCGCCCGCCCGAACAGACGAGCGCGCCTGCGTCGCCGACCTGGCCACCCGATTCGGCATAAAACGGTGTGCGGTCGAGGATGACGATGCCTTCCTCGCCATCCGCCAGCGCTTCAAGGCGACGACCCGCACGCACCATCGCCAACACACGACCTCCGCGTTCCGCGCAGCTGTCGTATCCGGAAAATACGGTCGGCGGCAACGAGCTCGCCATCTCAGCTGGCAACTGTCCCTTCGACTCGAAATGGCTGGCCGCACGGGCGCGCTCGCGCTGCTCGTTCATGGCCTTGTCGAAACCCTCCATGTCGATCGTCAGGCTGCGCTCACGCGCGATGTCGGCGGTCAGATCAACCGGAAATCCATAAGTATCATAGAGTCGAAACGCATCAATGCCCGGAATGATTGAAGAGGATTTTCTGGCGATTTCCTCAAACACTTTCATACCCTGCTCCAGTGTCTCGCCAAAGCGTTCTTCTTCGGCCTTGAGCGCGCGCTCGACAAAATCGCGCTTGGCGGCCAGTTCCGGGTAGGCGCGCCCCATCTCGGCAACAAGCGGTTCGACCATCTTCCAGAAGAAATCGCCGCGCACCCCAAGCATCCAGCCGTGGCGCAGGGCGCGACGGATGATCCGGCGCAGCACATAGCCGCGCCCCTCGTTCGAGGGCAGCACGCCGTCGACGATCAGGAACGAACACGCACGGATGTGATCAGCGATCACGCGCAATGACTTGTTTTCCAGATCGGCGGTGCCGGTCAGTTGCGATGCCACCTGGATCAGGTGCTGGAACAGGTCGATTTCGTAGTTGCTGTGGACGTGCTGCAGGATTGCCGCGAGCCGCTCAAGGCCCATGCCGGTATCCACGCAGGGTGCCGGCAGTGGCGACAGCGTGCCGTCATCGGCGCGATCGAACTGCATGAAGACGAGATTCCAGATCTCGATGTAGCGATCGCCGTCCTCATCGGGCGACCCGGGCGGGCCGCCCGGAATATGCGCACCGTGATCGTAGAAGATTTCGGTACACGGGCCGCAAGGGCCGGTTTCGGCCATCTGCCAGAAATTGTCCGAAGCAAACGGCGCACCCTTGTTGTCGCCGATGCGTACGATGCGCTCAGGCGGAATGCCAACCTCGTCCTTCCAGATCGCATACGCCTCGTCATCGGTCTGGTAGACCGTGACGAGCAGGCGATCCTTCGGCAGTTTCCAGACCTCGGTCAGCAACTCCCAGGCCCAGAGGATGGCATCGCGCTTGAAGTAGTCACCGAACGACCAGTTGCCGAGCATTTCGAAAAAGGTGTGATGCCGCGCGGTGTAACCGACCTGATCGAGATCGTTGTGCTTGCCGCCCGCACGCAGGCAGCGCTGCACGTCGACCACCCGGGGGCTGGGCGGCTTTTCGCTGCCGAGAAACGCGTTCTTGAATGGCACCATCCCTGAATTCGTGAACATCAGGGTCGGGTCGCTGGACGGAACCAGGGACGCCGAAGGCACCACGGTGTGGCCCCTGGAGCGGAAGAATTCGAGGAAGTCGGAACGGATGTCGGCGCTGGTTTTCATCGATCGGTTCAATCCGGAGTGCGGACACGCCGATGAACGTCCACAGCGGAGTCCTCAATCGAACTCGTCACCGGGATCGCCGATGTCGGCGCGTGTGAGAACGCTTACTGTGGCGGCATCGAAGCCACGGCGCAAGAGAAACGCCGCACGGCGGCCGCGTTCCTTGACATCGCCGGCAGGCTTGCGCCCGAAGTGACGCTGCAACTGGCGCCTGGCGAGATCGTGCCAGTCGCAATCCTGGGCCTTGATCGCCGCGCTGATCTCGACGTCGCTGACCCCGTGGGATTTCAGTTCAGCGGAAATGCGCCGCGGTCCGTAGCCATTGGCTGCCCGCGAGCGCGCCAGCAGTTCGGCGAAGCGTGCGTCACTCTGGTAGTGCTGCGATTTGAGCGCGTCAATCGCGGTTGCCGATTCATCAACGCTGTAACCACTGCGATCAAGCTTGGCTTTGAGTTCGCGCGCGGACTGCTCGCGCCTGACCAGCAAGCCCAAGGCCTTGTTGTAGGCGCTGGGCTTTTCCTTTGCGGACTTGGCTGGCTTGTCGTCACTCACGACAGATATTGATCTTGTTCAATGACTTGCAGGATAGTCCGGCGGGATCCCGCAGCAGCGCACACAAGGCGACAATCGACCGTACTGCGAAACCACCGGCGCACGCGCTGACAAGGGCTGATTCGCTCAGGCCTCCTCAACCTCAACGGCAGGCAGCGGGGAATTGCCAGCCTTGACCAGCAGCTTTTCCCGCAAGGCCGTGTCGATCTCGTTGGCCATGTCGGCATGCTCCTTGAGGAACAGGCGCACGTTGTCCTTGCCCTGGCCGATGCGGTCGCCCTTGTAGCTGTACCAGGCGCCGGATTTTTCAACCAGATTGTGCAGCACGCCCAGTTCGATCAGTTCGCCCTCGCGGGAGGTGCCCTCGCCGTAGAGGATCTCGAACTCGGCTTGGCGGAACGGCGGCGCAACCTTGTTCTTGACCACCTTGACCCGGGTTTCCGAGCCGATCACCTCATCGCCGCGCTTGACTGCGCCGATGCGACGGATATCGAGTCGCACCGAAGCGTAGAACTTCAGCGCATTGCCACCCGTGGTGGTTTCCGGGCTGCCAAACATGACGCCGATCTTCATGCGAATCTGGTTAATGAAGATGACCAAACATCCTGATTTCTTTATGTTTGCTGTCAGCTTGCGCAGTGCCTGACTCATCAGGCGCGCCTGCAGGCCGACATGGGTATCGCCCATCTCGCCTTCGATTTCGGCCTTTGGTGTCAGTGCCGCCACCGAGTCGACAACGACCACATCAACCGCATTCGAGCGCACCAGCATGTCGGCGATCTCGAGCGCCTGCTCACCGGTATCCGGCTGCGAAACCAGCAGGTTGTCGACATCGACACCGAGCTTCTCGGCATAGGTCGGATCCAGTGCGTGCTCGGCATCGACGAAGGCGGCGGTACCGCCCGCCTTCTGGCAGGCGGCAATCACCTGCAAGGTCAGCGTGGTCTTGCCGGAAGATTCCGGGCCGTAGATCTCGACAACGCGGCCCTTCGGCAATCCGCCAATGCCGAGCGCGATGTCGAGACCGAGCGAACCGGTTGAGATGGTCGGGATCGCTTCGTTGACGCGGTCACCCATGCGCATGACCGCGCCCTTGCCGAACTGCTTCTCGATCTGGCTCAACGCGGAGGTGAGTGCCTTGCGCTTGTTGTCATCCATCGGGGATTTCCTTGGGCTGTAGATTGACTGGAGCGTGCCGATTGCGCATCTCAGGGACTGAGACGTCGCTGCTTCGACCGGGATTATTTCACAGCAGGCTTTTCGCGAAAGAGCGAATCGCCGCGTCAGCTTGTAAGAATTCGCCGCACGCCCTCCAGCGCAGCATGCACGGTCTGGCGACGCACGGCCTCGCGGTCGCCATCGAAGTGGAATTGCTCGACCTTCGCATACCCGCCCCTTCGCTTCCAACCGATCCACACCGTACCGACCGGCTTGCCCGGCGTATCGCCACCGGGGCCGGCTATTCCAGTCACCGCCACCGCGACTCCGGCACCGTAGCGCGCCAGGGCACCCGAAACCATTTCGACCACGGTCTCCTGGCTGACCGCGCCGGTTCGTTCCAGCGTATGCGGTTGAACACCGAGCAGGGCTTCCTTGGCTTCATAGCTGTAGGCGACAACGCCGCACTCAAACCAGGTCGAACTCCCGGGAATATCGGTCAGCACCTTGGAAATCCAGCCACCGGTGCACGATTCGGCGCAGACAATGGTCTGACCATGCGAGATCAGGAGTTCAGCAATCGTATTGCCGAGCACGAACAACTGGGCGTCATCGACGGCATGGTTGGACATCGGCATTCAACTCTGGCGATGGGCAAGCACGGCATGATACCGGAGGAACCTCGTCCGGCATCGGAACCCCGGGGCGGACATGGGATAATCCACGGTCACCCGCCATTGCCAACCCGATGAACGACGATTCCCAGCACACGCCCCTGATGCGTCAGTTCCTTGCGGCCAAGAAAGAGCATCCCGATGTGCTGATGTTCTTTCGCATGGGTGACTTCTACGAGCTGTTCTACGACGACGCACGCAAGGCCTCACGCCTGCTCGACATCACCCTGACCCAGCGCGGCTCCTCGGCAGGCGCTCCGATACCGATGGCCGGTGTGCCGTATCACGCGGCCGAAGGTTATCTGGCCAAATTGGTCAGGCTCGGCGAATCGGTCGCAATCTGCGAGCAGATCGGCGATCCCGCATTGGCCAAAGGCCTGGTCGAACGCAAGGTTGTGCGTATCGTCACGCCCGGCACGGTCACCGACGAAGCTCTGCTTGAGGAGCGTCGCGACAATCTGTTGCTGTCGATCGCGGTCGGCAAGTCGGGCTTTGGGCTGGCCTGGGTGGATCTGACGACTGGACGATTCCTGATCAGCGAACTCGCCAATGCCGAGGCCCTGGCCGCCGAGCTGGCGCGTCTACAGCCGGTCGAGACGCTGATTGCCGAAGACGGTGCGTGGCCAAGGTTTGTCACCGCCCTGCCTGGACTGCGCAAACGCGCGCCCTGGCATTTCGATGCCGAAACCGGTGGGCGCGAGCTGTGCCGGTTCTTCGGCACGCGTGATCTTTCGGGGTTCGGCGCTGGAGGCTTTTCGCTGGCCATCGGCGCCGCCGGTTGCCTGCTCGGCTATGTCGAGGAGACGCAGAAATCGGCCTTGCCGCATCTGAGTGGAATCGCCATCGAGAGCGCCGGCGAAACGATTGCCCTGGATGCCGCAACACGACGCAACCTCGAACTCGATACGCATGCTTCCGGCAATCGCGAATTCACCTTGCTTGGCGTGCTCGATGCCACGGTCACGCCGATGGGTGCGCGCAATCTGCATCGCTGGGTGAATCGGCCCCTGCGCGATCGCAACGTGCTCAATCGCCGCTTGCAGGCGATCGAAAGCCTGATCGAAAGCGGCTGCAATGGGGGACTCCGCGATGAACTGCGCGGCATTGGCGATCTTGAACGCATCCTCGCCCGCGTGGCCTTGCGTTCGGCGCGACCGCGCGATCTCTCGACCTTGCGCGATGGTCTCGCGCGCACGCCAGCGCTGCGCGAGCGGCTGGCGGGCACCGACAGCCCGTTGCTGGCCACCCTGCTCGATCTGCTCGGCGAACATGCGCAGACGGCTGCGCACCTGATCGCGGCAACGGTTGAACAACCGCCTGTGCTGCAGCGCGAGGGTGGCGTGATCCGTGACGGCTTTGATGCCGAACTCGACGAACTGCGCGCGCTGGCGAGCAATGCCGATCAGTTCCTGATCGACTTCGAGGAGCGCGAGAAGGCGGCCAGTGGCATTCCGACACTCAAGGTGGGTTACAACCGGGTGCATGGCTACTACATCGAGATCAGCAAGGCCCAGGCGGGCAAGGCTCCCACCCACTACACGCGTCGGCAGACGATCAAGGGTGCCGAACGCTACATCACCGAAGAACTCAAGGCGTTCGAGGACAAGGTGCTTTCGGCGCGCGAGCGTTCACTGATGCGCGAGCGAGCGCTTTATGAGGCCCTGCTCGATTACCTGGCGGAGCGCCTTGCCGAGCTGAAATCGGCCGCCAGCGCGGTCGCCGAGCTCGATACGCTGGCCAGCCTGGCGGATCGCGCCTATGCACTGGACTGGAATCGTCCGCAACTCGCGGAATCGAGCGGCATCCACATCGAACGCGGACGTCATCCGGTCGTCGAACAGGTGCGTGAGGATCCATTCGAGCCGAACGATCTCGATTTCAATGACAGCCGCCGCATGCTCATCGTCACCGGCCCGAACATGGGCGGCAAGTCGACCTATATGCGCCAGAACGCCTTGATTGTCCTGCTCGCGCATATCGGCAGCTTTGTGCCGGCGGCGAGCGCCGTGATCGGCCCGATCGACCGCATCTTCACGCGCATCGGCGCCGGTGACGACCTTTCGCGCGGGCAATCCACCTTCATGGTCGAAATGAGCGAAACCGCCAACATCCTGCACAATGCCACCGAGCACAGTCTGGTGCTGATGGACGAAATCGGACGCGGCACCAGCACCTACGATGGACTGTCGCTGGCCCAGGCCTGCGCGAGCTGGCTGGCGACCAGGAATCGCGCATTCACGCTTTTCGCCACGCACTATTTCGAACTGACCCGTCTGGCCAATGAACACGGCGGCATCGCCAACGTACATCTCGACGCGGTCGAATACGGCGATCAGCTCGTCTTCATGCATGCGGTCAAGGAAGGCCCGGCCAACCGCAGTTTCGGCCTGCAGGTGGCCGCTCTGGCCGGGCTGCCAAAAGCCGTCATCAACGACGCCAGGGCAACTCTCGCCGGACTTGAGGCCAGTGGCGAAGCGCCCCGCCAGACGACCGCCTCGGCGCAAACCGGCACGCCACAGCTTGGCCTGTTTGCGCCACCGGCACCGTCCCCTGTCGAAGAGGCGATGCGTGCTCTCGATCCGGATTCGATGAGTCCGCGCGAGGCGCTCGATGCGCTGTACCGCATGCGGAAGATGCTGTGAGCGACTACCGTAAAACAACCCGGACGCACACTTGCACCCGCGTATCCGACATCCGGTGAACGATTTCAAACCAGCGCCCGCCAGACGAAGCGGCAGCTATCTGCCGCATATCGACGGCTTGCGCGCGATCGCGGTGATTGCAGTGATGATCTATCACCTGCGCGAATCCTGGTTGCCGGGCGGGTTCATCGGCGTCGACGTCTTTTTTGTCATTTCGGGCTTCGTCGTCAGCCTTTCGGTCAGTCACTGGAGCGGTGGCGGCATCGGCAATTTCATGGGCCGCTTCTATGCGCGGCGTCTGCAGCGGATCGTGCCTGCCCTGCTCGTCTGCCTGCTGTTGACCAGTCTGGTCTCGGTGCTGGTCATCCCGCGGGCATGGCTCAGCTCGTCAAACGAGCTGACCGGACTGTATGCCTTCTTTGGCTTGAGCAACTATTTCCTCGCTTTCCACAATGAAACCTACTTTTCGCCGATCGCCGCATTCAATCCGTACATGCACACCTGGTCACTCGGGGTCGAGGAGCAGTTTTACCTGCTGTTTCCGCTGCTGTTTTTTGCCTGGACACGTGGCGGGCGCTGGCGAACGCTTTCGATCGCGTTGATCGCAACGGCCTGCCTCGCCTCGCTGGCCGATGCCTGGCAGCGGCCAGAGAGCAATCCAACTGCCGCTTTCTACCTCATCACCACGCGCTTCTGGGAACTCGGCGCCGGCGTGCTGCTGTTTCAGGGCATCCAGCGGTTGCCAACGCGCCAGGCCGGATCAGCCTTGCGGATCATCGGCGAGATCGTCGCCTGGCTGTTCCTCGGATTGCTGGGCTGGGGATTGGTCGATTCGGTGGTGGGCCGATTCCCGTTCCCCGGAGCGCTCGTTCCCATCGCGGCAACGCTGGGACTCCTCGCCGGCCTGCATGTGTCGGGCGCACGCTCGATTCTCGCACGCGGGCTGGGCAGCCCGATCCCGGTCTACTTCGGACGACGCTCATACTCCCTGTATCTTTGGCATTGGCCCGTGTATGTGGTCATGCGCTGGACCTGCGGGCTCGATTCGGCCTGGCTGATGCTTGCGGCAGTCGCGACCACGATGGTTCTCGCTGAAACCTCATACCGGCATGTCGAGCTTCCGTTGCGCTATTCCGAACGCCTGCGCCGATGGCCACGTGCTGGCGTGGTCACCACCGGTCTTGCCCTGGTCGTCACGAGCTGCGCGTTGTCGGCATCGCTCACCCTGGCCCGTACGCATTTGTCCTTGAGCACGGTGACCCGCAATCCCGATCAGTGGTACGCGCAAGTACTCGCGCATATCGATGAGGTGCCCGACTGCTCTCTGATCGCCAGGGATGAGGGTTCGGGTTCGAACCTGGCGACCATCTATAGCCGCAGCGGATGCAGCAACCGATCGCAGACAGCGCCGGATCTCTTTGCCTTGGGCGACTCGCATACGATCGGCTACAGGACGATGTTGACGGAATACGTGCTGCGAACCGGTGCCCGGGTCACTCTCTATCCAAACATCGGCTGCGCGTTCGCGAACCTGCGGATCGAGCGCGAGACGGCCCCATGTCAGGCACAAAACCAAGCTGCAATCGGCGATATCCGCAGCCGCGCGAAACGCGGTGACGTTCTCCTGCTCGCAGCACTGCGCCTGAATCGACTGAGCAATCAGGATGCGATGCTCGATGCGCCGGGTCGCTGGACGGCGATGGAATCAGCGCAAGCCGTGCGAGTCAGGCGCATTGCAGCAAGGCAATTGCTTGCCCAGCTTGATCCGCTTTCCGCCGCCGGCGTACATATCGTGTTTGAGGCACCGAAGCCGGTGTTCCGCTCGCCCCCATTCCGCTGTGCGGATTTCTTCAATTCGATCAATCCGATTTGCACGGCTGGCTTGTCCGAATCGCGCCTGGCGATCGAACGCTATCGCCGTCCGGTAATCCTCAGTCTGGGCGAGCTTGCCGGCAAGCTCGGTGCGAGCCTGTGGGATCCGCTTCCGATCCTGTGTGGCCCGATACGATGCGATGCCATCCAGAATGGCAAACCGATATTTTTCGATGGCGACCACCTCAGTGCTGATGGCAACCGCCTGCTCTACCCATCGTTCATTACCGCGATCAGGTCGTTATCCACCACTCGCGATGCGCACGCGACACTCGCGCCCGCGAGTCCTCGATCCGCAGCGGCTAACTGCCTTCCTTGAGGTTTCGCAACAATCTGCGCGAGTGCTTATCCGGTCGCCCTGGCGGATGATCGAAGCCGGCACCCGTCAGCCTCCGCATTTCGCTCTCGCGTTCACGACTGGCGAGACTTTCGGCTGATTCCTCGTACAGCGTTTGCGCGATGGCCGCCGATCCACGCACCGAGCTTGTCGCCAGAACACGGATCGCGAAGCGTTCGATGCCCCGCGAAATACGCAGGCGATCGTCGACATGGATCATGCGTGCGGGTTTGACCGCCGCATCGTCGACTTCGATCTTGCCACCTTCGATGGCCTGCTTGGCCAGACTGCGCGTCTTGTAGAAGCGCGCCGCCCAGAGCCAGATATCAAGGCGGACACCGGCGTTGCTGCTCATCGACGACCGCCCCGCATCGAATCAGGATCGTTCCCGGCCATGCAATGCGGAGCGGAGACTGATTTCGCCGCCGGCAAGATCACAAGGCAGAAAACCAGAATGTGAGGTGAGTCGTGCATCGCCGCTCCCGATCATGCCAATGAAAGTCGATGCCATTGCGCGTGCGCCGCTGCGCCTGGCTCACCAGGCGCGCGCATATTGTTTCGGCGCCTCGATCCCGACACCCAGCTCCTTCGCCGCCCGCCGCGGCCAATAGGGATCGCGCAACAGCTCGCGCCCGAGCAGCACGATGTCGGCCTTGCCCTCGGCGATGATCGCCTCGGCCTGCGCTGGTTCGGTAATCAGGCCGACCGCACCCGTCGCGATTCCGGCCTCGTGGCGGATCCGTGCGGCAAACGGTACCTGGTAGCCGGGGCCCGGTGCAATCGACTGGTTATGCGCAAGCCCACCGCTGGAAACATCGATCAGGTCAACCCCGTCCGCCTTCAGGATTCGCGACAGCTCGACGCTCTGCTGGAAATCCCAGCCGCCCGCGACCCAATCCGTTGCCGAAATCCGCACCAGCAGGGGCACACACTCCGGCATCACCGAGCGTGCCGCGGCGACCACGGCGCGAGTCAGGCGGATGCGGTTTTCGAAACAGCCGCCCCATTCGTCACTGCGCCGATTGCTCAGCGGCGACAGGAACTGATGCAACAGGTAGCCATGCGCCGCGTGGATTTCGATCAGGCGAAAACCGCACTCGAGCGAGCGTAGGGTCGCAGCACGAAAGGCGTCGATGACCGCCGTGATTCCTGTTGCATCAAGCGCAGCGGGCACCGGGTAGGCAGCCGAATAAGCCAGCACCGACGGCGCCACCGGAATCCAGCCGCCGTTGGTGGGCTCGACCCTGGGGCCGCCTTTCGACCACGGAATCGACGTGCTTGCCTTGCGCCCGGCATGCGCAAGCTGGATACCGGCGAGCGCACCCTGGGCTGCCATGAAGGCGATGATCGGTGCCCAGGCCTCGGCCTGTGCATCGTTCCAGATGCCGGTGTCGGCCGGCGAGATGCGGCCCCGCGCTTCGACCGCCGTGGCCTCGACCAGGACAAGCCCGGCGCCGCCAACCGCGCGGCTGCCGAGATGAACCAGATGCCAGGGCTGCGGTATGCCATCAATGGCCGAGTATTCGCACATTGGCGACACTGCGATGCGGTTGCGCAATGACACCCCACGAAGGGCAAGTGGCTCGAACAGGGTCATGCGAGGTTCCAGGGTCGGATGGATCGGATCGGTGCAACAAGCCTGTTTGCGAAGTGCACTTTTATTCTATTCGCTCCAGCCACCGGCCCAGAGTGGCCGCAACCGGTTGCGGATCCTTCAGCCAGGAGAAATGACTCGCCAGGCGCGAAGAAAAATCCTCCGCCGTGAGCAGCACCCGTTCAATCGGAGCTTGCGGAGTCTTGGCCAGCAGCCAGTCAAGGGAGGCTTCGGGACAAAGACGATCCTCGCTCAGGCGAATGCCAAGCACAGGCTTGCTGAATTGCTTGAGTGTGCGTTCCGCATGATGCCCCTCGCCGTAGCCTTCGTAGCAACCCGATCGCGCGGTTCGCGCCCAGTCGCGCATCAGGGTTCGCGACTCGCGTCCGGCGAATCCAAGCCGCTTGCCCGGGTAGTAGCCAAACACGGCGGTAACCGCGTGCACGATCAACGGCATCGCACGCAAGGCGACATGCAGCCTGCCGCGATACTGCTTCCAGTACGGCGAACCGCTGGCGACTGATGCAACTCCGCGCACAGCATGTGGATTCAAGGCGCCAAACAAGGCGGCAAGCTGGCCACCAAGACTGTGCCCGGCGATCACCCAGTGCAGATCGGGGCATGCTTGTCGGGCCGCAGCGAGGCTTGCCGGAATGTCTTGCTCAAGAAGTTCGCGGTAACCCCAATCGCATTTGCGTGAAGCGCGGCGGTTGCTGGATCCGACACCGCGCCATTCATGCAGTGCGCAGGCGATGCCTGCGTCAGCGAGCGCCGCCGCAAATGCCTGGTAGTGGCGCGCACCGACACCGAGCGCCGGAAGCCAGAGCACACCCGCACGCGCAGCCGTCGGCCGCATCAGGTGCAGATCCGCCTCGCCACCATTGGCCGTGCGGATCCGGATCAGGTTCATCTCATTCCTGGCAATGTCGCTGTTGCGCATTGATTGCCGAATCGCCTCAAGGCGCCAGGCCAAGCCACGCACAACCCTTGAATGAACGCCCCTTGGTGGTGACCGCGATCGACCAGCCGAAGCGGGTATCGGTCAATGCCTCGATGCAGTCCCCGGCGTGCAGACGGGCACTGAAATCCGCCTGCGTGGCGTCGACCCTCAAGAGCAGATCATCCGGGCTTGAATCGAGTCCCCTGAACGCATGAATCTCCGGCGGCGCGGCGGGCTGTGCTGAAAACGTTGCTGCGGCAGGCGTCACCTCGAGATTCCAGAGAATCCCGGAACCGCGCGCGCCGAGGACGCTGTCAGCGAGTCGCGATTCGCAATTCCAGGCATCGCCGGAAATGATGTTGAACCGTCCGATCTCGACCGCATCGCGGCCGCGCAGGTTGCCTTCGGCCATCAGGAACCGCGGCTGATCCTGCCGCGCATTGGCCTGAACAAGCGCGGCTGCCGTGGCCGGATCAACCGCTGTCACGCGCCGACGCGAGGTCTCGCCGCAAGCGGTAAACAGGCCGCCATCACGCGATTCGTAGTAGCCCCGGAGAAAAGCCACAGCCGCGCCATGCGCAGGCGTCTCAACCTGACTCGTGGCCGCTTGCGCCTGGACGGCTTGCCCGGCCGGCGGAGCGGGGGCCGGACTGCAGGCTGCCACCATCGACAGCGCCGCACACGCCGTGCCGAGACGAAGATCCTGAAGCTTCATTGGCGATACAAACTCGCGGATCGACCCGGATCAGCGACGTCCGCCGCGGGCGGGTCGCGCACTCGCCAGGCCGACACGCAAGGTGCCGCCTTCCTGGAAACTGCCGTCAAGGCCGGCGATCGCGGCGCGTGCTTCATGTCCTTCCATGGCCAGTTCGGCGAAACCCTTGCACTCGTTCTTGAACGGGTCCATTGCCATCTTCAGCTTGTGCACGCGACCAAACTTTCCAAACATCTCGTTGAGGGAAGTCTCGGTCGTGTCGCGCGGCAATCCACGCACGTTCAAAGTGATCATCTGGGCACCTCTGGTTGACTGAGTCGGATACCTTGTAGCGGAATCCGAAAAAACAACGGGGCCGCGGCACGGATGTCGCGACCGCGCAGACTTGAACCGGAAAATCAGCCTGGCCTTGCAGCTTCGGCCAGCAAGCCCTGCCGGGCCTGCACAACCTTGCAGCTCACCTTCCAGCCTTGCTGCAGGATCCTGCAACGGGTTGCGGTGATGGCACGGGCATGTCCGGACTCATTGCAGTCACTGTCACCGGTCACGAACGCAGAGCCCATGACCTTCATGGCATCAGTTGACGGATCCAAGCGCTTCACCCGACAGGCTGTTTGTCGGCATTGATCGCTGCTGACCAGCGTCCCGGACAACGGGCCATGGAAAAGCGGATCTTCGCTCTCCGTCCTCGACCACGGCCCCGTGCCACACGGCGACTTCGAGTCTAACCGAGACTCCTGAACGATGCGAACGCGCAACGAGGCCGTGAAACCCTCGCTCAATCAGACTTTCGCATCGACCGTGAAACTCTCTCCGCAACCGCATTCACCGGTGACGTTGGGGTTGTGGAAAACAAATGCGGCATTCAGCCCCTGACGTCGGTAGTCGATTTCAGTACCTTCGACAAAGGGCAGCGCCTTGGCATCGACTAGAACCCGGATGCCCTCGAGATCAAACACACTGTCATTCTCGGCGACAGCCTGGGCCAGATCGACGGTATAGGCATATCCCGAGCAGCCCGTACGCTTGATACCGAAACGGACACCGATTGCCGAAGGATCCCTGGCAAGGAAGCGGTGCATGCGTTCGAGCGCTGCGGATGTGAGCTGGATGGGCATGGGATCGGCGCGGTGATTCGGAATTGGTTGGTGCAAGTCTAGTGTGGTGCCCCACAAATAACTAGGCAAACTCGCTTGGTCTTCGGCCCCGATCCTGCGTTGCTGGTCGTCACCATAGCCCCACTATGCCTCTTCCTCGCGCCTTGTCTCGGAACCGAATCCGCGGCGCGATTCCACCCAGCTATTTGCGGGGCACCACCCCAGCATTCGGGCAGATCCACCATATCGAGGTTGCCAGCCCGGGAAACAAGGCCGGCATGCCAATATCTCGAGCGCATCCGTTATGATGCGCGGTTTCCACCGATCCGCATGGCAGATCGACTGCCTCGATTCACGGAGCAAGCCACGCATGTCCGTCGTCAGTGTCAAACAGGCCTTGAGCGGCACCCTGCCCGCCGGTACCCGGATCAGTGTGCGCGGATGGGTGCGCACGCGTCGCGACTCAAAAGCGGGTTTGTCGTTCATCAATCTGAGCGACGGCTCCTGTTTCGATCCGATCCAGGTCGTTGCGCCCGTCTCACTGGCAAACTACTCCGATGAAGTGCTGCGTCTCTCGGCCGGTTGTGCGTTGATCGCGACCGGCGAACTGGTCGCCTCGCAGGGCAAGGGCCAGGGCTTCGAACTACAAGCCGGCAACATCGAAGTGGTCGGCTGGGTCGACGATCCGGAAACCTATCCTATCCAGCCCAAGGCGCATTCGCTCGAGTTCCTGCGTGAAGTGGCGCATCTGCGCCCGCGCACCAACCTGTTCGGCGCGATCACCCGCGTCCGCCATACGCTGGCTTCGGCCATCCATCGCTATTTCGACCAGAACGGTTACTGCTGGGTCAATACGCCGATCATCACGACGTCGGATGCCGAAGGCGCCGGTCAGATGTTCCGCGTGTCGACACTGGATCTGATGAACCTGCCGCGTACCGACAAGGGCGCGATCGACATGCGCGAGGATTTCTTCGGCAAGGATGCGTTCCTGACCGTGTCCGGTCAGCTCAATGTCGAGGGCTATTGCCTGGCCCTGAGCAAGGTCTACACGTTCGGCCCGACCTTTCGCGCAGAAAACTCGAACACCGCCCGTCACCTCGCCGAGTTCTGGATGATCGAGCCGGAGATTGCATTCGCCGATCTCGATGAAAACGCGCGCGTCGCCGAGGATCTGCTCAAGTTCGTCTTCAAGACCGTGCTCCACGAGCGCCCCGACGACATGGCGTTCTTCGCCGAACGCGTCGAGAAGACGGCTGTCTCGCGACTCGCGGGCTTCATCAACGCACCGTTCGAGCGCATCGACTACACCGATGCCGTCGATATCCTGAAGAAATCCGGCAAGAAGTTTGCGTTCCCGGTCGAATGGGGCATCGACCTGCAGACCGAGCACGAGCGCTACCTGGTCGAGGAACATGTCGGTCGCCCGGTCGTGGTCGTCAACTACCCGGAAAAGATCAAGGCCTTCTACATGCGTCTGAACGACGACGGCCGAACGGTCGCCGCGATGGACGTGCTCGCTCCTGGCATCGGTGAAATCATCGGCGGATCGCAGCGCGAAGAACGCCTCGACGTGCTCGATACGCGCATGCAGCAGTTCGGCCTCGATCCCGCCCATTACAACTGGTACCGCGACTTCCGCCGCTATGGCAGCGTGCCGCATGCCGGCTTCGGCCTCGGCTTCGAGCGCCTCGTCGTCTATGTCTGCGGCCTGGCCAACATCCGCGACGCGATTCCGTATCCACGCGTACCGGGCCACGCGGAGTTCTGATGCACGCGGCACGTGAATTCATGTTGCTGGCCGGCCTCGGATTCCTCGTCGCCGGCCTGACTACCTACGTGATGACCTGGATCCTCGTCGTCACCCATTTGCGCGACCACCAGCCGGCGGAACGTCAGCGCATCGGTGGTTTCATGTTCGCCCCACGCGCCTTCGGCTGGTTCCTCGCACGCCGCTATCGGGCCTTCGGCGATCGCAACCTGAGCGGCCTTGCCCGCCTCGGCAGCATCGGCGCCTGGGCGATCGTATTCGGCGCAGTCGCCGCCATCTCCTCGAAAGCCCTGGGCGGAATCTGAGCATGACCAATGACGAAGACATTGACGACACCTTCGCCCCTGCTCCCGAATGGTGGGTTGCCGTGGTTGGCGACACCCTGGTCTGGGCGCGTCTAAGCATGCTCGAATCCGGCATTGCCGAGATCTTCGACTCCAGCGGCGAACGTCCACGCTACGATGACGAGCAACATGCGCGCATGGCGCTGCTCGACGCCGAGTTCCGTTGCTTCGACGGCCTCGATGAAGAAGACGCCGCAATCATGGGCTTCGATCTCGAATCGGTCGAACCTCCGCACTCCAACGACGAAGAAGAACTCCTTTCGCTGATGGTGCAGAAGCTCGCCCGTATCCAGTAATCCAGAAACGGAGGCGACACGATGGATCTCCAGCTCCTCGGCAAGCACGCGCTGGTTTGTGGTGGCTCGCAAGGCATCGGCCGTGCCAGCGCTCAAGAACTCGCCGCACTCGGTGCCGATGTGACGTTGCTGGCGCGCTCCGCTGACGCGCTTGAAACCGCACTGGCCGATCTGCCACGCATCCATGCCGCACAAAAGCACGGCTACATCGCCGCCGACATGAATGCGCACGCGACACTGCGCGGCCAGGTCGAAGCGGTCGCCAACAACGGCGCCATCAACATCCTCGTCAACAACAGTGGCGGTCCGCCCGGTGGTAGCGCCCACACCGCTGCGGCGGATGAATTCCTGCTTGCCTTCAACCAGCACCTGATCGCCGCCCAGATCATCCTGCAGGCAATTCTCCCCGGCATGCAGGGCAGCGGCTACGGCCGCATCATCAACGTGATCTCGACCTCGGTGAAGGAGCCGATCCGCAATCTCGGCGTATCCAACACGATCCGCGGCGCCGTCGCCAGCTGGTCAAAAACCCTCGCCGGCGAACTCGGGCCATTCGGCATCACCGTCAACAACGTCCTGCCCGGCTACACGCGCACCCAGCGCCTCGACCAGATCCTCGCCGACCGCGCAAAAGCCACCGGCAAAAGCGAAGAGCAGATCGCCGAAAGCATGCTCGCCACGGTACCGCTGCGCCGCTTCGCCGAAGCCAGCGAAATCGCCAGCGCCATCGCCTTCCTCGCCTCACCCGCAGCCGGCTACATCAATGGCATCAACGTGCCCGTGGATGGCGGGCGCACGTTGTCGTTGTAGCGCCTTCGTATCCATGCATGGCACTCTGCCCTGACGCGCATCCCCTGCCTCAGGATTTCAGTCTGGCAGGAATCACGCTTTGATCAGAAGTGATGATGCCGATCGTGTAAAACCACGCATCCGGTGCGCATATAAGGCCCACAAATTTCACAGACGTGGTGACCATCCCAATGGGAGACTCTCTTCGACCCAAAGCAGGCCTTCGCCACTTGCTCAAGTCTGCTGAAACTTGGAAGGGCATGAGTATTCCTCATCACTTAGTTTCGTCACATATGATTTGAGGATAAGGTCGCATTGTGTGCACCGGCAAACATTGATCAGCGCACCGGCGAAACATGATCAGCTCGCCGACCAGAATGATCAGGCGAACGACTAGGGCAGCTTCCGGCCAGAAGCGGTCGCTCGGAAGCTGCGAATTGCCACCTGCTTTGGCGTCCACTGCAAGTTCTCGCGTCTGCCCTTTTCGAGAATTCCGCAGCCCACGCGAACAAACGGCGCTGCAGCTCCTAGCCGTTCAGTTAAAGTGTTGAAAGAAGTGTTTTGGCCTGACGGTTCATACACTGAGGGGATTCGAACAGGCTACTAGCCATCCCTTGACCTCGGTCGAGTCTCGACAAGCGCATCTCAGCATTTGTCACTAATTGAACTCACCTGTACGAGTGTCAGGCCCATACGGCCTGACGCTCTCAATTTAACCTACCCACACGGGGCCAAACGCCCCTATGGGCGGTGGCCCCGTCTTTTTTTGGAGGAGCCACCATGAAACTTAGCTTCGAACACAGAGACCGGCTGTTGCTTATCGCCGCGCTCGATTTGCTATCGCAGCAGCAGATAAACCAGCCAAGCGACACGCAGCGGATTCAGTGGCTGCGCCACAAACTGCAGATGGAAAGAAAGGTTCCGCCTGATGATCCATCTTCCAGCAGTGTCTTTCTATTGCAAGAATTGACAAGGGAGCAGGCGCAGTCATTCGACAACGGACGCGAACAGTGCCTGCAGCGATTGCTTCACCATTTGCAGTTCGAGCTAGTGCGACCGGCCCTAGACCCCGACCCAGACAATTGGAAGGATCTAATCCCCGGTGACGTCGTCCTGTACAAAGGCGAACTGCACGAGGTGGCGCATGTGATGGGTGATGTACTGCTCGGTTCCTTGCGCCAGTGCGACGATGAGGATGGCGAAAATTGGCCTTGAGTTCCGATGGAGGAACTCACGTTTCCAGCGGCCCATCCTTCTGAGCTTCCTAGCTTCAGGCCACGCAAGACCGCACTATCGTTCGTTGCATGATTTCCGCCCCGAGCCCGCAAGGGCCCGGGGCTTTTTTGTCATGCCTTCGGAAACCTTTCGCATAGTCGGAAATAGGTTCTCGCAACTCGCCTCGCTCAAGTGGATACCGGTGATGACATTGAATTGCAAAATGATCTAAAAACTGCTCGATATCCTGGAACGAGCACTTGCTGTGTACGGCGGAGCGTAGCGGCCTGGTCAAATTCGGAAAGCGAAGCCGAAACACAGTTCCCTCACTTTCGAGTTGTCCTCGAAGCAGCGGATCGTGACGATGCAACCGGCAAAGAAGTCGCGATCGCCATAGCAGCAAAAAACAGGATCGGCGACGCGGATATCGCCCGGATAGGCATCACACAGGTCAGGCGTGGTCTTGATCATTACGGGCTCCTCTGCAGCAATGCCTGCATGGTCGCGGATCGCGCCGGCGCGCGCCAGCGTGCTTGGGCTGCCTCGTGGCGGACAGTCGAGGGCTCCGCTCAAAACCTCGCCAGCGATTTTGTCGGCGCGGCAATCATCGCAAAATATGCTTTGTCCACTTGCAATTGCACTTGTGCAGCGTTCCAATGTGCAGGCAACCGGTCGATCCCGCGCTGCTCCGGGCACGACCGGATTCCTTTGCCCCGGAGTCGGATCATGGCCGCATTGCTCGTCATCTTCGTCCATGGCTGGAGCGTCACCAATACCGATACCTACGGTGAGCTGCCGGCGCGACTGATCGCCGAGACGGCCAGGTCCGGCGGCCCCAAACTCGACGTGCAGCATGTTCACCTCGGCCAGTACGTCAGCTTTCGCGACGAGGTGCGCATTGCGGATATTTCGCGTGCATTCGATGCGGCGCTGGCGGGCGTACTCAAGGATGCGGGTGCCAATCGACGCTTTGTCTGCATCACCCATTCGACCGGCGGTCCGGTTGTTCGCGACTGGTTCGATCGCACTTACGTGCAGACCAAGCGCACTTCCGAATGTCCGATGAGCCATCTGATCATGCTGGCACCGGCCAATTTCGGCTCGGCGCTGGCCCAGCTCGGCAAATCGCGTCTGGCCGCGATCAAGAGCTGGTTTGATGGCGTCGAGCCCGGCCAGGGTGTGCTCGACTGGCTCGAACTCGGCAGTCCGGAAGCCTGCACGCTCAACCTGAGCTGGATCAACGACTATCCGAAGCTGAAACTCACCGAGGCGACGAATCCGCTGTTCCAGTTCGTCCTCAGCGGTGACACCATCGACCGCAAGCTCTATGACTTCATCAATCCCTACACCGGTGAAATCGGTTCGGATGGCGTGGTTCGACTGGCTGCGGCAAACCTCAATGCCACCCATATCGTGCTCGAGCAGCCGTCGCTGCTGGCTGGCGAGGCCTTGCCCTCGGGACGCAAACGGTTGCGCAGTTTGATCAAGCAGTCATCCAGACGCGCAGCGACAACTGCCTTCAAGATTGTCGCCGGCACATCCCACTCGGGTGATGCCAAAGGCATCATGCGCAGCGTGCGCAACAATGATGTCGCCCACGTCACCGTCGATGCAATCCTGCGTTGCCTCAAGATCGGCAACGCCGCGGAATACGCATCGTTATGCACCGCCTTCGCGACCGAGAATGCGGCACGCCAGGAGGTTGGCAATCGTCTCGAAATCGAGAAGGTGCCAGTCCTGCCCGACCGGCAATACATCCACGATCCGCGCTCGATGGTGATCTTTCGTCTGATCGATTCGCAGCAGATCGGCACGCCTGACGTGAAGGTGCTGCTGACCGCAGGCCCGAACAACGATCCGAACCAGTTGCCCGAGAACTTCCTTGCCGATCGCCAGTTCAACAAGCGCTCGGGGAACCTGACCTTCTTCCTGAATCACGCGGCGCTGGCCGGGTGCCCCGCGATTCCCGGATCTAAACCCGACAGCATTGCGCGTACTCCGCTGATTGCACGTCAGCCCTATGGTTTGCGCATCCAGCCGCGCGACGGCGAAGGGTTCGTCGAATACTGGCAGGCCGAATTGCATGCCACGGTGCAGGATCTGTTGCCGTTGATCTCGCCGAACGAGACAACGATCATCGACATCCGCCTGACACGGGTGGTGCGCGAAGGCGTTTTCCGACTAACCCGTCAGCTCAATCCCCGCAGCTTCAAGAATCCTGATCCAGGCGGGCCCTTGTAATCCGGTTTGCGTCGGGCTGCATGCGAACAAGCCAGGCATCGGCGATCGCCACGACCGCCGACGCAACCATTGTCACTGATATCAGAGGCGACGACCGAGTCGATCGCGACTTCTGTTGCCGCGTCGCCGAAGGCCATTTCTGGGGATTCGAAAGCCAAGAGCCGCCGCTGACCGCCGCTATCGAAGACTCGTGAATTCGCGCGTCGGCATGGCCGTCACGGGCCGACGACCGCGATACATTCGACTTCAACCCGCGCATCCAGGGCCAGGCCGCTGCCGGCAAACGCGCTGCGCGCCGGGAATCGACCATCGAAGAAGCCACGATAGACTGCGTTGAACGCCGGCCATTCCTTGATGTCGGCGAGCATCACCGTGCATTTGACAATGTCGGCCATCGAATGCCCATGTTCGGCAAGCAGATCCCTGATGTTCCGCATGGCTTGCCGGGCTTCCTTTTCGATGCCGCCTTCGACCAACTTGCCGGTCTCTGGATCCGTACCGATCTGGCCGGACAGATACAGCGTGTGATCAACCTGCACGGCCTGCGAAAACGGATAGTTTGCGGCCCTGGCCTTTTCCGAATTGATGAACTCGACCTTCGGTTTGCCCGCCGCCTGCGCAAGCACGGGGAGCAGAAGCACAGCGATTACCAGAAAGACTTTTTGCGCCAACCTGTACATACAGAACTCCTCCAATTGATCAATGCGATGCGGGATGGCGTCATGCAGCACGACTTGCCGCATGGATCGCAGCTACGGTTTTTCCGACGGTGCCAGTTTGCGCTCTGGATCCGTGCTTGCAGCAGGAGATTGCTCAGCCGAATCGATAGCCGCCATTCCATGCAGGTGAACATCGCGCTGCGGAAACGGGATCTCTATTCCAGCCTTGTTGAACGCATCGAGCACGGCAACATGCAAATTGTGTAGCGTCGGCAAGCGCTGTTCGATGCGACCGACAAACACACGCAGTTCCAGATTGAGCGCGCTGTCGCCGAAACCAAGAAAAAGCACCACCGGCGCGGGCGATTCGAGAACCTGGTCATTGGCTCTGGAGATATCGAGCATGATCTGCTGCGCACGCGCCACGTTGCTGCCGTAGGCGATGCCGACCTTGACCACGAGTCGCGTGACCGGACTGGTCAGTGACCAGTTCTTGACCGAACGCGTGATGAAGGCCTTGTTCGGCACCAGCACTTCGAAATTGTCGGGGTCGGTGATCGTGATCGCACGGATCTGGATGCGCGATACCGTTCCAACCGTGTCATCGATCGTGATCAGGTCGCCGACACGAACCGGGCGCTCAAACAGGATGATGATGCCGGAAACGAAATTGGCCACGATCTCCTGCAGACCAAAGCCGAGTCCGACGCCCAGCGCGGCGACGATCCATTGCATTTTCGACCAGTCCGCGCCGATCTGGCTGAAGGCAAGCACGAGTCCCACAGCCAGGATCAGGTAGCGCGTGATGCTCACATAGGCATAACGGGAACCGGAGTCGATCTCGAAGCGATGCAACACGACCACCTCGAGGAATCCTGGAAGATTGCGTGCCGCGATAACAGTCAGACCGAGCAGGGCCACGCCCAGCAATACGTTACCGAGGGTGACCGCTGTCACGACCTGGCCAGCCGAGGTGGTGACAACGCTCGACCACAACACGATATCGTTGAAGATGCCGAGCGCCGGAACCAGTCCACTCCAGATCTTCCACAGCAACATGGCGAGCAGGACAAGACTGGTCGCGCGCAGAATCCCGCGCGTCTGTTGGCTGACTGTCACGACATCGAGTTCAGGCTCATCGTGGACTATCGGTGAACCTTCGCCGGCACTGTCGACGCCAGCACCGTCGCGTTTTTCCCCACGTTGTCTTGCGCGGCGCGCCTCGGCCTGCTTGTAGGCGGCGCGGCGACCCGCAACGAGGACACCGCGCATCGCAATCTGGAAAACAACGATGATGAGCAGCACTACCCACGCCGAGGTGATCAGACGCCCCTGCAGCTCGATCGCACTGACCGTATAGCCCGCCATGGCAACCCCGGCCAGCAGCAGCGGCGTCAGCACGAGCACGCCATACCAGACGAACCGGCTGCGCCAAAACAATCCATGTCGCTCAAGAGTTCCCGTCATCGCACCGCCATTCGGTCGGAACACGCGTTGAGTGAAAACGGCGAACGCGATCGAGATGATCAACAAGCCCAGTCGGCCAATGCCTTCGGCATGGATCGGATCGTCACTGACATGGGCCACGCCGCTCAGCCAGACCGCCGGAATCAAGGCCAGACTCAATCCCCACAAGGCGAGCCCGAGGCGCCGCACGGCCGCGCCAGGCCAAAGGAAGTGACTTGCGAACAACCCGCATTGCCGACACATGTTGCGGAAGAGGTCGAGGACGAACAGGACTACGCCGATGTTGAAAAAGCCCCGACCGACGGCGCTGGGCATCGAAGCTGGATTGGCGGGCTCGGCCAGCAGCTGTGCGAGAACCACAAATGCGAGTGGAACGGGCAAGGCGAGCAGGACAGTCACGAGCAGCGCATACAGGGTCAAACCGAATCGATCGGCATGCGTGCCGACCGGCTTGGCGAATTGCACGAGCTTCGCCAGTAATCGTTTGCGCAAACCGAGCAGAACAAGGATTACGCACGTAAAACCGAGATACAGCCATGGACGCGCGTTCCACGACGCGCGCATGGCCGGAAACATGGCGGCACGACTTTCCTGCGCGAACAGGCTTCTGATGCCGGCCACGATCTGATTGCCCCAATCGCTGTTGATTGGCAAGGCACTTGGCAGCCAGAGCAATCGCTGATCGAGCATCAGGCGCAACTGCGCACTGCGTTCGCGCAACTCGGTTTCCAGCTGGTTGAGTTCGTCCAGTGCTTCAACTTGCCGACCCTGGATGAGATTCAAGTCCTGCAACGCATCGCGCCGATCCTTCAGCAACGACTGCACAATCGCGCGTTCGCCCGCGCCCGCATTGTCGCCGAGCTGATTCATCAGCTGATCGACTGCACCGGGCCCGGTACCGGCTGCAGAAAGTTTCTGTTCGCTGCGAAAGCGCTCGACGCGCACGCCAACGATGGCGCTCTGCCGCTTTGCAATGCGACGGCTCAACGCTGCCGCAGCCGGAAGCTTCTTGCCTACCTCGCGCAACAGGCGTCCGTACTCCTCGCCGATTCGCCCGAACGCGAGGATCTGTTCGGCGTTCTTGCGCAAGGCCGACACCTCTTCGAGCTGGCCGTGCAGCCGATCCTTGATTGACCACAACTTGCGCAACTCATTGGCAATTCTGAACATTGCTTCACGCTGCGACTCGATCTCCGCAGCCAGCGATCGCAATGGCTCGGGCTTGCCATCCAGACTGATGACGACTTGCCTGGCCCGATCCAGCTTGTCATGTACCTCTTCCTGCTCGCGAGCATCCATGCGTCGACCGAGAGCGGAGATTTCGGCCTGGGTCTGATCAAGCTCACGAGCGAGCACGCTCAGTTGCGCTGTTGCGATTGCTTCGCGTGTCGGCAGGCTGAGGATCTCCTGTTCGTTCCTCTCGATGCGCGCCGACAGATCCTGACGCACGGCATCATTTTTGATCTGGCTGGAGTCGAGCAGCAGTTGCGAGGCGTCAAAGGGCAGCACGTCGGTGCGACTCTCAAGCTGCGCCCTCAGATCGGCCAGTTCCGAGCGTGCATCGATCTGGCGCGCCGTCATCGCACGCCGCGACTCTTCCTGCTCCCGGCGCTGCGCACGCAAGCTCACCAACCGGATCTGCAAGGCAGCCATGCGCAATGGCGCCTCGGCCGGATCGGCCTTGAGTGGTTCGGTTCGGGTCTGCTCTGCGCCAGAATCGTGTGGCTCAGCCAGCTTGGCCTGCAGATCGGCAATCTTTTCAGGCGCCTTCCTGAGTGACTCGGCATATTCCGCTGCGAGCTTGCGGGCGCCCTCGGCGCTTTCCAGCCTGGCCAGGGCCGACTGCAGGTTTTCCAGGGTCAGTTGCTTGTCGGAGACAACCACGTCCGTGCGCGTCTGCAGCGCTTCAATGCGCCCGCGAATCTCGTCCACACCGATGCGAATCGGCGAATTCGGCTGATCGGGCGCTGCGGCGATCACCGATGTGGAAAACACCAGCAAGCCCAGCAATGCGTATGCACGGCGCAACCAGGCGATCGGAAAATTTCGTGCTATCAAGGGAATGCCCTGGCGCCAACAAATCGTTAGAGGATTATGGACGCAGCCATCAAACAAGACCATGTCGATCCAGCAACGGATCTGCATCGTGCACGCACGAAAGCCCCGCAATCATGAGTGAACTCGCCGCAAACGAAGGACGGCAACTGACTTGTTCGTCACGCGTTGTCTGAATGTGCCGTGCGCGATGGTAACAATCGAACCTGCAAGTCAGGAAAATCACAGGCAACCTCGCTGGAATTCCACCCTTTCATCTGGCCCCGATCTTGCTGTTGAGTGTCGTCGGCTCGACGATCATGACCGGACAGAAATCCTGAGCATGAGTCTCAAGCCGAATTCTCCGTCGCCAAGACGGAAACCATTGCTCCATCCATTGAGGTAATTCATGTCCATCAAGATCTGTCTCCATGTTTCCCTTGTCTGCGCTGCCTTGAGTATCGCCGCAATGCAGGCTCGGGCCGCCGATGAATGGCATTTCGTCGTCAGCAACAAGACCAGCTCCAAGATCGTCAAGCTGCAGGTATCCGAGAACAAATCCGAATGGGGTGATTTCGACGTCGGCAGCGGCATCGCCGCCGGCAGCACCGAAACGATGATCTGGGACCACAGTACGGACAACGAAGGCTGCGAACAGTGGATGCGGGCGAAATTCGCGGACGGCACCACCAGCGAGGCCAGCAAACAGGATTTCTGCCAGGATCTCGACGACCCGATCGAATTCAGCGAGTAGGCATTGATCCACGGGTTCCGGGCCAGTTGCGCTTGTTTGCAAGCTCAGGGACTCCTTTCACGATCGGGGGTTCCGCCCTTGGCGCTGCCCATCACCATGCTTGACGATAGTACGGCGATCGCAACTCTGCGATTATTCCGGCACCTGATCGAGGTATCCGATGGACACCAGCAAGCTCGACCGCATTGTCGCTGAAGCACGACGCAACGCCGCCCAGCGCGAAGCCGGCTATCGCGAGCGCGCACTCAAGATGTATCCGTGGATCTGCGGTCGCTGTGCGCGTGAATTCACGCGCACCAA
>CAYMHF010000011.1:0-18529 GCA_964390215.1 uncultured Dokdonella sp. | reverse complement strand
GGCGGCACCGGACTGAAACGCCGCAGCTGCATTGCGCCCGCCGCCGCCCTGCGCGTTGCCGGCTATCGCGTGCGCGCACTCATCTTTTATCCGTGTAGCTGCGGTCGCGGTGCGCGTTAATTCACGCGCACCAATCTGCAGGAGCTGACCGTGCATCATCGCAATCACGATCACGACTTCAACCCGGCCGATGGCAGCAACTGGGAGTTGCTCTGCGTGTACTGCCACGACAACGAGCATTCGCGCCATATCGATCACATCGGCGGCAGCGCATCGTCGGCCGAAGACAAGCCCGCCGCAGCAACGAGCAATCCCTTCGCCGGCCTCAAGGATCTGCTCAAGCGTTGAATCTGCGGGAGTTCAGTGCGAGCCACCCTTCGACGCGCAAAGCGCAGGCTCCCGTTGTGCCGAACAGCGAACTCCTATCGGCGCGCAAGCGGGAATCATGAAAGGCATCATGGCTGAAGCCATTTCCTACGAAATTCAGGGTTGTGCGACGTTGCGCAACGAAGCCCGCGTCCGCAACGAGATTTACGCAGGCGAGGCCTTCAATTCCAACTCCCCACTCCCGCTTCACTCAATACTGATCGACACCGGACAATGATCGGATGGATGCTGATCCTCGGCGACGCCGTAGGTGAATTCCGTAAACGACCCGCGCACAAAGCGTTTCGCTGCGGCCGGATCGAGCACGATATGGTCGATGAAATCCGGGTAGCGCTGCGCACAGGTCGCACCCTTGCCTTCGGCGGCATCGAGCAGTGGCACGCTTTCATTCAGGCGTTTCCAGACCGCGTCGTCGGCAAGCGCCAGACGCCGGTTCCAGTCACCGAGCATCACGAACGGCATGCCTTGCGCATGGCGCGCGGAAATCCAGCGTTGCAGTACCGGCACCTGGTCGAACAGCACCGGGCATGGCTTCTTTTCATCACCTGCCGAGCAGCCGCTTTTCAGATGCAGGGCGAGCAAGCGTAGCGGCTGGCGTCCATTGATGGTGATGTCGACGCCCCAGCGTAGATCGGGATTGCCGATCGCCAGTTCGCTGAGATCCGGATTGCGGGTGAAATCGATACCCTTGCGGATCGCGAAGCCGACTTTCTGTTCGCGGAGGGTCGGGCCATCGGTGGCATCACGGCCACAGAACCCCTGTCGGCCACTCGGCGGACGCTGCGAGATGGCAATCACATAGCGATCCGGCGGAAACACGCGTGCGGCAGCGGCGGCGTTCTCGACTTCCTCGAAGGCGATCACGTCAGCGCCCAACCGGTCTGCATAGTCGCGCAGGGCGGCATAGTCGGCTTCGCTGCGCGGCCGACAGCCGAGACCGTCGGCTTCAGCCAGATGCTCAAGGTTCCAGCTCGCGATCCGCAGCGCATGCGATGCCGCCGAGTCGCGCGTCGGCGGCGGTGCGCATCCGGCGAGGGCCAGCACCAGGGCAATGCCGACCCCGGCGATCAATCGATTCAGCTTGCGTCCCTGAATGGCACCCGCTTGTTCGGAAAGTGAAGCGGCCCGGCTCACGTCGGATCCGCAAGGTCGGCGTTGTGGTAGACATCCTGCACATCGTCGAGCTCGTCGAGCCAGTCGAGAAGATCGTGCAGGGTATCGGCGACGTCACCGGCTACCGCAACGCGATTGGCCGGACGCATCACGACATCGTCGCTGAGCGGCGCGAAGCCGGCACCGACCAGGGTCGTCTTGATCGATTCGAAGTTTTCCGGAGCGCATAGCACGGTGCTGCGTCCGTTTTCGCTGACGATGTCGTCGGCACCCGCTTCGAGGGCCGCTTCAAGCACTCTCTCTTCCGCCTCGGCAGTCGAGGTGTCGAAGACGATTTCGCCAACCCGGGTAAACTGGAAGGCGACCGAGCCACTGGTGCCCAGATTGCCGCCGTGCTTGGACAGCGCATGGCGCACATCAGCCACGGTGCGCACCGAGTTGTCAGTCATCGCATCGATGATCAGGGCGACGCCACCCGGACCGTAGCCTTCGTAGCGCAGCTCCTCCATGTTGTCGGCGCCATCCGCACCCGAGCCACGCTTGATCGCGCGCTCGATGGTGTCCTTGGTCATGTTCGCCGAAAGCGCCTTGTCGATGCCCAGGCGCAGGCGCGCATTGCTCGCCGGGTCACCGCCATTGCGCGCGGCTATGGTGATTTCACGGATCAGCTTGGTGAAAATCTTGCCGCGCCGCGCGTCTTCCGCGTTCTTGCGACCTTCGATACTGGGGCCTCTGCCCATGGGAATACCTGCAACAATTGGATGGAGATGCGAGGGAGCCGGCGTGAACCGCGCACCGGGGCGCAAATTCTAACGCGACAGCCGGCATCATGGTTGCTTCAACCGGGAGGAATCAGCGATGCGCAAGCGGCGATTTGTTCAGGCGGATGTGTTCACCCGCCGGGCCGGTTATGGCAATCCGCTGGCTGTGGTGCTCGATGCCGATGACCTTGATGCCGAGCGCATGCAGCGTTTCGCTGCCTGGACCAATCTGTCCGAGACCACCTTTCTTCAGCCACCGAGCGAGGCCGGCGCCGACTATCGCGTGCGCATCTTCACGCCGCGCCAGGAACTGCCGTTCGCCGGACATCCCAGTGTCGGTACGGCATGGGTCGCCGTCGAGGCGGGAGTGGTCAAGCCGCGTGCAGGACGACTGATCCAGCAATGCGCCGCTGGCCTGCTTGATGTCCGGGTGGAGACCAGTGGCGGTCGTACACGTACCCATGTGCGCGCTCCGCATGCGCGTATCCGCGAGCTGCCCACGCAATTTCAGGCTACGCTCGCTGCCATCCTTTCCTGCGTCAACGGGATTGATGACCGCTCATGCCGACTGGTCAACAATGGCCCCGAATGGCTGCTTGCCGAGCTGCCGAATGAGCAATCGGTGCGTCGATTTGTGCCGACGCTGGCAGCGATCGCCGAACTCTGCGTGGCGACGTCTGCCGTTGGCCTGGCCATCTTCGCGCGCTGCCACGGCGCGGATCATCGACTCGTCGTGCGCGCCTTCTGCCCTGCCGACGGCATCCCGGAAGATCCGGTCACCGGCAGTGCCAACGCCGCGATTGCCGCCTTGCTTCATTCCAGGCAGGACATCGAGCAGATCGGCAGGAGCTATCGCGCCAGCCAGGGGCGCGAAGTCGGACGCGATGGAATCATTGAGGTATCAGTCGGAGAAAGCGGCCAGATCTGGATTGGTGGCGACACGGTCGCGGCGATCGAAGGCACGCTCAATTGGCCTTGAGGATGGCGTCCTTGAGCGCCCAGCGCTCGTTGAGCCAGGCCTGGAAACGGATACGGAAATTCTTGTCGTTCTCGTAATCGCCGCCCAGCAGTTCCGCAGGGATGGGGATCACATCAACGTGAACCTTGACCGTGCGCACGCGCCCTGACAACAGGTCGAACATGCCGGGGAGACCGTTCGGGTAGATCACGGTCACATCGACAATCGCGTTGAGCATGCTGCCCATCGCATCCAGCACGAAGGCGATGCCACCCGACCGCGGCACCAGCAGATGCTCATAGGGCGAGGCACGCCGATCGTGCTTGGCCTGGGTGAAGCGCGTGCCCTCGACGAAGTTCATCACCGATACCGGCAGATGCCGATATTTCTCGCAAGCCTTGCGCGTCGCTTCGGTGTCCTTGCCGCGCAACTCGGGTCGCCTTTTCAGATCCTCCTTCGAGTGGCGGTTCATGAACGGGAAATCGAGTGCCCACCAGGCCAGGCCGAGCACCGGTACCCAGATCAATTCACGCTTGAGGAAGAACTTGAGAAACGGGATGCGCCGGTTGAAGACCTTCTGCAGAACCGGGATGTCCGCCCAGCTCTGATGATTGCAGATGACCAGATACCAGCCTTTGCGTTGCAGCCCCTGCAGGCCCTCGGTCTGTACGTCGAGGCCGGCGATGAAGGTCACCACGCTGCTGTTGACCCAGATCCAGCTTTCCGCAATCAGCACCAGCAGCTTTGATATCGCGTTTCGGAATGCGCGGATCGGTATCAGCAGCTTGACCACCGCCAGCAACAGCAACGGTATCGCGTGCAGCAGCGTACTGACGGTGATGATCGCAAGATTGAGCGCCAGGCGAAGGTGGGCGAAAAGAGCATCGAGCATGAACACCTGTCGAAATTGGAATCGGCATCGCGCACGTTACCAGCGATTGTCCATCGTGCGCATCCGCAGTTTGCCGATGCTCGGCGCAGGCGGATCAGATGATCTCCATCGGCCGCGATTCCCAGGCTGTCGTGAGCATATTCAAGACATTGCCATCGACATCGAAACGCTGCGTGTCGATCGCTTCGATCAGCGGCCCGACCGATCCCGAATTGACCATGAAGGCAGCGCAAAATTCTCCCAACTGGTCGCTGAAGACCGGATGCGTCACCGACTCGATGCCCTGCTCACGCAAACCTGCATCGAGCAACCGCACGGTGATCCCGGGCAAGGCCGGCGCACTGGGCCAGACCACGCGCCGACCATCCCAGAAGCCGATATTCCAGGTCGAACCTTCGGCGATCTCGGCCTTCGCCGTGGTCAGGAGCACATCGTCGAAGCCGGCCATCCGCGCCTGCCGCCACAGATGCAGCAGATCAAACATGCCGATGTGCTTGATCTGCGGCAGCACGCGTTCGTGGCAAACCGATTGCAGGCGCAATGGACCGCTTCGCGGTTCGCGCGCCGCGCTTGTGGCGATCAGCACATCGGGAGTCACGCTGCGCTCGAGCCGGGCCCGCTCCAAGGCCCGCGAAAACACGGTGATGCGCAGCGAAACCGGCTCGTCATCCAGCAGTTTACGCACCTCCGCACGAACACGATCGAGATCAAGCGCGCTGCCGAACAACTCACCGGTCGCCGTGGCGAGCCGCTGCAGATGCAGGCCGAAGCCGCGCACGCGGCGCTCGCGCACCTGCATCGTGGTGAAGTGCCCGTAGTTGAGCTGGGCAAGCAAGGCCAGCTCGGCGAGTGTCGGCTCGCGGCCGTTCAAGGCGATTCGAGCGTATGCCGGTCGCGGCGAGTGAATCCCGTGCATGATTTTCACCTTGCCGCTCAATGCAATCTCGCTCAGAGAAGCCCCGCAAGAACCATCAGCAGGCCGACAATCGACGCCGCCCAGGCCAGCGTGCGCAGATAGGGCACACCCGCCGCATACAACGGCAGATAGACCAGACGCGCCCAGAAATACAATTGCGCGCCGAGCGCGGTCTGCGCATCGGCCTTCTGTGTCAGCAGCACGGCCAGCACGGCGGCTGCAAAGAATACGAAGGTCTCGAGGAAATTCCGGCTGGCCCGATCAAGTCGCCCGGCGATTGGATTCAATGGCGGAGCCATGCCATCACGCGAACCGGCAATCCATTTGAGGCCACGCTGCAGGGTCACCGCAGTTGCGGCCAGCGCAATCTGCACGAGACCGAGCACGATGGACCAGACCAGCAACTTCAGTTCGATTGCCATGACATCCTCCCGGGTCAAGATCCGATAGTGCCCACTTTCCATCCGCTCTGCATGCTGCCGAGGATTCCGAATGTCAGTTGCTGTGGCATGCTTGCGCCCCCGCGCGGAAGCCTGCCGAATTCCGATCGCCCCTGCCCCTTCGAGATCGTGTCGTGAGCACTCTTTCCGCCTCCACAAAGGCCCAGCTCCAGATCCACTTCTGCGTCCTGCTTTGGGGCTTCACTGCCATTCTCGGCAAGATGATCAGTCTGTCCGCACTGCCCCTGGTCTGGTGGCGCATGCTTATCGTCGTGATCGTGATCGCCGCGCTGCCGCGCGCCTGGCGCGGGCTGCGTGCGATGTCGCCGAAGCTCGTCCTTTCCTACGCAGGTATCGGTGTACTGGTGGCCTTGCACTGGCTGACCTTTTACGGCGCAATCAAGCTCGCCAATGCCTCGGTCGCGGCGACCTGCATTGCGCTGGCGACCGCATTCACCGCCCTGGTTGAACCGAAACTGGCACGCCGCGCGTTCTCCCGGCGCGAGCTGCTGCTTGGCCTGGCTGTACTGCCAGGTGTTGCCCTCGTTGTTGGCGGCGTGCCTGACGATTTTCGCATTGGCATCATTGTCGGCGCGATCTCGGCGTTTTTTGTCGCCTTGTTCGGTTCGCTCAACAAGCGTCTGGTCGAGCACGGTGATCCGTTGACCGTGACCGGCATCGAACTCGGCGCCGGCACCCTGGCTCTGACCGTGCTGTCGCCGTTGATGCCGTGGATCTTTCCGGCCTTCTCGGGCGACATCTTCAGCATTCCCGGTGGCCGTGACATGGCCTTGATCCTGATTCTCTCGATCGTCTGCACTTTGCTGCCGTTCGCGCTGTCGCTGGTCGCCTTGCGCCACATGACCGCATTCAGCGCGCAGCTCGCGGTCAATCTCGAACCGATCTACGCGATCGTGCTTGCCGCGATCCTGTTTGGCGAACAGCACGAGCTGACCCCGCTGTTCTACTTCGGCGTGGTCATCATCCTCGCTGCCGTTTTCATCCATCCGCTGATGGGCAAGCGCAAGGATCATGTGCAGCCGGAAATCCTTGCCGTGGCCGAGGCGAAGAACATCCTTGAATGACGCCGTGACCGGCATGTCCTTCGGCCAAACGCGGATCATCCCGCAGCGGTCGATGCGCAGTTTGATGGATGAATTGTGCGGCGCGGGCGTCAGTTGCGGCGATCGGCCAGGTCTGCACGCGCATGATCGCCAGGCTTTCGCCGATCGGCCTGATCATTGGATTGCCCGGCGCATCCCGCAATCGATCCGTGACCGGGCAGCGCCGCAACAGGCAGATCGGTCTATGCTTCGCAGCGACCAGATCGGATCTGCTGCTGCCCGCCAGGAAACACCGCCGCAACCGGAGGCTTGATCGATGCAACGCAACCTCACGCTGGCCTTGATTGCTCTTGGCGCAATAACGGCAACGAACGTCCGCGCCGAACTGTGCAGCTTCGACAGCGCCCGGCAGGATCTGGCCGAACTGATCGCCGTCACCGGCCTGCCGGGTGGTGCCTTGCTGGTTGGCGGAGGCCAGGGTGTGTACGCGGAGTCCTACCTGGGAAGCTATTCCCCGGCCACCGTCGTCGCCGTCGCGTCAGCCAGCAAACTGCTCAGTGCCACGCGCATCCTGCAGGCGGCCGAACGCGGTGAGATCGACCTGGATGCGCCGGTGTCGGGCTATCTGCCCGAATTCAGCGGCGACAAGGGAGGCATGACGGTACGCCAGATGTTCAGCCATACGGCCGGCTATGGCGACGATTCCGACGCCGCCGTCATCAACACTTCGAGCATCACCCTGGCCCAGGCCGTCTCCCTGATTGCCTGTTGCCGGCCCCTGAATGAGGGCTACACGGTTGGCGGCCAGTTTTCCTATGGCGGCGTATCGATGCATGTCGCCGGTCGTGTCATCGAAGTTGCCGGGAGCGGCGACTGGCAGGCGCTTTGGCAGCAGGAGCTTGGCGCGCCACTGGGCACGACCACGATCGACTGGCAGGGACTTGGGCCGACGCTGAACTACCGGATCGCCGGCGGCGCGCGCAGCAACCTCAGGGACTATGCGCGAGTCCTGCATATGCTGGCCAATCAGGGCCGCGGCAACAACCAGCGCTCCCTGCGCGCGGCAACGATCCGCCAATTGTGGATCGACAATGTCGGCAGCCTGCCGATTGCCTATGCACCGGCCAACGTCGCCCCGCCGGTGCGCTATGGCCTGGGCAGCTGGCTGTACAACGATCGACCGTCGAACCAGGCACCCTTGATCCACAGCCTCGGCGCATTCGGGTTTTTCCCGTGGGTGGATTTCGAACGACGGATCTATGGCGTTTTCATGATCAGGGGCAGTGCGGGCATCAACGACATCGCCATCAACGTCTATGACTCGATGCTGACCTCGATCAAGGCCGAGTACGACGCGCGCGCGTGCACGCCGATCGAGTGGGAGGACGAGATTTTTGTCGGCGAGTTCGAGCCCGATTGAACGGCCTGTCCCGACAGGCGCACATTCAGTCAAGCAGGTGGCGCAGCGCAGGCAGGTATTTCTCCGCCGATCCGGTATTCACGACCACCACGCGTTCGCCACGCCTGAGCAAGCTGCGATCGAGCAACTGCGGCAGGGCGGCCAGACAGGCGGCGCCTTCCGGACTGATCCAGCCATGCGTGTCGCCCCAGACCCGGCGCAATTCCGTGGCGATGTCGGCTTCGTCAACGGCAACCGCCGCACCGCCGCTGGCGCGGATGATCTCGAGCACGCGAAAGTGCCCGACCCCACCCGGCACATTCAAGCCGAACGCCAGCGTGCCACCGCCGGCCAGCGCGGTGGTGTCGGCATCGCCGGCATCGAACGCGCGCACCAGTGGATCCATGGCCGCGCTCTGCACGCAGACCATGCGCGGACGCCGTGAGTCGATCACCCCAAGCGTTTCGAGCTCAGCCCAGGCCTTCCACATGCCGAGCACACCGGTGCCGCCACCGGTCGGATAGATCACCACATCGGGCAATGACCACGCGGTCTCTCCGCGCGCCGGTTCGGCCAGTTCAAGTCCGAGTGATTTCTTGCCCTCGATGCGCCAGCCCGGTTCCTGGAATGTGGCGACCGAAAACCAGCCGCGCGCAATGTACTTTTGCTTGAGCAGGGCACCGGCCTCGCGAATCGTCGGCCCGACCAATTCGAGGATGACCCGATCCGGATACCGCAATGCGGCGGCGGCGACATTGCCGAGGATCGGCATCGGCGTGTCGTCGGGCATGGCCACGACCACCGACAATCCCGCGGCGAGCGCGTAGCAGGTCAGCGAGTCGCCGGCATTGCCCTGGGTCGGTACGGCCAGGCGCTCGAGCCCGAGGCGCCGCGCCTGGGCGACGACCATGGCCATGCCACGATCCTTGAAACTCCGGGTCGGATTGGCACCATGGCCGGCATGCGCCCTGCCTTCGTCCTTGATGGCCAGGCTGAACCCGCCACCCCTGGCCAGCGTATGCCGCGAATAGTCGAGCAAGGGCGTGGCGCCTTCGCCGAGCGCGACAATGTATTCGGCGTCGGCCGAATCGGCGACATCAAGCGCCATGAGGCCGCCGAAGCGCCACATGTCGCGCCGGCTCGGGTCATGCCATTGGCGATTGGGTCGTGCTGCCGCGAGACGTTCGAGATCAAGCACCATCTCGACCGGCCGGCCATCGAGGGGATCGAGATTCATCGGCTCGTCGGCGGAGTATTCAACACCGGAAACGATGCCGCGCAGACAGCGGACAAAGGACATGCGGACTCTCCAGCGAACTCAGGCTTTCGGTTCGATCAGATCCCAGCGGTTGCCGTAAAGATCCTCGAACACGACCACCGTGCCATAGTTCTCATGCCGCGGCTCCTCGCAGAAATGCACGCCCTGCGCCGTCATCTGCGCATGATCACGCGCAAAATCATCGGTATGCAGGAACAGGAAGACCCGTCCGCCGGTCTGGTTGCCAATGCGACCGGCCTGTTCGTCGCTCGCTGCCTGCGCGAGCAGCAAACAGGCCCCTTGCGAGCCGCGTGGCGCGATCCTGACCCAGCGCTTGGCGCCTTCCCTGGGCGTGTCTTCGAGCAGCTCGAATCCAAGCACTCTGCTGTACCAGTCGATCGCTTCGTCGTAGTCGCGCACAACCAGAGCCATGGCGTGAAACTGTTGTGGCATCGAAGACTCCTTCGGCGATGATCCGTGCTGCGCAGAAGCACCGGTTTCAGGTTACCCGTTTGCAGCTCGATTCGGATCGAGCAAGAGGCTCCCGAGCAGCACGAACCCGGATGGTCTGAATAAGCAAGGGCGCGCATCGCAGTGACCAGGCGGTTCGGGCCGGTACACGACCCTACCTCCGGCACGCTGATGGGGCCTTTGTATTTATTCGTCATATCTGCCGATAAACAACCAATCATCGGATCAAATCGTCATGAATTACGAATTGAATATACCAACAGAATGCGCTATAACTCGTCACTCATGGCAAGTAAAAGCCACAAACCTGCTTTTTTCGTCACTATAGGCGACTAATGAAAATCACCGCTCGGCTTGCCGACCAAAGCATCCTCCAGACCATGGGCGAACGCATCAGCCAGCAGCGTCTGCAACGGAACCTCAGCCAGGCAGAGCTCGCCAGCAACTCGGGCGTTTCCAAGCGCACTCTCGAGCGGATCGAGGCCGGGGAATCGGCTCAGCTCTCCAATTTCATCCGTATCCTGCGTGCACTCGACCTGCTCGACGGACTTGAGCTGCTGGTTCCCGAACGCATGCCGAGTCCGATCGAACAACTGAGGCTGCATGGCAGGCAGCGCCAGCGCGCATCCTCGGTGCGCGAAGCCGAGCCTGCCGCCAGGGCCTGGACGTGGAAAGACGAAGCATGACGACCATCGCCGAAGTCCGGCTTTGGGGCCGAGCGATCGGCGCCGTCTCGGTCGAGGATTCCAGCCACCCGGCCGCATTCCAGTACACCCCGGAATTCGCCCGCAGCAGCATCGAGGTCGCACCGCTGATGATGCCGCTCGATGAACGCGTCTACACATTCCCGACGCTCGCCCGTGAAACATTCCACGGCCTGCCCGGCATGCTCGCCGATTCCCTGCCCGACCGATTCGGCAATGCCCTGATTGATGCCTGGCTGGCCACCCAGGGGCGTACTCCGGAGAGTTTCAATGCCGTCGAACGCCTCTGCTATATCGGTGCACGCGGCATGGGCGCGCTCGAGTTTGTGCCGGCGACGGGTCCGAAAGCGCGGGTCGCCGAGAAAATCGAGATCGACGCGCTGGTGGCACTTGCCTCCGCCGTGCTCAGCCAGCGCCATCAGTTGCAGCATACGTTCACCGACGAGCATTCGGCCGAGACCTTGCGCGATATCCTGCGCGTCGGCACTTCGGCCGGCGGCGCCCGCGCCAAGGCCGTCATTGCCTGGAACCGCGAAACGAATGACGTGCGTTCTGGCCAGGTTGCGGCCGGCTCCGGCTATGGCTACTGGATTCTCAAATTCGACGGCGTCAGCGGCAACCGGGACAAGGAACTGGAAGATCCAAAAGGCTACGGCGCCATCGAATACGCCTACGCGCTGATGGCCCGCGCTGCCGGCATCGACATCAGCGAATGCCGCCTGCTGGAGGAAAACGGTCGGCGCCATTTCATGACACGCCGGTTCGACCGGCTAGAGGGCGGTGAAAAACTGCACATGCAGTCGCTCGGCGCGCTCGCCCACTACGACTACAACCTGGCCGGCGCCTACAGTTACGAACAGGCCATGCGGGTGATCCGTCGCCTCGGCCTCGGCATGGCGGCCATCGAGGAGCAGTTCCGGCGCATGGCCTTCAACATCATTGCGCGCAACCAGGATGACCACGTCAAGAACATCGCCTTCCTGATGGACAAATCCGGACAATGGTCGCTGTCACCGGCATTCGACGTCACCTACAGCTACAACCCGGACGGCCTGTGGACCGCCTCACAGCAGATGACAATGAACGGCAAGCGCGATCGATTCACGCTTGAGGATTTCCGTGAATGCGCGAAAGCCGTCTCGATGAAACGCGGACGTGCACAGACGATCATCGCCGAGGTGGCTGCAGCAATCCGCCGCTGGCCCGAGTTTGCGGCGAGTGCCAAGGTCACGCCGGGCTGGCTGCAAACCATCCGGGGAAATCTGCGCCTCGAAATCGCCTGAGTATCCGCTCACTCGAACCGGCTGCCGGTTGCGCGGCCTGCCCGCGCTTCCCGCAAGCACGTATGCTGCGATGCAAGCACCTCCACCCAATCAACATCATCCGAGGCAAATCATGTCGCTTGTCAATCTGCTCGTCGTCGTCGCCTTGTTCCAGTATGTATTTTTCGCAAGCCGTGTCGGCTGGGCCAGGGGGAAATTTGGCGTGTCCGCTCCGGCCACGACCGGCAACCCGATCTTCGAGCGCTATTATCGAGTGCAGGGCAACACGCTGGAGTTGCTGATCCTGCTTGTGCCCGCCGTCTGGGTCGCATCGGCCTACTTGAATCCGCTGTTCATCGCCGCGATGCTGGCGGTCTACATCGTCGGACGACAGGTCTATTACGCCGCCTATATCGCGGATCCGACAAGGCGCTCGATCGGTTTTGGTCTGAGTCTCCTGCCGATTCTGGTGCTGCTTGTGGCTGGCCTCGGCGCCGCGTTGTGGGCCTTGATCCAGAGCGGCATCTGACGCCATCGCCGCCCCCAGCGGCGGGCCGGCCTGGCCCGGACAAGCCGTTTCGGTCGCCGGGCGCACAGATGAGTCCGATGCTTTCCGCGAGCAGATCCTGATGGAGCTCGAAGGACATGACTGGTCACCATCGATCGCTTCCGCCTGCGCGCGGTGTGACCAGGAATCGCGCCTGCAGGATGACGACTGGATTTTCAGACATCGCGCACCTTGGCGCCGCCTGAGATTACGGCACAGGCTTACGCCATCGGCAGCTTCAGCCCTTGTTCCTTCGCGCACGCTTTGGCGATCTCGTAGCCGGCGTCGGCATGGCGCATGACGCCGGTACCCGGATCATTCCAGAGTACCCGGGCAATGCGCTTGTCGGCGGCCTCGGTGCCATCACAGACGATGACGACCCCGGAATGCTGCGAATAACCCATGCCGACACCGCCGCCATGGTGCAGCGAGACCCAGGTCGCGCCGCCGGCGACATTGAGCATGGCATTGAGCAGTGGCCAGTCGCTGACCGCGTCGCTGCCGTCCTGCATGGCTTCGGTTTCGCGGTTCGGGCTGGCGACGCTGCCGGAATCCAGATGATCGCGACCGATGACAATCGGCGCTTTCAGTTCGCCGTTGCGGACCATTTCGTTGAAGGCGATTCCCAACTTGTCGCGCAGGCCGAGGCCAACCCAGCAGATGCGCGCGGGCAGGCCCTGGAACGAGATCCGCTCGCGCGCCATATCGAGCCAGTTGTGCAGATGCACGTCGTCGGGAATCAATTCCTTGACCTTGGCGTCGGTCTTGTAGATGTCTTCGGGATCACCGCTCAACGCCACCCAGCGGAACGGGCCGACACCGCGGCAAAACAGCGGCCGCACATAGGCCGGCACGAAGCCCGGGAACTCGAACGCGTTGGCGCAGCCCTCGTCCTTGGCCATCTGGCGGATGTTGTTGCCGTAGTCGAAAGTCGGGATGCCCCGTTCCGCAAAAGCGAGCATCGCCTCGACATGCACGCGCATCGACTTTTTCGCGGCATCGCGGACGCTGTCCGGGTTGGCCTTCTGCTCGGCTAGCCATTGCTCGACACTCCAGCCAATCGGCAGATAGCCGTGCACCGGATCGTGCGCGCTGGTCTGGTCGGTGACCGCATCGGGCCTGACGCCGCGGCGCACGAGTTCGGGCAGGATCTCGGCGGCATTGCCCAGCAGGGCAATGGATTTGGCTTCGCCGGATTTCGTGTATTTCTCTATGCATGCCAGCGCGTCATCGAGATCGCTCGCCTGTTCATCGACATAGCGCGTGCGCAGGCGGAAATCGATGCAGCGTTGCTGGCATTCGATATTCAGCGAGCTGGCACCGGCAAGGCTGGCCGCCAGCGGTTGCGCGCCGCCCATGCCGCCAAGGCCGGCGGTCAGGATCCAGCGCCCGCGCAGATCGCCGGCGTAGTGCTGGCGCCCCATCTCGACAAAGGTTTCGTAAGTGCCCTGCACGATGCCTTGCGAGCCGATGTAAATCCACGACCCGGCCGTCATCTGGCCGTACATCATCAGGCCCTTGCGATCGAGCTCGTTGAAGTGTTCCCAGTTCGCCCAATGCGGCACCAGGTTGGAATTGGCGATCAGCACGCGCGGCGCATCGGCATGGGTTGGAAAGACGCCAACCGGCTTGCCCGACTGCACCAGAAGGGTTTCGTCGTCGCCCAGTTCGCGCAAGGCTTTCAGGATCGCGTCATAGCATTCCCAGTTGCGCGCAGCGCGGCCAATGCCGCCGTAAACGACCAGCTCGGCCGGATTCTCGGCCACTTCCGCATCGAGGTTGTTCTGCAACATGCGATACGGCGCTTCGGTCAGCCAGCTGCGGCAGTTCAGTTGCGTGCCGCGCGGGGCGCGAATGTGGCGCTGCGGATCGCGGCGCGTCGACGTGTCGGACATGGTGCTTTCCTGCGAGAACGAAACAGCGGATTTTGCCTCATCTGCGACGGCGGCAGCAGACCCGTGCGCGGGCGCCTGGCGGATTGCCGGCTGCGCCGGCGCGATGGCGTCACGATTACGCCAGTTTGCCGCGGCGTAATCAGGCGTGTCGTGCGCCCGATCCTCCCGCCGCCCTGCTTTTTCACCCTCCATGCAATGGGCGAGCATAGCAAGTGATTCCGCCGACTGTCCCGCACCGGCTCCACCGAATCCGCTTGCCGGCAGCCGACGACCTTGACAGCAAGTGCCATCGGGGCACCCCGGTTTCGCATTGCCGGGACAGCGCCTGCCACGGCCATCGCTGACAACTGCTCCTGCGTTGTCGACATGCTTGCCGTCCCGGGCAATAAAAATTGCAGGCGGTTGGGATTTCGCGCTTGTTCGCGCGTAATGTAGGAAAACTCCACTCCCGGTCCCGTCTCCATGCGCATCCAGCACCTGTTCGGCATTGCCTTGATCCTTTCCAGTTTTTCCGGCGCGGCTCATGCGGAGCTGATGGTCGGCGGCTCAAATTCAACGTCGCCCGGCGGCCACCCGATCAGCCAGTTCGCCGCCAATGCGCAGGGAGCGGCAGCACCGATCCGCCAGATTGCCGGTGCCGCGACGCAGTTGGACGGCCCGATGAATATCAGCTACGAGCCAAGCGAGGGACTGCTCTATGTCTCCGATTACTGGGGCCAGGCCATCCGCGTGTTCCCGGCGTTTGCCAGCGGCAATATCGCGCCGCTGCGCGTCCTCAATCCGGGACTTCTCGGACAACCGCGTGGCAACGTGCCGATCGCGGCACTTGACGAATTGATTGTCATCGCCAGCAATTGCTGCATCTACACCTACCCGTTGCACGCCAGCGGCAGCAGCGTCAACCGCATCCGCAGCATCAGCTGGGGGGGCGGCAGCAGCAGCATCACCCAGCTCAACAATCCCGACTCGTTGATCTGGATCCCGCAAACGGACGAACTCGCCGTGGTCGACTACGATTTCGGCAACTTTGCGGCGAAGATCGTCTTCCATTCCCGCCTGGCCGATGGCAACGCGATGCCCACGCGCGTGCTGAAGAGCGCGCATACCGCCAATGCGTCCGGTGTCGCGCATGATCCGCTGCAACACAAACTGTACGTGCTGACTTTCACCACCAATGACAATCTTTCCTTCGATGCCCATATTCGCGTTTTCGCCGACAGCGCCAGCGGGTCCGATGCGCCTTTGTATTCGATTGAAGGCCCGGCCACCGGGCTTGCCTACACCAGCCAGCAATACCCCACCGGCATTGGTCTCGACCTGCGGCTGCAGCGCTTGATGGTTTCCATTGGCGCCAATGGCGATCCGTCCACCAATCGCGTGGTGAGTTTCGACCTGGCCGCCAGCGGCAATGCGACACCCGTGCAGGTGCTGACCGGCACTTCCCTGAGTACGGGAACGGTTGGCGCGCCGTTTGCCGTGCCGATTGACACCATCTTCGCCAACGGATTCGACAACTGAGCACGCGCGGGCAACCGTGCAACCGCGATTTCCGTCTGCCATGGGTGGGTATGGCGCCGCGCCGCGTGCGTCGGCGACAATGAGCCATTGAGCTTGTTCCCAGTCCACTGATGATCCCCAGACTTTTTGCGCTGGTTTGCACACTATTGTTGCTGGCTGCCTGTACGGCGCTGCCGCCGCGCCAGGTGGAACCTCCGCGCGTCCCTGTCTTGCTGATCTCGATCGACGGATTTCGTGCCGACTATCTCGATCGTGGTCTGACTCCCACGCTGAACGCACTCGCCGATGGCGGTGTGCGCGCCGAGTTCCTGCGCCCATCGTTTCCGTCGCTGACCTTTCCCAACCACTACGCGCTGATCACCGGCCTGCGCCCCGATCGCAACGGCATCATCGCCAACACCATGGAAGACGATCGCATCCCCGGACAGAAATTCACTTTATGGAACCGTGAAGCAATCCAGAACCCGAAATGGTGGAACCAGGGTGTGCCACTGTGGACGACCGCACAACGCCAGGGCCTGCATTCCGGGATCATGTTCTGGCCCGGCTCCGAGGCTGCCGTGCATGGTTCGCATCCCGAGTTCTGGTCGCGCTACGACAAGAGGCTGGCTGGCGTATCGCGCGTCGAGCGGGTTCTCGACTGGCTGACCCTGCCAGAACCAACACGGCCTAGCCTGCTGACGCTCTACCTCGACACCATCGACACCGTCGGCCATCGCTTCGGCCCGGATTCCGACGAACTGAATGCCGAGCTCAAGGTTGTCGACGCAACCATCAAGCACCTGCTCGATGGCCTGGCCGAACACGGCCTCGAGCAGGCAGTGAACATCGTTGTCGTTTCCGATCACGGCATGAGCACGACTTCGCCCGAGCGCGTGATCCACCTCGACGACCTGTTGCCTGAGGAGTTCGCGCATGTCGTCAGCTATGGCGTGCTGACCGGCATCAAGCCGAGCCGCGGCCACGGCCGTGACACCGAGGAGATCCTGTTCCGCCGGCATGAACACATGCGCTGCTGGCGCAAGGGCGAGCTGCCGCCACGTTTCCACTACGGCCACAACCGCCGCGTGCCCCCGTTGCTCTGCCTGGCCGATCCCGGATGGGTCATATCCAGTCACGCCTTGCTCGAATCGAAGGCGCATTTTTCCCATGGCGAGCACGGCTACGACAACAGTCATCCGGACATGCGCGCCCTGTTCATCGCGAACGGCCCTGCATTCCGCACGCATGTCGTCGTGCCGGCATTCGACAATGTCGATGTCTATCCGTTGCTCGCCCACCTGCTCGGCATCCAGGCCGAACCCAACGATGGCCATCTTGAGGACGTACAGGGCGTCCTCCTCGATGCAACCGCCATCCCGCTCAGGCGTGCAATCGCGCAATGACCGCGCGATAGCGGGCGGCGATCCGCGCCTCGTCGCGATGCCGGAAATCCCGCACTACCCAGTCGCCATTGACCATCACGTCGCGCACGAGACTGGAGTTGCCGGCGAATATCCAGGTATCGATCAGGTTTGACGCATCGCGACCTGCGAGCAACGGCGAGGTCTCGTCAAGCACGAGCAGATCGGCACGATTGCCGACCGAGGGCAGCTCGGCATCGCCGCCCATGAAAGAGCCGATAGGCATGCCCGAGGCATTCGCCCCGCCATGCAGGGCGCTGCCGTAGAGCACCGTGCCGGTACTCGGTTCGGCCTCGCTGGCGCTGATGTTGCGATGGCGCGTGAGCAGTCGCTGTGCGTATTCGAGCCAGCGCAATTCCTCGACCGGCGACACCGAGATATGGCTGTCCGAACCGATGCCGAGGCTGCCACCGGCGTCCAGCCAGTTCTTCAGCGGAAACACGCCATCGCCAAGATTGGCTTCGGTGGTCGGACACAGGCCCACGGTTGCCCGACTGGCCGCGAGTCGGCCCAATTCGCTGTCGTTGAGGTGCGTGGCATGCACAAGACACCAGCGCGCGTCCACGGGCGCATGGTCGAGCAGCCATTCGACCGGGCGCGCGTTGCGCACGGCCAGGCAATCCTGCACCTCGCCAATCTGCTCGGCAATGTGGATATGGATCGGCATCATCGAGCCTGGCGCGCTGCTGCGCGTTTGCGCCATGCTGTCGATGCTTTCCAGTACGGCATGCATCGCGTCTTCGGGAACGGCACGCAGCGAATGCAGGGCGACGCCGATGCGCAGGTGGGCACTTTCCAGCAGGCGCAGACGTTCAAGCAGACGCAGGTAGCCGTCCACATCGTGGGCAAAGCGGCGCTGGCGTTCGCCGAGCGGGCGACCATCGAAGCCACCGGTCATGTACAGGGTCGGCAACAGGGTCAGGCCAATGCCCGCCTCCTGCGCGGCCTCGATGAGCGCCAGCGACATGGCCGCCGGGTCGGCATAGGCCTTGCCGTCCGCTTGCTGGTGCAGGTAGTGGAACTCGCAGACCTGGGTGTAACCGGCCTTGAGCATTTCCACATAGAGCTGGGTGGCGATCGCACGCAGGTCATCCGGGCCGAGCTTGCCGGCAAACGTGTACATGACCTCACGCCAGGTCCAGAAGCTGTCCGCAGGATCACCACGACGTTCGGCAAGCCCGGCCATGGCACGCTGGAAAGCATGCGAGTGCAGATTCGGAATGCCCGGCAACACCCAGCGACCAAGCGGCTCGGCTCCATCCGCAGCGGCATCCGAATGCACGTCAAGCAGGGCTCCGGGGTAGTAGCGTCCGCTGTCGATCTCGAATCGCACATCGTGGCGCCAGCCGTCTGCGAACCAGGCATTGCCGGCGTGAAAATGTCGACTGCTCATGCATTTACTCCAGAGACTCGAACGTCGATTATCGACGCTGGCGAGCGAACACGATAGCCGCCCATGTGCGCAGCGCTAGCAGCCTGTCGGACTTTACTCGGCCGGGCTGCGAATCCGTCTGTGCGGTTCATATTTCCGCCGCTTTTTG
>CAYMHF010000010.1:88289-124420 GCA_964390215.1 uncultured Dokdonella sp. | reverse complement strand
CGCTCACCGCTCACCGCTCACCGCTCACCGCTCACCGCTCACCGCTCACCGCTCAATGCCTGAAATGCCGGACACCGGTAAACACCATCGCCATGTTGTTCTCGTCGGCAGCGGCGATGACTTCGGCATCGCGCACCGAGCCGCCGGGCTGGATCACGGCGCGGATGCCGACAGCGGCGGCGGCATCGATGCCGTCGCGAAACGGGAAGAACGCATCGGAGGCCATCACGCTGCCGGCAACGCTCAATCCCGCTTCCTCGGCCTTCATCGCGGCAATGCGGGCGCTGATCACGCGGCTCATCTGGCCGGCACCGATGCCGATCGTGCGGCTTTCGCGCGCATACACGATGGCATTCGATTTCACGTACATCGCGACATGCCAGGCGAACAGCAGGTCACGCAATTCGTCGGTGTTCGGCACGCGCCTGGAGACGACCTTGAGGTCGGTCAGCATCAGCGTGTCGCGGTCGGCGTCCTGCGCCAGCATGCCACCGGCAATGCGCTTGTAGTCGATCGCGGGGCCGACCAGCTCGGACCAGTCGCCGGTCGCCAGCACACGCACGTTTGGCTTCTTCGCGAATGCCGGCAGGGCGGCCTCGTCGACTTCGGGGGCGATCACGACTTCGACAAACTGGCGTTCGAGCAAGAGCTCGGCGGTTTCCCTGTCGAGTCGGTGATTGAACGCGATGATGCCGCCGAAAGCCGATACCGGATCGCAGGCATAGGCCTGCTCATAGGCTTCGCGAGTACTCGCCGCCAGCGCGACACCACACGGATTGGCGTGCTTGACGATGACGCAGGCCGGCGTGCGCTGGAATGCCTTTACGCACTCGAGCGCCGCATCGGCATCGGCGAGGTTGTTGTAGGAAAGCTCCTTGCCAGCCAGCACGCGGGCCCTGGCAATCGTTCCGAAGGGCGCATTGCGTTCGACATACAGGGCTGCGGCCTGATGCGGGTTTTCGCCGTAGCGCAGCACCTGCTTGCGCTCGTAGGAAAGATGCAGGCTGGGTGCGAACGGCTCGCTGGTTTCGCCGAGCGCGCGTGCGCCCAGCCAGCTTGCAATGCGGCCATCGTAGCCGGCTGTATGCGCATAGGCCTTGGCCGCGAGGCGGCGACGCATTTCGATGCTGGTGCCGCCATGAGCGAGCGCATCGAGCACTTCCGCATAGTCGGCCGGGTCGCTGATGACGATGACGTGCTCGTGATTCTTGGCTGCTGCGCGCAGCATCGCCGGACCGCCGATATCGATGTTCTCGACGGCCGTGGCCAGCGAGCAGTCCGGGCGCGCGGTGACGGTATCAAACGGATACAGGTTGACCACCAGCAGGTCAATCGCCGTGATGCCATGTTCGCTCATCACCGCATCGTCGGTGCCGCGCCTGCCGAGCAATCCGCCGTGCACGAGCGGGTGCAGGGTCTTGACCCGGCCATCCATGATTTCAGGGAACCCGGTCATGGCGCTGACTTCGGTGACCGGCAGTTGCGCTTCGCGCAGGTTGTGCGCGGTGCCACCGGTGGAGATCAGGCTGATTCCAAGCGAATCGAGTCCGCGCGCGAAGTCGAGCAGGCCGGTCTTGTCGGACACGCTGAGCAGGGCGCGACGAACGGGTACAAGCGGTGTGTCGAACATGGGATCAGCCGGGAAAGCGAACTGGTCGTGAAGTATAGCGGTGCTCTGGGCGCATGGTGCGCTCAGCCGAGCCCGTAGAGCTGCAGCTTCTTGCGCAGGGTTGCGCGGTTGATGCCGAGGGCGGCGGCTGCACGGCTCTGATTGCCGCCATACCAGTCCAGCACCTCACGCAGCAGCGGTATCTCGACTTCGCTGAGCACCAGCGCGTGCAGACCCTCGGCCGGTTGCGAATCGACATCAACGAGATAGCGGCGGACGGCGCGAGAGACGCAATCGCGCAGCGCAGGCTGCAGAAGCGCTTCCTGCGCGGCATCTGCGTGCAGCGGTGTTACGGCATTCACTTGGTTCGGCCCCCCGAGGCAATCGACTTGACAGGATCCCGCAGCGAAACAGTCCCCGAATTCCGTTTGCCGGGTCGGTGATAGTAGCGCCGTGGCGCTCGCTTGGTAAGTGTCGATCGGCAATCGGATCGCAGCAAAGTGCGCAACCCTCCGCAATCCCGCGCCCTGCTACTGGAAGCGGAATTCGAAGGCGACCGCATTCTTGCCTGGATCGGCGACCTCGAAGACCAGCGGCGCCTTGGCGTCGGGAGCAAGCCCGTTGGCCAGTGCGCGCGGGTCACTGATGTATTCGCGTGGCTGGAAGCGGCGCATCGCGATGCGCTGTTCATCGAGATCCGACAGGGTGATCTCGACGATCGGGAACGGTTGGGCAAAGTTTCCGGCATTCTGCAGCGTGGCCGAGATGATCAAGGCGCCTGGCACCGAGGGATGCGGTCGGATATCGCGGGAAGCCAGTTGCAGCAGTTCATCATCCTTGCGTAATGGAAGCTGACAGCCGAGCCTGGCGCAGGCATCGGCGATCAACGGACGCAAGCTCGAATCATTGATCCACAAGTCGCGCTCGGCCCAGGCGATCTCGGCACCAAGCAGCAGGAGCAGGACAAAGCTTCCGGAAATCCAGATACCGTTGCCAGTCGTGCCGGAGCGCCGGTGCGAGCGCGTGAACTGCGGCGGGCCGATCGAGCGCTCGTGCGCACGCGGCCGATCATCGGGATCGAGAAACAGTGCCCCTTGTGCGCCGCGATGCGGACGAAACACCGGAAGTCCGAGCTGTGGCGGCGAGACCTGTTCGGGATGCCTGACGAGTCTGCCGATCGGCTCAGCCGGCAACTGCTCGCTGAGGCTGGGCAGGGCATTGAACAGGGCGTTGCAATGCGAGCAGCGCACCGAGCCGTGCGCAGCGGCGAGCTCGGCGGCATCGATCTTGAAGATGGTCAGGCATTCCGGGCACTGGGTGTACATGCCGGGCATTCTAGCTCAGGGAGTCAGCGCCGCCGCCCGTCGATGCGCACCCAATCCTCCCGAACGGTCGCCGAAAGGCCATCGAACCATTCCGAATAGCGTTCCAGCAGTTCGTCGCGCTGATCGATGAGGATGCCCGACAAGGCCAGCGCGCCACCCGATGCGAGCCGCGCTGCGAAGACCGGCGCCAGCGCGTGCAAGGGGCCGGCAAGGATGTTGGCCACCAGCACATCGGCCGGGGCGCCGGGATCGACATCAGGCAGGAATAACGAGATCGAGCCGGCGACACCATTGCGTTCGGCATTGTTGCGACTGGCCTCGATTGCCTGTGGATCATTGTCGATGGCGATGACCTTGCTTGCCCCAAGCAGGGCCGCGGCGATGGCAAGCACGCCCGATCCGCAGCCGTAGTCGATGACGGTCTTGCCAGTGAGATCCGCCTGATCCAGCCATTCCAGGCACAGGGCGGTTGTGGGGTGGGTGCCGGTTCCGAATGCCATGCCCGGATCAAGACGGACGACGCGCATGGATGCGCTGGAGCGGCCGGCGACGTCACTCGAATCGGCGGGCGGTTCGATATTCCACGGATAGATCCACAGCCGCTCGCCGAAGCGCATCGGCTTGAACTGGTCCATCCATACCCGCGTCCAGTCCTGATCGGCAACCTCGCGAAACGCGATCTGCGCGGGATCGAGATCTGGCAGCAACTCGCCCAGCACATGGATCAAACCACTGCGATCGACATCAGCCTCGAACAAGGCTGACAACACGATCAGCGACCACAGCGGGGTTTCACCGACGCCGGGTTCGAGGATTGCCTGCTCGTTGCTGGTATCGGCATCGGCATCGAGCAGGGTCACCGCCAGTGCGCCGACTTCCTCAAGTGCCGCTTCGACGGTTTCCTGCTGGTCGGCGCGCAGGGTCAGGGAGAGTTCAATCATTTCTTGAAAGCGGGAGTGGGGAGTGGGGAGTGGGAAAAGCGAAAAGCGAAAAGCGAAAAGCGAAAAGCGAAAAGCGAAAAGCGAAAAGCGCTTCGCCGCAAACCTGTAGGAGCCCCTTCAGGGGCGAGCATTTCAGCGCATCCACAGCCCAGGCCGCAGGATGCGGCGCGCCAAGCGCGCGAAGTGCCTGGCGAATGCGGCTATCGGATCGCCGCGCTCATTCCAGACCCAGCGCCTTGGCCTTGGCTTCGGCCATGCGCTTTTCGAGATAGTGGATGTTCATGCCGCCGGCCTGGAAACCGCCGTCGGCGAGGATGCGCATCTGCAGCGGCAGGTTGGTCTTGACCCCCTCGATGACGACTTCGGCCAGTGCCTGGCGCATGCGTGCGACCGCCGTTGCGCGATCACGACCGTGCACGATCAACTTGCCGATCATCGAGTCGTAGTTAGGCGGAATGCGGTAGCCATCATAGATGTGCGTATCGGTGCGCACGCCGGGGCCGCCGGCGGCGAGGAAGCGCTTGACGGTGCCGGGGCTCGGCATGAACGTATCCGGATCTTCGGCATTGATGCGGCATTCGATGGCATGGCCGGTGATGCGCACGTCTTCCTGGCGGAACGAGAGTTTTTCACCGGCTGCGATCAGCAACTGTTCGCGAACCAAATCGACGCCGGTGATCATCTCGGTGACCGGATGCTCAACCTGGATGCGCGTGTTCATTTCGATGAAGTAGAAGCGGCCATCCTCGTAAAGAAATTCGAAGGTGCCGGCGCCGCGGTAGTTGATGCGCAGGCAGGCCTCGACGCAGACCTTGCCGATCGCCTGGCGTTGTTCTTCGCTGATGCCGGGAGCGGGCGCCTCCTCGACCACCTTCTGATGGCGGCGCTGCATCGAGCAGTCACGCTCGCCAAGATGGACCGCATTGCCCTGGCCATCGGCCAGCACCTGGATCTCGACATGACGCGGGTTCTCGAGGAACTTCTCCATGTAGACCTGATCATTGCCGAACGCGGCCTTGGCTTCGCTCTTGGTCATCGAGATGGCGTTGCCGAGATGCGCTTCGGTGTGCACGACGCGCATGCCGCGCCCGCCACCACCGCCGGAGGCCTTGATGATGACTGGATAGCCGATGTCGCGTGCGATGCGCGTGTTTTCGCCGACATCGTCACCGAGCGGCCCACCCGAGCCCGGCACGCAAGGCACGCCGGCGGCCTTCATCGCGCGGATCGCTTCGACCTTGTCGCCCATCATGCGGATCGTCTCGGCGCGGGGGCCGATGAAGATGAAGCCCGATTGCTCGACGCGTTCGGCGAAATCGGCGTTCTCGGCAAGAAAACCATAACCCGGATGGATCGCCTGGGCGTCGGTCACCTCGGCCGCGGCAATGATCGCCGGCACATTCAGATAACTCTCCGCCGCCGGTGGCGGGCCGATGCAGACCGACTCGTCGGCCATGCCGACGTGCTTGAGATTGCGATCGACCGTCGAATGCACGGCCACCGTCTTGATGCCAAGCACATGACAGGCACGCAGGATACGCAGCGCGATTTCGCCCCGATTGGCGATGACGACTTTGTCTAGCATGGGAATGGGGAATGGGGAGTGGGGAATGGGTTTGAAGCTCGCATCAGGATTCTCCACGTTTTTTCAGGGCGTTCATCAAGGCGGTGAGCTTGGCGAAAATGCGATCCACCAAGAGGTCCAATTCAGGGCTTGAGTTCATGTGGCCAAGTCGTGTTGCAATTTACAGTTGTGTGGACATTTCCGAGAGCGATCCGCGGGCAATCGAAAGAAAACGTTGGTACTCGGGGGTTGAGCGCCGGGCAGCACCTTCCGCGATATTTGATGGAACGCTTACTGCTGAGCGCCGAATCTGCGCGGTCAAGCCAAATCGCTCATCTGCCGGGAAGGATGCTGTCGCTGCATAGATTCGTTCCACAAGCTGCATCGCCTCCTGCCAAACTTCCAAGCGCTCGTGAGCCCGCTTGAACGATTCTCCATTCTCCATTCCCGAATCCCGGCCCTTCACCCAATCACAAACAACGGCTGGTCGAATTCGACCGGATGACCGCTTTCGGCGAGGATGGCGACGACCGTGCCGGAAATTTCGGTTTCGATCTGGTTGAACATTTTCATGGCTTCGATGATGCCAAGCGTGTCGCCGGCCTGGACCTTCTGGCCGACCGTGACGAAGGGCGGAGAATCGGGACTGGCCGAGGCATAGAACGTGCCGACCATCGGCGAGCGCACGGTGGTGCCGGGTGGCAGTTCGCTTTTCGCCGGCGCCGGCGGACTGGGCAATGCATCGCCTGGCGCAGCAGCGGCGACCGGCGCAACGGCCTGGGTAACCGTAGCGGCAGCCGGCGCTGGCGCGGCGGTATAGGTGGGCGCCATGTTTTTCGGATAGCGGGACAGGCGGACGATTTCCTCGCCTTCCTTGATCTCGAGTTCGGCCAGGTTCGATTCTTCAAGCAGATCGATCAGTTTCTTGATCTTGCGCAGATCCATGGGAGTCGCCTTTGCAATGGATCAGCACGCCCGGCGGCGGCGATCCGGGTTTGTTGAATTCAGTTCTTGGCCAGTTGTCGCAGGATGAAATCGAGCGCCATGCGATAGCTGTCGGCAGCAAAGCCTGAGATCACGCCGTGGGCGATATCGGAAAAATACGAATGCTGGCGAAACGGTTCGCGCGCCTGCACATTCGACAGGTGCACCTCGATGAACGGAATCGCGACGCCGGCCAAAGCATCGCGCAAGGCCACGCTGGTGTGCGTGTAGCCGCCCGGATTGATCACGATCCAGGCGACGCCCTCGCCTTTCGCCGCATGAATGCGATCAATCAGCGCATATTCGGCATTCGACTGGAATGCTTTAAGCTCATGCCCGCCCGCCCTGGCCAGCGCAACCAGGTCGGCATCGATATCGGCCAGCGGGGTGCGCCCATAGACTTCCGGCTCGCGCGTACCGAGCAGGTTGAGGTTGGGCCCATGCAGAATGAGGATCCTGGCCAAGCGCACTCCGGAGACGACCGCCTATCGGCCGGTTCAAACAGCGCCGTAGTGTCAACGAACCGGATCGAAGTGTCCAGTTCGGCGAAGATCGACGAAATTCAGCGGCAACCTTTGTTGCGGAGCACGGAATTTCTGTGGGGCGACCTCAACGGTTGCAAAGAAGGAATTCCCGCGCTCGCAATGTCCCGGTCAAATCGAAACGGCAAGATGCGTGATTGACATCGCTCCAAAAAGCTCCGTCACGCTCGCCAATTTTTCAAAAGCTCGCGCAGTCGATAACAAAGCGGTAGCGCACATCACCCTTGATCATGCGTTCGTAGGCTTCGTTGATTTTCTCAACCGGAATCAGTTCGATGTCGGAGGCCACATCGTGTTCGGCGCAGAAGTCGAGCATCTCCTGGGTTTCGCGGATGCCGCCGATCAACGAGCCGACCAGGCGTCGACGACCCATGATCAAGGGGCCGGCCGCGAGTGGCGTCGGCTGATCGGGAAGGCCGACCAGGATCATCGTGCCGTCGCGACGCAGCAGGCCGAGATAGGCGTTGTAATCGTGGGGCGCCGAGACCGTATCGAGAATGAAGTCGAATTGGCCGGCCAGCTTCTTGAACGTCGCCGGGTCGCCAGTCGCCGCGAAAGCATCGGCACCGAGCTTGAGCGCGTCGTCGCGCTTGTTCGGCGAGGTGCTCAGGACGGTGACATGCGCGCCCATCGCGCGGGCAATCTTGACGCCCATGTGGCCGAGACCGCCGAGACCGACCACGGCGACCTTGTCGCCGGCCTTGAGGCCGAACCTGCGCAGCGGCGAATAGGTGGTGATGCCGGCACACAGCAAGGGTGCGGCTCGATCGAGTGGAATCGAATCGGGCACGCGCAGCACGTAGTCCTGATTGACCACGATGCGCGTTGAATAGCCGCCATAGGTCGGCTGTCGCGTGCCGCGCTCCAGGCTGTTGTAGGTGGCCGTCATGCCGCCCGAACAATATTGTTCCTCGCCGTCCTTGCAGGCCGCGCATTCACGACAGGAATCGACAAAGCAGCCAATGCCGACGCGATCGCCGGCCTTGAATTTCGCCACCGCGCTGCCGACTGCGCCGATTTCGCCGACAATCTCGTGACCCGGCACCATGGGAAAGATGCCGCCACCCCATTCGCCGCGCGCCTGGTGGATGTCCGAGTGGCAGACGCCGCAATAGCGGATCTCGATCTGCACCTCGTGCGGGCCCGGCGCGCGACGCTCGATCGTCCATGGCGTGAGTGGTGACCTGGCTTCGGCGGCGGCATAGGCGGGGGTCGACATGGCGATATTCCTCGGGTAGGGGTTTCGATTTCCGCGACACCCCGAACGCACGGCGCAAGCAGGGTTGGGTATGGGTTGCGGGTCTGCTGGCCGGTTGTGTTTTCAAAGATATGGCGCGATCCATTCCTCGAATGAGGCTTCACTGAAATTGCCGACGCGCGCCTTGAGCAGATGGCCGTCGCGGCTGATCAGGGCGGTGTAGGGCAGCACGCTTTGCGTATTGCCGAGGCGCAGGGACGCATCGACCGGATCGTCCGGCGCATTGATCAGGATCGGGTAGCCGACCGGATTGTCCTTGAGGAAGGCAAGCGCGTCGGCGGCTTCCTCGTAGGCGATACCGACCACCTCAACCCCTTGCGCGGAATACTTCGCATGGGCGCGGTCGAGCATCGGCATCTCCTCGCGACACGGGCCGCACCAACTCGCCCAGAAATTGAGTATGACGAGCTTGCCATTCCATTCCGTGAGCTTGCGCGGTTTGCCTTCAGTGTCGGCCAGGTCGATGCCGTCGACCTTCTCGCCGATCGCGGCGACATCGGCCTGCGGCACGGAGATTCCTGCCGATGGCAGGATCGGCGCTGGTCGCAGCAGCGCACTGAGCGCGAGGCCGAGGCCGGCACTGGCGATGGCCAGCGAGACAATCAGCAAATTGGTTCGATTGAACATGGCTTCGCGGGTTCAGTAAGGCCGGGTGCAGCGGTACATCAAGGCGCCGGTTGCCTGAGTGCATCTTCGACGATGCCCGAGGTCAGCACGGTCGGCAACACCTGGCCGTTGCCCTGATTGCCGCGAAACACGACATACAACGGTACCCCAACCGCACCGTGTGCCTGCAGGAAGGCGGTGATCTCGGGATCGACATTGGTCCAGTCGCCCTTCATGTAGACCCCATTGGATTGCCTGAGCAGATCCGCAAAATGATCGGTGCCGAGCACGGCTTTTTCGTTGGCCTTGCAGGTCACGCACCAGTCGGCGGTCATGTTGACGAAAACGGTGCGGCCATCGTTGCGCAAGGCGGCGAGTTTGCTGCTGGAATAGGCGATCGCCGAATCCGATTCGCTGGCTGCGTGGGCGGGCGGGTCAAGTCGCGCGATCATCCAGATCGGCACCAGCGAGACCAGCAGCACGATGATCGCGAGCACGCGCCCCAGCGGTCGCGCCTTGGCGCGCGCGTGTTCCATCCACCACAACGCCAGCGCGAGCACGACCGCGCCAATCAGGACATAGCCAATCGCATCGACGCCGCGTTGCTTGCCGAGCACCCAGACCAGCCAGGCCGCGGTCAGGTACATCGGGAAAGCCAGCACCTGCTTGAAGGTTTCCATCCACGCGCCGGGTTTCGGCAAGCGCGAGGCGAGTGCCGGCACAAAGCCAACCAGCAGGAACGGCAGGGCCAGGCCGAGGCCGAGCGCGAGGAAGATCAGCAAGGCCACGATCGAGGATGAGGCAAACGCGAACGCAAGGGCCGGGCCCATGAACGGTGCCGTGCACGGACTGGCCACCACGCAGGCGAGCACGCCGGTGAAGAAATCGCCAGCCGGGCCGGAGCGCGAAGCGAGCCCCTGGCCGGTACCGGCGAGGCTGGCGCCGATCGTGAATACGCCCGAGAGACTCAAGCCCACCGCGAGCAGCACATACACAAGGAAGGCGACAAAGCCCGGTTGCTGCAACTGGAAGCCCCAGCCGAGCGCCTGTCCCGCAGTACGCAAGGCAATCACCAGCAAGCCGACCACGGCAAACGAGACGAGCACGCCGCCGGTGTACCAGAGCGCATGTTTGCGGGCCTTGGCCAGACTCTCGCCACTCTGAGCGAGGCCGATGACCTTGAACGACAACACCGGTAGTACGCAGGGCATCAGGTTCAGCACGATGCCGCCGAGAAAGGCAAACAGCAGGGCACCGAGTACGCCGATGCTGCTGATCGTCGGCCGCTGTGAGCGCAAGGCGTTGTCCGGCGCGGCATTGGCAGCGACCGCATCAGGCACCAGCTTCGTCGCCGGCACGAAGGATTTGGCCGCCGTGGCAAGCTCCTCGACGCTGGCCGGATCAAGATCGACGTTGACCGTGCGCTGCATGACCGGATAGCAGATGCCGTTTTCCTTGCAGCCCTGGAACTCGCCTTGCAACTGGATCGTCTGCGCACCGCCATGCGCGCGGCGCAGCGTGACCGGCAATTCAACCTGATCGTAATAGACGACCACGCTGCCAAAATGCTCGTCGGTGTGGTCGACACCGGGCGGCCATTGCGGCGCGCCGACTTCGACATCGTGGCCGCCGACCACGCTGAGCTGGCTGCGGTCGCGATAGAGGTAATAACCCTTCGGCATTGTCCAGCGGGCGAGGATTTCGGTTGGGCTGAGCTCGATTGCCTCGAATACGAAAGCCTGCTCGGGCGGCAGCGTCTCGTCGGCATCGAGCGAGTCGATCGGCGAACCCAGGGTAATTGCGCCGCCCAGCTTTGCCGCCAGCGGACTCGCCGGTGCGGCGGCAACGATCGCTTCGCGCTTGAGCGACAGCTTCACCGGATGCGGCGGATAGCAGATCTTTGGCTCGGTCTCGTGGCATCCCTGCACGGTGATTGTGAAATCGACCGAAGGCGCCGCAGCGTCAGCAAGGGTGAACGGCAGGCTCGCCTCGATGCGGTCGTGGTAGATCTCGACATCGCCAAAGAATTCGTCGTGCTGCTCGATGCCCTTGGGCAGATCGAGTGCGCCGAGGGTCAGTCCGGGCTGGCTTGTCTTCGCCTTGATCCGGCCCTTGTAGAGGTAGTAATCCCTGGCGATCGTCCAGTTCAGGGCAATCCGATCCGGCCCGGCGAGGTCGGCCTTGAGCACATAGGCCTGTTCGACCGGGAGCAAGCCATCCTGCTCCTGCGCCTGGATCGGCGTTGCAACGAATAGCGGCGCGAGCAGGGCAATCAGCAGATAACGGAACAAGGCAACACTCCGGCAGGACGGTTTGAGCAGGCGGTGAAACGACGCAAAGGGCGTCAGGATACGCTCACTTCGCTTTCGACCCAGGCCGCGTACGGCGTGTGGGCAACGCTGACATCGACCGCAATAACCTCGGGCAGTTCATACGGATGCAGTTCGAGCAGGCGTGCGGCCATGGCCGGATAGCGTTCGCGCGAGGTCTTGATCAGCATCAGCACCTCGTCATCGGTATGCGCCTCGCCTTGCCAGCGAAAGGTCGAGCGCATTCCGGGCAGCACTGAAACACAGGCTGCCAGGCGCTCTTCGACCAGCGCCCTGGCGATGCTCTCTGCACTTCCGTCGGCGGCGCAACTGCAATGGACGATCAGGATGGACATATCAGTAGCCGCTTCGGAAAGGTTGGTCTGCACGGCAGGAGCGCCTTCAGGCGCGAGGCTCTTTCTCTCGCAACCCATCCAAAAGCATCGCGCCTGAAGGCGCTCCTGCAACGTCAACAGCGCAGCTTACCGACTATCAACTCGATCCGGGTTCGAGCAGATCGCCGCACGCAAACACTCAACCGGCATGCTGCGGAAATCCTTTCACTGGTAATGGATCGGAGTCCGTAACTCGGACTCCGGCTGAATCTCCATCAATGCATCGTTGGCGGCACCGGCGCGTCGAACCCGTCCACGAAGATCACATCGTTGGAGAGCGGCTCGCAGGTTGCCGGGTTGCTCGACTGGAACAGGGCCGATGTCGCCCACTCTGGATGATCGATGAACGGATTGCGATTGCCCTGGAAGGTCTGGATCACATCATTGCGGGCGAGTTCCTCGGCATCCGGCGGATCGCCGGCGCTCCAGGCGAGCAGGTCGGTGAGCAAGCCCATGTAGGCCGGCGCATTGTAGTTGCTGCTGCCGACGATCAGGCTGCGGTTGTCGGTCAATTCGAGATTCGGTTCGGTCTGGCCGCTGGTCGGATCCGTGCCGCCTTCGTAGCGGATCGCCATGTACATGACGGCGCGGGCGACATCGCCCTTGCGATGGTTCCAGGTCTCGAAGGTGTTGCTGTTGACCCAGTTCGAATTGCCCGGATAGACACCCGTGCCGCCGCCAAAGCCGAAATTGGCTTCGGTGGCGCGCTCGCCACAACTGGCCGCGACCGGGCAGTTGCCATAGGGCTTGTTGCCACGATCGGAATTCCATTGCGTATCCGACAGATACAGCATGTGCGTATCCGTGTACGGCGCGTTTGGCAAACCCAGATTTCCCGTCGTGCTCGGGAAGCCCAGCGAATTCGGCCAGGTGTGTTCGCGATTGTAGGTCACGCCACTGCCGGTGCCGGCGCGGTCGCTGACCGTGTTGTACAGGCGGTTCTTGTACACATCGAGGATCTTGGCCGGATTTCCCGGTGCCGCTTGTGCGGTTTCCAGGATCGTCCAGACATTGGTGCCCGAGCCGCTGTACGGGTAGGCCGTGTGGCCACGGATCAACAGGTGCAGGCTGCAACGCAATTGGCCGGGACTGCTCGCATTGACCGAGGAGTAATAGCCGCTGGTCGAGCCGTCGCTGACGCTGAAATGGATGACGACCGATTGCGCCATCGCGATATCGCTGGCGTTGCGCACATTGGCCGCATTGATCGTGAATTCGCAGCTGGCGCTGGCGGGCAAAACCGTGGCCGGGGTCAGCGTGCGATTGTTGCCGGTGCCGGTCTCGGTCAGGCTGATCGGGCTCGAATTGCAGGCCAAGGCGAATGCGCCCGGCGTGGTCGTCACGATTTCGCTGAAGTTGACCCGCACATCGCTGGCCAGCGGCACGTTGGTCGCGTTGTCGGCCGGCTGGGTCGAAATCACCGTCGGCGCCGGGACGTTGCTCGGATCGAACGTGGTGAAAGCGACCACGACGTCACTCGCCATCGGATCAGGCGTTGCATCCTGATCAAACACGTCGCTGGCGAGTATCGTCCAGACGCAGCTTTCATTGCCGGCGAATGCCGGCGACGGCGTCAGGCTGTAGCTGGTCGGGCCGCCGCTGACCGAGACCGTGTGGCTGCCGGAAGTCGCACAGCTGATCGTTGTCCACGGATCGGTCAGGGTGACCGGTTCGCTGAAGTTTACGCTCAGGGTCGCGGCCAGGGCCACATCGACTGCATTGTTGGTCGGCGTGGTACTGGTCACTGTGGGTGGCACATCGACCGGCGGGTCACCAGCGACGGCGAAACTGATGTTGTCGATGGCCAGGCCGTCATCAGAGCCCGACACGTTGATGTCGGTCCAGCGCACCCAGAGCGTTGCGTTCGTGGCGAGATTGAGGCCGGTGATCGACGCACTGATTGCGGTCTGGTTGCTCGCGTTGTTGCCATTGAGTGCGCCGACTGTGCCGCTCGTCGTCGGAGACGAGAAATCGAGGGCCGAAAGGGCAACCCAGGCGGCCGAGCTGTCGGACAGCGATGTTGCATTGAGGCTGTATTCGAACTGCAACTTGTCCGCGCGACCCGTCGCACCAAGCCGCCATTGTTCGCCGGTGTAGGCCACCGCGATCTCGCTCAAGGCCTGACCACTTTCATTGCGCAACTGGGCACCGATGCGCGAGGACAGTGATCCGGACAGCAAGGTGCCAAACGCACGATCCGTGTTGGTGCCGGTACCGAAGCTGTAAGTGTCGCCAGAATTCGCCGATCCGTCTGTGGCCGTGTAACTGGTATTGGCGTTGGTTCCGGTTTCGGCCAGATACCAGCCATCCGGCAAGATCGAACTCGTGCCGCTGCTGGCCAGTGAATCAAAACTCTGGACGGCCGGCGTACCGCCAACCAGCGGAACCACCTGAGCCAGAGCGGCGCAGGAAAATATTGCAAAAAGAAAGACGGTGGCGCAACGCGCGCCGAAGTGCTGGCTCATGGTGGATTCCCGAATGGGCGCGCCGTCTTCAGTGGCGGGCGCGCGAACCGCAATTATAGGCAGTCGCCGCGACACAATCATGTCGAGTCAGCCAAGCCCTTGCAACGCATCAATCAATGGCAGCTGGCGCCGCGCCCTCAGAGGCCAAGGTAGATCGCTCATTCAATCCCGTTCGCGAACAGTTCATCCGATTCGACCGCGCCGATGTCGCAGGTCGCGATCCCATCGGCGTTGCCATCGAGCGGACGGGTCACGCCGCGTACATCATTGGTCAGCACCGTGGCGTACGCGTCGTTGCAATTGGCGGCGGCGTCGATCAAGGGGCTACCCCACTTGGGAAAGGCGATCGTGTCGGAGCCGCTGGTCACGATCTGCAATTTCGCATCGCCGTGCAGGGTGAAGTTCGGACAGGAGCTGTCGGCGTCAAAGTTGGCGCCTTGAGTGACAATGGTGGTCACCGAGCATGTGCTGGAGACCCCTGCAGTCGCACTAGTCAGCACGCTGCTGCGGCTGAGCACGGTAGCCGTCGAATAAAGATCATTGCCGGCAGCAGCGCCTGCGCTGCCAGTCGGATTGCCGAAGCCGCCAAGGCCGGGCGAGACGACATTGCCCATTGCACTGACGAACGACAAGGTCGCGAATCCGGATAGCGCGAGTGCGCCGCCCTGTGCCGAGCCACCGTTCCCGCCGGCACCGCCGGGAGGGGGGAAATTGTCGCCTCCGCCTCCTCCTTGCGCCAAACTGTTGAGGAGCTGGCTGTCAGTAATGTCGGTGACCCCGCGTGAATAGATCGCGCCGCCTGCACCGCTGCCGCCATTGCCTACTGTCACGTTCAGCCCGGGATCGGTGAAACCCGCTGAACCGCCGATAGAGGAACTGCCAAGTATGTTGGTGTCCTTCACCGACAGCGTGCCTGCACTATAAATGGCACCCCCATATGCGGAACCGCCGTTGCCTTGTGTACTGCCTGACGCGACGCTGGTGCCACCCAATCCGCCTTGCGCAAGATTGTCGGTCAGAAGGCAGGCAACAATCTGCAAGGTCGAGCCGACGTTGACGAAGACGCCGCCACCATACGCCGCGCCGCCGTCCGGAGCCCGGATCGCGGAACCGGAGCCACCATTCGTGCCGATCACAGCACCTCCGGTCAGGTTGAGGCCCGACAGTGTTGACGTCGCATTTGCGGCGACTTCGACGATCCGGCTCTGGCCATTGCCGCTGATCGAGAGCAGGCCGGCGCCGGGTCCGAGAATGGTCAAATTCTTGTAGATGAGCAGTTCCTGACCCGCCAGCGTGATCGTCGCGGGGTAGGCCAGCGTGCTGGCGAAATTGATCGTGTCGCCGCTCGCTGTGTTCGCGATCGCGTCGCGCAAAGTGCAGCTCGCAGCGCAATCGCCGTCGCCGGCATCGCCGAAATCGGTCACGGTGACGGTCGCGGCGCTCGCGGATAGCGCGGCGCTCGCGGGCAACAACACAAGCAGTGGGAAATGGCGCATGGAAATTGGTTCCAAAGGCGAAGTTGAAGCGGGTGCAATGCATGCCGGATCGCGAGGCTCGTCAGGGTGCTGGCAAAAACCAAACTGCGATGCGGTGAAGTTGAACGGATAGCGTGAACCTGGATTTCATATTTGTCACATGCCGCTGAGGAAACGCCAGCGCTCCGGACTCGGAAGCGGCTAGCGCACCTGAACTGGCCACCGCTCTTGAATCGCCGGATCGCGGCTCCACGTGGTGGGTACGCCGATGCGGGCTCTTCCGTAGCGAAGAGATACGCTCTAGAATTGGCACTCGTTCGGGCAGAGTGCTAACAGCCCGACATAAATTCAATCCAATCAACCAGTTGAAGGAATCAAAACCATGGCACTTCGCCCGTTACACGATCGCGTCATCCTCAAGCGTATGGAAGAAGAGAAGATTTCGGCCGGCGGCATCGTGATCCCGGACTCCGCTGCGGAGAAGCCGATCCGCGGTGAAGTCATCGCCGCCGGTACCGGCAAGATCCTCGAAGACGGCAAGGTTCGTCCGATCGCGGTCAAGGTCGGCGACAAGGTCCTGTTCGGCAAGTACTCGGGTACCGAGGTCAAGGTCGACGGCGAGGAACTGCTGGTCATGCGCGAAGAAGACATCATTGCTGTCATTGAGTGAAGCCGGGAAACGGGAATGGGGAATAGGGAATCGTAGAAGCGCCTGCGCGCACCGATTGCCACCTCAGCACCCGAAACCCCCTGCTACTTCTTTGACCATTCTCTATTCCCCATTCCCTATTCTCGGAGCTCCATAAAATGGCTGCCAAAGAAATCCGCTTCTCAGAAGACGCTCGCGCCCGCATGCTGCGCGGCGTCAACACCTTGGCCAATGCGGTCAAGGCCACGCTCGGTCCGAAGGGCCGCAATGTCGTGCTCGAAAAGAGCTTCGGCGCACCGACCATCACCAAGGACGGCGTCTCCGTCGCCAAGGAAATCGAACTGGCTGACAAGTTCGAGAACATGGGCGCGCAGATGGTCAAGGAAGTCGCTTCCAAGACCTCCGACGTCGCCGGCGACGGCACCACCACCGCAACCGTTCTCGCCCAGGCGCTGATCCGTGACGGCATGAAGGCGGTCGCCGCCGGCATGAACCCGATGGATCTCAAGCGCGGCATCGACAAGGCCGTCATCGCCGCTGTCGAAGAGCTCAAGAAACTCAGCAAGCCGTCGGCGGATTCCAAGTCGATCGCCCAGGTCGGCACGATCTCGGCCAATGGCGACGAGCCGATCGGCAAGCTCATCGCCCAGGCGATGGACAAGGTCGGCAAGGAAGGCGTCATCACCGTTGAAGAAGGCTCCGGCCTCGACAACGAACTCGACATCGTCGAGGGCATGCAGTTTGATCGCGGTTACCTCTCCCCGTACTTCATCAACAACCAGGCCTCGCAGCAGGTTGAACTCGAAGACCCCTACATCCTTCTTTATGACAAGAAGATCTCCAACGTGCGCGAGTTGCTGCCGATCCTCGAAGGCGTGGCCAAGGCCGGCAAGCCGTTGTTGATCGTCGCCGAGGAAGTCGAAGGCGAAGCGCTGGCGACCCTCGTCGTCAACACGATCCGCGGCATCGTCAAGGTCGCCGCGGTCAAGGCGCCGGGCTTTGGCGATCGTCGCAAGGCGATGCTCGAAGACATGGCCATCCTGACCGGCGGCCAGGTGATTTCCGAGGAAGTCGGCCTGCAGCTTGAAAAGGCAACACTCAAGGATCTCGGCCGCGCCAAGAAGGTCGTCATCACCAAGGAAAACACCACCCTGATCGACGGCGCCGGCGAAGCCGCCACGATCCAGTCGCGCATCAAGCAGATCAAGGCGCAGATCGAAGAGACTTCTTCGGACTACGATCGCGAGAAGCTGCAGGAGCGCGTGGCCAAGCTGGCTGGCGGCGTGGCCGTCATCAAGGTCGGCGCAGCAACCGAAGTCGAGATGAAGGAAAAGAAGGCCCGCGTCGAAGACGCCCTGCACGCCACGCGTGCGGCGGTCGAGGAAGGCGTGGTTCCGGGCGGCGGTGTTGCCCTGATCCGTGCCATCGCCGGCCTGACCAAGCTCAAGGGTGACAACGAAGAGCAGAACCACGGCATCCAGATCGCCCGTCGTGCGATGGAAGCGCCGCTGCGCGAGATCGTCGCCAATGCCGGTGAAGAGCCGAGCGTGATCCTGAACAAGGTCGCCGACGGCAAGGGCAACTACGGCTACAACGCGGCCACCGGCGAATACGGCGACATGGTCGAAATGGGCATCCTCGATCCGACCAAGGTCACCCGCACCGCGCTGCAGAACGCGGCCTCGATCGCCGGTCTGATGATCACGACCGAAGCCATGGTCGCCGAAGCGCCGAAGAAGGACGAAGGCCACAGCCACGGTGGTGGTGGTGGTGGAATGGGCGGTATGGGTGGCATGGGCGGTATGGATTTCTAGGAGGTTTTTTCCTGCGATCCTCCGGGATCGCGAGAATCAAGAAGCGGCCATCCGTGGCCGCACTTCTCAATACAGCCCCACCTTGTTGTACCGATACAAGAAAGCCCCGCAGCGATGCGGGGCTTTTTCCGTTCTGCATCTTGAGAGTCGAGGCCTGTGCCGACTAGACGCATGGCTCAGGGTGAGATCGCCGGGCTGTTTGGCGGCTTGAGTTCGCGCTGCACCACGAGATGACCGTGCGCAAACTGCACTGTGCGACAAGGCGTGGCGAACGACTGCAGTCGCACGCGCAAGTCCACGCCGCGCACAACCGTCGATGAAATTTCCATTGAGGGTGATCATTGCTGTTGCGCCTCTCGACGCCTTGCCGCGCATGATCAATCACGATGATGCACATCATGCTTCCGGAACAAAAGAGGAAATAATCGCGAACATTGAACGCGGCGTCGCTGCCGATTGAGCGCAGCTACGCCTTGTTCGCCAGTGCGTCGTACGCAGCGCTGCACTGGCCCCGGCCCCGTCAGGTACTGACGCGATTGTGCGCAACTCGGCGCAGATCAACGGTTGCACGTGCGCAGCGGCATCTTTGTCCTTGAGGTGGGCGCAAGTGACAAGGACATGGTGATTTCCGCAACCGTGCGCCCGGAATGCGTTCTGACGCCTTGCTATTCCGGGCCAGCGGGTGTGCCGCTGCGCTGACCAATGTCCCCTGCCGGATCGTTTCTGCGTTGGTTCAATCAGACACGTTCGTGCCTGCGCCTGGCCCTTTGCGTGAGCCAAGAGCCGAATCCCTCGGCTGGAGATCGACCATGAGCCGTATCACCTGCTTTTCTCTCGCGATGCTGTGCGCGCTGCTGCCGGCAACCCTTGCCTGCGCCAATGACGGCATGCTCGATACTACGTTCGGGTTCGGCGGCAGCGGCCTTGCCACTGTCCCATTTGATGCAGGCGGCAATAATATCGACGACGCAGTTGCCGTCGTCGTGCAGGCCGACGGCAAGATCGTCGTCGCTGGTTCGATCCAGTTCGAAACCGGCAGCGGCGTGGTGCAAGGGATCGGCGTTGCGCGACTGCTGTCGAATGGACAAGGCCTGGATACGACCTTTGCCTCCGGCGGAAGGAGGATGCTGGCCTCTGCCAGCGGCGGCCGGAACGCGACGAGCATACTCTTGCAGCCTGACGGAAAACCCTGATCGGCGGCTGGTACCACCCGTCCGGTCAGGAGCAGGATATGCTGTTTTATCGGCTCACCGCCGATGGCTTCCTGGATACCGGATTCGGCGTGCTTGGCCAGGTGATCATTCCGTTCAATGCCACCAAGCACGACCTGATCAGCGCAATTGCCTTGCAGTCGAATGGCAAGATCGTCGGCGCCGGCTGGAACCAGGTCAATGGCTCCGACTACGATTTCGCCGTGGTGCGCCTGAACGACGACGGCAGTCTGGATACAACGTTTGGGTTTGCCGGCAGCGGAAAAAATGGTTTTGCCTTCGACGCGGGTGGCGGTAACACGGACCTTGCGCGGGCACTGACGATCGATCTGTACGGCAACATCCTGCTCGCAGGATCCGCGACGGGCGCCAGCAGCGGCTACGACTTCGCCGCGGTGCGCTTCAATTCCAACGGCATGGTGGATTCGAGTTTCGGCAGCGGCGGAGGTGTGCATTTGCCCATCGCCGGATCCGACGACGATGGTGCATACGGAGTTGCACTGAGCTACAACGGCCTGCTGCCGCTCTACACGCTCGCCGGCTACCGGCACTACAGCGGCAATGACTATGATTTTTCCGCGATCCAGCTCGATAAAGACGGCAATATCACGCCGGGTTTTGGCGTCCGCAGCTATCCGATCGACCTGCACGGCACCGGCATGGATATCGGGCGCACGATCGTCGCTGAATTCAATGGGCTGCAAGAGAACTTTCCACGCTTCACCATTGGCGGCTACGCGTACAACAACAATACCTCCAGTGTGGATTTCGCCGCGATTCGTCTATTGGCCGACGGTCAGCTTGACATGCAATTCGGCGTCGGCGGCAAGACCAGCGTGGCTTTCGATGCCGACGCCTCGCCACCGTCAACGCATCACGACTATGGCAGGGCGATTGCGTTGCAGGCACATCGCGCGATATTCGTCGGCACGATTGGTCGATCGTTCAGCAGCGGCAACGATACCGACTTCGGCATCGCACGCCTGACCGCCGATTACATCTTTGCCAACTCGTTTGAACGGTAGCAGCGATGCGGGGTTCTTCGTTTGCCAGGATCCATGATTCAACGAGTTCCGCGCTGAGTGAATCGACGTTTGTTTACCTGAGCGGGTGTGGCGACGAGTGAACGCAGTTCCGGGCCGAATCAATTGTTGCCGCCGTGTCGCAAGTCGCCTTGCAGGCAGTTGCAATTCGCCTCCCTATCGAAGGCGCATTGAATATCGACAGTGGGAACTCCTCTTCCCATGTTCGCCGGAGCCGGTCAGGCTTTCATGTTCGCTGAAGTGAAATACAATCGGGGACGCTGTTTCGCCGGAACGGATTCGCATGGCCCTTCATCCCGGGTTTCCAAAATCACCCTACGCGGTGCTTGCGCCTGAACTGCGCTGGTTCCCGGCAGACGAGGCCTTGCGTGATTCCGCGTATGAGAAATTGCTGCCGCCGCTGGTGGCCAGGATCCGCGAAGAAGTTGCCGAATGGCGCAAGGATGGCTATGCGGGTGCATCAGCCACGTCCGTCGCATTGCTGAACTGGTGGTTCAAGACCGATCACATGATCGAGCAGGGCGATGGCAGCTTGCAGCGCTTCGAGTACTACTTTGCCCAACGCGAAGCGGTCGAAACCGTCGTCTGGCTGCACGATGTGCGCAAGGCGCGCGACAAGCATGACCTGATGCGCTACGACGCCTCAGGCGCGGTATCGGGCGGCATGTTTGCCGAAGATTGGCCGCGTTATGTGCTCAAGATGGCCACCGGCGCCGGCAAGACCAAGGTGCTCTCGCTGCTGATCGCCTGGTGCTGGTTCCACAAACTCTACGAGGCCGATTCGACCCTGGCGCGCAACATGTTGTTGATCGCGCCCAACATCATCGTGCTCGATCGTCTGCGCGCCGATTTCGATGGCCTCAGGATCTTCTTCAACGATCCGGTTTTGCCCGACAATGGGTTCGACGGTCGCAACTGGCGCGAGGATTTCCAGCTCACCCTGCATATCCAGGATGACGTGCGCATCGTGCGCCCGATCGGCAACCTGTTCCTGACCAATATCCATCGCGTCTATCTCGGCGATGTGAAAGATCCCTCGCTCGATGACGATGACCTGCGCGACTATTTCCTCAGTCCTTTTGGACCGAAGCCGGTCGGAAAGACTACCGACAGCCGCACCGACCTCGGCGAGATCGTCCGCGAAATCGACGAGCTCGCCGTATTCAACGACGAGGCCCACCACGTCCACGACGAGCGCATGGCCTGGTTCCAGTCGATCCAGGATATCCACCACCGCATGCTGCAGAAGGATGGCCGTCTGTCCGTGCAGATCGACGTCACCGCCACGCCCAAGCACGACAATGGCGCGATCTTCGTGCAGACCGTCTGCGACTACCCGCTGGTCGAGGCGATCCACCAGAACGTGGTCAAGCACCCGACTCTGCCCGATGCCGCGAGCATTGCGCGGCTTGAAGAAAAACCCAGCGCGATTTTCGAGGAACGCTATGCCGACTACCTGCAACTCGGCGTCGAGGAATGGCGCAAGAGCTACGCCGAGCATGAAGTCCTCGGCAAGAAAGCCGTGCTGTTCGTGATGGTCGATGACACCAAGAACTGCGACCAGGTCGGTGCGCACCTGGAAAAGATCGCCCCCGAGCTCGCAGGCAAGGTGCTGGTCATTCACACCAAGAAGAACGGTGAGATCTCCGAAGCGTCCAGCGGCAAGGCGAAAGACGAGCTCGATACCCTGCGCAAGGCGTCCAACGCGATCGACAGTTGGGACAGCCCGTACACGGCCATCGTCTCGGTGCTGATGCTGAAAGAAGGCTGGGACGTGCGCAATGTGACCACCATCGTCGGCCTGCGTGCCTACACTTCCAAGTCCAACATCCTGCCCGAACAGACGCTCGGTCGCGGCCTGCGCCGCATGTACTTCGGCAGCGACCAGCCCGAATACGTCTCGGTGATGGGCACACCGGCCTTCATGGAATTCGTCGAATCGATCCAGACCGAAGGCGTCGAATTCGAGCGCAAGCCGATGGGTGCGGGAAACCAGCGCGAGCAGTCGCTGATCGTCGAAGTCGATGCCGAGAGCGCCGACAAGGATCTCGATGCGCTCGATATCGCCATCCCCAAGCTCAGCCGTCGCTTCAACCGCGAGTACAAGGATCTGGCCGATATCGATCCCGCGGCATTCGCCCACACGCCGATGCCGCTCAAGCCGTTCAGTGCCGAAGAAAGCCGCCAGATCGTGTTCAAGACCTTGCTCGAAGGCGAGGTCCACCACACCATCGAGCTTGATGGCCTGGCCCCGGTCGACCATCGCTCGGTGGTCGGATTCTTCGCCCGCATGCTCTTGAAGGAGCTGCGTCTGGTCGGCGGCTATGACCTGCTCTACCCGCGTGTGCGTGATTTTCTGCGCGATCACCTGTTCGAGAATTCGCCGGTCGATCTTGATGATCCGGTGGTGCTGCGCAATCTGGCCGAGGCGGATGCCGGCAAGATCGTCTTCGATCGCTTCAAGAGCGCGATCAATGCGCTGACGATCAAGGACACGGGAAGTTCGCGCATCGAGGATCGCATCCGCCTGAAGAACACGCGGCCGTTCCGCATGCAGAATCGCGAGTACCTGCCTGCAAAGAAATCGATCTTCAACAAGATCGTGCCGGAAGCCTCGGCCGGTGGCCTCGAACTGAAATTTGCGAGTTTTCTCGATGCCGCGCCCGACGTGGTCAGCTTCGCCAAGAACTATCTCGCCGTCGGCTTCAAGATCGACTACGTGCGCGCCGATGGCGACCTCTCCAACTACATCCCCGATTTTTTCGTCAAGACGCCGGATGGCACGGTCTGGATCATCGAAACCAAGGGCCGCGCCGAGCTCGATCTGCCGCAGAAGATGGCGAGGCTGAAACAATGGTGCGAGGAAGCCACAGCGGCGAGCCGGGCCGAGGGCGGTTCCAGTTATCGCTTCGTCTATGTCGATCAAGGCGGATTCGAGCGGCATCCGCCAACATCGTTTGCCGCGCTGGTTGCGGGCTTCATGGAATATCAGCTGTGAACGTGCCCAGTTTTCGCGTGTATATCGACGAGTCGGGCGACGAAGGGTTCGTATTCAAGGATCGGGGGCAGGGGTCATCCCGCTGGTTGGTCTTGTCTGCCGTCGTCACCCGCTACGAATACGATGTCGGGATCGTAAAGCTCATGGACGACGTGCGCGAGTTGCTGGGCCGCCCGCGACGCCAGCAGCTGCATTTCGTCAGGCTCGCCCATGCCCAGCGCACGGCCTACGCTCGCGAAATCGGCAAGGCGCGACTGCGCACGGTCAGTGTCTTGGTCCACAAGCCGTCCATCAACGACCCGGAAACTTTCCAGGCCCAGAAGCACCAACTTTACCGCTACGCCTGCCGGTTGCTGCTGGAGCGTGTTTCCTGGTTGTGCCGGGATCATCGAATCAACGATCAAGGCAACGGCCTTGCCGAGATCATCTTTTCTAACCGAGGACAGATGTCTTACGGCGACCTGCGCAACTACCTGTGCAAGCTGCGCGAAAACCCGCGCGTCAATGTCGAATGGGCGGTGATCGATCCGGCCAACGTACGCGCCGTCCAGCATTCGCAAATGGCAGGTTTGCAAGTGGCCGACGCAGTCGCGTCAGGCGCTTTCGCGGCAGTCAATCCCAACCAGTTCGGCGACATCGAGAGCCGCTATCTGCGTGAGCTGATGCCGGTGGCCTATCGCCACGAGCGCAGGTTGCTCGGCTATGGCCTGAAGTTCTGGCCGGTCGACACCAGCACCCTGCAAATGGAAAACCCCCAACTAGCGGAGCTAGTCGGGGGTCTGGAATAGTGCAGGCCCCAAGTTCGAGGATCCCACCCGTGCGGGCTGCCACCGTTGCCGGCGACCTCTACAAGTCTTGCGCTTGCCTGCGGAAACATTGTCCACCCCCCGGGGTGCGCCAGTCAACCAATAGCGGCTGAACAGAGATGGCGACAGCGACCAGTTTCCGGCGATTTTCAAGTCTGAGCCAAGCAATAGAATCAAGACCATATTGAACAATTCCGCAGTAGAGATCTTTTGGAATCCGCTTTGGAATCCGCTTTGGAAGCCCGCCATGTCCAACACCGTCAAATCCGCCTACGACCTCCGCGACGCCGAAAAGTACGATCTGATCCGGCTCGGCAAGGCGCTGCCGGACAAGCACCGCTTCGTGCTGCTTGAGAACGGGGGTGAGTTGGAACCGGTCGTGCGCGTTCTCAGGACTACCCGCCATGAGAGTCTTGCAATGCGTTGTCAGATAAACAACAATCGCTGTCATTATGACAACACATGCGCGCCGGGATCCTGCCAAGCTGCTGTTCGGCGCCGACCATCGCCGCTTGCTCGGCCTGCTGTTCATGCGCGCTGAGGAGAGCTTCCACGTGCGCGAGATCGCCCGGCTGACGGGCGTCGATGCCGGCAACGCGCACCGCGTGCTGCGTCGCTTCGAGCAGGCCGGCCTGGTCACGGCCACGCGCAGCGGCAATCAACGGCACTATCAGGCCAATCGGGAAAGCCCGATCTTCGCCGAACTGCAAGGCATCATGCGCAAGACCAGCGGCCTGGCCGACGTCATCCGCGATGCGCTGGAGCCGTTTGCGCAACGGATCGAACAAGCCTTCGTATTCGGTTCGGTTGCGCGCGGCGAAGCAGGCCCGCGTAGCGACGTGGATCTGATGGTTGTCGGCGAAGTCACCTTCGCCGAGGTGGTTGAAGCCGTCTATCCACTGCACGAGCGTCTTGGCCGTGAGGTGAATCCGATCGTCATGGATGCGAAGGAATTCCGCGCGCGTGCGAAGGATCCCGGTTTCATCGCACGCGTGCTCGACGGTCCGCGCATCCTGTTGTTCGGGGCCGCCGATGACGCTTGAGAATCTCACCCGCATCGGCCGCCTGCTGCCGCACGCCGCCACGCGCGAGGAGATCGGCAAGCTGCTGAAAGCTGCAGCGCGCAGTCTGAAGGATGCCGGAAACACCGCCAACTCGAACGCCAGCCGACTGACCCTGGCCTACACCGCGATCATGGAGGCGGCTCTGGCGGCGCTGTTCGCCAATGGTGTTCGTCCGAGCAAGAGCGAAGGCGGTCATCACATGACCATGGTGCAAAGCCTGGTCCACACGATCGGACTGGAGCCCGCACGCATGCGCGTACTCGATACCATTCGTCACAAGCGCAACGCCATCGACTACTCCGGCGACGAGGTGGAACCGAGCGACATGCGCGAAGCCCTTGCCGCCGCACAAGCCCTGCTCGCCGACGTCAACGCGTGGCTGGCGAAGAATCATCCGGAGCTGGCATGAGCACAAACCCACGCAAACCACCCGCCTACGACCTGACCGACGCCGAAAAGCGCGACCTGATCCAGTTGATCCAGGCGGGCAAGGCCTTGCCGGACAAGTACCGCTTTGTCTTGTTCGAGGACAAGCGCGAGGTCGAGCTGGTCTGGAACGGCAAGAGTGCCGAGGTGTGCACGGCGGTGCTGCCGTTCCAGACGCTGGAACATGTCGATGAGCCGCGCGAGGAAACCAAAACCCAACACGATCTGTTCGACGGCCGTGGCCGGCAGACGCGCGGCTGGACCAACAAGCTGATCTGGGGCGACAACAAGCTGATCCTGTCGTCACTGAAAAGCGGCGCGCTGCGTCAGCAGATCGAGGAGGCCGGCGGCCTCAAGCTGATCTATATCGATCCGCCGTTCGATGTCGGCGCCGATTTCTCGATGGATATCGAGATCGGCGGCGAAACCTTCCACAAGGAACCGAATCTGCTTGAGCAGATCGCCTACCGCGATACCTGGGGGCGTGGCGCGGACAGCTTTATCGCGATGATCTACGAGCGGCTGATCTTGATGCGGGATTTGATGCATCCAGAGGGAAGTATTTATGTGCATCTTGAGCCGGATGTCGGAAATCTGGTACGGGTAGCGCTTGATGAGGTATTTGGCCGAGACTGCTTACGTACGGAGATCGCCTGGAAACGAACCTCATCGCACGGCAATGTTAGTACGTCATTTGGCGAAATCTGGGAATCAATCTATTTCTATTCCCGATCACGTGAAAGTTGGGTGTGGAATCAACAGCACATTCCATTCGAAAAACAATACATTGAGTCCCACTTTTCGTCGAAGGATGATGATGGCCGTCAATACACGACTTCTGATCTGGTAAATCCGGGTTTTAGGCCGAACTTGGTCTACGACTACAAAGGATACAAGCCGCATCGAAATGGCTGGAAGATTACCAGGGAGAAGATGGAAGCGCTGGACTTGGAGGGCCGACTGTATTTCCCCGATGACAAGGCCGGCCGCATTCGCCTCAAACGATATCTGGACGAAACGCCAGGTGCTATTGCACAGAATTTGTGGACGGACATCTCGCCCATTAATTCTCAAGCGAAAGAGTCCGAAGGTTACGCCACACAAAAGCCCGAGGGCTTGCTCGAACGCATCATCAAAGCCAGCAGCAACGAAGGCGATCTCGTCGCCGACTTCTTCGGCGGTTCCGGCACCACGGCCGCCGTCGCCGAAAAGCTCGGCCGAAAATGGATCGCCACCGATCTCGGCAAATTCGCCATCCACACCACGCGCAAGCGCCTGATTGGCGTGCAGCGTGAGTTGAAGGCGGCCGACAAACCATTCCGCGCGTTTGAGGTGCTCAACCTCGGTCGCTACGAGCGTCAGGCTTATCTGAATATTGGCGGGCGGCTGTCGAGCGAACAGCGCGAGCAGGCGCTGGTGCAGAAGGAGCACGATTTCCGCGAGCTGATCCTGCGCGCCTACAAGGCCGAGCCGATCGCCAACGACGGTTTCTTCCACGGCAAGCACGCCGGTCGTCTGGTCGTGATCGGGCCGATCAACCTGCCGGTCGGGCGTCTGTTTGTTGAAGAGGTCATCACCGAATGCCGCAAGCGCGGCGCGACCCGCATCGATGTGCTCGCCTTCGAGTTCGAGATGGGCCTGTTCCCGGCCGTGCTCGAAGAGGCCAAGCAGAAAGGCATCGATCTGACGCCGAAATACATCCCGGCCGAAGTGTTCGACAAGCGTGCCGTCGACAAGGGCCAGGTGGTCTTCCACGACATCAGCTTTGTCGAGGCCACACCGCGCTACGCCAAAGGCAAGACCGCCCGCGACAAACTGACCCTGCAGATCGAGCTGACCGATTTCTCGGTCTACTACACGCAAGGCGCCGCCGAGGCCGCGATCGCCGCACTCAAGGAAGGCAAGAGTGATGTCATCTGCGATCAGGGCCAGTTGCTCAAGGTGAGCAAAAGCAAGGACGGCACGGTCAAGCGTGAAACCCTGACCAAGCACTGGACCGACTGGGTCGATTACTGGGCCGTCGATTTCGATTATCAGAGCCGCCCCGAGATCATTCGCGTGCCGGTCAATGCCGGCGTCGACGGCATCCTGCCCGGCTTCGAGCCGCCCCAGGGCGGATTGCCGCTGGAATTCGAGGAACGCCGCACCGGCAGCTACATCTTCGAGAACGAGTGGCAGAGTTTCCGCACGCGCAAGAACCGCGAGATCGAACTGATCAGCGCCGAGCACAGCTACGAGCGCCCGGGCCGCTACCTCGTCGGCGTCAAGGTCGTCGACATCTTCGGCAACGACACCATGACCCTGGTGCCGGTCAACGTCGGCTAGCCGATCAGCGAGAGCGAGACGGCGGCACGGGCGACTGGATTTCCGATCAAATCTGCGATTAACCCGATCGCAAGAATGCACGCAGTCGTTGTCGGTCGCGAACAAGCGCGCAGTCGCTGGTATCGACGAACGGACTCACTTGCGACGGCGCTCGGCCTTGGAGTTGAAACCCTCGTCCCACGCAAGCTGGCCGAGCAATTCAACGATGCGCGCTTGTTCGCGGCGGGCAATGAATTCCTTCAGCGCCAGAGCGACAGCGGCCTTCTTCGACGGCTCGCCCCGGGGGTTCGACCGACTCAGCGTCGCCGCTTGCGTGGGGTCGATGGGATGATTTCACCCGCGAGCATTCCCATCATGTCGAAGAATTCATCCATGTCCATGTGGTCGTGCTCGTCGCGCAGCGAAACCTGCTTCAGCAGCGCACTCAAGCGCTTCGGATCCTGAAGCATGGCCAGATCCTGTTCGGCATGCTTGAGTGAGACGCGAAGCTGGGTGATATCGGCGCTCAGGTAGTCGTCGACGCGTGTGGGTGTGATGGAACGACTCGACAGCCCGATGGTTTCGCGGAATGGAAGTACGTGATGGAAGATTTCGGCATCCAGCTCGGCCAGTTGATCGCGCAGGATCTGGTTGTAATGGGCCAGTCGCGCCGGTGCCACGTTCGCCAGATGGGCAGCGCTATCTGTTCGATCTCAAGCTGCAGCCCCAGCAGGGTCAGCAGGTCGCCCGCTTCGTAGGCCTGGTTCACCTGCTGGATCAGCAGCGTCTTGCGCTGACGTTCGTCGACGTCGGGCTCGCGATCAGGATGCAGCGCGCTGGCCAGCTTGCGGTAGACCTCGCGGATCGACTGGCTGATTTCCCTGGCTGCCTGCTCTCTTTTCGCTTGCGCGGCTTTGGCTTTGGGAGTCGCGCCGGGCTCGGCGGCACGCGCCTGATGGCGTTGCTCTTCCTCGATCACTTTTTCCTGCAGTTTGCGTCTGGCGAATTCCAGCAATTCGTCGGTGCTCGCGGCATCATGTTCTTCGGTGAACTCGGAACCCAGCACCTCTTCGATCAGCGACTGGGTCATTTCCATGTCTGACTCACGCGCCTCGGCATAGCTGATGTCGCTGTACTTGTCGAACAACGCGATAAGAGCTTCGTCCGCATCGTCGTTCACCAGCGTGTCCAGCAGTTCATCCAGAAGTTGCCTGAGCTTGGCTCGTTGCACGCGACCGAGCGCGCGTCCTTTTGCTGGCAGGCTCAGCAGTTCATCGATCACAGTGGCGAGCTTGCGCTGGCATGCACACATCGCTTCCTGCAGCGGCAGAAATTCGGAGGCAAGGCGCTCGTTGTAGTGCAGTGTGAAGGTTTGCCACTGCTGCAACTGTTCGCGCCGACTCTCGATCCTGGCGATCAGGCGTTGAAAGTTGGCCTGTGCCTTGTTCTTCGGCTTGTGCTGCGCAAGTACCTCGACCAGCGATTGATCGCTGTTCGAATCGGTGTCGAACATGGAGCGTTGACGGGATGGACTCATGCGGGCGTTGATATTCCGGGACGGGTGGACAGGGATTGCGTTGAGCGTCATCGATTCCGGCAAGAGCGGTTGCCGATTCGCGCACGCATTTTGTCATGGGTGAAGCGCTGTCTGGCAAGGCCAGTCGGGTCGTCATTGCCCGATCCTCGCAGCGTGCTGCACCGGATGACCTGCGTGCGTGCGTTTGAGCGTGGCGAGCGCTGCTTTGCCAATGCCCAGGTTGGTGCGTAATCAAACAATATTGCGACCCGGCTCGAATTTCCAAGATCTTCAAGATCAGCGACAATCCCGATTCCTCACGTTTTGCGGCTTCTGCATCCTCATGCGCTTTCTGACTTACGCAGGCCTCGACACCGGTCGCCTGCAAACAGCATTCGACAAGCTGCGTGCGGCGATCGAGCGAGGCGATCTGCGCAGTGCCGATGTCAAGAAGCTGGAATCGGCACCGTACTACCGGGCCAAGCTGGATGCAGCCAATCGTCTGCTGCTGACCTTCGTGCGGCATGGCAACGAGACCGCTTGTCTGGCATTGGAGATCATCGCCAACCACGCCTATGACAAGTCGCGATTCCTGCGCGGTGCGCGCGTGGACGAGGCGCGCATCGAGGATGCGAGCAGTGCCGGCATCGAGGCGGATGCGCAGCCACTGCGCTATTTGAACCCAGCTCGCAGCGAGTTCAATCTGCTCGACAAGGTGATCTCGTTCGACGACGCGCAGGATGCGGTGTATCGCTTGCCGGCACCGTTGGTGTTGGTGGGTTCGGCGGGATCGGGCAAGACCGCATTGACGCTTTCCAAGTTACGCCACGCCGAAGGCAGCGTTCTCTATGTCACCCAGTCGCCGTGGCTTGCGCGCAATGCGCGTGATTTGTACTTTGCCAATGGATACGAAAACTCCGCGCAGGATGCCGAATTTTTCTGCTGGCGCGAGTTTCTGGAAACGCTCAAGGTGCCGTCTGGACGCGAGGTCGATTTCACCGCGTTCCGCGACTGGTTCGCGCGGCATCGGCAGCAGTACCGTTTCACCGACGCACACCAGTGTCTTGAGGAATTTCGCGGCGTCATCGGCAGCGAGCCGGAAGGGCCGCTCGGTTGCGAAGCCTATCTCGCGCTCGGTCCGCGCCAATCGATCTTTGCGCCCGAGCAGCGCGCCGCGGTGCACGAATTGTTCGACAAGTACCGGACGTGGCTGGCGCAGAGCGGATTTTACGACAGCAATCTGATCGCGCAGGAATGGCAGGCGCTGGCAACTCCGTGCTACGACTTCATCGTCATCGACGAGGCGCAGGATTTGACCAACGCACAGCTCGCGCTGGTGTTGCGTACCTTGCGCAAGCCCGGGCATTTCCTGCTCTGTGGGGATTCCAATCAGATCGTCCACCCGAATTTTTTCTCGTGGTCGGCGGTCAAGCGCCTGTTCTGGCGCGATCCCGCGCTGGCCGAACGGCAATCGTTGTCGGTGCTCAGCGTCAACTATCGCAATGCGCGTGAGGTCACCCGGGTGGCCAACGACTTGCTGAAGATCAAGCAGGCGCGTTTCGGCTCGATTGATCGCGAGAGCAACCATCTGGTCGAGTCCGCCGCAACCGACGAGGGCGAAGTGCGCCTGCTTGCCGACAAGGAGGCGATCAAGCGCGACCTCGATGCGCGCACGCGCGGCTCGACCCGCTACGCCGTATTGGTGCTGCGCGACGAGGACAAGGCCGCGGCGCGCACAAGTTTTCGCACGCCGCTGGTGTTCTCCGTGCACGAGGCCAAGGGTCTGGAGTACCCGAACATCATCCTCTACGGATTCGTTTCCGGCCAGCGCCAGGCCTATGCCGAGATCTGCGCTGGCGTGGAAGCGGCTGATCTCGCCATCGAATCGCTCGATTACCGGCGCGCCAGGGACAAGCAGGACAAGTCGTTGGAGATCTGGAAGTTCTACGTCAACGCGTTGTATGTCGCATTGACGCGTGCGGTCGAACGCGTCTGGCTGATCGAAAGTGATCTCGAACACCCGCTGTTCGCCTTGCTTGGCGTGCACGGCGGCGAAGCCGCGCCGGAGATCCGCGAACAGGCGTCCAGCCATGCCGAGTGGGAGCGCGAGGCGCATCGCCTGGAGCAGCAGGGCAAGCGTGAACAGGCTGCCGCCATCCGCGAAACCATCCTGCGCACCCGTCCGGTGCCGTGGACGGTGTGGAACGAAGCCATATTCCAACCGGCCATTACGCGTGCCGTCGATCCGAAGGAAGTTTCAAGCAAGCTGCGCCAGCAGGTGCTCGACTTCGCACTATGGCATCGCCAGGAGAATCATCTGCTTCACCTGGCCGACAAGGCGCGATGGACGACTGCGAGCAGCCTCGTTGCCAACGCGCGCAGCGGCGCGATCGTGCACGCGGCAGCGGCGCTCGAAGAACGTCATCTGACGCCGTGGACGAAGAAGAACTTCAAGGACGTGCTGGCCCAATGCGATCAATACGGCGTCGATCATCGCAGCCCATTCGATGCCACGCCGCTGATGATGGCCGCACGCGCCGGCAATGTCGCCCTGGTCGAGGCGTTGCTCGAACGCGGTGCGGACATCGAGGCGCGCGACCTGTTCGGGCAGACTCCGGTCATGTACGCACTGGAGCGCGCCAGTCAGGATGCGCAATACGCCGCCGGCCCATTCGGTTCGATCCATGCGAGCGTCGCGCCGCCGTCGCTCGATGTCGAAACCGATGGACGCCTGGTTCGCTTGTACCCGCATCAGGGCGAGTACGTGTTGCTCCTGTTGATGCTGGCCGGCCTCAAGACCCTGGGTTCGCAAATGCTGCCGCAGTCGGTTTGTCCGCTCACGCGGCGCAGTGGATTCAACGCCGCCTGGTTGATGCGCAACAGCGACTCGTTTCCGCACAACGTGCTGCGTGAGGAACGGCGCAAGCGCACCTGGTTCAATGCCGTGCTGGCGCGCGCCGAAGTTGAAAGCGCCTACCTGCCCGCGCGCCGCCTGTGGATGCGCTGGCGTGCCGGTTTCTACATGCCCAGCCCGACCCTGCGCCTGCAAGTTGTCGGCAGTGATGGCACAAACGAATGGAAGCCTTGGCAGGAAGTGATGAACTTGCGTCTGATCTTCGCCGGCAACGCTTATGGCGCCACGCGCTATGTGATCGAAACGTTGCTGGAGCCGGTTACGGCAAGTCCTGCGGAAGCGATATTCTGACGGATTGAACGGAGGTGAATATTCCGGGTTCGTTTCGATGATTGTTTTTCGAAGGAGCACGCTTTAGCGGCGAGGATTGGCGGGATCGGGCTGCTGCTGGCAGGAGCGAACACCACGTAGCTGTTGCTAGAGTAACTGCCTACGATGCCCTCGTTGTCTGGCAGCGGCAATCCGGATCTTCGGCGCGGGGATCGAGGCGGGCGTGGTGCAGGGCGAGGTTCAACGCGTTGCACTGGACATGTTGCCGCCGCCGGTCCGGCCGAAGGGCTGGACGATTCGTCTTGAGCGCATCGGCACCGCGCAGATCGAACACGCCAACATGCCTGGTTTTGATATCGACATGCTCGGTGGCGCCAGCTTTGGCATGGTCAAGCAGATGCGCGGCGGGCCGTGGCAGATTCTGCCCTCGACATTTGATCTCACGGCGATGCGCGTCAGCCGTGACGGGCACGATTTTCTGCGCAATGGCAGCGCATCGGGCCGGTTCGAGATTGACTCGCATCGTCGCGAGGAGACATCCGGCTTGGCAACGCTGGCCTTGACCGACGCTGCGCTGCGCGTGCAAGGCGAGCTTGCCGGCATGAGGTTCGATGTCGATTCCTCCGGACACTGGACGCCTGGCTTTGCCAAGGACGATTTGCAGGGCCGACTGAATTTTGATCTGCACTGGCAACGCGGCTGGTTTGCATATGGCGGAAAGTTTGACGTTGAAGTGCCGATGCAGGTTACCTCGGCCGCCGAGCAGGTGATTGCCGAAGCCAGCCTGCACACCCGATTTGAAACCGACGGCATGCATCTGGATCTCGATGTTCCAGCCCCTCCCAAGCACCCCGGATCGATCCACGCGAACCTGATCTACGCACAAACGGATGCAACGCTGCCGACGGATGCCCAGGCGGCGCTGGCCAGGCGCTCCGGCACGCTGGCGCTGAACTGGCGGTTCGCCTCGCTGGACTGGTTGGGGCAAGCGCTGGTCAAAGAGCCGTGGCTGAGGTTCGAGGTTTGTCAGGAAATGCATTGGATTGAGATTCGTCGCCACGAGCAATTGCCGCATTCGTTAGAAGATTCCAAGATGGATCCCCTCGGCGAGTAGTGTGCCGAGTTCACGCGCCTTGTTGAGATCCTTGGTTCCGAGCTGCTTCGACGCAAGGATCGCCTCGCGACTATGTGCGGCAGTGTTGATGATAAGCGGTGGGGCGACGCGTCGAAGACGCAGGCCTTTGGCGATGCGGTCGAGTTGACGTTGTGCGCCTTCGCCGTCGGAGCCCGCGCAAATGATCGACGCATACGCCTTGCCGTTGCAGTGATCAAGCAGGTCATAGTAGCTGCGGTCGAGAAATTCTTTCATTGCTCCCGATAGCGCAGCGAGATTTTCCGGTGCGGCGAACAGCAGCGCATCGGCGTCCAGCACATCGGCCGCCGATGCCTGATCGGCACGCAACGCGTTCACCTGCACGCCTTTCACTGCCGCCGCCGATTCGCGCGCAGCGCCAACCATCTGTTCGGTTGCGCCGGTGCGGCTATGCCAGACGATCAACAAGGACTTCATTTCGGTTGCGGCCCTGTCGTCAGCGCACCGTCACCGGATTGCGTGCAATGGCGGTCTTGTCGATGACGAAGACGAGATCGTAGTCGCCAGCGTCATCCGGCGCTCGGAGCACAACAGAATCACCTTCAAGCGGGACGCTCACGTAGTCGAGATAGTCCAGCGTGTCGCGCTGGACGAAGCCGATCCAGTGGCTGCCATGATGAGGGCCTGCGAACTTGACCGTGATCTGCTCGCCTGTGGCCATGCTGGCCGGCGCATCAAGCTTGGCGACGGCAGCCGTCACCTTGATCGGCTGCGAGGCGACGACTTTCTCGCGCTCGTTGAGCACATAGCGCAGTTCGTAGTCGCCGGCTTCCGTCGGTGCCATCAGCGTGCCCTCGGTTTTCGCACCTTGCGGACGGATGTAGTCGCGATACTGGGTTACATCGCTGCCGGCCGGTGCGAAGCCGATCCAGTGCCCTGATCCTTGCGGACCGCTGGCCTTGATCGTGACCGTGTCGCCGGCCATCGCCGTGCTCGGGCCGCTGACGCTGGCGGCGCTTGCGGTGACCGTGATCGGACGTGAGGCGATGATGCGCTCGCGTTCGTTGAGCACATAGCGAAGTTCGTATTCGCCGGGTTCGGACGGCGGCATCAGTTCCAGCTCGGTAACTGCTGCGTTGGGACGGCCGTACGTCAGATATGCAGTAATCGGGCTGCCCTTCGGCGCAAAGCCGACCCAGTGGCCACTGCCAACCGGACCGCGTGCGGTGATCTTGACCTTGCTCCCGGCCGGCACGCTGTCGGGCGCCTCGATGCTGGCTTCGGCATCGCCGACATCGAGTACGACACGCGCGAGCACGCTGTCCTTGCGGATCGGGCTGACATAGCGCAATTCAATCGGGCCGGATGCGGCCGGTGCGCGCAGGGTGACGGCGCCCTTGTCGGCGGTCTTTTCCTTACTTCCGACGACGACATAGTCGAGATAGGCGCCGTCCTTCGAGCCGACCGGTGCGAAGGTTACATAGTCGCCGCGATCGGCCGGGCCGCTCCAGGAGACTTCGACTTCGCTGGTGATCGTCAGCGGGCCGTTCGCCGCCACGGTGGCCGTGGCGGGTGGTGGTGGCGGTTCGGTGCTCGCGCTGACTGCACCCTCGATCGCCGCGCCGAGTTCATCGGCATTGCGCGCATTGAAATAGCGCCCGCCGGTGTTCTCGGCAAGGCAGCGCAATTGCGCCTGATGCTTCGGGTCGCTGACATCGAAACCGATCACATGCGCGGTGAAGTCGACGCCGCTCTTCTCCAGCTCCGCACCGACGGCGCAGGGATCGAGGTTGCAGGTTTCCTCGCCATCGGAAACCAGAATCACGGTGGCCTTTTGTTCGGTCGACTTGAGCACGCCGGCGGCATGTTTGACTGCGGCCGAAAGCGGCGTCATGCCCTTGGCATTCAGATTGTTGACGGTCGCGAGGAATGCACTCCTGTCGAGCGGACCCGGCTCGATCAGGGTTTCGATATCGCCGCAATCGCCCTTGCGCCGATGGCCGTAGGCGACCAGGCCGATGGCGTTGTCCGCCTTCCAGGTGCCAAGCATGTCGGCGACGGTCTCGCGGGCGATCTCGACCTTGCTCTTGCCATTGATCTGGCCCCACATTGAACCCGAGGCATCAAGCACGAGCATGATGTTTTCGCCGGCGAATGCCGACGTCGACGCGACTGCGGCAACCAGCGCCAAGGCAATGAATCGCATGACAACTCCCCGATTGAAAAGAGCGCGCATGGTAGGGGTGTAAGGCGATGCCGTCACGTGCGCGGTTTTGCACGCGATCCGTGAATTGCTTCACGCTGATCGGGGGTGTGCCTGCTCATTCAAAAGTTGCGGCGAAGCGAATGTGACTGCGAGGTGCGGTCCCGACACGGTCTCCCGACTTGCCAATGCTGCGCTGCGGCGTGGCAACCGTCGAAAAATCATTAGTATTGCGTTAACCTCGTGGGGAGGGAGAACCCGCCGATGCAGCAATGCTCGGCGGGTTTTTTTTATTGCCATGGAGGGCATGTATGCCAGCAATGCAGGACGACTGCACGGATGCAGGA
>CAYMHF010000010.1:0-88189 GCA_964390215.1 uncultured Dokdonella sp. | reverse complement strand
GAGCAGTTGCCGAGCAATTGCTGGCGATTGCCATGGAGGGCATGTATGCCAGCAATGCAGGACGACTGCACGGATGCAGGAGGTAGAGCAACGCAGGAGCAGTTGCCGAGCAATTGCTGGCGATTGCCATGGAGGGCATGTATGCCAGCAACGCAGGACGACTGCATGGATGCGGGAGGTAGAGCAACGCAGGAGCAGTTGCCGAGCAGTTGCTGGCCTATGGCGCGATGGCGGTATCGCGCTGATCGCTCACGCCATTCAGGGCGCTGTCGATGACCGGTTCCAGCTCGCCGCGATAGCGCAGTTGGCCCAGCGCACGCAGCTCGCCGGGCAAGGCGGTTGCCGAGGCCATGACATCGGCAGGCAGGGAATCACGCAGGGCGCCCAGCGTCGCGAAGTAGCGATCGCCGCCGATCCCGGCCGTTTCCAGCAGAATGCTTGGCAGCATCCAGGCGGTCGTGTCCATCGGACTGTGGTCGGCCAGATTGCGCCGATTGTCGAGCAGCAGCCACGGCACCGGCTGGGTTTTTGCACCCTTGCCGTCGGCAAAGCCGATCTGGTGGTAGACCGGCGGCAAGGCCGGCAGGTGATCGCCGTAGAACAGCAGCAAGGTGCGGCGCTTGCGCTTCTGCAGGGCATCGGCAAGGCGGCCCAGCTCGTGATCGGCGTCGCCGAGCAGATACAGATAATTGCGCATCCAGTATTCGCCGCCCTGATCGAGGCCGGGCGGCATCTTCATCGCCGCCAGGCGCTTGGCATCGAGGCCCGGACGCCAGTCGAACGGGCCATGATTCTCCATGGTGACCGCGAAGATGAGTTGCGGCGGCCCGTCCTGATCGAGTTGGGCAAGCACATGATCGGTCAGCGCGGCATCGCCGGTGAACAGGCCGACGATGTCATCCTTGGAGAACGCCTTTTCGTCGATAAAGCGCTCAAAACCCAGCTGCTGGTAGGCCTGATTGCGGTTCCAGAACACGCCGCTGTTCGGGTGGATGGCGGTGGTTTGATAACCCTGCCGCGACAGCGTGCGCACGATGCCCGGGATCGGCCGGTCGGCGATCTCGAAATAGGGGTACTGCACGCCAGGAAAGAACGCGAGGGCCAGTCCGGTCAGCACTTCGAACTCGGTACGGATCGTGCCGCCGGCGAAGGTCGGTACTTGCAGCTCGCCGGCCAGGCCGCGCTTGGCCAGGCGATGGAAATTCGGCAGATAAGTGTTGGCCGGCGCATTCTTCAGGCGCACCGGATCGAACAGCGATTCGCTCTGGATGATGACGATGTCCGGCTGGCTGCCGCTCGGCATGGCCAGCGTCGAGGTGTTCGGACTCAGGCGCGCGCGCAACGCATCGACGTTTGCGCGTACCAGCTCGCGCGCGGCGCTGCGGTCTGGGTGAAGCTCCTGGCGCCTGGCCAGCTCCCAGTTGTAGAGGACGAGGTTGCCGACCATGCCGGCCTTGCGCGCGCTGTCGACCACCGACCATGGCTCGAATGCGAGGCGATTGGCGCTGTAGACCAGGCGCCACGGCGCCCAGCCCTGGACGATGCCGATGCCGAGCGCGAGTGTGACCACGGCAACGCCGACTCGCGTCCAGCCGCGCATCATCGGCCATGCCGCCTCGCGGAACAGGGCAAGAGTCAGGGCCAGCAGCGCGACGGCGACCAGCAGGGGCAGGAAACTTGAGCCGATGTAATGGACAAACAACGGCAGCGCCGAACCGAGCTCCTCAAGAAAATGGAAGTCGCCGGGCAACAATGGCATTTCGAGTTGCTGCAGCTTGATGGCATTGGCCGTGTGGCTGCCGACCAGCAGGAGCAGGCCGATCCAGCTTGACAGCACGACCCGGCGGGTCAGCGCGCTGAGCGCGACGACGATCAGCACGAATGGCAGGATGTTGATCGCCACCAGGCCGGCATGCGACCAGCCTGGATCGCTGACCGGCCAGCCCAGCGCGGGATCCAGCCAGCTTGCGCTGATCGCGAAGATAGCGGTGACCAGCAGCAGCCAGAGCAGCTGCGGCAGGTTCTGCTTGAGCGAAGCGTGATGCGGGATGGCGGTCATTGTTCGGCAGCGGATCCAGTGGAATCGGCAACTGCGCACTCTCGGGTCGCGCGGCTGAGTGGGGGGTGAATCGAATCGTCAGAAATACTGAACGCGATCTCCCATCCGTTCAGCGCAGCGCCGTGCAGGTCGATCGAGGTTGTTGCCGCCCCATGCCCACGCGGATGCGCAGCCTGCCCGCAGGCAGGCTGCCGCGCAAGTGCCGCCTGCCGATGCTGGCCGTGGCCCAAGGCGGCTGCCAGAATCGGCGCATGCCGAATCCAGTCCGTCCGAAAGCCATCGCGATCCTGATCGATCAGCGCCTGTCGCGACTTGAGTCGCTGTGCCGTGAAGCAGGCGTGCCGTTCTACGACGACGCCGGTGTCGACAGCCATCTCGATCAGGTTTTGCTCGCCAGTGATTTTGCCTTCGAGAGCTTCTGCCAGGATCCGCAGTTGCTAGGCCCGGATCTGGTTCGCCTGATGAATGACCCGCGTCACGCCGATGCGCGTACCGCGCCGTTTTCCATGAATCTGTCCGATATCGAATTTCGCAGCGAGATCCGGCGTTTCCGCCGCCGTGAATCGATCCGCCTGATCTGGCGTGATGTGAACAACATCGACAAGATCGAGACTACCCTGGCCGGATCCAGCGTGCTCGCCGAGGTCTGTCTCGAAGTCGGCTTGCGCCACGCCGAACGCCAGCTGGCCGAACGCCATGGCCTGATTCGCCTGGAAACCGGCGAGGTGCAGCGCCTGGTCGTGCTCGCCCTCGGCAAGCTTGGCGGCGCCGAGCTCAATTTTTCCTCGGATGTCGATCTCGTGCTTGCCTATGACGAGGCCGGCATCAGCAGCGACGGTGGACGACCCCTCGATGCCGAGGTCTGGTATTCACGGTTGTCCCAGCATCTGATTTCGCTGCTCGCCGATCGCACGCCGGATGGTTTTGTCTATCGCGTGGACCTGCGCCTGCGCCCGTTTGGCAATGTCGGTCGTGTCGCCCTGTCGTTCTCGGCGATGGAGCAGTACTACCAGCGCGAAGGTCGCGACTGGGAGCGCTATGCCTGGATCAAGGCACGGCCCGTGGCCGGCGACAAGGCGGCCGGCACGCGTCTGCTCGCGACCCTGCGCCCGTTCGTGTTTCGCCGCTATTTTGACTACACCGCGTTCGCCGGCCTGCGCGAGATGAAGGGACTCATCGATGCCGAAGTGGCGCGCAAGGATCTGGCCGACCACATCAAACTCGGGCCCGGCGGCATTCGCGAAATCGAATTCATCATCCAGCTCATGCAGTTGATCCGGGGCGGCCGCGAACCGGCCCTGCGCGTGCGTGGCTTGCTGCCTGCATTGTCGGTCTGCGAACAGCTTGGCCTGATCAGCGCCAAGCGCGCGAAGCGGCTGGCCGAGGCTTATCGATTTCTGCGTCGGCTCGAAAATCGCGTGCAGATGTTCGCCGACCAGCAGACCCATGAACTGCCGGCCGACACGCAGCAGCGCCAGCGCATCGCGCTCGCCCTCGGTCATGCCGAGTGGAGCGCCCTGGTCACCGAGCTTGATCGTCATCGCGCGGCCGTCAGCGAAGAGTTCGATGCGATCATGGCACCCGCACGCCAGGCGCGAAGTTCGGCGAGCACGGCGGCCTGGAATGCGGTGTGGCAGCAATGCACGGAATCGGGCGTGGATATCCAGGCATTCGTCGATGCCGGCTTCGACCCGGTCGAGCCGGTCGTCACCGCACTCGAGGGATTCCTCGGCAGTCCGATTCTGCGCGCTGCGGCCGTGCGTTCACGCGAGCGCATCGATCGGGTCATGCCGGCTCTGTTTGCCGCGGCTGCCGAAAGTGCCGCGCCAAGTGCGTGCCTGGTGCGTCTGATCGGTCTGGTCAATGCCGTTGCCCGGCGTTCGGCCTATCTGGCCCTGCTCGATGAGCAGCCGGTCGCGCTCAAGCGTCTGACCGCCGTATTTGCCGCCAGCGCCCTGCTCGCCGAGCGCGTGATCACGCATCCACTGCTGCTCGATGAACTGTTTGACGAGCGGATCGAGGGGCCGCCACCCAATCGCGATGAAGTCGAAGCGGAAATCCAGCGGCGCCTGGCCGGCGTCGGTGACCCGGATCCCGAGCGCGAGATCGACCTTATCCAGGAACAGCGACTCGCCGCGCTGTTTCGAATCGGCCTCGCCTTTCTCGGCAATCGTCTCGATGCCGAGCAGACTGCGCGGGCCCTGGCTGCGGTTGCCGAAGCGGTGCTCGCCTCGGTGTTGCGCATCGCCGAACGCGATCTGGTTGCCACTCACGGCAGTATCGATGAACGCTACGGCGATAGTGCCGGCATGGCCGTGATCGGTTACGGCAGCCTTGGCGGCATCGAACTCGGATTCGGCTCGGATCTGGATCTGGTGTTCGTTTATGACGGCAGTCTCGCGGCGCTCGAATCCAATGGCCCCAAGCCGCTCGATGGCGCGCGCTACTACGCGCGCCTGGCTCAGCGTTTCGTGCATATGCTGACCATGCTGACCCGCTCGGGACGTCTTTATGAAGTTGACATCCGCCTGCGCCCGGACGGCGGCAAGGGACTCCTGGTGACCAGCCTGGAAGCGTACTCGGCGTATCAGCGCGAGCGGGCCTGGACCTGGGAGCACCAGGCTCTCGTGCGTGCGCGCGCCGTCGCAGGCGATGTTGCTCTCGGCCGACGCTTTGGCGAAGCGCGGGCGCAGGCGCTCGATGCGCGCATCTATGGCCCCGAGCTGCGCAAGAAGATCGTCGAGATGCGCACGCGCTGGCGCAAGGAGAGCGATCGATCGACCGAGACGATGCTCGATCTCAAGCAGGGACTCGGCGCCCTCGTCGACATCGAGTTCCTGCTCCAGGCCCTCGTCCTCGAACACGCCTCGACGCACCCACGCCTGCTTGGTGTCACCAACAGCATCGATCTGATCGAGATGGCGGCATCAGCCCGGCTGCTCGATGCAAGCCAGGCCAGCAAGTTGCGCGAGGCGCACATGCTTCTGCTTGGGCGTTCCCTGGCAGCCAAACTGGATGCGCGGCCACGTATGGCCGCGCGCGACAATGAACTCGACGCGGCCACGCGCAGTGTCCTGCAGGTTGCCCGCGAACTCGATCTGGCTTTTGACTGAGCCGATGCCGGCATCCTCATCCCGTGATCCGTTGCGCAAGCGCACTGCCCTGGTCGTCGGTGCGCATGGGTTTATCGGCGGATTCATCGCGGCCTCGCTGCGTGCTCGCGGCTGGCGGGTGCTAAACGGAGTTCGCGAAGCCGGCGGTGGCAGCGACAACCGGATTGTCGATCTGAGCCGGCTGCTGACCGTGCAGAGCTGGCGCCCGATCCTGGTCGATGTCGATATCGTCGTGAATGCGTCCGGAATCCTGCGTGAAACAGGCCGGCAATCCTTCGAGACCATTCATGTCGCCGCACCGATGGCCCTGGCATCGGCCTGTGTCGAAGCGAGCATCGGTACTTTCGTGCAGATCTCCGCACTCGGCATCCCGGCCGATGGTCGCTTCATCGAATCGAAGCATCGCTTCGATGAATTCCTGTTGGGCTTGCCGTTGCGTGCGGTGGTGCTGCGTCCATCCGTCGTCTACGCGATATCCGGTTCCTACGGAGGCACTTCGCTGCTGCGTGCGCTGGCCGGTTTCCCGATGTTCTCGCTGTTGCCCGGAGAGGGTCGCTGGGCGATCCAGCCGGTGGCGGCCGAGGATCTCGCCGCCCTGGTTGCCGGCGCGGTTGAGGGTGACCCGCGTGGCATCTACGAAGTCGGCGGGCCGCAACCGATCTCGTTGCGCGACTATCAATCGGCATGGCGACGCTGGTTGCGCATTGGCGGAAACCGGTTCCTCGCGGTGCCGGAGTTTCTGGTTTCGGTGCAGGTCTGGCTCGGTCAGCGACTGGGTCGCGGTCCGGTCGGCGAGACGATGTGGCGAATGCTCAGACGCGGCAATATCACAGGCGCTGATGCCGGCCCGCGCTTGCTCAGGGATTTCGCAACAGTGCCGCGCGCGCTTGACGAAGTGCTCGCAACGCAGTCGAGCCAGGTCCAGGATCGCTGGCAGGCACAGGCGTATTTTCTCGCCCCACTGCTGCACTTTTCGATCGTCGCGGTATGGTTGCTTTCGGCGCTTGCCGGCTGGCTGACGCCGGCAACGACGATCGAGGCAATGGCCCAGGGTTCGGCGCTGCAGGCCTTGCCCGTGACCGCTCTGGCGCGTGCAACAGGCATGATCGACTTGCTGTTGGCCGGCTGGCTGCTATCGGGCTGGCGCCCGCGCTGGGCGATCGCCTTGATGGCAACGAGCGTACTCGCCTATACGGCCGTGTTCGGTCTGATCTTGCCCACACTCTGGCTGGAGCCGCTCGGTGGCTTGGCCAAGAACCTGATCATCCTGCCTGCGCTTGCGCTGGCATGGGTGCTGGCGGAGCGGAGGTAGGCATGGACTATCTGTGGATCAAGTGGCTGCACATCATGAGCTCGACCTTGTTGTTCGGCACCGGTCTGGGCATCGCCTTCTTCATGTGGATGGCACATCGGCGCGGTGATGCGCGCGTCATCGCCGAGACCACGCGCATCGTTGTCATCGCCGATACCTGCTTCACTGCGCCGGCGGTGATCATCCAGCTGGCGACAGGCGTGTGGCTGGTCCATCGGCTGGGCATTGGCTATGGCGTGTTCTGGATCCGATCGGCGCTGGTTCTCTTTTTCGTCATCGGCGCGTGCTGGCTGCCGGTGTTGTGGCTGCAGATTCGCGCCCATCGGCTGGCGCAGGCAGCAAGCGTCACTGGTTCACCCCTGCCGCCGGCCTATCACGCCGTCATGCGTTGGTGGTTCTGGCTCGGATGGCCCGCGTTTCTGAGCGTGCTGCTGATCTTCTGGCTGATGGTGATGAAGCCGTCGTGACGTCTTCCCGTGGGCGGTGAATTCGCCGGTCAGTGGTAGTCTGCGGGTTCAGCCGATCACTTGCATGCGCGATTAGCGCGTTGATGGGCGAGAACCGCTAGTTGATGGATGGCAATAGTCCATGTCGGAGATCACCGAGCTACTCAATCAGGCAAACGACGGTACGCGGGCCTCGCTGGACGAAGTTTTCACTCGCCTGCATGCCGAGCTCAGGGTGCTGGCCCGCAATCGGGTGCAGCGCGGCCCCGAGCAGACCCTGACGGCAACGGCGCTGGTCCACGAGGTCTATCTGAAACTGATCGGTGCGCAGCACCTGGATCTGGTCAATCGGCAGCATTTTTTCGCCTGCGCGGCTGCGGCGATGCGCCAGATCCTGGTTGATTCCGCGCGTGCATCGTCGGCTGGAAAGCGCGGTGGCGATCTGCAGTTCGTCACCCTCACCGGTGCCAATCTTGGCGAGGTCAATACCGATGCCAACATGCTGGCTCTTGATCAGGTCTTGCAGGAGCTTGAGCGTGTCGAGCCCGATCTTATGGAACTTGTGCAATTACGCTTCTTTGCAGGCCTGTCGATGGACGACATCGCGCAATTGACCGGGCGATCCGCACGCAGCCTGCATCGTGACTGGTCCTGCGCACGGGCGTTCCTGGGCGCGCGCCTCGCCGACTGAACTGGCACGCTGCCTTACCCGTCGATCGTGGCCGCAAGCGCGGTGATCTCGGGCGCCCAGTCGGCGCGCACCAGTGATTCTTCCGGCATCAGGGTGAGTGCTGATTGCAGGAACGTGTTTGCCAGATCGCGGTCGCCGCGTTGCAGGGCGAATTGCGCTTCGCGCAGGCGCAGGCTGGCTTCAAATTCCGGACTCACCGAAGCGCGTGCCGCGAGCACGGAGTCGAGCAGGCTTTGCGCTTCGATCGTACGCCCGGAAGCCAGCATCGCCTCGGCCAGATCGGCCGTCGCAGCGAGGTAGCGTTCGGACTCTTCGCCACGCGGACGCGTCGCCTCCCGGGCTTGCTCGAACCAGTCGAGCGACGAGTCGATGCGGCCCAGGCGCAGGCTCTGCCGCCCGGCACTGCTGAGAATCGACTGGGTCAGGCCATTGCCCGGTCCCGGTGACTTCAATGCCATTGTTGCCAGCGCGGTCAGCCTGACCAGGGCGGCATTGATGTTTCCGCGTCGAATGGCGATCCGCTGCAACTGGTACTGCACATGAATCGCAACCGGGTGACCGGTAGGCAGGGAGTGGGCGAGGATGCCGTCGGCAATGGTCAGATGCTTCTGCGCGCCTTCCAGATCTCCGACATTGATCTGATAGTCGGCCACGTTGGCCAGCACGTTGGCGCGGATTGGATGGTCAGCGTCGCCCAACCGAATCAGGGCCTCATTGGCTTCCAGGCCACTGGAGATGGCGGCCTCCAAGTTGCCGGCTGCCGCATGGGTCATGCTCAGGGAGTTGAGCGCATTGGTCGTCGTTGCGCTGTCGCCCAGGTGGCTACGCGCATTGGCCACGGCGCGCTCAAGCATTTCCACGGCAAGCGCATGCCTGCCAAGCTCCTTGAGGATATCCGCCTGCGTCTTGTCGAGCTCGATCATGGCGCTGTGTTCCTCACCGTAGATCGGCGCGAACAGGTCGCGTACCCGTTCGATATGCGCCAGGGCATCGGTGTGCCGGCCCTGGATCTTGGCGACCTGGGCCAGCATCTGCTCGATTCCGGCTTCGCTCAGCGGCAATTCCGCGGCTCTGGCCTGGCCAAGCGCCTGCTCGAGAACCAGCAGCGATTCCGCGTAACGGGCCTGACGGATATCATTGCGTGCCACCGCAGCAAGAACCTCGATCACATCGGGTGCCGAAGCCAACTTTGGCATGGCTGCACGTGCCCTCGCGAGCTCCACATCGGCGCGCGCGAATTGCCCGCCGGAACTCAAGTAGCGTCCAAGCAGGCCGTGCACGCGGTAGGCATACTCGGGCGCAGGTTGCATGCCTTCGAGAAAGGCTATCGACTCAGCCGTGCGGCCACTTTCGAAGCTTGATCGGGCCAGCAACAATTGCACTTCGATAGGCTGTTCGGCGATCGGCCGCGACAACTGCTTGCCCAGAAGTTCTGCCGCCTCGGCGAAGTCGGCCATGCCGTAGTAGGCCTCGGCAATGGCGTAGACCAGGCGATCACGAACGGTGTCTTCGCTGATCGTCGCGAGTGTGCCGCGCGCGCGGCTGAGCAGATCCCGTGCGGTTGTCGGTGAACCTTTGGCGACGACAGGATCGGCCAGTTCAAACAACTGCACGAGGAATTGCGTGGTGCGCTCGGATATCGCCAGTTGTTCACGTGTTTGCCGGGCCTGCCAGAGCACCAGGCTCAGGCCAGCCACCGCGGTGAACAGGATCGCGCCTGCGGCAGCCACCGCGCCACGATGTCGACGCAGGTACTTGCGGGCTCGATAGCCTGGTGAATCGGCGACCGCTGCGATCGGTCGATTTTCGAGCCAGTTGCGAAGGTCGCGAGCGAGACTCTCGACGCTGGCGTAGCGCCGAGAAGGCTCGTCATGGGTTGCCATGTCAAAGATGCGATCAAGCTCGCGATATTCGGCAACGGCGGTGCCGAGCAAGGTGCGGCCCAGCGTGCCAAGGCCATGCACATCGGTTGCCGTGCTGACGGCATCTCCCCGCAATTGCTCGGGGGCTGCGTATTTCGGCGTGAACACGCGGGACTGCGTAGCATCGACAGCATCCTCGGCCAGCTTGCCGATGCCGAAGTCGACCAGTTTGACCTGGCCGGCGGTGGTCACCATGACGTTCGACGGCTTGATGTCGCGATGCAGGATCAGATTGCCGTGGGCGTGACTGACTGCCGCGCAGACCTGCAGCAAGAGATCGACGATCTCGCGCGGAGCCAGTGCGCGCTCTTCGCAATACGTGCGCAGATCGCTGCCCTCGACCAGTTCGGTGACCAGATAGGGTGTGCCGTCCTCGGCAACACCACCATCGAGCAGCATGGCGATATTCGGATGGTGCATGCGCGCAAGCAATTGCTGCTCGCGGGCGAATCGCTTCGCGCCGCCGGCGGCCAGCATCAGCAACGAGAGCAGTTTCAGCGCACCGAACTGCTCGAAGTCGACGCCATTGCGCTTGACCAGAAACACCGTGGCCATGCCGCCGCGGCCGAGTTCGCGAATCACGCTCCAGTTGCCGATCAGGCGACCGATCAGTGCTTCAGCTGAGAGATCAGGTTCAGCGTCAGCGCCAACGCTGCGACCGAGCCGGTCGATCAGGCGATCAACCTTTTCCTCAACAGAGTTCGCCTCCGCGTCCTGCGAGGCAAGCAGAAGCTGGTGCAATTTCGCACGGACTTCGGCGGATTCATCGAGACTGTCCAAATGCTGCTTGCGCGCCTCTTCGGACATTGGCAATAGATCGCGGTAGAGGGCGACGGCTTTTTGCCAATGACTGATTTCCTGATCCTGCATCACCACAGCTCCGATCACTCAAGCCAGATCCAACATGAACTGTCCGGGCGGTCGGCGCAAGCGCAAGGATCCGCTTGCGCCAACCCTCTACTCATTCGAAACCGTCGGCGAAAATCCGGTCAAACGGATTGCCAAACTGGAAGCGGGCGCCCAGTTCCGAGGTGTTGCGATCCTGATCCAGGGCCGTGGCGGTGAGCCAGCCGCCGGGGACACCGTCGACGAAGTTGAGGGTGATCGTGCGTAGCGCGTTCGGCGTCGAATAGGCGAAATCGGTGCCGAGGAAGAATCGACCCTGCGCACTTTCGTCCATGTCGCTCCAGTAGAAATCGACGAACAGGGGATAAGCCGAAGCGCCGGCATTGGAGTCGACTCGATAGCTGATGGTCAGCGTCGGCGGGAATGCGACGGTGTCCAGGAGTGCACTCTGGATTACCGGGGAGTTCTGCAGGCGATTCGGGCCCTCGTCGACATCGCCCGGATCGTTGGGCGTGGGGCCGTTCTGGCCGAGATCGATACCGATTCCGCTATTGGCGTACATGAAGTTCTGGAACCAGGCCATGCCGCTGGAGTTGTTGTCGGTTTCGATGCCGTCGCCGCCATTGAAAGCAATCCGGTTCTGCTGCAGGTCGGAATTGCTGGAATTAATGATGCGCACGCCGCCGCCGTCATTGCCCATGTTGCCGCCGGTCGGCGTTACTCCGATGAAGTTGCCGCTCAGGAACACGGAATTGGATATGTTGAACAAGAGCATGCCAACGCTCTGGTTGTGTCCGATGAAGTTGCTCTCGGCGCGGACGCCGGATCCGTTTATCATCGACAGTCCAATGGAGGCATTGCGGATGCGGACATAGGTATCGGTGACGCCGATATAGTTGAAGCGCACCACATTGCCATTGCCTGCCGCACCAATGCCGACCCCGGCATTGGCGCCAACCTGGTTGCGGCTGCCCGCGCTGCCGATCGTATTGTTGTTGCCGGCGACGGTGATTCCCTGCATGTTCGATTCGCCAAGCGGACCCGACGGCGAATCAACGAACCCGACCTGGTTGCCCGAAACGGTGTTGTTGTCGCCAACTGCACGGATGCCGTCGCCGTTTCCAGCGGGGGTGTTGCCTCGCGAGTTGATCACGATATTGTCAAGAATCGCATTGCTGTTGCCTTTGTCGACAGCAATGCCCGCGCCATTGCTGGAAAAGTTCGACGCAACGGCTGTTCCGGCGCTGCCGATTTCGTTGTTGAGCACGAAATTGCTGTTCGCTCCGGTGCCCCCGCTGACACCCAGGCGTATGGCCTTGCCTGCCGAGTGCTCGAATATCCGGTTGCGTCCACGGTCGCTGTTGCCAATGAAGTTGGTGTCGCCGATGACAACAATTCCGTCCGCTTCGCTGTCAATGAAGCCGCCGGTTTCACCCTTGCCCAGGGTGTTCGCGTAGAAGCGGTTGCTGTTGCCGACCGAAAAGACGCCACCCTGATTGTTGCCGGCGACGTAGTTGCCGGCACTGGCCGTAGCGACGTAGTCGCCAATGTCGTTGTCGGTGCCGCTGAGCTGGATGCCATAGCTGCCATTGCCGCGATCGCCGCTACCCGCAGGTGCGATACCGATCAGGTTGCCACGCACGTCGTTGCCATTCGAGGATTCCAGACGCACACCAGACAATCCATTGGAAGAAAGCACGTTGCCAAGGCTGGTGAACGCCGTACCAGCGCCGTTGCGTGCCTTGCCGATGCGGTGACCGCCGCTGCTGGTCGCGTGGATGCCATGACCGCCGTTGCCCGCAGCCGTTCCATTGGCACGCACACCAATGTAGTTGCGCTCGATGATCAGGTTGTCGGCACCGAACGCGGCAAGAACCCCATTGCCCGGAAAGCGCACGATGCCGATCGCCGAGACAATGCTGCCAGATGCGCCCGCGCCACTGAAAATCAGGCCGCTTGAACTTCCGGCAGGCAAAGCGCTGCCGTCGATGAAGAATTGGGGTGGCGCATCGCGCAGCAGGGTGGCCGAGGAATTGTAGGCGTCGATCGACGAACCGAGAATATTGACCCGGCCTGTGATCGGCGGCAGCGATCCCTCGGTCGCGCTGATGACCAGGTTCACATTGGTAAAGCCATTGGCGAACAGGATCGTATCGGTGCCCGCCGATGCATTGGCTTCCTCCAATGCCGCGCGCAGCGGGCACGATCCAAATGTGTCTGCACACACGCCGTTGCCGGGATTGATGTCGTGGGCGTCGGCATCGTCTGCGGCAATATCGACGGTGAATGTGGCAGCGGGCAAGGCAGTGGTGTGCACAAGCAGGGACAGCGTCGCGAACAAGGCGAGATTCGGTTTCATGGTGGATGACTCCCTCGATATGCGGATCCGCAGGTGTGCGGAACCAGGCGCTCATGGGGTCATTCGTACATTCGCGAAAAACTCTGCCATCGGCAGCAAGGAGTGCCCGCCTGACGCGTGTGGTCATGCGTTCGCCTGAGGGTCAGGTTCGCGCTCAGCTTGCGTCGGCCCGTTGTGATCGCCAGCGGACGTCAATCTGTCTGATGACGCCTGACATTTCACGCAGGGGCGCTGCCGGGCCGTGCTGTGCCGATTGCAGCGGCGACAGATGGCCGTTTTGCGCCAGTGCCTCATGCAAGGCGCCGAGTTTGCCGCTGATGGGCAGCGGGGCAAACGCATGCACCGGCTTGCCGGTCGCGCAGGCCTCGCAAATCATGTTGACCGAATCGGGGCTGACGATGATGCGATCGGCCCAGGCGAGCAGACCGGGGTAGGGGTTCTCGCCGGCGTCCGTCGCCGCCCAGAATTTTCCGGGCCAGGGCGAGAATGTCTTGCGCAGTTGTGCGACTCGCTCGGCCGGCGTGCGCCGCGAGGTACTGACCAGAAAGCTGCCGCCCTCGGCTCGCTGGCGTTGTTCGAGGGCCTGCAACAAGGCTTCGAACCAGGCATCGTCGAGCTTGACCGCCGCTGTCGAGGCACCGATGAGGACGGCGGTGCGTGGGCGGGGCAGGTCGGCGAATGCGGGAAATTGCGTACGACCTTGTTCCAGCCAGGCATCGTCGATCGTATTCAATGAGCCCAGGGTCTCGATGACGTTGGCGCCGTGCAGTCGATCATGCCGCGGAACCACCACGGCATCGAACCGGGTGGGGGCAATGCGCGGATCGAGGATCTGTACCGTGAAGCACCGACCTCCACTCCATCCGCGCAGACAGCGCGTCAGCAACGCGGCACGGCGACCACAGCCGATCGCGATATCCGGCCACGGCGCCGCGATCGGCAAGCCGTTGCGATCCTCCATCGCCTGGCGCGCAGCGACTTGCAGCCGTGGCGCCAGCCAGTCCCAGGGCTGGCGCAGGCGCAGACTGATCACGCGCGGGGCGAGTTCGAGCGCAACGGCCAGCGCCATTGCCTGGCGATGATTGCCCGCCGCGCCATCGCTGATGACCCAGCAGCTCGGGTTGGACAAGTCAGACGACAATCAGTTTTCCTTCGCTATCCTGTGGATTCGCAGAGCGGCCGAGTAGGATCCGGCAGGCTGCCGGGCATGGTGTGCGCGCCGCGCCCCCAGGCATTGTCCACCCGACGGCAGCAATCCGTTGTTGTTGGACGCATTGAACCAGGATCCTATACCGCCAAACTGTAACCCGTCATGGAACCCAGGTTCCGCAGCCAGGAGTTTTGATGCATACCTCGTTGAACGATTCCGCGCTCGACCAGATCTTCCGCAGTGCACGCACCTATCGCCGCTCAGCCGATGCCTGGCTCGACAAGCCGGTCGACGATGTCCTGCTGGGCCAGGCCTATGACCTGGCCAAGCTCGGCCCGACCAGTGCCAACTGCCAGCCGCTGCGCGTGGTTTTCGTGCGCAGTGCCGATGCCAAGGCCAGATTGGGCAAGGCGCTTTCCGAAGGCAACTTGGCGCAGACCATGGCTGCCCCGGCCACCGCCATCGTCGCCGCCGACCATGCGTTCTACAAGCATCTGCCACGTCTGTACAAGGAAGAGGACGCCGTGCCGTGGTTCGAGGGCAAGCCCGAGTCGATTGCAGCGACGGCATTTCGCAATTCCAGCTTGCAGGGCGCGTATCTGATCATCGCCCTGCGTGCGCTTGGTCTGGATTGCGGGCCGATGTCCGGATTCCACAATGCGAGCGTCGATGCGGAATTTTTTGCCGGCACCGAGATCAAATCGAATTTCCTGATCAATATCGGTTATGGCAACCGATCCACGCTTCACCCACGCGAAGAACGATTCGCCTTTGACGAAGCCTGCCGCATCGTCTGAGCCATCCCGCCACCCTGGAGATCACCCATGTTGCAGAAAATCCTGTTCGCCGCCGCCCTCGCTCTTGCGTCCAGCTCGGCACTTGCCGCAGCCGAGACCTATACGATCGATGGCAACCACACCCAGGCCAATTTCACCTGGACCCACTTCGGTTTTTCAAATCCGAGTGCTGGATTCGACAATATTGCGGGCACCATCACCTTTGATGCCGATCATCCGGCTGAGTCGAAGGTCGATGTGACGATCGCGATCGACAGTCTGAATACGCATGTGCCGAAGCTCGACGAGCACCTGAAGAAGGCAGATTTCTTCGATGCGGAAAAGTTTCCGACCGCTACGTTCAAGAGCACCAAGATCGTCGCTGCCGCAGGCAAGGATGATTTCAAGGTGACCGGCGATCTGACCATCCACGGCGTGACCAGGGCGGTGACCCTGGATGCCCGGCTCAATCGCGCCGCTGTGCATCCGATGACGAATCAGCCAACGATCGGTTTCGATGGCAGCGTGACGATCAAGCGCAGCGATTTCGGCATCGGCGCCTATGTGCCGAATGTCAGCGACGCGATCCGTATCCAGATCACTACCGAAGCCAGCGTGGCGGAAAAACAGGCGAAGTAGTCTCGGCAGCAAGCCGGCTGGTCAGCCGCCCGCAGTCAAGTTTGTGCGGCGGAACCCGTGAAGCGGGTTCTGCCTGGCTACGGAAGCCAAACGTGAAGCGGCGTTGCCAGTTGGTTGCATCGATTCGATCGGCGCAAACCGTTTGCTTGCGCTGTCGGCTCAGCCTCGCTTGACGCCCTGATTCTTCATCGCTTCGAGGCCGGCGAGATCCAGCGACGACAGCGCCGACTTGAGCACGTTCATGTCGAGCCCCTCGCCATTTCCGCGCAGCTTCACCGCGAAGCGATCACCAAGAACAATGCTGAATTCACCGTTGTGGCTGCTGCTGTCCCAGCTTTCCTGGATCAGGCGACCATTCTGCTTGTAGGTTTTCTCGTAACCGTACTCGGTCTGTTTTTCGGATTCGACGCCCATGATGCCCGCCAATGCCATGATGCCCTTGGTTCCGCCCATGTCGGTGACTTCGAGATCCAGGCGGTTGCCGTCGGCATCGCGGTAGCTTGCCTTGCCGGTGCTGACCTGCACACCCATCGCGCCATTGCGCTCGACCGAGATTGATTCACGCTTGAAGCCGGCCAGCTTCTCCGGCAGGAACGGCTTGATTGCCTCTGGCGGCAGCGCTTCGACCTGGTCGCCGCCGCCGAGCACGCTGCCGAGCATCGCGCTGGCGGCTTCGGCCTGCGCATTGGCATCGCCGCTGCGCTGGGCGGCCTCCATCTTCTTGCCCTGTTGCTCCATCTTCTGGCCCAGCGCGGCCAGTTTGCCCAAGGTGCTGTCACTGTCGATGGTGACGCTGCTGCTGGAACTGTTGCCCAAGCCGATTGTGGCAGCAGTGGTACCGGCTGCCGTGATGCCGGCGACGATGGCGCCGATGACCAGGCTGAGGACGAAGCCGATGATGATGATGACGATGGTGTAGACGACCGATTTTTCGGGCGGGTTGCGCATCGTGTGTGAAAGTCCGATGTAGAGCAGATAGATGCCATAGATCGAACCGGCCAGCGCGATCAGCCAGCCGATCCACGGCACGATGACGCCGAGGCTGGCTACCCAGCCTGCGGTATAGGCATACGCCGAGGTCTTCAGCGCCTGGATCGGGTTCTTCTCACCGCCAAAGCTCGGTGCAAGTGCGTCGATGATGAGCGCAAGCACGTACACGATGCCGAGAATGAGCGCGTACTGAACCAGCATTCCAACGATCCCGCTTGGGATCGGCGTGCGTACGGTGAAGCCGAATGCGCTGTAGCCGATGACGCTGCTCTTGATGAAACCGGCAACGGCCGGAATCGCGGCGAGGATGAAGATGTAGTTCTTGTACAGGTTGGCGACGGTTTCCTGTTCTGCCGCGATGACCGGCCATTCGGTCTTTGGTGACAGCAGCAGGGCCTGGACGCGGGCGATGAGTTTCGAGAAATCCATGGTGTTTCCCCTACGTGGTGAATTGAAACGCTGCGAGCATGGTCGAACGACTCGACATTCTAGGCCAGTCAGCGAGCAACTAGGATGAAGCTGAATCGTTGCCGGCAATGCGAGGCGTTCGACCTGTCAATTGTGACGTACTTGGCACAATCCGTGCTGCTAAACTGCACGGCTGACGTCATTTCTGGGAGTTTTTGCTCATGTCATTGCGCAATCCAGCGGCCGAGTCGCGTATTCCCGCGAATGCCGAGAGCTTGTATCGGGTCACCTGCGTCGATCTTCCGTTGAGCTGTCCGATGCCGGCGATGTCGCTGTGGAACTCGCATCCGAAGATATATCTGCCGATCGAGGATCAGGACGGCAAGGCCAAATGTCCCTACTGTGGCGCCAACTACGTGCTCGAAGGCTGAACAGGCGACGTGCTTGAATCAACTCAACCAGGGTGAGGTGGATTTGTCCGATCAGGGTTCCAATCTGACAAATCGGCGTCTTTGCGTCGTGCAATTGCTGCCGATGCTGAGTTCCGGTGGTGCCGAGCGCTCGGCGCTGGAGATCGGCCGTGCCCTGGTCGAGGCCGGCCATGAATCGATCGTGGTTTCGGGAGGCGGACGCCTGGTCGGGCAACTGGTCGCCGAGGGCAGTCGTCACATCGAATTGCCGATTGGCAGGAAAACCCTGCGCAGCTTGCTGTTGGTGCCGCGCTTGCGCGCCATCATCGCCGAAGCCAGGGCCGACATCGTGCATGCGCGATCGCGGTTGCCGGCCTGGTTGGGCTGGCGCGCGATCAACGGCATGTCGTCGCCGAAGCCGCATTTCGTGACCACCGTGCATGGCCTGAATTCGCCGGGCTGGTACAGCAGCATCATGGCCCGCGGTGATCGCGTCATCTGCGTGTCCAATCTGGTTCGTGATCACGTTCTGCGTCACTATCGGAACACGAGTCCGCAACGGCTCGTATTGATCCCGCGCGGGGTCGATGCCGCCGAATTCCCGTTCGGCCATCAGCCCGATGATGCCTGGCGCACACGTTTCTTTGCCGAGTACCCGCAGCTTGAAGGTGCGCCACTGCTGACCCTGCCGGCTCGCGGCACACGCCTGAAGGGTCATGCCAATGCGATCGAACTGCTCGCCGATCTGAAGGATCGCGGAGTCGAGGCACGCCTGCTGTTGCTCGGCGCGCGTGAAGCAGGCCGTGAAGCCTATGTGGCCGAACTCGAGTCACTGGCCAGCCAGCTTGGCGTTGCCGAGCAGGTCGTCATCAGCGTGCCGCGCGACGACGTGCGTGATGTCATGGCGGTGTCGACCCTGATCCTGCAGCTCAGCACACAGCACGAGTCGTTTGGTCGTACCGTGATCGAGGCGCTGTCCCTGTGCCGACCGGTGCTTGGTTATGCGCATGGCGGCGTTGGCGAGTTGTTGACCGACTTGTATCCGGCTGGTCGGGTTCCACCCGGAGATCGTGCGCGGCTGGCCGAGCGTGCCGCCGATCTGATGCGCGCGGCGCCGGCGATCCAGCCGTTGACCCGTTACCGGCTCAGCGACATGCAGCAGGCCACGCTCGCCCTGTACGATGAACTCACAACCGAACCGCGGCGTCGTCGCAGCGATCGATGAGCAGGCTTGCATCGATGCCGCGCGGCGGGCTTGGCGCTCCGCTGGTCGTGCTTGCCGTGCTGATCCTGCTGCCGATCGGCAGAACTTCGGAACTGCCGGTGCTGATCGCGGCCGTGATCGGAATCGGGCTCTTGCTGCGTCGGCGGATTGCGCCGCTGACGGATCCGCAGCTGCGCCTTGTCCTGATCGTGTTCGCCTGCTACTGGCTTGCGGTGCTGCTGTCGGGCTTCACCGCCGTGATGCCGGCAAAGACCTGGATGACGGCGCTCGACACCTTGCGCTTTCTGCCTTTTGCATTGTTTGTCGGCTGGGCCCTGCGCAAGCCTGAATCGTGGCAACCCTTTGTGCTGGCGGTTGCCGCCGTGTGCACACTCTGGGTCATCGATGCCTGGGTGCAATGGCTGACCGGCTACAGCCTCGGCGGCGCGCCTGAGCTGGAACGACTGTCGGGCATCTTCGGGGCGGACAATATCAAGCTGGGCCCGGTGCTCGCCGCGCTTTCACCATTCGTACTGGTTGCCGCACGCCGGCATGCGGGTCGCCCCGGTCAGCTGCTTGCCTTCATCGCGTTGCTGGTGCCGATCCTGATGTCCGGATCACGCGCCGCCTGGCTGTCGTTTGCCCTGGTCTGCGTTGTCTTCGCCTGGCGCGAGACTGGCACCTGGCGGCGATTCCTGCCGTTGCTGCTGGGAGTCGCACTCGGCATCGCGCTCAGTGCCGGCCTGATGCTGCGCGAATCGGCCCAATTCGATGCGCGGGTCACGCGCAGCTTGCTGATCTTCCAGGGCACCGAGCAGGCCATCGACGAGGCCGGCGCGGGACGTCTGCGCATCTGGCATGCTGCCCTCGGCATGATCCGGGCGCATCCGTTGAGTGGTGTCGGCGCGCGCGGCTTCCGCTATGCGTATGCCGACTACGCCGGGCCCGGCGATCAGTTCGTCGATGCGAAGAGCGGCCTGGGCGCTTCGCACGCACACCAGATCGTGCTCGAAGTGCTCAGCGAAACCGGCTTGGTCGGTCTGCTGTTGTGGTTGTTTGCCAGTGCGCAGGTCTATCGCGCCTGGCGTCGGGCATCGGCGGCACAACGTGAGCGCGTATTCGCGCCGGGACTTGCGTTGCTGGTGATGTGTTTTCCGCTGAATACCCACCTCGCCTTCTACTCGGCGTGGTGGGGTCTATTCTTCTGGTGGTTGCTGGCGATCTTCTGCGCCGGCCTGACCGTGGTTGCGCAGCAGGCTGACGGCGATGCCGCCGACCACAGCGGCGCCCGCGATCAGCACCAGCCATAGCAGCCAGCGCTTCCAGTCGCGTGGCGGCGCTGGCGCAAGCAGGGCCTGCTCGCCCGCGCTCGCCCGCGCCTCGCCCAGCTTGGCGAATGACGGTTGCCAATCCTTGCCGTAGCGTGTGCGCAATGAGGCCAATGCGGCGTCGATCGGAGTGTAGTCGTGCCGCGCCGTGGCGCTGCCGACGGCAAGCACGAATGGGCCCCGGCCTTCGGCGAGAAAGACCAGTCGCGCCGGGCGATACCCCACCGACAGGCGCGGCGGCGTGGTCAATGCTGTTGCCGAATCGATGCGCAAGCTTTGCAGGCGTGACCCCGGCGACAGCGTGATCGCTCCGTTGTCGATGCGCTCGCCGCCCTGAACGAGGCGATAGGCCACCAGGTGCGCGCGCGGCTGCCAGCGCGTCGGGCCGTCGCGAGTGTCCAGCGGACTCGACACGTCGATCACGGCCAATCCATTGTCATTCGCCAGCTCGATGCGAATGTCGCTGGCCGGGAGCGGAAATGGCAACGCGTACAAATGCACCTTGGGGCTGGCCTTCAGCTCGCCGATGTGATCCAGCGTTTCGGCATCGACCCATTGCATGGGAACCATGCCGGAGATTCGTCGGGTCCGGCTCGCCTCGACGCGCAAACCGGCAAGCGCAACGCCGGCATCAAGGCGACGCAGGCGCAGATAGCGCAATGACGTGGCCGGCAAGCTGATCGAACGTCGTTCGATGCGTGCGCCGTCCTGTTGCAGATCGACCACGGTGGCATCGGCGTTGAGAGGCGTCCAGCTTTGCAGATCCTTGCTGCCGCTGAGCTGGAAATGGGCGATCACACCCTGGCCCGGATTGTTCCAGTCGAGTTTCAGGCGATCGATGCCGCGATCGCTGTCACCGAGGTCGAGCAGCCACTCGCGCGTCTCGGGGAAAGCTTGCGGATCGGTCACGGTTTGCGTTTCGATGCGGCGCAGACGTCCGTTGGCATCGCGTTCGACGATCAGGCCAAGGTCATTGGCCGCGACGCTGCGCGGATCTTGCGGCAAGTCCAGAACGGCCACGTCGAAGCGCTGTTCGCTTATCGAATCGACGTATTCCACCGGCTGGATTTTCATCGCCACCGCCTCGCCGGCGGCATTGAACACGGCCAGATCGCGCAGCGAGGAATCGACTGATCGTGCGTAAACCGACGCATCCAGATCAACCTGCCAGGCGGCGCTGTCGCCCGAAGTCTCGATCGGAATCACCTGCGCATAGTCAGCCGGTGTGGCAGCACTCGCCGCCTGTGCGGCCATGCAGACCAGCAGCAGTCGTTTCATCACGCTTCCTCCGTGCTTGCGTTGCGTGGCGGTGCCGGCGCCAGGTAGCCGATCAGGGTGCACAACAGGCCGTAGGCGATGAACGAGGCGATGCCGAACAGATTGCCCAGATGCTGGCGGTCAACCAGCAGCAGCTTGATCAGCACGACCGCCATCAGCACGGCGCTTGCCAGCCACAACGGTCGGTTGCTGCGCCGTGAGCCGATCACCCAGCCGGCCACGCCGAGCACGCTCCAGACCACGGTCAGGCTGGTCTGGGAAAGGTTGGCGCGCAACAGCCCCTCGTTCCACGCAATGTCGCCAAGATGATGCACGCCACGCAAGGTGGCCGAAGTGATCAGCAGGAATCCGGCGAACGACAGCAATGCCGCGCGATGCTCGCCGATCGCCTCCGGGGTGTCAGCATCACGCATCCATGCGGCCAGCAGCGCAATGGCGCACAACTGGAAGAGTTCGAGCGGATTGAGCAGGGGCACGAATGCCAGCGGATCGGAATCGCCGGGCAGAATCAGGCTGAGGCCGAGCACGCTGCCGAGCACGATGGCCTGCGAGCCGAGCGCGATGCCGCGATAGCGCGAAAAATCCTCGGCAAGCGGCCAGGCAATCCAGTCCGGGCGAACCAGATTGCCGAGGAAAATGATCAACAAGGGCAGGCTCGTCATGGCCAGCAACCAGCCCGTGCCCAGCGCCTGGTCGTTGCCGAATTCGCCGAGATGAAGGGCGAAGACCAGCGGCCAGACCCACAACCAGCCGAGGTGGGTGGTCGCGGCGGGTGTGCTGTCGCGCAGGCAAGCCAGGCTGCGTGCTCCGGCGATGGCGAAAACTGCCCAGGCCAGCAAGTTGCCATCGGCGAAGATGCGGCCACTGAATTCGATCAGCAGGCTCAACGGCACGAGCAGCCAGAACAGGATGGCCGTGGTCAGGCCGAGTGCCAGGCGCTGCCAGCGTCGTGCGCCTTCGGCGGCAAGCCAGGCGCTGATCGCGAACAGGGCGAGTACGGCGGCAAACTGCTGCTTGTCCGGTGCATAGCGATGGATTTCGACCAGCCAGGCGCCAAACCACCAGCACAGCGCCCACAGGTAGAGCAGCACACCCAGACCCGTCGCTGCGCGGGCACGCTGGTAGAGCCAGGCGCTGACCAGGGCAGCCAGGCAGATCAGTATCGCAGAGACGAAGTGGCCGTTGGCGAGAGCGATGCTGTCGACCTCGCGGGGATGGAAGGCGATCAGGAATGCTCCCGCCGCCAGCAACTGCAGGAGCAGACCGATCCAGCGCGGCAGGCGGCGCTGCTGGCGCAGGCCGAGCCAGATCAGAGCGGCGCCCTCGAGGGCAAAGATGCAGCCGGTTGTACGTGCCGACAGGGCCAATGGCACCGAGAGGGTCGAGAAGCCGAGGGCGAGTACGGCGAATGATTCGCCGAGCACGCGCAGGCGGCGGATCAGAGCCGCGGACAGCACCATGTAGATGACGCCGAGGGCAAGCGCCGAGATTGCCAGCTGCGTGCGATCACCGTCCAGCAGCGCCGCCTGCAAGGAGAACGCAATCAGCGGATTGGCGAAAACCAGTGACGCGTCCACTGCATCGGGTCGCTCACGGCCGAGCTTGAACGCATAGAGAACCGGTATGGCGAGATAGATCGAAAAAAACAGCAGCAGGAACGGTTCGGTGCTGTCGAAGAGCTCGGGCCGATAGCGATTGACACCCCAATAGGTACCGATCACGAACGTGAATGCAAATCCGAGCAGATTGAGGATGCGCCAGGCGCGCACCCAGGCGATCGCGAAGATCGCCACATTGAGAATCGCGTAATATGAAAAAAGTGCCACGTGGTTGCCGCTGCCTGTCGATATAAGGATCGGAGCGGCAAATCCGGCGAGGACGCCGAGCACGGCCAGGGCGAGCGCGTCCTGCAGTACAGCCAGCAGGCAGACGCCGGCGACGAGGACGATCATCAAGGCGAAGGCGGCGCCAGCCGGCAACAGATGATAGAGGCGAAAGGCGGCAAACACGGTCAGCAGCAGGATGCCGATGGCGCCACCTTGCAGGCTCAGCGCAAACGCGCGCCGCGAGTCGCGCTGACGCCAGGCAAATACCAGTGCGGCGATCGCGGCCAGCGAGATGCCGACCAGACGAAACTCGATCGGAAAGGTGAACCAGCCTTCGTCTGCGGCGTATTTGAGCAAGGCGGCGACGCCGGCAAACAGCACCAGCATGCCGACCTTGACCGGCACATTGCCCTCGGTGAACCAGCGCGTGATCAAGCTGAAAACATCATTGCGCGGTGGTGCCGGCCTGGCTTGCGGCGGCTCGTCGAAGATCGGCCTGATCACTCGCGGGCCCGGCACAGGAGGCGCCGGTGGCGGTGCCGACGCGGGCGCGACGAATTCATCAAACGACGTGTCTGCCGGCTGACCAGACTGGCCGCGTGCCGGTGGATCGATGCTGGCTGCCGGTATCGTGCGCGGCGGTGTCATGTCACGCAGATCGAGGGTGGCATCAGGCTTCGGCCTGCTTTCACTGCGCGCGACACCGGCGCGCAGTTGCGTCTGTTCGAGCGCGGCAAGCCTTTTCCCATCTTCGTGAAGGCGCCGGGCCAGATCGCCGAGACGCCACAGCAGATAGCCGAAACCGGCACCGCAGAACAAGCCGAACAGCGCAGTCGATCCATGCGCAATGGTCGCGCCAAACAGGATTCCGACGAATGAGCCGGCAATGATCCAGATCAGTCCCATGCCCCCACTCCCTCGCCAGTTGCCGGTCAATCGTAGAGCGGCGCCTCGCCCGGTGGGCGAGACTTGAAGCGCCGATGGATCCAAAGGTACTGGCTTGGCGCTTCGCGCGCCATGCGTTCGATTATGGCATTGATGCGCGTGGTGTCGGTGCCCACATCCTTGCCCGGGAAATCCGCCAGCGGCGCTTCCAGACGCAACACGTAGCCGCCTTCGGGCCGGCGACGATGGAAGAACGGAATCACGCAGGCGGCCGAGAGCCTGGCCAGGTGGTGGGTCGCGGTCAAGGTCGAGGCGTCGATGCCGAAGAACGGCACAAAGACGGTGTCCTTGCCGCGCATGTCCTGATCGGGTGCATACCAGATGATCCCGCCAGCCTTCATGTAGCGCACACAGGCGCGCACTTCGTTCTTGCTGAACATGGTCGCGGCGTAACGCTGGCGCCGACGCCGGATCGCCCATTCGAACGCGGCATCGCCGTGCTCGCGGTACATGCCGGCGAGCGCGACATCACCACGTTCGATGAGCAGGCGCCCGGCCAGTTCGAGGTGCGAGAAATGGGCTCCGGTGAGCAGGACACCCTGGCCACGCGCGCGCGCTGCGGCGATATGTTCGAGTCCCTCGATGGTCACCGGCACGCGGGCAATCGCCTTGCGCGAGCCCATCCAGGCAAGGGCGAATTCGACCAGCATGAGACCGACATCGCGCAGATTCTGTTCGAGCAAAGCCGCGCGCTGGGCCTGATCGAGATCCGGAAAACACAGTTGGAGATTGCGCGCGGCGATGCGTCGGCGTGAGCCGGGAATTCGCGCTACCAGCCAGCCCAGACCGTGACCCGTGCGCAGCAGGGTGCGGTACGGAAGCCGCGACAGCAACCACAGCAGGCCAAGCCCGAGCCACGCCGGCCAATGCCGGGGGCCGAGCAGGCGGAGGCGGAACCGGGGCATGCGCGAAATCATCGTCCGATTATGGCGGGCAGGCCCGATTCTGCCTATGCCACGCAGAATCCCTATACTTCGCGGCCTTGTCCGATCACGGATTCTGCCGTTGCTGCGCCTGCTGTACACCCTGACCATGTACCTGATGACGCCGGTGATCCTCTATCGGCTGGCCGCGCGTGGCCTGCGTTATCGGCGCTATCTGTCGCGCTGGAAGGAGCGCTTCGGCTTCTTCCCGGCACCGGGATTCGACAACAGCAGTTGGGTGCATGCGGTTTCGGTCGGCGAGGTCAATGCCGCCGTGCCCCTGATCGAGGCCTTGATGCTGCGCTATCCGGAAGCACCCATGGTGGTGACGACGGTCACCCCGACCGGTTCCGAGCGCGTGCAGAAGCTGTTTGGCGATCGGGTCTTCCATGTTTACCTGCCGTATGACTTGCCGGCCTCGGTCAAGCGTTTCCTCGATCGTGTGCAGCCACGCTTTGCCGTGGTCATGGAAACGGAGATCTGGCCAAACCTGTTCATCACCTGCCGCGAGCGCGCAATTCCAATCGTGGTCACCAATGCGCGCCTGTCCGAGCGCAGCCTGAAGGGCTATGGCCCGGTGCGCCCGTTGGCTCGACGCGCGATCCGTTGCGCCAACTTCGTCGCCGCGCAATCGCCAATCGACGCCGAACGCCTGCGCACGCTGGGTGCCGCAGTTAGCCGCTTGGCCGTGATCGGCAACCTCAAGTTCGACATGCCGGTGCCGGCCAGTCTGGTCGAGAGCGGGACGGCGCTGCGCGCATCCTGGGGCACGCGTCGGCCGGTCTGGATTGCAGCGAGCACGCATGAGGGCGAGGAACTGCCCGTGCTCAAGGCACACAGCGCCGTGCTCAAGCGCTATCCCGACGCCCTGCTCCTGATCGCGCCACGCCACCCCGAACGTTTCAGGCCGGTGGTCGGCGCCTGTCGCTCGCTCGGATTCAGCACGCGTGTCCGCAGCGAGAATGGATCAGCGGATGATCGCTGCCAGTGCTTCGTCGCCGATACGATGGGCGAACTGCTGCAATTCTATGCGGCGTCCGACATCGCCTTTGTCGGCGGCAGCCTGGAGCCGATCGGCGGCCACAACCTGCTCGAGCCGGCTGCGCTCGGCAAGCCGGTGATCGTCGGTCCACATACCTTCAACACCGAAGAAGTCGCCGCCAGTCTGATCGAGGCAAAGGCGGTACTGCGTGTCGCCGATGAGATCGAACTGGGCGCAGCCGTGATCCGCCTGTTCACCCATGAGCAGGAGCGTGAAGCCATGGGGCAGGCAGCCCAGGCCGTGCTCGAGCGCGAACGCGGTGCGGTTGCGCGTACCGTGCAAATCGTCGAGCAGGTACTTGGGAAGCAGGGGGCCTGAAGAGCGGGGATTTGAGATTCGGGACTGGTGATTCGCACGTGCAACGGGCTCCACTTTTCCGAATCCCTAATCCCTAATCCCTAATCCCGGCCTATTCCAACAACGCATTCACCATTTCGAGATCCTTGACCTCGATGATGCCGGCCGCCTGCTTGAGTCGAAGACCGTTGAGAACGAAGCCGTGGCGTGCCTGCGAATAGCTGCTCTGGGCCGACAGCAACTGTTGCTGGCTGATCAGGACATCGACGATCGTGCGCGTTCCGACCTCATAACCGGCCTGGGTGGCATCGAGCGAACTCTGTGCCGAGACGACGGCCTGACGGGTCGCTTCGACCTGGCTGGCGCCGGCGATCACGGCGCGGTAGCTGTTGCGCGTGCTGCGCTCGATCAGGCGCTTCTGCAGTTCGAACTGATCCTGGGCGGCATCGCGGGAGTAGATCGACTGGCGCACACGCGATTGGGTGTAGCCCCCGGAAAAGATCGGTACGTTGAGGGTCAGTCCGACCGAGGTCGACCAGCTTTCGTTGTTGGTATGAAACGCGGCGTTGAAACTCGACGCGCTGTTGTCGGCCCACCTTGGATTCTTCGAGTAGATCACCTGGCCATTGATGGTCGGCAGATGGCCGGAGCGCGCCGTCTTGATGTTGGCGTTGGCAGCTTCGAGGTCGTAGGCATAGGAACTCAAGGTCGGATTCTGCTCGACCGCAACCGCCACCCAGCGTTCGGGATCCTCGGGATTCGGCTTGTCCAGCGGCAGCTTTTCGCGCAGCTTCTTGAGCTCGCCCGGCTCCTTGTTGGTGAGCTGGCGCAGGGCCTCGTTGTTGTCATCGAGGGTGTTCTGCGCGGTGATCACACTGGCCACGGCGGTATCGTGCTGGGCCTTGGCGTCGTTGACGTCGGTGATCGCGGACAAGCCGACATCGAAGCGCTGCTGGGCCTGTTCCATCTGCCGGTTCAGGGCCTGCTCGTTGGCCTGCGCAAACCTGAGCGCATCCTCGGCGGTCAATACGTCGAAATAGGCGGTGGCGACGCGGATCAGCAGATCCTGCTGCGCTGCTTCGTAGGTCGCGTCGCCGGCCTTGGCTGTGGCCCGAGCGGATTTCAGCGCCGTCCACTTGCTCAGATCGAGAATGCTCTGAGTGAGGTTGCCACTCAAATTGCGGTTGTAATTGTCGGACGAGGTCGAAACATTGACCAGGCTCTGGCTGCCATCGGGAGTGGTGACGAACTGGGGTCCTCCGCTGCTGCCATGGCTCTGCGTGTAACTGAGCGATGCACCGATCTGCGGCAACAGCGCCGAGCGCGCCTGGTCGACATTCTCGCTGGTCGCCTGATTGCTCGCTTCGGCACCGGCCAGTTGTGGATCAGACGCGCGCGCCTCGCCATAGATCTGGATCAGGTCGTCGGCGTGGGCCAGCGAGGTTCCTGCGCCAAGCACGAGAGCGAGGGCAAGCGACAACGGACGGAGAGCATTCATCGGTTTTTTCCTCGGGGTTTGCTGTAACTGCTCCGGTCTCGCCTACAGGGTGAAACGTGCGGGTGGCGAGGCATGGGTCAGGTAGGGGATATCGGTTTCAAACAGGCTTTCAGTCTGCCAGTGGTTTGCATCGACGCGCGTGTGCAATAAGGCCTGCATGGCGGGCGACTCGCCGCTCACCGCAAACAGGCGCCCACCGGGCTTGACCCAGCTCTTGATGCGTTCGGGCAACGCAAAAACCGCGCCAGTCAGCACCACGCAGTCAAACGTTGTTGCCGGCGTGTAGGCTTTCAATGCCTCGCCGACTTCGATGCGGACGCGCGAAAGGCCCGCCCTGTCGAGGTTGCCGCGGGCCAGCGTGGCGAGATCGGCATGTTGTTCGATGGTGGTCAGGTCGGCGCCGAGTTCGGCCATGCAGGCGGCGAGAAAGCCGGAACCGGTTCCGATTTCGAGCACACGCTGTCCGGCTTCGATTGCTATCGCCTGCAAGATGCGGCCCTCAACGACCGGCTTGAGCATGATTTCGCCATGGCCAAGCGGCAGTTCGACATCGGCGAAGGCCATGTTGCGGTAGCGTTGTGGCACGAACTCCTCACGTCGCACGCGGCCCAGGACTTCCAGTACGCGCGAGTCGAGCACCTCCCAGGTACGGATCTGGTTTTCGACCATGTTGCTGCGGGCCATCTCTAGATTCGTGGGCATCAGGTGGTTCCGGTATCAGCAAAAAAGGGTCGAAAGCATAGAAGGTCTGTCGGCAGGCGGCAAACCGGCTGCGTCAAGATGTCGGGTCGGCAGAAACCCCGATTGGCTGGCCAGAGGATGAAAATCGGGAACTGCGCCGTGCGCCGGATCCAACCCACACGAAATCAGGGCCGCCGGCAGGCGGGCGCGCACGCTTGCCGCAATCGTCAAGTCGACCGTGGCGAGCATATCCAGGCCATTGGATGCGACCGAGCTTGATCGGGTTGCAATCTGCAGTGCCAGCCAGCGCTCCAGTCGCCCGCGATCGTCCACGGACAGGGCGGACAGCCTCGTGCGTGCTGCCGCGCGCAAGGCGGCCACGCGGAAGCTGCCAAGGCGTTGCCCGCTATCAAGCAGGGCCGCAACGGCCTGCTGGGCCAGGCGCAATCCCCAGCCATACGCATCGCCTGCCGTTGCCCGTTCCAGTGCCAGCGCTGCCTCACCCATAGTGGCCTCTCATGTTGTTGTTGGTTCTTGTGTGCGCCGAAATGTCCACTTTGGCAAGCCTCATGGGCCAATCTGCAATTCGTCTGCCAGGGGTTTTGGTTCGCTGTCGCGCCGGATCCGGAACCAGGCCGCGTAAAGCGCCGGCAGGAACAGCAGGGTCAGAACCGTGGCCACGCTCAGGCCGCCCATGATAGCGACCGCCATCGGTCCGAAGAACGCACTGCGCGAGAGCGGGATCATGGCCAGGATCGCCGCCGCTGCGGTCAGCACGATTGGCCGGAAACGACGCACCGTCGCATCGACGATCGCATCCCAGGGGCGATGCCCCTCGGCGATATCCTGCTCGATCTGATCCACCAGGATCACCGAATTGCGCATGATCATGCCGAACATCGCGATCGTCCCGAGCATGGCGACAAAACCGAACGGCACGTGGAACACGAGCAGGAACAAGACCACGCCGATCAGGCCGAGCGGTGCCGTCAACACGACCAGCAGGACGCGCTGGAAGCTGCGCAATTGCAGCATCAGCACGCTGAACACGACGATCAGGAACAGCGGGATGCCGGCGTTGACCGAACCCTGGCCCTTGGCCGATTCCTCAACCGAGCCGCCGGTGATCAGGCGATAGCCCTCGGGCAGCGTGGCGCGGACGTCGTCGAGGGTCGGGTTGATCTGTGCATTGACACTGGCAGGTTGCAACGAGCCTTCGATGTCGGCGCGCACGGTGACCGTGGGCAGCCGGTCGCGGCGCCAGATGATGCCTTCTTCGAAACCGTATTCGATGGTCGCGATATGCCCGAGCTGAACGCTTTTTCCGAATGCGGTCGGCATGGCCAGGCTTTGCAGCAGGCTCAATTGCGCACGTTCGGCAGCCGGGCCGCGCAGGAGCACGCCGATCAGTTGGTCGCGCTCGCGATAGGTGGCAATCGGCACGCCATTCAACGAGCTTTGCAGGAAGGTCGCGACATCCTCCGAGGTGACCCCGAGCACACGCGCACGATCCTGGTCGATGATCAGGCGGATGACCTTGCTCGGTTCTTCCCAGTCCAGATTGACGTTGCGCGTGTTCGGGTTCGCCCGCACCACGCCGGCAACCTTGCGTGCGAGCTCGCGCACCGTGGCGATCTCTGCACCGGACACCCGGTATTGCAGTGGGTAGCCAACCGGCGGGCCGTTCTCGAGACGAATCACGCGGGCGCGCAGATCCGGGAAATCGCCCTCGAACAGGTGGATCAGTTCCTTGCGCAGGCTTTCGCGCTCGGCGTTGCCGTGGGTGAGCAGGACAAACTGGGCAAAGCCGGCCTGCGGCAGTTGCTGATCCAGCGGCAGGTAGAAGCGCGGCGTGCCCGAGCCGACATAACTCACATAATTTTCGAGTTCCGGTCGTTTGGCCAGCCAGGCTTCGAGCTTCTTGACCTGGGTCTCGGTCGCGAGCAGGGAGGAACCTTCGCTGAGTTTGAGATCGACCAGCAGCTCGGGCCGGGTCGATTCAGGAAAAAACTGTTGCTGCACAAAGCGGAAGCCGAATGCGGCCAGCGCGAAGATCAGCACGGTTGAGCCGATGACGATGAAGCGATGCTCGACACAGGTGTCGACCAGGCCGCGGAAGCGCTGGTAGAACGTGCTGGCATACGGATCGAGTCTGGCCTCACCGGATCTCTCGCTGATGCCGCCAAACCACCCTGGCAAGCGTTGGCGCAGGCGGTGGATGCGCATGGCGAGCGCGCCGCGTGCCCGCTCGTTGACAACGGCATGCGGGTCCGGCAGCAGCTTGTAGCCGAGGTAGGGGATGAACACGACCGCCGCGATCCACGACAGCAGCAGGGCGATGGTGACCACCTCAAAGATCGCTCGCGTGTATTCGCCAGTGCCCGATCGGGCGGTGGCGATCGGCAGAAATCCGGCGGCGGTGACCAGGGTGCCGGTCAGCATCGGAAATGCAGTCGAGGTATAGGCGAAGGCGGCGGCGCGTACGCGATCCATGCCCTGTTCCATCTTGATCGCCATCATTTCAACGGCAATGATGGCGTCGTCGACAAGCAGGCCGAGACCGAGCACGAGTGCGCCGAGTGAGATCTTGTGCAGGCCGATGCCAAAGTAGTTCATCGCGGCGAAGGTCATCGCCAGCACCAGCGGAATCGACACCGCCACGACAAACCCGCTACGCAGGCCCAGCGAGAAGAAGCTGACCAGCAGAACGATCAGGACAGCCTCACCGAGGGTGCGCACGAATTCGCCAACCGAACGGCGTACCGCTGCGGGTTGATCGGCGACCCTGTGCAGATCGAGCCCGACTGGCAGGGTCTTGCCGATGCGCGCGGTGGCGGCTTCGAGATCATGGCCAAGGGCGATGATGTCGCCACCGGCGCGCATCGAAACAGCGATGCCGATCGCCTGTGCGCCCTTGTAGCGCATGCGCGGCTGCGGCGGATCGATGAAACCGCGTTTGACTTCGGCGATGTCGCCGAGGCGGAACAGGCGACCATTGCTGCCGCGGATGCTCAAGTCGCGAATCGCCTCGACAGAATCCAGGGCACCGCTCGTGCGCAGGTAGATGCGATCGCTCGACGTCTCGAAACTGCCGCCCGGCACGATTGCATTCTGGGTTGCCAGGGTGCGCAGCAATTCGCCGAAACTGACCCCGAGCGTGGCCAGCTTGGCGTTCGCGACCTCGACATGGATCTTCGGATCCTGCCGACCGATCAGTTCGATCTTGGCCACGTTCGGTACGCGCAGCAGCTCAAGCTTGATGCGTTCGGCGTAATCGCGCAGATCGGCATCGTCGAAACCGTCGCCTGTCAATGCGTAGATGTTGCCAAAGGTGTCACCGAACTCGTCGTTGAAGAACGGGCCACGGATGTCGGCGGGCAAGGCGTAATGGATATCACCGACCTTCTTGCGCACCTGATACCAGACATCAGGGACGCGCGCCGGGTCGATCGAATCCTTGACCACGAAGAACACCTGCGACTCGCCAGGGCGCGAATAGCTGCGCAGATAGTCCAGCTCGGGAATTTCCTGCAGCTTTTTTTCGATCGCTTCGGTGACCTTCTCCGAAATCTCCAGCGCAGTCGCGCCCGGCCACTGGGTCTGTACGACCATGACCTTGAACGTGAATGGTGGATCCTCGGCCTGACCAAGGCTGCGATAGGACAGGATGCCCATCACCCCAAGCAGGATGATCGAATACAACACGAGAGCCTGGTTGCGCAGTGCCCACGAGGAAAGATTGAATGAAGCCATCAGTCAGGATCTCGACGAAGTACTTTCAATGGCCGCAGCCTCGTGTTCGTGGCGCGTTGAGATGCGATCGGGTGAGATCCTCTTCGCTGTGCCGCCGGCGGGGAGAGGGAGGATCTCCGACGGCACAGGAAGAGGGTTTGAAAGTCAGAACGAAACACGCCGGTTGAGTCCGTCGATCGGATTGATCGTCTCGCCTTCGCGCAGGCGGTGCACGCCGGCCGTGACAATCCAGCTGCCGTTGCTCAAGCCGCTGCCGATCAGCGCGCCCGACTCGGTGTAGCGCACCACTTCGACTGGCGTCAGGTGCACCGCCCGGGTGCGTGCGTCGACCTGCCAGATGGCCGCCTTGCCGTCTTTTTCGTAGACCGCACTGAGCGGCACGAGAATGCGCTGGGCGTCTTCATTCGAGGCGAAGTAGACGCGTGCGGTCTGGCCCAGCAGCGGCTTGGCCGATTCATCGTCGAACGACACCCGCACGCGATAGCTGCGTGTGGTCGGGTCGGCACTCGGGGCGATCTCACGGATGCGTCCGGCGTGGCGTTTGCCGGATTCTGTCCACAACTCGATTTGTGCTGAAGTTCCGACGTGGAGTCGACCGATGGATTGCTCGGGCACGCTGATCTCGACTTCGCTGGCGCCGTCATGGGCCAGGGTCATGATCGCCTGCCCGGTGCCGACGACCTGACCAACCTCGCCGGAAATCGCGGTGATCACGCCATCGGCATCCGCGCGCAGTTCGGCATAGCCGGCCTGGTTGCGCGACGCATCAAGCGCGGCCTGAGCCTCAGCCACATGCGCGCGCGCGGCGGCCAGCGCGTTGGTCTTGGCTTCCAGCTCGAACTCACTCACGAACTTGCGCTGACGCAGGGCTTGATAGCGTTCGAATTCGGATTTCGCCAATTGCAAGGCGGCCTGCGTCGAGGCCAGCGTAGCCTTCGCGCTCGAACGGGCCAGCTCGAGATCGCGAGGGTCAAGTTCGGCCAGCACCTGGCTGTTGCTGACCTGGTTGCCGACATCGACATGCCGGGCACTGATCTTGCCGGCCACGCGGAAACCCAGAGCGCTCTCGAAGCGCGCATGCACTTCGCCGGGATAGACCTCGATGTCCTGTGCATTGGCCGGTTCCACCTGGGCGACCCGGGCCACGCGAGGTGGTTCGCTGGTCGACGGCGGCGCTTGGCAGCCACTCAGCACCAGCAGCAGCAAGCCGCCGGCAAGCGACGGGCGGACAGTTAGCGGCAGCATCGATAGAATCCCACCTGAGGCGACAGTTGGTGTACTGCGTGGTATAGTAATGATACGAAACTGATGAGTCCAGTAAATTCTTCGATGAATGCAGCACACGTCAAGTCTTGTGGCCCGGGTCGGCCCAAGGATCTCGAAAAACGCGCGGCCATCCTGGATGCCGCCAAGCTCCTGTTTCTCGAACACGGCTTCGATGGAACCAGCATGGACGCAATCGCGACCCAGGCCGGAGTATCCAAGCTCACCGTGTACAGTCATTTCACCGACAAGGAATTCCTGTTCACCGAGGCCGTGCGCGAGAAGTGTGCGGAGCAGATGCCAAACGAACTGTTCGACGTCGATGTCTGCGGTTCGCTGCGAGATCGGTTGATGGCGATTGCCCAGGCTTTCTTTGCGCTGGTCATGAGCGAGCCGTCGATTTCCCTGCATCGCTTGTTGACCACCGGAGCCGGTGGTTCGGCGAAATTGGCCCAGAAATTCTGGGAGGCCGGGCCGCAGACGCTGCAGGGCGAATTTGCCAGCTTCCTGAGTCGCGAAGTCGCGACCGGGCAGCTCGCAATTGCCGATGTCAAACGCGCCTCGGAGCAGTTCTTCTGCCTGCTCAAGGGTGATCTGCACGCCCGCCAGCTTTGCGGCTGCGCGGATGTGTCATTGGATCGGGACAGTGTCGATGCGCATCTCGAAGCCACGGTCGACATGTTCATGCGCGCCTATGTTTCGGTACGCAAGGTCTGAGATCCAGCGGATTGTTCAGTCGCCGAGGTTGCCGAGCCAGGACTCGATGGCGTCGAGGTCGGTATCGGCAATATCGATGAAATGAAAGCCGGACCAGTACTGGCCGGGCACGTTGGCCGCTTCCATCCACATCTCCTGGGCGCCGACATCGATGGCTTGCGAGCGGCCCTGGACGTTGGTGATCTCGAAGCCAAGCTGGAACAGCGCACCGTCGACCACCGGCTCATCGCAGACCATCAACATGCCGTCGGCGGACAGGTTGCCAATGCGGCCCATGACCTCGCCGGTCATCTTGTTGATGACCGGAATCGTCACGAAGGCGGCCTTGCGCGGTGAGCGTCGATATTCGTTCATCGATGAGGCCCTCAGGTTGATACCGGCTGGGCGCTGTGTCCCGAAAATTGCTGCAGCGTACTCATGATCGCCTTCCACGCGCGATCAATGAAACTGCCCGGCTCATCCTTGTGCAAGCGAACCTGGCCGGAAATCAGATCCTTGGCGAGTTGCTCGATCGATTTCTCGTCCGAGCGCGCGCCGCGTTGGTTGGTGAACAGGCAACGTCCGGTCACGGTGGAGAACCAGGCCAGCTTGCGCCGCACGGTATGGCCCTGCTGGTTGGTCACAAAATCAAACCAGGTTCCGAACGGCAGGGTGCGCACGCGCTGAACCATGTCTTTTTCGGCTGCCGACAGGCTCGATGGCTTGATTGCATCCGCCTTGTCGTCGGCGGATTTGCCCGCTGTCGGCGAATCACCACCCAGACGCGCCTTGCTCTTGAGGGTGCGGGCCAGTTCGGTATGACTGGTCTTCTTCTCGATTGACGCCGGATCGAACAGTTTGGCGACGACGCCATCGATCTCATCGCTGTGCAGACCCACTTGCTGCAGGCCGCTGCGGACTTCCTCGCGAACCTTGACGTCGACCTTGGCAATGTCAGACCCGGTACCAATCTGCATGAGCTGGTCAGCGACCGCGAGGCAGCGCCGGTAGGCCTGACTGTCTTCACCCTGGCGCAACAGGGTCAGGGCGAGGACATCGGTCCATGCCTGTTCAAGTACGGCGCGCACCATTGGCGCGGGTTTGCCGCGCTTGAGCAGGCGTGCGATCGCCGTATTCGCCTGCTCGCGCGACAGATCCAGACGTTCGCGCCCCTTGGCCGCATCGACGTGCCGGCGCTCGGTGATTTCGGCGCGCCGAGTCACCTGGGACATGTAGCGTCCAAGGTCATCCAGCAGCGATTCCATCAGGCCGAGGTCGCCATTGAACTCATTGGTGACCCGATCGACCATCGAGGTCATCGTGTCGACGAGGCCGTTGTCGGTTTCCTCGTCGCTCATCCACAACGCGCTTGCTTCGGCGACGTTGTTGAGCAACTGGCGCGCCGGGTGGTTGCGCTGGGTGAAGAAATGCTTGTCGCTGATCGCGCTGCGTAGAACCGGCACCTGCAGCTTGGCGATGAGATCCCGGCTGGATTGGTGCGAGGTGAGTTTCGAGCTGATGTAGTCGAACAGCATGCCGACCAGGTCGATCGTGTCAGAATCCTCCTCGGTCAGGGCAGCGGTCTTGCCATCCGGACTCCGCGCACGCAACTGCTGGAGCAGATCCTGCTTCAGATGAGTGACGCTGCGCGAGACGGTCCTGCCATCCTGCTGGACGTTCTGAATCGGGTCGGTCTGCAGCTTGCCAAGGATATCCTGCAGCTCTTCGCGGCTGACCGCGCCGTGCGCAGGTGTCGCTGCTGGCGGCGCGCCGAGTTCACGCCTGCGCTCGGCGAGCAGGCCGCGCAGGGAAGTGAACAATTCTGGATCGGTTGTTTCACCCGGCGCAGCGGCGGATCCGGCCCTGCTGCGGGAGCCGGATGCGGATGCTGGTTGCGGGGCGCCGGCATGAGCCGCACCAGCTACTGGACGTGGGGCAGCCGCATGGCCCGAACCAGTCGCTGGAAATGAGCCGCCTGCGTGGCCCGAACCCGCCGTCGCACCCGAGCCCGCCGATGGCATCGATGTGTTGAATGCTTGCGCGCCTGCGGGCGGTGCCTTGACGGCGCCACTTCGGCCCATTGGTGCGCCGGAGCCGGCGGCGGTGCTGCCAGGCTGCTGCGGCGGCTTGGCAGACGCGGCAGCCGACTTCTCCTCGGCTTTGGCTTCGTCGGAATCCGCTTCGTCATCCGTGCTGACCGGACTTCTTTGCGGCCCGCTGCGTTGGGCGTGGAACTGCATATTCGGCAGCACACCCTGATCGCTGAGATAGCGATTGCAGGTTTCATAGAACTGACCAATGGCGGCCATGACGATGGCGTCGAAGTCATGGAACACCTGGATTCGATCCTGCTGATCCAGATCCAGATCACTCAGCGCATGTTGCAGCGCCTTGGCCAGCGCCAGTGGGCCGAGCGGCATGGCGTCGGACTCGAAGGCGGGCCGGCCGGCGATGACGCCGAGTCGATGGCCGAGCAGGTAGAGTTCCGAGGTGTGCCGGATTTCCGCCTTGTTGGCGATGTCCTGGGTGGCCAGCGAGATTTCGAGGTCGCGTGAATCGACCAGTTCGAGCTTGGTTGGGTTGCGATCCCGACGGGTGGATGGAGCGGCGGCTTCGGTTCCGACCTGGTCGATCTGGGCCAGACTTGATTCGAGGTGGATCAGGAAGCGCGGCACGATGTCGGCCTTGCCGCGCTTGATTTCCCGGATGGCCTCGAACAGCCGCGCTTGTTCGACGTTGTTGCGCGCACAATCGGCCTGCCTGAACAGGCGCTGCTCGACTTCATCGAACAGCTGCCCGAGAGCGGCCTCGAAATAGGCGGTACGTTCCTGCAGTCCTTCCAGGAGCAAGCGCACTCGCCTGGGCAGTGCGCGCTCGGCCAGACGCGTGAAGCGCGCCTTGCCGTCAGCCTTCTCGACGGATCCGCTTGCTGGTTGTTCCACGCTGCACCTCACCTCCGTTCGATCCGCATTCTTGCATGTTGGCGAGGTGCACAACAGATGCCAGTGGGCGTTAAAGCCGCCTACCTGATTGTCCAGGTCACTTCGAGCAAGCCTGAACGCCCCGGCGTGCTGTAGCCGTACGCCAGCTCATAGTCCCGATCGGTCAGGTTCTCGATGCGGGCGAGCAGTTTCCAGTCGGGTGTCAGTGTCCAGACCGCACGCAGGTTGACCAGGGTATAGCCCGGCAATTGAATGCCGCCGACATCGTTGCGCCGTCCCGAACGGATCAGCTCGGCACCGGCGCGGATCGATTCGCCGAACAAGCGCTCCAGCGTGCCCGTGAATTTTTGTTTCGGCCTACGCAGCAGTTGTGTATCCGTATCCTCGTTGCGCGAATCCTGCCAGGTGAAAGCCGTATCCAGGTGCCACGCACCGAAGTTCCTGTCGTAGCCCAGTTCAGCGCCCCGGATGCGGACGCGAGCGACATTCTCCGCTTGAAAAGCGACACCGCTGAAGCTGATCAGATTGCTGACTCGCGTCGAGTAGAAGTTGGCCTTGAGCTGTTGGTCTTGCCCCGGCGTGAACTCGAAGCCGATTTCGCTGCTGCGCGATTCCTCGGGCTTCAAGGCGGGATTGCCGGCATACAGGCCGCCGAATCCGGGCGAGTACTGCTCGTTGAGTGTGGGCCCGCGGAAACCCTGGCCATAGCTCGCATAAGCACGCATCATGTCATTGAAGTGCCAACCGGCAGCAACTGACCCCGTCGTGTGCTTGCCGAAGTTGCTGTTGTCGTCCGTGCGCAGGGATACTTCGCTGTCGAAAGGCCTTGCGTTGACCTGCCAGCCGGCATACACGCCCGTGTTGTTGCGCTGCTCACGATAGGTAGCACGGTTCTCGCCTTGCTCGCGCATCGAGTCGATACCGAGGGTCAGTTGCTGTTGCTGCGAAAGCGCGATCTCGTTCTGCCAACCGACCGAGCTGCGACGCGACGCGTAGGCGGCGTAGTACACAGGTGTTGCATAGTCCTCGCTGCTGCGTCCGGCGCTCAGGCGATGCTGCCACGCGGGGGTGATGGCGCCGCTCAGCGAGAGCTTGAAGGCCTGTTCGGTGAAGTCGGAATAGCCGCCGGAAAATTCGGCGGTGCCCTGGCTGCGCAGGTAGACACCATCGAGGGTCTGCTCGCCCACGCGCTGATCGGCGCGGGCCGAGAGATGGCGATTGCGCAGGCCGTGGTTCTTGTTCTCGTAGCCGTAGCCGTTTTCGTTCTGGCTCGGGAAACCGTCCACATCGCGGGCGCCGATCTGGACGCTGTAACCGCCACTCTCGCCGCGATGGCCGATGCCAACATCAGCCTTGGCATCGCCGTAACTGCCGTAGCCCAGCGCAACTCTCGCGCCGTCGAGCTTGCGCGTGAAGATCTGGATCACGCCACCAATGGCATCCGATCCCCAATAGCTGGCGCGCGGGCCGCGCACGATCTCGATGCGCTCGACGGTGGCGAGTGGCAGGGTTTCCCAGGTGAAGGCGCCGGTGCCGAGGGCCGAAACGCGCACACCGTCGATCAGCACGAGCACATGGTTGTTGTTGGTGCCGCGCAGGAAGATCGAAGTCTGGCCGCCGGGACCACCGGTGCGGGCGATGTCGACGCCGGCCTCTAGGCGCAGCAGGTCGCTTAAATCACGTGTCGCACTGAATTCGATGTCGTCGCGCGTGATCACGCTGACATCAGCCAGGGTGTCGTCGATCGTTTGCGCGAAGTGCGTGGCGGTGACGACGACCTCGGGTTGCAGGTTCGCCTCGTCGGCGAAGGCGGCGCCACCAAAAGCGGCAAGAATGCTGAGGGACAACAGGGAACAACGAGTCATGATGGATTCTCCGAACGCACACCCGCGAAAAACCAGGGGTGGCGACGGAACAACAAGCGCGCATGGACGAGGCCATGAATGCCCGTCCGTTGCCCGCCGCAACGCCTGGAACGATTGACGTCATCGACGTCAGCCCAAGGCCGGTCTCCGGGCTTGCAAGCGATGCGGATGCACCGGCCTGATCACCTTCCCGTGCACTGCACAGTGGTCAATCGATCAGGTTTGGCTTGCTTACCGTTGCGGGGGCAGCGCCGGAATTGTTGAAAAGTGCGATCAGAAACGATCACAAGAACAACGCACCGGCTTCCCGTTTCACCCGATCGAAACGATCAGGCACCTTTGGTGGCGCGCAGTGTACCTGAAAGCCGGGAATCGGGAATCGGGAAGGCAGGCCGCATGGGCAGAGTCGAGATCCGGCTTACGCCACTATTTTGTCCACTTCCTCCGAAAATGATGATGTGGAGCGTCAGATGACGCCTGCACCGAACCAGATCGACAGCAGCTTTTCGTAGGAAGTGGCTTCAGCCACGATGCCTTTGCTTCGAATCAAGCCAGAGCATCGCGGCTGAAGCCGCTTCCTACCAAGAGGCCACGGCGCTCTATCTCGCCAAAAACCGCATCGCGTCGGCCAGCCCATGCGGGGTCAGCGGATACATCTTGTCTTCGACCAGTTCGCGAACGAAGTCGGTCGAGGGCGTGTAGTGCCAGCGCTCGACCGGCGTCGGGTTGATCCAGGCGACCTTGCGGAAGCGTTCTCTGATGCGCTGGAACCAGATAGAACCGGGCTCTTCATTCCAGTATTCGACACTGCCGCCGGCGTGGCTGATCTCGTACGGGCCCATCGCCGCATCGCCGACGAAGATGACCTTGTGGTCGGGGTTGTAACGACGCAGCACCTCGCTGGTCGGAGTCGCTTCGCTGCTGCGGCGCAGGTTGTCGCGCCAGACGTGGTCGTAGATGAAATTGTGGAAGTAGAAGTGCTCAAGTCGCTTGAACTCGGATCTGGCCGCGCCAAACAGCGATTCGCAGGCATAGACGTGCTCATCCATCGAGCCGCCGACATCGAGGAACAGCAGCACCTTGACCGCATTGTGGCGTTCCGGGCGCAGGCGGATATCGAGCATGCCGCCTTCGCGTGCGGTGGCCGCGATCGTGCCATCGAGATCCAGTTCTTCGGCTGCCCCTTCGCGGGCGAACCGGCGCAGGCGACGCAGGGCGATCTTCAGATTGCGCGGGCCGAGTTCGGCATCGGCATCGAGATTGCGGTAGATGCGCTGATCCCAGACCTTGGCTGCCATGCGCCCGCCGCCTTGCGAACCGACGCGGATGCCGCCGGGATGAAAACCTCCCGCGCCGAACGGACTGGTGCCACCGGTGCCGATCCAGCGATTGCCGCCGGAGTGGCGCTCTTTCTGTTCTTCAAGGCGCTTGCGGAATTCTTCCATGAGCTTGTCGAGGCCACCGAGCGATTCGATCTGCGCCTTCTCCTCGTCGCTGAGCAGACGTTGCATGCTCTGGCGCAGCCAGTCGTCCGGAATCGCCGCCAGTTGTTCCGGCCCGATCGATTCAATGCCAGCCAGATACTGGCCAAAGACGCGATCAAAGCGATCGAAGTGGCGTTCATCCTTGACCAGGATCGTGCGCGCCAGGGCATGCAGGGCCTCGGCATCGGCGAAGGCAAAATCAGCTTCCAGCGCGGCCATGAAATCCAGCCACTCGCGCAGGCTTACCGGCACGCGGGCCGAGCGCAGCGCTTCGAAGAACCCGATCAGCATCAGCCGCGACTCTGGCGCCGGTGCATGAAGGCCAGGCGCTCGAGCAATTGCACGTCCTGCTCATTCTTGATCAGCGCGCCATACAACGGCGGTATGGCCTTGGACGGATCGCGTTCGCGCAGTGCCCAGAGCGGGATCTGGTCGGCCAGCAGCAGCTTGAGCCAGTCGATCAGTTCGGAAGTCGACGGCTTCTTCTTCAGGCCCGGTACCTCGCGCAGTTCGAAGAACATTTCCAGCGCGCGTGAAACCAGATCCTCGGCGATGTTCGGGAAATGCACGGCGACGATGCTTTCCAGCGTGGCCCGATCGGGAAACGCGATGTAGTGGAAGAAGCAGCGGCGCAGGAAGGCATCCGGCAGTTCCTTCTCGTTGTTCGAGGTGATGACGATGATCGGGCGCTGGCGCGCGCGCACGGTCTCGCCGGTCTCATAGACATGGAATTCCATGCGGTCGAGCTCCAGCAGCAGGTCATTCGGAAACTCGATGTCGGCTTTGTCGATTTCGTCGATCAGCAGCACCGCACGCTGCCCGGAATCGAAGGCCTCCCACATCTTGCCGCGCTTGATGTAGTTGCCGACATCCTGCACGCGCGGATCGCCGAGTTGCGAATCGCGCAGGCGACTCACCGCATCGTACTCATAGAGCCCTTGCTGGGCCTTGGTGGTCGACTTCACGTGCCAGGTGAACAACGGCGCATCAATTGCGCGCGCCACTTCTTCAGCGAGCAAGGTCTTGCCGGTGCCGGGTTCGCCCTTGATCAGCAGCGGCCGCTCAAGCGTGATCGCCGCATTCACGGCGAGCTTGAGGTCATCGGTGGCGACGTAACGGTCGGTGCCGGAAAATTTCATTGCGGGTGATTCCTGATGCATGTCGAATGGATGCGAACAATTATTGAGTGTCGTCTCTGCGTTTGCTTGGCCGTCGTTGACGGTTGGTCTTCAGTTGCGTTGCCGCATTCCTGCGGCTTTCATTGCGACCCGGCTTCGCGATTAGGCTCGACATCCTGTCTCCCCACTCCCCACTCCCCACTCCCGCTTTTCACTCCCGATCCGTGCTGGTATGCACATCAGTCAACTCGCCCGCGTCATCCACGCGAATCCGCACTTCAATCGGTCGACAGCAGATCGCACAATCCTCGACGTAGGCTTGCGAGCCTGCCGAAGTATCCGCCGACGTCTCGAAGCTTTCGCCGCAATACGGGCAGTGAAGCGTGATCGCATCAAGCATGGCGTTGTTCGGGCTCGTCGAGAAACAGGGCGATGACATCGTTGAGGAAGCGCTGGCCGGTTTCGGTCGTGAGCAGGATTTCGCTATCCTCGTCGATCCAGCCCTTGCCGCGCGCTGCATTCAGAATCGGGGCAATCGCCTCGATTCCAAGCCCGGTGCGCTCTGAAAACTCCTTCATGGGTGTGCCGTCGACGAGGCGCAGCGCATTCATCATGTACTCGAACGGCAGGTCGATCGGCGCCAGCGCCACATCGCTGGCGATGCCTCGAACCTGACCCGCGTGTTCGAGATAGGCGCGTGGCGTGCGCTGCTTGGCGCGACGCTTGATGATCCCGGTTGCCGCATCGCTGAGCTTGCCGTGCGCGCCCGCGCCAATGCCGAGGTAGTCACCAAACTGCCAGTAGTTGAGGTTGTGCTGCGAGCGCCGACCGGCTTGCGCATAAGCCGAAATTTCATACTGCGCGTAACCCGCATCGGCCAGCATCTGCTGGCAATGCTCCTGCATGTCCCAGGCCGCATCACTGTCAGGAAGCGCGGGCGGGCGCGAACCAAACACCGTGTTCGGCTCGATGGTGAGTTGATAATGGGAAATATGCGTCGGCGCCAGCGCAATCGCCTGCTCGATGTCACTCGCGGCAGCGGCCAGATCCTGCCCCGGCAGCGCATACATCAAGTCGATATTGAAGTTGTCGAAACCGGCATCGCGCGCCTCGCCGACCACGCGTGCCGCATCGCTGGCGGAATGGATGCGCCCGAGTCGACGCAGCTTGTCGTCATCAAAACTCTGCACGCCAAAGCTGATGCGATTGATCCCAGCAGCGAGATAGCCATCGAAACGACCGTGCTCGACCGTGCCCGGATTGGTCTCCAGGGTGACCTCGATATCGCGATCGAATGACACGCGTTCGCCGACACCATCCAGAATCCGCCCGATCGACTGCGGCGAAAACAAGCTCGGCGTACCGCCTCCAAAAAAAATGCTGTGCAGGCCGCGTCCGCCAACGGCATCACCAAAATCGATCAGATCCCGATCCAGATCCGCCAGCAAGGCAGCGACATAGGCATCCTGCGGAATCCCGCCAACCTGCGCATGCGAGTTGAAATCGCAGTACGGACACTTCTTCACGCACCACGGGATATGGATGTACAGCGACAGGGGAGGGGCGATCAGCATCCCGCCATTGTAGTCGCCGCGGGCAAGGCGCGAATGTCGAAGTTCAGCTCGCGCGAATGGTGATGACTCATCGCGGCTGTGCCCGAGTGTTCAGGGGTCGAAGCCGTCTGCAAAAATTGAATCGGGCAAGAGTCGACAATCCAGATACCAGGGTGTTGTGCCGGTGGCCAGATCCCAGTCCGGGTCGGCGACAGGCTCGAAATAGTTGGGATAGGCAGGCCTGCACAGGCTCGATTGGCCACCGACAAGCACGCTCTGGACCGGTACCGGCGGCAGCGGGCCGCTCAAGCGATTGCCGGCGACAAGGAGAATTTCAAGACTTGCCAACCCCGCCAACGACGGCAGCGGGCCGGAAAGATCGTTCGAGAACAACGAAAGTCGCTGCAGTTGGGTGAGGCCGCTCAGCGACGGGATCAGTCCGGCCAGGTTGTTGCCGGCGACGCTGAAGCCGCGCAGATTGGACAGGCCGGCAAGCGACGGGATTGGGCCACCGAGTTGATTAGCGTCGAGCAGCACATCCTCGATGTTCGAAAGGCCGGTCAGTGGAGGAATCTGTCCCGTCAGCTGACCGAAGCTCGCCGAGAAATTGCGCAGATTACTCAAGCCGGCCAGCGATGGAATCGAGCCGCCCAGAGGATTGTTGCCGACTGCGAATGTGGCGAGATTGCCGAGGCCGCTCAGCGCGGGGATGCCGCCAGTCAGTTGATTGTCGAACACCACGAAATACTGCAATGCACTCAGCCCGGCAAGGCTCGGAATCGACCCGGTGAGGTCATTCTGGCCAACCCGGAAAGCAGTCAGCTGCAAGAGCCCGGTGAGCGCGGGAATTGACCCGCCGAGTTGATTGTTGGTGGCATCGAACGTCTTGAGCGTCGCCAGCCCGGTGAGAGAAGGCAAGGATCCGTTGAGGGCGTTGTCGTAGACGCGAATGTTCTCGATGCTTGCAAGTCCGCCCAGTGAAGGGATCGAACCGGTCAACTGGTTGTTGGAAACGTCGACATCGCGCAGCTTTGAAAGCCCGCTCAACGAAGGAATCGAACCCGTGAACGCGTTGTCCCAGGCGTAGAAGTATTCGAGCTTGGTCAGACCGCTCAGCGAGGGAAGGTTGCCGTTCAGAGCATTCGAGGAGACATTCAGACTGATCAGGTTGGCGAGGCCGCCCAGTGCCGGAACCGAACCGGTGAACTGATTGTCGTCTGCGTAGAAATAGCGCAGCGCAGTCAGCCCCGCCAGTGAGGGCAATGCCCCGCCGATCTGATTGCCGGAAACGCTGAGGTACTCCAGTGCACCGAACGCATCGATCGCTGGCAATGAACCTTGCAGGTTATTGTTCGAGAGATTGATTGCAACGACGCGCAACGGCGATCCACTGCAACCGATGCCATGCCAGTTGCACTCGCTGCCCACCGAGCCATTCCATCCGGAATTGTTGACCCAGTTGTTTCCCTGGGTGTTCGAATAGAGCTGCATCAACGCGTTGCGCTCGGCGGTGGGAATCGCCGCCTGTGCGCAGGGGATAGCGAGCAGAGGCACGCAGACCAGAAGCAGGGCGGCGCGCAATGGCCATGTTGCAGCGGGCAGGTGCAATGACGCATACGGTTGCTGTCGTTTGTCCCGACAGGAAGACATGGCGCAGTACCCCCGGATGGTTTGACTGCTGACCAATGCGCAGGAATCCCCGAAACCAGCTCAAGACAAGGCGCAGCATCAGGCGCCGAGACTCGTCATTGCAGCCCGCTACGAGCCGCCGCTCAAGACTCGGCAGCGAGCAATTCCTGCAATCGGCTCAAGGCCAGACCGCGATGGCTGATGCGGTTTTTCACGCTGGCATCGAGTTCGGCGGCGCTGCAACTGTGCAGGGAGTCGAAGAAGATCGGGTCATAGCCGAAGCCGGCGTTGCCGCGCGGGGCATCAAGGATGCGGCCTGGCCAGCGGCCTTCGGCGATCAACGGGGCTGGATCGTCGGCATGGCGCAGCAGGACGATGACGCAGAAGAAATGCGCGCCACGCTGCGATTCGGGCACATTTTTCAAGGCTTCAAGCAGCTTGGCGATATTCGCCGCGCTGTTGCCGTGCTCGCCGGCGTAGCGCGCCGAGAGCAGGCCTGGGGCACCGTTGAGTGCATCGACGCAGATGCCCGAGTCGTCGCCGAGGGCAGGCAGGCCACTGATGCGAGAGGCGTGGCGCGCCTTGAGGATGGCGTTTTCGACAAAGCTCGCGCCGGTCTCCTCGGCATCGCTGACGCCGAGTTCGCCTTGGGCGATCAGCTCGATCGACAGATCGCCCAGCACTTCGCGGATTTCGACGAGCTTGCCGGCGTTGCCGCTGGCGAGGATCAGCTTCATGCGGACAGGGCTTGGCGTTGCAGTTCGCAGAGTTCGGCGACGCCCTTGCCGGCAAGGACGAGCAGGGCGTCGAGTTCCTCGCGGCGGAAGGCGTGGCCTTCGGCGGTGCCCTGGATCTCGATGAAGCCGCCGCCATCGTTCATGACCACGTTCATGTCGGTGTCGCAGTTGGAGTCTTCGGCGTAGTCGAGATCAAGCACGGGCACGCCGTTCCAGATGCCGACCGAGATCGCCGCGATGGCGCCAACGACCGGATCGCGCTTGATCGCGCCACGCTTCTTGAGGCCATTGATGGCATCGACCATGGCGACGTAAGCGCCGGTGATGGCGGCCGTGCGCGTGCCGCCATCGGCTTGCAGCACGTCGCAATCGAGGGTGATCGTGCGTTCGCCGAGGGCGGCGCGATCGACGCAGGCACGCAGGCTGCGACCGATCAGGCGCTGGATTTCCATGGTGCGGCCACCCTGGCCGCCCCGAGCGGCTTCACGCTGCATGCGCTCGTGGGTCGAACGCGGCAGCATGCCGTATTCGGCGGTCAGCCAGCCTTCGCCCTTGCCGCGCAGGAAGCCGGGTACCTTTTCCTCGACGCTGGCCGTGCACAGCACACGGGTGTCACCAAAACAAACCAGCACCGAACCTTCGGCATGCCGGGTGAAGCCGCGTTGAATCGAAATCGGGCGCAATTGATCGGGCGCGCGGCCACTGGGGCGCTGCTGGGACATGGGGGGAAACCGCTTTGGCAATCCGGCCGCGCAGTTTACCATTGCCGACCTTGTCTCCGATGGACCGACAGCATGATCCGCAGCATGACGGCCTTCGCCAGCGCAGAAAGCGAGAGCGAATTTGGCAATCTGAGCATCGAGCTGCGCTCGGTCAACCATCGCTATCTCGAAATCAGCCCGCGCCTGCCTGAAGACCTGCGCAGTTTCGAAACGACCTTGCGCGAAACGCTGACGGCGCGACTTTCGCGCGGCAAGGTTGACGCCACAATGCGCCTCAAGGCGGCGGCAGCGCGCTCGACCATGCTCGATATCGATGATGAATTGCTCGATCGCCTGGCCAGCCGGGCGCAGGAACTGGCCAGTCGTTTCCCCGACCTCCATGTCGATTTCACGAACCTGTTGAACTGGCCCGGCGTGCTCTGTGAGCAGTCGACCGACAACGAGGGTTTGCAGGCCGCTGCGGCGAGTCTGCTTGAGCAGGCCCTGACCGAATTCATCGCTGCACGTGAACGCGAAGGCGAGCGCCTTGCCGTATTTCTGCGTGAGCGCCTCAATGGTATCGAGGTGCTCGTTGCCGGCGTGCGCGAACATCTGCCCGAAGTGCGGGCCGCGGCCCGGGCGCGGCTCGATCAGCGCCTCGCCGAAATCAAGCAACCTGCCGATCCGGGCCGCATCGAGCAGGAGATCGTCCTGCAACTGCAGCGCATGGATGTCGACGAGGAGCTTGATCGACTGGCCTCGCATGTCGCCGAAGCGCGGCGCATTCTCGGCACCGACGAGGCGATTGGGCGGCGCCTGGATTTCCTCATGCAGGAGTTCAATCGCGAAGCGAATACATTGGGCTCGAAGGCCGCCGATCCGCGCACGACCAAGGCCGCCGTCGAGCTCAAGGTCCTGATCGAGCAGATGCGCGAACAGATTCAAAATCTGGAGTAGTCGTGTCCGGCACCCTGTACATCATTGCGGCACCTTCCGGCGCGGGAAAGACCAGCCTTGTGCGCGCCCTGCTTGAGCGCGAGCCGGAAATCTCGCTGTCGGTTTCCTACACCTCGCGAATGCCGCGGGCAACCGAGATCGATGGCCAGCACTATCATTTCGTCTCGCGCGAAGTGTTCGAGCGCATGGCCAGATCCGGCGCGTTCTTCGAATATGCCAATGTGCACGGAGACTACAAGGGCACATCGCGCGAAGCGGTCGTGCCCCTGCTGGCGGCGGGTCGCGATGTCCTGCTCGAGATCGACTGGCAGGGCGCGCAGCAGGTGCGTGCGCAATGGCCGGAATGTCTGAGCATCTTCATCCTGCCGCCATCGCGTGCGGAACTTGAGCGGCGCTTGCGCACGCGGGCATCGGACAGCGCCGAGCAGATCGCACGGCGCATCGCCGACTCGCGCATCGAGATCGCACGAGCGAGCGAGTTTGACTACATCGTGATCAACGATGATTTCGCCACGGCAATCGCTGATCTGCGTGCGATTTTCGCCGCACGCCGGCTGCGCCGCGATGCCCAGCTGGCTCGCCATGCGGTTCTGCTTGACGACCTGCTGAAGCCTGCCTGAGCAGGCGGCAGGCGAGTTGCTCGATTTGCCTCTGCATCAGCTAAGGTAGGCGGCCGCTGCGGAGCCTGAAATCCTGCGGCGATGATCAATCCATTCCGGCAAGCCGAATCGCGTGAATACATCCGATCAACCCGCAAGTGTCGAATCCCCGGCGTCGGCCGCAGACGTCTACGTGCAGATCCGCGGGCTGCGCACCGTACTGGGCGGCAAGATCCTGTTCGACGGCGTCGATCTCGACATTCCACGCGGCAAGATCACTGCGATCATGGGCCCCAGCGGAACCGGCAAGACGACCCTGGTGCGTCACATCACCGGCCAGCTTGCCGCCGATGCGGGTCAGATCCTTGTCGATGGCCACAACGTGCCCGAACTTTCGCGTCGGCAGCTTTTCGAATTGCGCGAAGGCATTGGTTACCTGTTCCAGAATTCAGCCCTGCTCACCGATTTCAGCGTGTTCGAAAATGTCGCTTTTCCGTTGCGCCAGCATCTGCGCCTGCCCGAGGAAATCGTGCGCAACATCGTGCTGACGCGTCTGCAGGCGGTTGGCCTGCGCGGGGCGGCCAACCTGATGCCGGCGGAGCTCTCCGGTGGCATGGCGCGACGTGTGGCCCTGGCCCGCGCGATGATCCGTGATCCGGGCCTGATGATCTATGACGAACCGTTTGTCGGACTCGATCCGATTGCCCTCAACCAGGTGTTGAAGCTGATCCGGACCTTGAACGACACGCTCGGCATCACCAGCCTCCTCGTCGCCCATGAATTCTCCGCCGTGCGCCGTGCGGCGGATCTGGTCTATCTGATCGCCGGCGGCAAGATCGCCGCGTACGGACATCCGGAAGAACTCGCCGAGCGTGATTCGCCGTGGACGCGCCAGTTTTTTGGGGGCGAGGCCGATGGCCCGGTACCGTTCGAGTATCCGGCGCGCGAATACGCGGTCGATCTGGGTTTCCCGGCAGGTGTGGCATGAGCGGCTCACGCAGACACTCGATGGTCGGCGATGCGCTGGCCCAGGTCGGTGCCGCAGGCCTGTTCCTGTTCTCGATCCTGGCGGCGATTCCGAAGAGCGTTCGTCATTTTCGCGAAACCCTGCGCCAGATCTGGTTTGTCGGTGCAATGAGCCTGGTCATCATCATGACCTGCGGCCTGTTTGTCGGCATGGTGCTGTCGCTGCAGCTCTACTACACCCTGGCCAAGTTTGGCGGTACGGCGGCGCTCGGCACGGTGGTCGCCTTGTCCCTGTTCCGCGAACTCGGCCCGGTCGTCACGGCCCTGCTGTTCGCCGGCCGCGCGGGCACCTCGATGACCGCCGAAATCGGTTTGATGCGGGCGACCGACCAGCTCTCGGCCATGGAGATGATGGCGGTTGATCCGCTCGCCTATGTCGTCGCGCCGCGCTTCATCGCCGGCATCGTGGCCATGCCCTTGCTGGCCTGCGTCTTCAACGCGCTCGGCATCCTCGGCGCGCATGCGGTCGGGGTGAGCTGGCTCGGCCTCGACAACGGCACCTTCTGGGGCAACATGACCGCCAATGTCGAGGTCTGGAACGATCTGATCAATGGGGTCTGGAAAAGCGCTGTGTTCGGCGCCGTGATCGCCCTGATCGCGACATTCCAGGGCTATACCACGCCACCGACCAGCGAGGGGGTCGCCTACGCGACGACGCGCACGGTTGTCTCCTCGTCGATCGTCGTGCTCGCCCTCGACTTCGTAATGACCGCCTTCCTGATGTGACAGGACAACACCCATGACCCAGCCCAGACGTTCCTTCCAGGTCGGTACCGGCCTCTTCATCCTGCTTGGTTTCGCCGCGCTCGCCTATCTGGCCACGCAGACAACCTCGGTTGCCAACTACACCGAGGGTGACAGCTATCTGCTCAAGGCCAAGTTCAGCAATATTGGCCAGCTCAAGCAGCGCGCGCCGGTCAAGCTGGCCGGCGTGCGCATCGGTTCGGTGAAGTCGATCGAACTTGATCCGCAATCGCTGGAAGCGCTGGTCACGATCGGCATCGACACGCGCTTCAAGGATATTCCGGATGATTCGGGTGCGGCCATATTCACCAGTGGTTTACTCGGAGATCAGTACGTTGGCCTGCAGCCTGGCGGGTCGCCGGTTGCCTTCAAGGACGGCGACGAATTCATCCTGACCCAATCCTCGATGCAACTCGAAGACCTGATCGGCAAGTTCCTGGTCAGCGGCGACGCACCGAAAAAACCGACCAGTGCCGCGACGTCGACAGCCGACGATGCGAAACCGGCGATCAAGAATCCCTAGGAGATCAGCGCATGCAGCGATTCATTGTTTGGGTTCTGGCGCTCGTCGCCAGCTTGTTTCTGGCTTCGTCGATCCATGCCGCCACGCTTTCCCCCGAGCAGGTCGTGCAGAAGATCGCCGATGATCTGGCAACCAGTATTGGCGACCATCGCGACGAGTTGAAGAATGACCACGAAAAGCTGATCCGCGAGATCGATGCGATCCTGTTGCCGCATTTCGACATCGAGTACGCATCCCTGCTTGTGCTTGGGCGCAATGCGCGTGCCGCAACACCGGCCCAGCGCTCGCGCTTCGCCAAGGCGTTCTACAACTCGATCGCCCATCGTTATGCAGAGGGTTTGCTCAATTACACGCGCGGCAACGTCAACGTATTGCCCTTTGGCAGCGAACTGAATGACAAGCGCACGATCGTGCGCACCGAAGTCGTGCTCGATGACGGCAAGCGGGTTGCTGTCGACTACGCTTTCCGCAAATCTTCCAGCGGCGAGTGGAAGGCCTATGACGTGATCATCGAGGGCATTTCCTACATCACCAACTACCGCAACCAGGTTGATGCCGAAATCAAGGCGACCAGCCTCGATTCGCTGATCGAACGCCTCGAGACGCAGGGCGAGAAAGCGCTCGAAGCGATGGAGAAGAAGGCCGGCGCGTGAGCACTTCTCTGATTGTGGAAAGATCTCCCTCCGGCGGCGCTCGCGTCGTCGGCCGGATCAACGTCGACAACGCCGCCGCCGCCCTGGCTCGGGGCAAGGAACTCGGCCTGGGCGGCAAGGCTGATGGCCTGGTTGATGTCGCGGAACTGCAAAGCGCGGACAGCGTGACTCTTGCGGTATTGCTCGCGTGGGCGGCGCAGGCAGGCAGGAATGGAGGCCGACTGACCTTGGTTCACGCCTCATCACGGTTGCGGGCGATCGCCCATCTCAGTGATGCCGAGGCCCTGCTCGGATTGGATACGCCAGGCTGAGGACTCTCGATCGGCCCGGCCATTGTTGATCGGCCGATCAGTCGTGCGACTCCGCCCCCGTCGCTTCTCCCGCCGACGGGAGAAGACCGTCAAAGCGACTGTTTTTGGCTGATGCACTGATCGAGCCGCACTCGAGCAATCCAGCCAGGCCGTTTGCGCAAGCGTTTCATGGGTGTCGCTGATCGCTGCGACGCTCACGCAATCAGATCAATCCGGGCTCAGTCGTGCGAGCCATCGTTGTGCTTCTTGTCGTAGTCACGCTGTTCCTTCAACAGGGAGTCGATATCGTCTTCCTCGACGCCCTGCAACTGCTGGATCGCCTCGATCGGTGGTTCGCCGTTGTAGATCGTGTAGAGCCGGCGCTGGCGATAGGCGTCACGGTAGAACACATAGGGATCGAACGCGCCTTCGACGAGATTTTCGGCATCGATCGCACCGGCGCGGATGGTCACCAGAAACATCAGGCTGGGCCAGTACTGGCGGCCGAGCTCGTAGTCATGGGTGCGCGAGTAGTAGCCCATCGGATCGAACAGGCGGCCATCGACCGGCATGCGCCAGACGTCGCGTGCGGTCGTCGAGCCGATCAGGGGCAGAACCAGGTAGGGGCCTTCCGCCACGCCCCATTTGGCCAGGGTCGCGCCGAAATCGGTCTCCTGCGGGGGCAGGCGCATCTTGCTGGCCGGATCGAAGAAACCGAGGAAGCCCACCGTACTGTTGATGACGAACCGCCCGGTTCCCTTCAAGGCATCCTTGATGTCACCTTGCAGTGCATCATTTGCGATCGTGATCGGCATGCGCACGTTGTGGAAGAAATTGCTCAGGATCCGGCGCACGTTCGGGCTGGTCACCTTGCGGTAGGCCACGGCGGTTGGGCGGATGATTCCCTGGTCGACCTTGTCATTGAACCGATAGACCTTGCGGTTGAACTTCTCCCAGGGATCATCGGTTCGCGGCTTCGCGATCGTGCAGCCGGCAAGTGCCAGCACGACGGCGACAAGCATGCCCCGGCGCAGGGGTGCGAAATCAATGAATTGCAGCATTTTCAACGGCTTCCTGGTTGCTGGCGCCGGCGTTGGCGGGGTCGGCGCCGACCGCTGGTCGTGGTATGGGCGAGGGAGCGGATCCTACACGCATGCCGGTGATCGCCAAAGGATCTTGTTTGCACTGCACAATTCCGCACCGCTACAATGGTCGCCGAACCTATGTTACCGATTTCTAAAGAAGGCGAGTCAAGAATGGCGCGTATAACTGTTGAAGATTGTCTGGCGGTCGTGGACAACCGATTCGAACTTGTGTTGATGGCGACCAAGCGTGCACGCCAGCTGGCCAAGGGCGCCGAGCCAACCATCGATGCCCACAACGACAAGCCGACTGTCGTATCCCTGCGCGAGATCGCAGCGCGCCGGGTCGATCAATCCATGATCGACGAGATCGACAAGCAAACGCGTGAGCGCGCCGAGCGCGAGGCGCTGGAATGGGCGGCGGCCGAGGTTGACGATGATCTGTCCAAGGGTGGCGACGATCTGTAACGCCTGATGTCCCGCCGCCGATCCGGCCATCACGCAGCGGTCTGAACCGACGCAACAGCGAGGTGGTGATGAAGGCAGCGGTTGATTCGCAAGATGCACGGCGAGGCAAGCTGCCCGCCTATGTGCTTGCGCTCGAAGACAAGCTTGCCGGATACCTGAGCCCCGATCAGATCGAGCGCGTGCGCCGTGCCTATGAGCTTGGCGCGAAGGCTCACCATGGGCAGACGCGCAAGAGCGGCGAGGCCTACATCACCCATCCGGTCGCCGTCGCCGGGATCCTTGCCGATCTGCGACTCGACGTCGAAACGATCATCGCTGCCATCCTGCACGATACGCTCGAGGATACCGCAGTCAGTGCGGAACAGTTGACCGCCGAGTTTGGCGCCACGGTCAGCGAACTGGTCGATGGCGTCACCAAACTCGACAAGCTGCAGTTCAAGAGTCGTCAGGAAGCGGCCGCGGAAAGCTTCCGCAAGATGCTGCTGGCGATGGCGCGCGATCTGCGCGTGATCCTGATCAAGCTGGCCGATCGCCTGCACAACATGCGCACCCTGGGTTCGATGGAGCCCGAATCGCGGCGCCGGATTGCACTCGAAACGCTGGAAATCTATGCGCCGATCGCCCAGCGACTCGGCATGAACCGATTCAAGGCCGAGCTTCAGGATCTCGGTTTCAAGGCCATGTATCCGAATCGCCATCGGGTCATCACCGCACGCATCCGGACAGCTCTCGGCAACCGCCGTGAGGCAATGGGCAAGATCGAGGCCGCACTCGACGCCCGACTCGATGCCGAAGGTCTGGCCCATCGCACGGTCAGCCGCATCAAGTCGGCGTACAGCATCTATCGCAAGATGCGCAACGAACAGAAGTCGTTTGCCCAGGTCATGGACGTTTACGGGTTCCGGGTCGTCGTCGATACGGTCATGCATTGCTACCAGGCGCTCGGTGCCGTGCACGCCCTGTTCAAGCCGATGGACGGGCGCTTCCGTGATTTCATCGCGATTCCGAAGGCGAACGGGTACCAGTCCCTGCATACCGTATTGTTCGGTTCATTCGGGGCGCCGATCGAGATCCAGATCCGCACCGAAGACATGGACGCGGTGGCCGACCGCGGCGTTGCCGCACATTGGGCCTACAAGACCGATTCCGATCCGGCCAACAGCGCGCAGAACCGCGCGCGCGAGTGGGTAACGAGCCTGGTTGACGAGCAAAACCGCACGCCCTCATCGCTTGAGTTCATCGAGAGCGTCAAGGTTGACCTGTTTCCCGACGAGGTTTACCTGTTCACGCCGCGCGGCAAGATCCTCGCCCTGCCGCGCAATGCGACGGCACTCGATTTCGCCTACGCGGTGCACACCGATGTCGGCAGCCATGCCGTGGCCGCGCGCGTCGACAAGAAGCTGGCGCCGCTGCGCACGCGCCTGGAAAGTGGTCAGTCGGTCGAAATCATCACCGCACCTTCGGCGGTGCCGAGCACGCAATGGCTGGAGTGGGTGGTCAGCGCCAAGGCGCGCACGGCGATCCGCCACTTCCTCAAGCGCTTGCAGCACGAGGATGCGATCGAGCTTGGCCACCGCATGCTTGATCGCGCGATGGATGCGCTCGGCGCCTCGCTGGAAGTACTGCCGCCGGATCAACTGGGGCGCTACCTGGAAGACAACAAGCTGCGTGCGCTGGAAGATCTGCTCGCCGACATTGCGCTCGGCAATCGCACCGCCGATCAGGTGGCGCGCTCCCTGCTGCAACTGCAGGATGAAAGCTCATTCGTCTATCCGAGCACGGTCGAAAAGATCCTCATCACCGGCGCCGAGCGTGGCATCCTGAGTTTCGGCAATTGCTGTCATCCGGTGCCGGGCGACACGATCATGGGTTATCTCTCGGCCGGCAAGGGCATTGTCGTGCATCGCCTTGAATGCCCGAACATGGCCGAGCTGCGCAAATCCCCGGAGCGCTGTCTCGAGATCGACTGGGATACCAGCGTCAGTGGCGACTTCCGCGTCGAGCTGCGCATCATTGTCGCCAACAAGCCTGGCGTTTTGGCCCAGGTTGCCGCAGCCGTTGCCCAGGCCAATTCGAACATCGAGAATGTCGAGTACAAGGAACGCGACCTGATGAGCGCGGCCCTGCTGTTTACCATCGAAGTCGCCAACCGCAAGCATCTCGCCGACGTCATGCGCGGCGTGCGTCGGCTCGGCGTGGTCACTGCCGTCTATCGTCATCCCGTCTGATTCCAAGGAGCCCGAGCATGTCCAGTCGTCGCATCATCCATTCCGACCAGGCGCCGAAGGCGATCGGTCCGTATTCGCAGGCGGTCAAGGTTGGCAGCACGGTCTATCTTTCCGGCCAGACCCCGATCGATCCGGCCACCGGAGAGCTGGTTGCGGGCGACATCAGCGCGCAGGCGCGCCAGGTTTTCGACAACCTCAAGGCGGTGCTGGCTGGCGCTGGTCTCAATTTCGACAACGTGGTCAGGGTCGGCATCTATCTCACCGACCTCGGCAATTTCGGTGCCGTCAACGAGGTCATGAAGACCTACTTCAACGAACCGTACCCGGCGCGCTCGACGATCGGCGTGGCCGCGCTGCCGAAGGCCGCCCAGGTCGAAATCGACATGGTCGCGGTCACCGACTGATTGACCCGACGCTTACTTGCAGCCGCTTGCTGCCAGTATCCTTGACGGATGCCGCGCACCGAGAAAAAAGGACTTGTTGATTCCGCCGCTGATCCCGGGCTCGACCCGGTCGGTGCATTGCCCGGAGTCGGCCCTGTACTCCAGGCTGCATTGCAGCGCATCGGCATCACGCGCATCCAGGATCTCTGGTTTCACCTGCCGTTGCGCTATGAAGATCGCACGCGGCTGACCGCGATTCGCGACCTGCACGTTGGCGAATCGGCCCAGGTCGAGGGGACCATCGAGGCGGTCGAGCACGGATTCCGTTTCCGTCCGCAGTTGCGCGTCGTCATCAGCGATGACGCACGCACCATGCTGACCTTGCGCTTCTTCAATTTCCGCCGCGCCCAGGTTGAGCAGATGAATCCGGGTACTCGCCTGCGCTGCTACGGCCAGATCCGGTATGGGGCGCACGGCCTGGAAATCGTCCATCCGCAATACCAGCGGGTGACTGGTGCCGGTGCCGAGGTTGAGGAATCCCTGAGCCCGATCTATCCGGCCACCGAAGGCCTCGGCCAGAAGCGAATCGCCAGTCTGATCGAACAGGCCTTGCGCCGTCTGCCCGCTGACGAAGTGCTCGAGCTGGTGCCGCAGGCCCTGCGCAAGGATTTGCACATGCAGTCCTTGCGTTCCGCCCTGCTGCTCGTGCATCGACCGCCGGCGGATGCCGATGTCGCGGCCCTGCTGCTTGGCAGGCATCCGGCCCAGCAGCGGCTGGCCTTCGAGGAACTGCTGAGCCATCACCTCAGCCTCAGGCAGTTGCGCATGCAGATTCGCCGGCACGGCGCGCCGAGCCTGCGTGGCAATGGAAAGTTGCGCAAGGCCATGATCAAGTCCTTGCCGTTCCAGCTGACCACCGCCCAGCAACGCGTCAATGCCGAAATCGCCGCAGACATGGCCGACAAGCAGCCGATGCTGCGCCTGATCCAGGGCGACGTCGGCTCGGGCAAGACGATTGTTGCCGCCTGGGCGGCGCTGGCCGCGATCGAATCCGGTTTCCAGGTCGCCTTGATGGCGCCGACCGAATTGCTGGCCGAACAGCACCTGCGCAATCTCGGAGTCTGGCTCGCGCCGCTCGGCATCGAACCGGTCTGGCTGGCCGGAAAAGTCCAGGGCAAGGCACGTGCAAAAGCCATGGCGGCGCTCGCCAGCGAGGCGCAGCTCGTGGTCGGCACGCATGCGCTGATGCAACAGGCCGTGCAGTTCCGGGATCTCGGCCTCGTCATTATCGATGAGCAACACCGCTTCGGCGTGCACCAGCGCCTCGCCCTGCGCGACAAGGGCCGTGACGGCGATCGTGTGCCGCACCAGCTCGTGCTCACGGCGACGCCGATCCCGCGCACCCTGGCGATGACCGCGTATGCCGATCTGGATGTTTCGATCATCGATGAACTGCCGCCCGGACGCACGCCGGTGACCACGGTTGCCTTGTCGAGCTCAAGGCGCGGCGAGGTCATCGAGCGGATCCGGCTTGCCTGTGCCGAAGGACGCCAAGTCTACTGGGTGTGTACCCTGATCGAGGAATCCGAGCAACTGGAGGCACAGGCGGCCGAAGTGGCCCATGCCGAGCTGACAAGCCTGCTGGAAGGAATTCCGATTGGACTCGTGCATGGGCGTTTGAAACCCGCCGAGAAGCAGGCGGTCATGGATGCGTTTCGCGGCGGCCGGATCGCGCTGCTGGTGGCGACCACGGTAATCGAGGTCGGTGTCGATGTGCCGAATGCGAGTCTGATGGTGATCGAAAACGCCGAGCGTCTTGGTCTGGCCCAGTTGCATCAGTTACGCGGCCGGGTTGGCCGTGGCGATCAGGCATCGAGTTGCGTGCTGTTGTATCAGCCGCCGTTGTCGTCGATGGCGCGCGAGCGCCTGACCGCGATGCGCGAGACCAGCGATGGTTTCGTGATTGCCGAAAAAGATCTCGAGTTGCGTGGGCCAGGCGAAATGCTGGGTACACGCCAGACCGGACGTCTCGAATTCCGGATTGCGGACCTGGCCCGGGATGCTGGACTGCTGGTCGAGGTTCAGCGCATCGGAACAGTCATGAGCGAGCAGCACCCCGAGCTCTGCGAGCGCCTCGTCGCTCGCTGGATCGGTGCGGCCTCGCGGTTCGCCAACGCCTGACGATGGCCGAATCATGAAAGTGCTGAGCGATCTTGACGAACTGCCCGCGCTTGAGCGACTGGCTGTCATCATCAACTGCGGCACCCGTATGACCACGACCTTGGCCCTGGCTTCATTGCGGGCGGCGACCGGCATGCCGATCCTGCTGATCGACTGTGCGTCCAAGGATGACAGTCGCAAGCATTTTTCGCGTCTTGCGTCACGTCATGACTGGACGTTCTACTGGCTGGACTGGCCGTTACGCAAGCACGGTTATGCACTTGATGCCTTGTTTGCCGGAATCACCGCGAAGGAGGTGTTGCTGGTCGATTCCGATGTCGAGATCCGGTCGGCGGAGGTCATTGAGACGATGCAGGATGCGCTGGCAGCCGATCCGCAAGCCTATGGCGCCGGCTTCCGGCACGGGCCGGAATGGCTTGGCGCGGAGCATGGATTGCCCGCCCAGGTGGGCTACTACGCCGAGCGCATGTGGATCCCGTTGGCCCTGCTGCGCAGCGAGGCGGTGCGCAAGGCACTCGAGGCCGGAGAAAGCTTCATTCAGCGGCGTGATTTCGTCGAACTTCCACGCCACCCGATCCTCTCACGCTGGTTGGCCCTGCGCTTCTGGCTGCCGGGACTGCGCTCGATACGTCCTCGCAATCGAGCCGGCCACCCGCGATCGCCTGCCTTCATCGAATTCGATACCGGTGCCCGCCTGCATGCCGGCCTCCTCGCTTCGGGTCAGCGGCTGGTCGGTCTGCCGGAGCCGCTCTGGCAGCAGGTTCATCACTTTCATGGCGTGTCGCGGGCGGGAAACCGCTGGCTGTTGCGCAGGATCCTGAAGAAACTCGGTGTGCGTATTGCCAGCAACGATACGCCCGAAGCAAACATTGCGGCCGAAGTGCGTCGAAGGTTGGCCGAGGTCTACGCGCTCACCGACCCGCTGGCCTGATACCCGCATCCAGCGAGGCCGGGGTTCTTGCTATCGTGTGTTGTTTTCCCAACCCGAAAACACCATGCAAGCACCGCTCCTGTTGATTGATACGGATCCTGGCGTCGATGACGCACTCGCCATCCTGATGGCCCACCACACCGCCGAGGTGACGGCGTTGACCATTGCGGCGGGCAATGTCGGGCTTCGGCATACCGTGGCGAATGCCTTGAAACTGATCGATGTGATCGGTGCCGAAACGCCGGTACACGCGGGTTGCGCGACTCCGCTGGTTCGGCCTGCTGCCGATGCCGCCTTTGTGCATGGCCAGGACGGTTTTGGCGACACCGGCTACACGCCTTCGCAGCGCCGCCCCGCCGATGAGCACGCGGTCATGGCGATTCTGCGTCTGAGCCGCGAATTCCCCGGCCAGTTGACCCTGGTCGCACTGGGCCCGCTGACCAATCTCGCCCTCGCCTTGCGTCTTGATGCGGAGCTTCCGTCGCGTTTTGCACGGCTGGTGATCATGGGTGGAGCGGTGAACGGTCGTGGCAATACCCATCGGGTGCCGGCCGAGTTCAACATCGGCTTTGATCCGGAAGCCGCGCATATCGTCTTTTCAAGTTGGCCGAAATTTGACCTGATTGACTGGGAAGCGACCGTACGTCACGGTCTTGACTACGAGGATTTCGCGCGCTGGCTTGAGGTCGGCTCGCCACGAGCGCAATTTTATTCGGCGATCTCCCGGGGTACGCGCAGCTGGGCGCAGGCGCAAGGCCGTGAGCGCCTGTTCAGCGCGGATGCGCTGGCCATGGCGGTCGCGCTGGAGCCCGGGATAGTCAGCGAGGCGCAGGAATGTCATGTCGGCATCGAAATGACCGGCGGCTTGACGCGTGGCGCAACGGTGGTGGACTGGGAGGGCCGTCTGCAGCGGCCGGCCAATGCGCGGATCATTCTCGGTGTCGATCAGGCGCGATTTGAGGGCAGGATCAAGGCGGCTCTGGCGGCCGTTTGAGGTGTAACCTGAAGCCCAGGCTTGCGGGTCAATCAAGCAGCCGATACAATCGCGCTCTTTTCTCCCGGGTGCGCCCGGCCAACGGTACTGTCCCATGAAGCCCGATATCCATCCGAAATACCAAGCTGTCGTTTTCCAGGATCTGTCCAGCGATTTCGCGTTCCTGACCCGCTCGACCATGTCCAGCAAGGAATCCGTGAAATGGACGGATGGCCAGGAATATCCTCTGGTCAAGGTGGATATCTCGAGCCACTCGCATCCGTTCTATACCGGCAAGCAGAAGATTGTCGATGCGGGCGGTCGGGTCGACAAGTTCCGTCGTCGTTACGCCAAGTAAGACGACTTCCCGTCAAGCGTAGCCAAACGCCGGCCCTGTGCCGGCGTTTGCGTTTGCGCGGGTCAGCTCTGCCCGGCGCGATTGCCACGCGCGCCATTGTGCTATGCAATAATTGTGCGCGGTACGGCTGCGTATGTGCGAGTTGGCAGCAATCGCCCCTGCCCAGGCGAGGCGCCGCAGCAATCCCGAATTTCTATTTTCCGGCGTCTGCTCGCGACGCTGGAACCCGCTCAAGGAGTCCGTTGTGTCCGACCAATCCGTTCAACTCATCGATACCAGGAATGATCGCAGCATGTCGTTGCCGATCGTCAGCGGCACGCTCGGTGATCCCGCGCTCGATATCGGCAGGCTCAACAAGGAAACGGGCTATTTCACCTACGATCCGGGCTTCGTTTCCACCGCCAGCACGCGCAGTGCAATCACCTATATCGATGGCGACAAGGGCGTCTTGTTGTATCGCGGATATCCGATCGAGCAGCTGGCCAAGCACTCGAACTTCCTCGAAACTTCGTACCTGCTGATCAACGGCGAGTTGCCGAGCAAGGCTGAATTCAGCAAGTTCGAACACGAAGTCACGCATCACACGATGATGCATGAATCGCAGAAGAACTTTCTCAACGGCTTTCGCTACGACGCCCATCCGATGGCCATGTTGTGCGCATCAGTGGCGTCGCTGTCGGCGTTCTACCACGACAACCTGGACATGGATGATCCCGAGCAGCGGCGACTGGCCGCGATCCGTCTGATTGCCAAGGTGCCGACCATCGCCGCCGCCGCCTATCGTTCGTCGGTTGGCTGGCCGGTTCGTTATCCACGCAACAACCTCGACTACGTGACGCGTTTCCTGCACATGATGTTCGAAGTGCCGAGCGAGCCGCTGGAATTGAATCCGGTCGTGGCCAAGGCGCTCGATCTGCTGTTCATCCTGCATGCCGATCACGAGCAGAATGCCTCGACTTCGACCGTGCGTCTGGTCGGTTCGACCGGAGCCAACCCGTATGCCTGCGTTGCCGCCGGCATCGCCGCGCTGTGGGGCCCCGCCCACGGCGGCGCCAATGAGGCGGTGCTGTCAATGCTGACCGACATCGGTGATGCAAAGAACGTCGCATCGGCTGTGGCCAAGGCCAAGGACAAGGATTCAGGTTTCCGCCTGATGGGTTTCGGTCATCGCGTCTACAAGAACTTCGATCCGCGCGCGACCATCATCCGCGAGATGACGCACAAGGTGCTGGCCGATCTGAACATCAAGGATCCGTTGCTCGACGTCGCCATGGCCCTGGAGGAAGTCGCCCTCAAGGATTCGTATTTCGTCGAGCGCAAGCTGTATCCGAATGTCGATTTCTATTCCGGCATCATCTACAAGGCGCTGCGCATTCCGACCGAGATGTTCACGGTCATGTTCGCGATTGCGCGCACGGCCGGCTGGGTCGCGCACTGGCTCGAACAGCAGGTCACCCCGGATGCCAAGATCGGGCGTCCTCGCCAGGTCTATACCGGTGCGGTGCAGCGCGACTACATCGATGTCGGCAAGCGCTGACTACAACATTGCGCAGGGCAGCGTTACTGCGCTGCGAAGATTTGCGCCGAGCTTGCCGCACGCTCGGCTCAGCGCATCAGTAGCTGCATGGATTCAAGCGTGGCGCGCCGCACAGGCCGTTCATTGATGCGATCCAGCGGTGCACGACGCAGGCCGTCGAGCGGAAACACGGTCACGTCAATGGCCATTCCCCCGGCAGAAAACAGCAGGGCCGGATAGCTCTGGCGCAGATCCGCGGAGTAGCGGAATTCACGATCCTGCTGCGTGAACGGAACCCGGCTTTCATCGAGAAACGCGATCACTTCGGCGAAGTCGTCGTGGAACAAATGCAGGCAAATCGCTGAGCCCGCATCGGCCGTCCCGTCAAGGACCGCGCCGACCAGTCGCGGTTCGAAGCGCTTGAAAAAGCCCAATGCTTCAACCGCTGCTTCGCGCAACTCGCGCAGTTGCGCAGGCTGCGAATGGCCCTGGAACAAACGCTGGTGTTCGCGCAACGCCTCCTCGATTTCGCTGTTGCGCGGCAGGGGAGAGGACTCGCCGAGACCGAGATGCAGTGCGGCCTTGCGCTTGGCAAGATGAAAATCACGCATGCCCTGTTCGGCGATCAGTCGCGCCGCCTCGACCGCAATGCGGCGGCGCAACTGCGTGAGGTCATCGCGGGAATTCGGTCGCATCAGAAGACATCGTAGGCTTCGCGCTGCTCTTCGTTCTGCTGATCCGGGCGCGTCGCGAGCTGGTTGGCGTCCTCGGTCTTGAAGAATTCGATCATCGAATCCGGATCCCCGGCCGGAGCGAGCAGGCCACTGTCGCGATCGATCCTCGCCGTGGTGATACCGGGCGGCATGTCGAGCGGTTGCTCGTCCATGTCCCTGAGCGCCGCCCGCATGAAGCCGATCCAGATCGGCAGTGCCGATTTGGCGCCAAACTCGCGACTTCCAAGCGAGCTGAAATCATCGAATCCGACCCAGGCGGTGGCTACAACCTTGGCGTTGAAGCCGGAGAACCATGCGTCGCGATAGTCGTTGGTGGTTCCGGTCTTGCCTGCCAGGTCATTGCGCTTGAGGACCATCGCGCCCGAGCCGGTGCCGCGACGGACGACGTCGCGCATCAACGAGGTGATCAGGAAAGCATTGCGAGCATCGATGACGCGTGGCGCCAGTCGAGGCCCCGCCGCCGCTGCTGTCGCCGCTATTTCGGCATGCTCCGGGGGGATTGCACTGAATCCCGATGTGGAAGCGAGGTTGGCCGATGCAGCCTGCTGGCGTGCTTCTTCCTGCTGGCGCTCGGGGCAGTCCCGGCATGCACGCGGTGGATTGGCCTGATAGATCGTCTTGCCGTCGCGGTCATCGATTGTGGCGATGAAATACGGATCAACGAGAAAACCACCATTGGCGATCACCGCATAGCCGCGCGCCATCGCCAGTGGCGATACGGCTGCCGTGCCCAGTGCCATCGACAGGTTTTCCGGAACCTGCTGGGCGGTGAAGCCGAAGCGGGTGACGTATTCATGGGCGTAGTGCACGCCAATCGCATCGAGCAGGCGCACCGAGACAAGGTTCTTCGAGCGCACCAGGGCTTCGCGCAGACGGATCGGCCCATCGAACTTGCCGTCGTCGTTGGAAGGCGTCCACAGGCCATCAGGGCGCGATACATCGGGGAACACCAGCGGCGCGTCATTGACCACCGATGCCGGCGTGAAGCCATGATCGAAGGCGGCTGAATAGATGAAAGGCTTGAAACTGGAGCCGGCGGAACGACTCGATTGCGTGGCGCGATTGTACTTGCTGCGCGAGAAATTGAATCCGCCGATCATCGAACGAATGGCGCCATCGTCTGGATCCAGACCGACCAGCGCGCCCTGCACGGCTGGAATCTGGGCAAGCTTCCAGGCACCCTCCCTGTCGCGCATGACACGCACGATATCGCCAACCTTGAGAATCTCGCCGACCTGCTTTGGCGCCGCGCCGCGGCGGCTGTCATCGACATAGGGCCGTACCCAATCCAGGGCCTTGATGTCGAGCGCGGCACTCTGGCCGTCAGCCATCAGGACAAGGGCCTCGTCAGCATCGAGCTGGCTGACGATGCCGGGAATCAGCCCGTTGACGGGCCGGTAACCGTCGATCAGGCGGATCAGATCGGCCGGTTTCGCTTCAGCGGCGACCTCAACGTGAGCCTCGGCACCGCGATAGCCGTGGCGGGTGTCGTAGTCGATCAGTGAATCGCGCAAGGCCTGATTGGCGGCTTCCTGATCCGAAGAATCAATCGTCGTGTGAATCACGTAACCGTTGTTGAGGGCGTCGTTGCCAAGCCGCTCGATGGCCTCCTGGCGCACCAGTTCGGCAACATAGGACGCTTCGATCTCGATCGGCGGCTCGTGCGCGAAGGACTGATCCGGTTCGGCCATGGCCTGGTCGTAGGTTTTCTGGTCAATATGGCCGAGGTCGCGCATGCGACCGAGCACGTAGGCGCGACGCAACATGGCACGCGGCAGGTTGTTGATGGGATTGCCGGTGGAAGGAAACTTCGGCAGCGACGCCAGCATCGCGCATTCAGCCTGGCTCAGCTGATCCAGGGTCTTGCCGTAGTAGAACTCGGCCGCAGCCGCGATGCCGTAGGCACGATTCCCGAAAAAACTCTTGTTCAGGTAAAGCTCGAGAATTTCGTCCTTGCTCAACGCGTTCTCGATGCGGAACGCCAGAAATATCTCGGAGAGCTTGCGCGTATAGGTGACTTCCGGGCTCAGGAAAAATTGCCGCGCCACCTGCTGGGTGATCGTACTGCCTCCAGCCACGTGTTTGCTGCCGGTCGTCGCGACCAGCCATACAGCGCGAAGGATGCCCGTGATATCAATCCCCGAATGGCTGTAGAAATCGGCGTCTTCGGCCGATAGCACGGCATACTTGAGTCGATCGGGCACATCGCTCATGTGGATCGGGATGCGCCGGGTCTCGCCAAACGTTGCCATCAGCTTGCCATCGGCCGAAAGTACCTTCAGGGGTACTTGCAGCTGGACGTCGCGCAGTGATTCAGCGGATGGCAGGCGAGGGGAGATCAGCCAGTAGGCGATGCCCAGACCCAAACCGCCCAATACCGCGCCGGCAAGGCCGAGGTAAAGCGCAAAGCGGGCGAGTCGAAAAAGGATGCGAACGGGAGGTGCGACTTGTGATGGCATTCAAGGTCGGATCTTGGCGCAATCGGCAGAGTATAGGTGCATTGCGGGTTTTCCGAGCGCCTCAACGGGCGCCGGGTCTGACGAATTCGGGCAATTGAGGGCGGTTTTCGCGACGGGATCGACTATTTGAGCGCTCCCTGTTGCCAAGTGGCCAGGATTTAGATTTAATGTGAAAACACATGTTTCGCTCGTAAGGGCGCGTGGGAAGGGGAAAAAGTAGTGGGACTCTTCACTCCTAAGGCACCGGTTCTGATCGGAGTCGACATCAGTTCAACGGCCGTTAAGCTGTTGCAACTGGGTCAGGCTGGCGGTCGCTACCGTGTTGAACATTACGCCGTCGAGGCATTGCCACCGAACGCCGTCGTCGAGAAAAACATCGTCGAAGTCGAGGCGGTCGGCGAAGCCATTCGTCGGGCTCTCAGTCGATCCGGAGCGAAAACCCGGTCTGCGGCAGCGGCGGTATCGGGCTCTGCGGTCATCACCAAGATTGTGCCAATGCCGGCCGACCTGTCCGAAGAGGACATGGAGGCGCAGATCCAGATCGAGGCCAATCAGTACATCCCCTACCCAATCGAGGAAGTCAGTCTCGATTTCGAGGTGATCGGGCCGGTCAAGGACAATCCGGACATGGTCAACGTCCTGCTGGCTGCATCACGCACGGAAAACGTGGATCTGCGCATCGCAGCGCTCGATCTGGGCGGTCTGACGGCGAAGACGATGGATGTCGAGGCGTTCGCGATGGAAAACGCGTTCCGCCTGATTGCTGATCAGCTTTCGGTGCCAAAGGATGCGGTTGTCGCCGTCATTGATGTCGGCGCGACCATGACCACGCTGATCGTATTGCGTAGCCAACGCACCATTTATTCGCGCGAGCAGGTTTTCGGCGGCAAGCAGCTGACTGACGAAGTCATGCGCAGGTATGGCCTGAGCTATGAGGAGGCCGGACTGGCCAAACGTCAGGGCGGATTGCCGGAATCCTACGAAATCGAGGTGCTGGAACCGTTCAAGGAAGCGATGGTTCAGCAGATCAGCCGACTGCTGCAGTTTTTCTTCGCTGGCAGCGAATACAGCCGCGTCGATCAGATCGTCCTGGCCGGTGGCTGCGCCTCGATAACCGGGGTTGCCGATATGGTCGAAGAGCAGCTTGGCGTCCCTTGCGTGGTTGCAAACCCGCTCGCCAACATGTCGCTGTCCTCGCGCGTGCAGGCGCAGACCCTGGCCCAGGATGCTCCGGCTCTGATGATCGCATGCGGGCTGGCGATGAGGAGTTTCGACTGATGGCCAGAATCAACCTACTTCCCTGGCGAGCCGAAAGGCGCAAGCAGCGCGAGCGCGAGTTCTACATGATGCTCGTGGCGACCGCCGTTGCGGCGGTGTTCGTGTTTTTCTGTGCTTCCTATTGGATGGGCATGCGCATCGACAGCCAGAACGAGCGCAACACCTATCTCGATCAGCAGATAAAACTGCTCGAAAAGGATATCGAGAAAATCAAGAATCTTGAAAAAGTCCGCTCGCAATTGCTGGCGCGCAAGGAAATCATCGAGGATCTGCAGTCCAATCGATCGCAAATGGTTCACCTGTTCGATCAGCTGTCCAAGAGCATTCCCGACGGCACGCGCTTGACCTCGCTCAAGCAAAGCGGGGACAAGCTGACACTCGAGGGTGTCGCCGAATCGAGTACGCGTGTGGCGACCTATATGCGTGCGCTGGAGAACTCCCCCTATCTTGGCAAGGCAGATCTGGCCAAGATCGAAAGCAAGGAAGGGGCTCCTGGTGCGGATGCCAAGATGCCTTATGTCTTCTCGCTGACGGTGACCACCAAGAAGACCGCCGAAGCCGAAGCTCAGGCCGGCGCCGGCACAGCAACCGCTAGTGCTGCGAATGCATCGGAAAAGCCCGCTGCAGCCAAGCCCGCCGATCTCGGCGAGCAACTCAACAATGCCGCAAGCAAGCTGACCAGCAAGCCCGCTGCGGAGCAAGCGCCCGGCGAGGAGAAGAAGCCATGAGTTTCTTCGACGATCTACGCAACCTGGATCGCAACAACGTCGGCAACTGGCCGAAGTCGATCAAGGGCTTTTTCGCCTTCCTGATCGTTGCCGTGATCCTGTTTCTTGGCTGGTGGTTCCAGATCAGCGTGCAGCAGGAGGATCTTGATCGGGCCGAACAAAAGGAGGTCGGTCTTCGCGCCGATTTCGTGAAGAAGCAGGCCCAGGTGGTCAATCTTGCCGCCTACGAAAAGCAGCTTGAGGACATGACCGATGAGCTGCAGCAGATGATAAATCAGCTTCCGGGCAGAACCGAGATGCCCAAGCTGATTCTCGAGATTTCGCAGGCAGCTCTCGGCGCCGGTATCACCAACGAGTTGTTCCAACCCGGCCAGGAAGTAATGAAGGGGTTCTACGCCGAGAAGCCGATCCAGTTACGCATGGTAGGCACCTATCACGAGTTTGGCGCCTTCATCAGCAAGGTCGCCTCGTTGCCCCGGGTCGTGATCCTGACCATGCACGACGTCTCGCTGCGCCCATCGGCGGAAAAGGCGGGCAAGTCCGGTCGCCCTGCCGGAACCTTGACCCTGGAAGGTACGGTCAAGACCTACCGCTATATGGACAGCGATGAGATCGCCGAATTCGAGGGCGCAAACGATCCGAAGAGCGGCAAAGCCAAGGGAGGGAAGTGAGATGAAGACGCCGTTCGCAATCACTTTCCGGCTGTTCTCGGCAATCCTGATGCTGGCCATCCTCAGCGGATGCATGTCGGGCAAGGATGAAGTTGAAAAATGGGTTCAGCAGGAAAAAGCCAAGAAAGGCACCCCGATTGATCCGCCGCCTGCAATCAAGACGTTCGAAACATTCGAATACACGCTGCATGCCCCGGATGACCGCGATCCATTTGATCTGCCGACCCGCGAGGAAGAGCAGCAGACTGCCAATGCCGGGCCACGTCCAGACCAGAACCGGACCCGCGAACCGCTGGAGGCGTTTCCGCTCGACGGCCTGAAAATGGTCGGTACGCTCGGTTCGCCTTCGTCGCCCGAAGGACTGCTGAAAGATCCGGAAGGCGTCATTCGTCGTGTTCATGTGGGTAACTATGTGGGTCAGAATTACGGCCGAATAACGACCATCAACGAGGGCCAGATTGACCTGGTCGAGTTGGTGCCGAACCAGACAGGCGGCTGGATAGAGCGCCAAACCTCGATTTCGTTGGCGGACGCCAGCAAGTAATGACCGACCCGTTGGGGGTAAGCAATATGATTACGACAGCTACTGACTTGCACGGGCGCCAGCCCGCCACAAGGATGCGCAAGGCCGGCATTGCGGGCTTGCTTGCATTGCTTGGGCTACTCTTCATGGGGACGGTCCAGGCCGAAAACGTGCTCGAGGATCTCACCTACACCGCCCAACCCGGCGGCAAGGTTGAGATAACCATGCGATTCGCTGAAGCCGTGGCGGTGCCGCAGGCATTCACGACGGAATCGCCGCCGCGAATCGCACTGGACTTGGCCGACACGCGCAATGCAATCACCCAGCGCCGCATCGAAGTCGGTGCCGGTGCAACGGCAGGAATCTCGACCGTCGAGGCGGCCGGCCGGACGCGCGTTGTCGTCGATCTGTTTCGACCGGCAAGCTACGAGACCCGTATCAACGGCAAGGAGCTGATCCTGTCGATCGCGGCGAACATCTCTGGCTCAACCACGGCAGCGGCGTCGGCGGCAAACAGGAATCCGACCAAGCAGGTCGCCAACGATACGGTGTCGCTGAGCAACGTCGATTTCCGTCGCGGCAAGACTGGCGAAGGTCGTATTGTGGTCAGCTTCTCCGGTCCCGGTGCGGCCGCCGACCTCAAGCGCGAAGGCGACAAGGTCGTGCTCGACATCCTCAATGTGAAGCTGCCGCCGGATCAGGCCAAGCGCCTTGACGTCCTCGATTTCGCCACGCCCGTGCAGTACATCGAAACCCGCTCGCGCGGCACCGGTGTGCGCATCGATATCAGTGCGCAGGGCCCGTTCGAGCAACTGGCTTACCAGACCGGCAACGAATACGTCGTCGAAATTTCGCCCAAGCGGGAGGACGAGAAGCTCAAGAAGAATGCCGAGCCGGTATTCAACGGCAGCCGGGTTACCTTCAATTTCCAGGACATTCCGACACGCTCGGTGTTGCAGTTGATTGCCGATGTTTCTGACCTGAACATCGTCGTTGCCGACAGCGTTCAGGGCAATGTGACCCTGCGCCTGATCAACGTGCCATGGGATCAGGCTCTGCACATCGTCCTGCAGGCCAAAGGGCTCGATCAGCGCAAGCAGGGCAACGTGATCTGGGTTGCTCCACAAAAGGAAATCGCCGACCGCGAGCAAGCCATTGCGGATGCACGCCTGCAGATGGAAGACAAGGTCGAGCTGGTTTCCGACTACATTCCGATCAGCTACGGCAACGCCAAGGATATTGCCGCACTCTTGACCAGTGAAGTTCAAACAGGTCAAGGAGGAGGAGCGACAGGTGGAGCGAACCAGCAGGAGCGTGGCTTTCTTTCCAAGCGCGGCACTGTAAGTTTTGATGACCGCACGAATACTCTGCTGGTTAGCGACACTCCGCAAAAAATCATTGAGATCCGCCAGTTGATTGCAGTGCTCGACCGCCCTGTTCAACAGGTGCTGATTGAATCCCGTATCGTCATCGCCACCGATACCTTCGCGCGGGAGTTAGGCGTCAAATTTGGTGTCAGTGGCGGTTACGAGGATCACAACGGCAATGTCGTTTCGACCGCAGGCACGGCTATCGGCACGGATCGCATGAGCAACCTCGCGCTCAATAACCGATTTAATGGCGGCCGTGGATTGCCGGTTTTCAACCCGTCGGCACCCGCAACGTCAACATCTGGTGGAGGAATCGCCGTGCCGAGCCTGAATGACCGGCTCAACGTGAATATGCCGGCATCGACACCTGCAGGCAGTTTCGGACTCGCCATTCTGGGTGCCGACTATCTGCTCGATCTCGAGTTGTCGGCGGCGCAGACCGAAGGGCGTGGCGAGGTCGTTTCGAGCCCGCGCGTCGTTACCGCAAACCAGAAAGAGGCGGTCATCAAGCAAGGTCAGGAAGTTGCCTATGTCACCTTCCAGAACTCCGGTGGCGGCGGTGTTGGTACGGCCACCGTGCAGTTCAAGGAAGTCGTGCTTGAGCTCAAGGTTACGCCGACGATCACGGCGGATGACCGTGTAGTGCTGAACCTGGGTGTCAAGAAGGATGCGGTCAACCGCTATATCGACAATCCCGGCGGTGGTCAGGTTCCGATCATCGACAAGCGTGAAATCAATACTTCGGTGCTGGTCGACAACGGCCAGACTGTCGTTCTCGGCGGTGTTTACGAAGTCGAGAAGCGCGACGACCTGACCAAGGTGCCGTTTCTCGGCGACGTGCCGATTCTCGGCAACCTGTTCAAGAAGACCGGCCGCACCGATACCAAGGCGGAGTTGCTGATCTTCGTCACGCCGCGAATTCTGAGTGAAAGCCTGAAATAAAGCGTCCAGGGGCCGGTGACGCCGAACGGCGTGCGCCAAGAGACGTGTCTAGAAAATCATTGCGATCCTGGAGAAATTACATGAAATTCCCGCTCAAGACGCTAGGACTGCTGCTCGCAAGTCTGGCCCTCGCCAGTTGTGGTGGCGGTGGCGGAAATGGTGGAGCCGTATCGGCACCGCAGCCCGGTTCGATCACGCTGACGGCGACGCGTACGACCCTTCCGCTGAACCCGAACAACGTTCTGCCTTACCCGGGCTCGCCATTCATGGCCGAGGTGGCGTTTACCTATCGCAACAATGCTGGCGTCATTACAGCATTGACCAGCGATGCAACCTTCACGACCAGCTCGCCGAGCACGGTCAGCCTTTCACCGCCGGATGATCCGTCAACCACCGACATCAACGAACTTGCCACCCGGGTCGTCTCTTTCCACGACACGACCAACAATGGGTCGTACGTCTTCTTTGCCACATCCTACGATGTGGCCGGTACCTCGATCGTCACTGCTTCGGCGACCGATCCGGCAACCAACCGGACAGTTAGCAAGACGTTGACCTTCACGGTGGCAGGTGCGACCCCGTTGCCTGCGGCAATCGATATCGCGCCGAGTCCGGCCAGCGTCTATATCCCGGGTTCAGGCGGCTCGACGAATTCGGTCATCACGGTTCAAGTCCGTGATGGTGCCAATCAGCCCGTTCCGAATCCCGGCCCCGCTGACAACGTTCGCTTTGAAATCGTCGGCAGTCCTGGCGGAGCGATTCTTTCGGCGACTTCGGCCGCCGGTGCGGTTACTGGAACGACAGTCGGTACCCAGACCATCAACGGTATCGCTACAGCATCCTTCCAGGCAGGCTCCACTCAAGGGCCAATCCAGATTCGGGCGACCGTGGATCGCAGTGACAACAACGTGTCCAACGGCGTTGGCGACCCGATCTCGGCGACGACCACGGTAGTCGTTTCCGATGGCAAGCTGTTCAGCCTTACACTGACCTCGCCTATCATCAATGCTTTGCGGGTGAATCGCGTATCGGATGGCGTGATTCCTCCGCCGGTCGTCACGCCACCCGGTAACGACGGCATACCGTCGGATCCCGATGCCACTTACAGTCTTACCATCAGCGCACTTGCAAAAGATCGGCAGGGTAACCCGGTGGTTCCAGGGACAGTGATTCGTTTTGGTGTGGTTGATGAGCCATTCAATGTGTCGACTGATTCGTTCTCCATGTCCGGAATCGATGGCGATGCACAGGAAGGGGGCACGCTGTTCACCTCGCTGACTGGTGCGTTCGTCACGGGCGGCGGTGGTGCAGGCCCCGGTGATGTGCTTGCGGTTTTTGGCAAGGATGTGCAGGGCAACTCGGATCTGGAGAGTGCCCTGACGGTTCAGCGGATCAACTCGCAGACGAGCCTCAATACCGCATCGAATTTCAACCTGAACAACACCACCGGAACCAGCGTCAACTATGGACCGGTGCTTCCCTATGTCGTGGCTCGTGCCGAGCATGGAAACATCACGGCGACCGGCGTGACAAACGACATCGGCCGGGCGTCCGCAACGCTCAACTACACGATGTCGACAATCGGCTTTCTGAACGTCATCTGGGCGCAGGGCGAAAGCGTCGATACGGTTACGAGCGGCGCAAAGCGAGTGACTGATGTTGAAATCGGTTCGTATCCCGGGCTTGCGCCAGGAACCATTGTTGCATCGCCATCACCGATTGTCGGAAATCGCAGTGAGCAGGTGCAGGTGTGCTTGTTTGATGCAATGCTTGCTCCAATCCAGCGCGCACGCATAGGATTCTCGTTCCAGTTGAGCCAGGGAACTGGATCGGTCGATGGCGTAAGTGGAAGTGGGTTGCTCGGAACCAGCACTGGTGCGAATGGGTGTGCCATTGCCAATGTCGTAACCTCCGGCCTTACGGCCAGCACGGCGACGGTGCCAAGTGGCAAATTGACCTTCTCACTTGGTGGGCTGACGACCAGCGTTGATATCATCGTCAGCCTGGCTACACTTCAGGTTTCACCTAGCTTGATCATCGTGCCAGCGGCTGGAATCACGCGAACCATAACCATCACGGCGCGTGATACCGGGGGCAACGTGATTTCCGGAGTTGGCATCTCGGGAACCTGTACGGCTTCCGGTGGAGCGGGAGCGACAATCGCGCCACCGACATTCAGCGGTGCGACGGGCTCCACGGGATCGACGACACATACGGTTACCGCATCAGGGTTCATTCTTGCCGGTACGCCGACAACGCCACCCCAGTCGGGCAGCGGAATCTGCACTTACACCACTCCGCAAGGCCTGAGCGCGTCAGTGGTGTTCAACGGCACGATCCAACCGGCTGATTGCGGCGGATTCAGTCCCTGTCCGTAATTGCGCAGACCGATGCATGAAGCAAGGGAGCGGGCCGCGAAAGCGGCCCGTTCCTTTTTAGGGGGCGGCAAATGAAAATTCGCATGAAAATCGCCACCGGGCGGCTCATCGTCTGCGACAATGGAGACGGTTTGGAGAGGAGCTTTGACCAATGGAGTCTTCCGCCCAACGACTGGTTTTCAAGGCTGGAGAGGCGATTTTCGCCGAAGACGATGCGCCGACGACGGCTTTCCTGATTGAGGCGGGCCGAGTCGTTGTCAGCACGATTCAGCACGGCGAACGTCGTGAGCTGGGAGAGCTCGCCGCCGGCGCCTTGCTCGGTGAAATGGCGGTGATCGACTCCGCCCCGCGTTCTGCCAGCGCGCATGCATTGACCAATTGCGTGTTGATCGCGATTGATCGCAACCAGTTCGCCGAGCGCCTTGCTGCGGCCGATCCCGTTGTGCGCGCGCTGCTGATGAGTCAACTGACACGCTACCGGTCTGCCCTCGCCACATTGACCGGAGATGTGCGCGAACAGGCGCTTTCAATGACCAGCGATGATTCGTGCGCGTTTGACAAGATTCGCCTGGAGAGTGAATTGCGCGCGGCGCTCAAACGCGATGAGCTCGAGGTGCGTCTGCAGCCGCTCATGCACATCGCGTCGGGCCGGATCGCGGGCTATGAAGCGCTCGTGCGCTGGCAGCATCCGCAACGTGGACAGGTATCTCCCAACGAGTTCATCCGCCTGGCCGAGGAAACTTCGCTGATCATTCCGGTCGGCGACTATGTGCTGGCGCGGGTCTGCGACATGCTCGCCGAGTTGCGCAAGCGTGGTCGTGAGCCTTTGCCGTTCATCGCCCTGAATGTATCGGCGCGCCAACTCGACGACCCGACCCTGGTTGACCGCATGCTCGGCCAACTCAAGGCCCGCGATCTGCCGCCGGATCGTCTGGAAGTCGAGATCACCGAGAGTCTGGTGTTCAATCAGGCCCAGATAGCGGCGCTGCTGCAGCGTTGTCATGCGGCCGGCATGCAGGTTGCGCTGGATGATTTCGGCACCGGCTACTCGAATCTCGGCCCGGTGCTTTCGCTCGACTTTGACCGCATCAAGCTCGATCAGGGCTTCACGCGCGCCTTGCATACGCCGCGAGGTTTCGCTGTTGTCAGCGCTGTCGCGGCGATGACCAGGGCGCTCGGCTGCGAGATGATCGCCGAAGGCGTCGAGCTGCCCGAACAGCTGGATGCATTGCGTGCAATGGGTTGCGAATACGCCCAGGGCTGGCTGGTCGGCAAGCCGGTTTCGTTGCGTGACGTGCTTGATGGCCGCTGATTGATCGCGCTTGGTAATCGCTAGCGGATCGGGATCATGTTTGTCAGCAACTTTTGTCCCGCCACGCTGTCACATCCAGCGCGCTGACACGCTACCGTCATACTTTCCCAGACGTCACAGAATCCATGGACATGCCCGAATCCACCTCGGCTGCGGCCGCGTTTTCCCGGCTTCGCAATGAACTTGAGCAATGCATCATTGGCCAGCAGGTGTTGGTTGATCGATTGCTGATCGCCCTCCTTGCCGACGGCCATTTGCTCGTCGAAGGCGCTCCCGGCCTGGCCAAGACCACGGCGATCAAGGAACTGGCCGCGCGCATCGAGGCGGATTTCCATCGCGTCCAGTTCACCCCCGATCTGCTGCCGGCCGATCTGACCGGAACCGAAATCTACCGTCCGCAAACTGGCGTGTTCGAGTTCCAGCGCGGCCCACTTTTCCACAACATGATCCTTGCCGATGAGATCAATCGCGCTCCGGCCAAGGTGCAGTCAGCACTGCTCGAAGCGATGGGTGAGCGACAGATCACGGTCGGCAGCAACACGTTCGCTCTGCCCGCCCTGTTTCTGGTCATGGCGACGCAGAACCCGATCGAGCAGGAAGGCACCTATCCGTTGCCGGAAGCGCAACTGGATCGCTTCCTGTTGCATGTTCGCATTGGGTACCCGGACGCTGCGGCCGAGGCGGAAATACTCAACCTCGCACGCAACCGTGCGCGTGAAGGTCTGTCCACGGTTGTGCCGCCGGCCCGTTTGCTCAGTCAGGCGCAGATTTTCCAGGCGCGGGCGGACGTGCTCTCGATCCACCTTGCACCCGCACTGGAAAACTATATCGTCAACCTGGTGCTGGCAACACGGCATCCAGTCCCGTATGGCGAGGAATTCGGCCGCTGGATCGCGTTTGGCGCGAGCCCGCGTGGAACCATTGCGCTGGATCGATGCGCACGTGCGCATGCCTGGCTGGGTGGGCGCGATTATGTGTCTCCCGAAGATGTTCATGCCGTCGCCGCCGACGTGCTGCGTCATCGCGTATTGATGACCTACGAGGCCGAGGCCGAGGGAATCAGCAGCGATCACGCGATCAGGCGACTGCTTGAGCGGTTGCCCTTGCCTTGATCCCAGGGTCATGCATGTCATTGCAGCCGGCCGCCAGTTGCAGGCAGGGCATGTGTCGAGACGTATTTTGCAGTCCGTCGTGTGCGTGCTGGCGAATGCGCGAGGTAATTCGCTGATGCCAATATTTGCATTGATCCACATGCCATGAACAAGACCGGATTCGAAGCCGACGCCGGAGTGCGTGTGACTCTCAATGAGTTGCTGGCGCTGTCCGCGCAGGCGCGGGGCAGCAGTCTCGCCGAGGTTCGGCGCAGCGCAGCCGCACGCGCCGGCCTGCATGCGTCACGATGGCGTGGGCGCGGCGTTGATTTTCGCGAATCACGCATCTATCAGGCCGGTGACGATATCCGTCACATCGACTGGCGCGTCACCGCACGCAGTGGTCGAGCGCACACCAAGTTGTTCGAAGAAGAGCGTGAGCACGGCTTGTTGCTGTTGGTCGACTTCAACCCGAGCATGCGTTTCGGTACGCGCGTGCGATTCAAGAGCGTGCAGGCCGCGCGTATTGCCAGTCTGCTCGCATGGATGGCCAGCACGAGCGGTGATCGCGTCGGCGCGATCGGCTTTGGCGGTGGAATCCAGCAGGAAGTCAAGCCGGCCGGGGGGCGACGTGGCGCGCTGCAGGTCTTGCGTGCGCTGCGCGATTGGGATCATGCCGCTGGCCAGCAGCAGGAAGCGCTGGCCGCCGCGCTGGAACGGGCGCGTCGATTGTTGCGCCCGGGTTTCCGTCTGATCCTGATCAGCGATGGCTTCAGCGCTGGTGACAACGCCTGGCCGGTACTCGGGCGATGCGCGGGGCGCCAAGAGCTCGGCTGTGTCCTCGTATCCGATGCGCTCGAACACCGGCCGCCACCACCAGGCCGCTATGCGCTCAGTGCCAGCGGCAGCCGACAGACCCTGGATTTCAACGACAGGACCTTACGCACACAATGGCCAAAACCATTCAATCAGGTACGTGAGCGCGTCCGTGCCGAGTTCACCCGTCTCGGTGCGCGGGTCATCGAAATCGCCACCGATGCGGACGCGCGACGTGCCTTGCTGCCCTTCACTCAGCGTGCGGCGGGGCCGCGGGACAGCTCGGCATGAGTCCGACCGGTCCCGAGCTGCGTGATATCCACCTGCCGATGGATCCATCCTGGTGGCCGCCGGCACCGGGCTGGTGGATGCTCGCAGCGATTGTCATCGGTTTGCTGACCGGGTTGCTCCTGTGGGGGCACGGGCGTCTCCATCGCCGCCGCTGGCGCCGGCAGATCATGGGCGAGCTCGATCGCATCGTGGCGAGCGAAGCCTTGCGCAAGGATCCGCCACGCCTGATCGGCGAACTCTCCCAGTTGCTGCGTCGGAGTGGGCGTCTGATCGATGCCGCTGCGCCAGCCTTGCGCGGATCCGCGTGGCTGGCCTTCCTCGACGCCAATCTGGGTGGCGAGGAGTTCTCGCAAGGGCCTGGAAAGGTACTCCTTGAAGGCCCCTTCCAGCGCCAAGCGAGCGTCGATGTCGATGCCTTGCTGGCCCTGGTTCGCCGCTGGATGATCCATGTGCTGGAAAACCGGGGGCCGCATGTTTGAGCTGGCCTGGCCCTGGTTTCTGCTCGCCTTGCCGCTGCCCTTGCTGGCCGCATGGATCCTTCCGCGGGCACGCGCAAGCACCACGTCGGGCGCGTTGCGACTGCCGCACACAGGCATCAGTCTGCCGCATGCCGCGAACGCATCGCCGATCCCGGGCCTGCGTCGTGGAATGGCTCTGCTGGCGTGGTCGCTGCTCGTCGTCGCGGCCGCACGGCCACAGTGGCTCGGCGAACCCGAGGATATTCCACGCAGTGGCCGCGACCTGCTGCTGGCCGTGGACACCTCGGGCAGCATGAGCATTCAGGACATGCAGATCGGCGATCGGGCGGCGGATCGGTTTACGACCGTGCAGATCATCGCCGGTGATTTCATCAAGCGCCGCGCCGGCGATCGCGTCGGCCTGATCCTGTTTGGTTCGCGTGCCTATCTGCTGACGCCGCTGACCTTCGATCTGAAGACGGTCGCCAGGCAGCTCGACGAATCGGCAATCGGCCTGGCCGGGCGTGAAACGGCGATCGGCGATGCGGTCGGACTGGCCGTCAAGCGCCTGCTTGAACGTCCGCAGGATCAGCGTGTCCTGATCCTGCTCACCGATGGTGTCAACAATGCAGGCGAACTCGATCCGCAGAAGGCGATTGAACTGGCCATCGCCAACAAGGTTCGTATCTACACGGTGGGCATCGGCGCGGAAGCGGTCAATGTTGACAGCCTGTTCGGCAGCCGCACGATCAATCCGTCAGCCGATCTCGATGTAGACATGCTGACCTCGATGGCCGACAAGACCGGCGGCAAGTTCTTCCGTGCTCGCGATACCGCCGAACTGGCAGGCATCTATCGCGAGATCAATCAGCTTGAACCAGTCGCCGACAAGTCCGAAACGCTGCGGCCTGTCGATGAGCTGTACCGGTTGCCGCTGGCGCTGGCCATGTTGATGGCGGCACTGGCGCTGATCCTGCCGTGGATGCGCTCGCGCGCCTGGCGAATCGCGGTGCAGTCATGAGCGTGCTTGCCGATTTCCATTTCCTGCGCCCGTGGTGGTTGCTGGCGCTGATCCTGCTGCCGTTGACAGCCCTGGTCTGGCGCCGGGTTCGGGCGCAAGCCGGCAACTGGCGGGCGATGGTCGATGCGCATCTGTTGCCGCATTTGATCGACAGCACGATCGAGCGCGGCGGCAATGGCAGTGCCGTACTCGCGGGTGTGGTCTGGATCCTCGCTTGTGTGGCCATGGCCGGGCCGGCCTGGGAACGCGAACCGATGCCGCTGTACCAGAACGATGCGGCCCGCGTGCTTGCCATCGAATTGGCACCAACCATGCTCGCTGCCGACATCAAGCCGAGCCGCCTTGAGCGCGCGCGCTACAAGCTCAACGACATTCTCGAGCAAAGCCGCGACATGCAGACCGCCTTGATCGGCTACTCGGGTGACGCCTTCGTCGCCGCGCCCTTGACCGATGACGTCAATACCGTGCGCAACCTGATCGATGCGCTCGATCCCGGGGTGATGCCGGTGGTCGGCAATGCCACCGAGCGGGCGATCGTACGTGCACAGGAACTGATCGTGCAGGCCGGTCTCGACCGCGGCGAGTTGATCCTGCTCGCTGACAGCGTCAGCGACGCGGCGATCGCGGCTGCGCGCAAAGCGCATTCGGCGGGCCTGACCATTTCGGTTCTTGGTGTGGGCAGCAACAATGGCGCGCCGGTTCCGTTGCCGCAAGGCGGATTTCTGCAGGATGCAAAAGGAAATATTGTGTTGCCGCGACTGGAGGAATCCTCACTGCGTGCGCTGGCCCGTGCCGGTGGCGGGCGCTACGCCACACTGACCAGCGATCGCAGCGACTTGAATGCGCTGCTTGCGAGTGATTCGCTGCAGGCGCAATCGAAACCAAGCGCTGAAAGCCAGGCAACCAGTGAGCGGTTCCGCGATCGCGGGCCCTGGTTCGTGCTGTTGCTGCTGCCACTGGCCGTATTCGGGTTTCGCCGTGGCTGGTTGATGATGTTGGCCCTGGCCCTGGTCACGCCTTCGGCACCCGCACAGGCTTTCGAATTCTCCGACCTCTGGCTGCGTGCCGACCAGCAGGCCGCGCGCGCGCTGGCCGAGGGTGATGCCAAGCGCGCGCAGGAGTTGGCCCGCGATCCGGCCTGGCGCGGCAGTGCGGCCTATCGCGCCGAGGACTACGCGGCGGCCAGTGAGGCCTGGGCGAAGAGCACTGGAGCCGATTCGCTCTACAACCAGGGCAATGCGCTGGCCAAGGCCGGCAAGTATGCAGAAGCAATCAGTGCCTACCAGCATGCACTCGAGGTCGATCCGCAACTCGATGACGCGCTGGCCAACAAGCGCGCAGTCGAGGAGTGGCTCAAGCGCCAGCAATCCGATCAGGACAAGAACCAGCAGAACAACAACAAGCAGAAATCGGACAAGCAGGACAACAAGGATCAGCAGCCATCCGGCCAGCCGCAGGACAAGCAGGATCAGAAGCAGGGCGAGGATGGCCAGGCTCAGCCTCAGAAACAGCAACAGGGCGAGCAGTCCGGGCAGAAGGATCCGCAGCAGGGCGACTCGAAGAATGACGAGCAGAATCCGTCCAGACAGGAAAAGGCCGAACAGCCGAAGGATGCGAAAGCGGAGTCCGGCGACGACAAGAAGAACCCGGTCGATGCCCGGAAGAGCGATGCCGAAGCCGCCAGGGATGCACAGCAAAAAGACGCACAGCAAAAACAGTTGAGCGGCGCCATCGACAAGGCGCTGGAAGACAGCAAGGACGGCGACAAGACCAAGGCCGCGCTTGCCAGCCCGCAGGAAGAGGCGGCGCGGGAGCAGCAACAAGCCCAGCAGCAATGGCTGCAGCGCATTCCGGATGATCCGGGCGGCCTGCTGCGGCGCAAGTTCCAGCTCGAATATGATCGTCGCCAGCGCGGCGAAGGTGGTGGTTGATGAAACGTGCAAATGTGGTGACCGTGCTCCTGCTTGCCAGCCTGCTGTGGTCGGTTGGCGCCAGTGCGGCGGTGCGCGCCTGGCTCGATCGCAGCAGCATGCAGATGGGCGAGACGGTTACCTTGAATGTCGAATCCGACGACAGCACCGCCGCAGAGCCGGACTTCAGCGCCTTGCTCGGCGATTTCAATTCGCTCGGCACGCAATCGAGCCGCCAGATCAGCATGACCAATGGATCAACCAGCGCGAAGACGGTCTGGGCGGTCGGACTCGAACCCAAACATGCTGGCACGCTGAGCATTCCTGCCTTCACGATTGGCGGCGAAAGCAGCGATCCGTTGAGCCTGACCGTGTTGCCCGCCCCGCTCGGTGCGCAAGGCAAGCCCGGCGACAGTGTGTTCGTCGAAGTCAGCGCGGATCCGTTAAGTCCGTATGTGCAGCAGCAGGTGCGCTACACGGTGAAGCTCTACTTCGCGGTCAACCTCAGCGATGGCTCACTCGACGAGCCGGCAGCCGACAAGGCGGTCGTGCAGAAACTCGGTCGCGACAAGCAGTACACGGCGACCATCAACGGTCAGACCTATCACGTCCTCGAACGAAACTATGCGCTGATTCCGGAGCAAAGCGGCACCTTGACGATGCCGCCACTCGATTTCCGCGGCAGTGCGGTCGACAATTCCGATCCGACCGGATTTTTTCGGCGTGGACGCAGCGTCGGCGCACGTTCGGATTCGCTGCAGCTCGATGTCCGCGCGAAACCGGCGAATTGGGGCGCCGCGCCGTGGCTGCCGGCGGCTTCGATGACGCTCCGCGATGAAAGTGAATTGCCGAACGAGATCAAGGTTGGAGAGCCGCTGACACGAACGCTCAAGCTGCGCGCCCAGGGACTCGGGTTCGAGCAGCTTCCCGAACTCGAACTGTCGGCGCCGCCGGGTGCCGAGGTTTATCCGGACAAGCCCGACACGCGCACCCGCGACGACGGCACCTGGCTGTATGGCGAGCGCACGCGCAAATTCGCGATTGTGCCGACCCGGCCCGGCATGCTGAGCCTGCCGGCGGTCGAAGTGCAATGGTGGAACACGACCACAGGCAGGATCGAGACGGCGAGCCTGCCAGCCCGCGAGATCCGGGTGACCGGCACCGCACTGGCCTCGACTCCCCTCAGTCCGCCGAACTCGTTGCCCTCGACAGCGGCCAGCGAAGTACCGGCGACTGCCGTGGTCTATCCCTCGCCGTCCAGCGCAGCGGAGCTGCGCATCTGGCGATGGTCGGCCATGCTGCTCGGCACCCTGTGGGTGCTGACCCTGCTGATGTGGTGGCGCTCACACAATTCGAGCGGTGCTGCGCAAGCCGCGAAGGTGCATCCGCCACAGGCACCCGCTCGCAGCGTGTTCCTGCGCGCCTGCTCGATGGGCGACCTGATCGGTGCCGAGCGCGCCCTGGTTTCATGGGCGCGCAGTGAGCAGGCGGGCATGCTGAATCTTGGCGGTTTGTCAGCGGCGCTCGATGACCCGGCCCAGCGTGAAGTCCTCGACGAACTCCAGCGCATGCGCTACGCCGGGGCCAGCGCGGAGGGCCTCGGTGCGCGCCTGACCCGAGCCTTCCGTGGTGGTTTTTCCTGGAAAAAGCCTGCGTCCGAATCGGCTTCGTCCTCGCCATTACCCCCGCTTTACCCGACCTGGCATTGAGATCGAGAGGCAGGCGGCGGTTTCGTCATTTCCGGGCATGCGGCACACTAGGCCGGTTGATCACTTCACACGGTGGCCGGGCCCATGAGCTGTCTTCAAGCAATCCGATTTTCACCGCGTGCGGTACCGGCCTGTGATTGCGGTGACCAAGCATGAGTGCGCGACAGCCGATGGCCCTGCATACGAAGATGTTGATCGGTTTTGTCGTTGGCCTCAGTGGGGGCCTGTTCGTGCACTGGTTCAATGGCGGCGATGCCGAATGGGTGCAGTGGTTGATGACCTGGATCACCCAGCCGGTCGGCAAGATCTTCCTGCGTTTGTTGTTCATGCTGGTGATTCCGTTGCTGTTCTCGGCGCTGGTCGTCGGCATTGCCGAGATGGGCGATATCCGTTCACTCGGCCGGGTTGGCTGGAAGACGCTTGCTTATACGGTGATCGTGTCATCGATCGCGGTTGTTATCGGCATCAGCCTGGTCAATCTGTTCAAGCCGGGTGCCGGGGTCAATCCCGCCGTCGCCCAACAGTTGCTCAGTGAAGCCAGCGAAAGCGCGCAGAAGATCGTCGCCAGCGGAGCGATGCAGGGCTCCGGCATGGATCTGGTGCTCAATATCGTGCCGACCAACGTTATTCGCGCAGCCGCCGACAACGACATTCTCGCCGTGATGTTTTTTGCAATGTTGTTCGGCATCGGCGTTGTCATGACGAAATCGCCATTGGCCGTGAAGACCAAGCAAGTCATCGAGGGCGTGTTCGAAATCGCGATGACCCTGATCCACCTGGTCATCCGCTTCGCGCCGTATGCCGTCGCCTGCCTGGTCTTCAATCTGGCCGCGGTATTCGGCTGGGATCTGTTGTCGAAGCTGGCCGGCTATGTCGGCGTCGCCCTGCTCGCCATGGCGATTCACTTTTTCATCGTCTACTCGGCCAGCGTTTACTGGTTCGGCGGCATGTCGCCGATCAGGTTCTTCCGCGGTTCGCAGGAGGCGATCGTGATGGCGTTCTCGACCGCATCGAGCAATGCGACCTTGCCGACCGCCCTGATGGTGGCCGAAGAGGAACTGAAGCTTCCAAAGCGGATCTCGCGATTCGTGCTGACCGTCGGCGCCACCGCGAACCAGAATGGCACCGCCCTGTTCGAGGGCGTCACCGTCCTTTTCCTCGCCCAGTTCTTCAACATCGATCTCAGCCTGACCCAGCAGATCGTGGTCATGCTGGTCTGCATCCTTGGCGGCATTGGTACGGCAGGCGTGCCGGCCGGCTCGCTGCCGGTGATTGCGATGATCTGCGGCATGGTCGGCGTACCACCGGAAGGCATCGGCCTGATCCTCGGCGTCGATCGTTTCCTCGACATGTGCCGAACCACGCTCAATGTCACCGGTGACCTGGCCGCTGCCGTGGTTGTTTCGAATGGCTTCGTGGATTCCGGAGATTTTCGGTCTCCGCCAGGGTTCGCCGAGCAAGACGTGATAGCAATCGACGACTCGATGCCCTGATCCGATCCATCGCCGCCACGAGGGATTCGTGGTGCATGCCTTCCGCCATCGGCTCTGGCAGCGACAATCTGTCGCGATGGACGGCAGGAAAAGACAATCCCGCCCTGATCGGCGACAATGCGCACCCCTTGCGGTCACCTGCCGGTTCGGCCGCGTCATCCAGTCGAGTCCGAACAATGTCGAGCCGTAAAGAACTCGCCAACGCCATCCGCGCGCTGGCCATGGACGCGGTGCAAGCCGCCAATTCGGGGCATCCGGGCATGCCGATGGGCATGGCCGATATTGCCGAGGTGCTGTGGAACGATTTCCTCAGGCACAACCCGAAGAATCCGAAATGGGCCAATCGCGACCGGTTTGTACTGTCGAACGGACACGGTTCGATGTTGATCTATGCCTTGCTGCATCTGACCGGTTACGCGCTGCCGATCACGGAGCTGAAAAACTTCCGCCAGTTGCATTCAAAAACCGCCGGGCATCCCGAATACAGCGAAACGCCCGGTGTTGAAACCACGACCGGCCCGCTCGGGCAGGGTCTGGCCAATGCGGTCGGCATGGCCCTGGCCGAGCAGGTTCTTTCCGCGCGCTTCAATCGCGGCGGTATGGACATCGTCGATCACCGTACCTATGTCTTCCTCGGCGATGGCTGCCTGATGGAAGGCATATCGCACGAGGTCGCCTCGCTGGCTGGCACGCTCGGCCTCGGCAAGCTGGTTGCGGTCTGGGACGACAACGGCATCTCGATCGATGGCGAAGTCGAGGGCTGGTTCACGGATGACACGCCGACGCGTTTCGAGGCCTACGGCTGGAACGTGATCCGCGGTGTCGACGGCCATGATCCGGCGGCGATCAAGTCGGCGATCGAGGTCGCCACCAGCCAGACGCGCAAGCCAACCCTGATCTGTGCGAAGACCATCATCGGGTTCGGCTCGCCGAACAAGCAGGGCAAGGAATCCTCGCACGGTTCCGCACTGGGCAAGGATGAAGTCGCCGCAGCGCGCGCCCAGCTCGGTTGGAACCATGCACCGTTCGAGATCCCCGATGACATCTGCGCCGCGTGGAACGCGGATGCGGCCGGAGCCGAGCGCGAGATGGCATGGAACAAGCTGTTTGACCGTTATCGCGCAGCGCAGCCGGAGCTGGCCGCCGAATTCGAGCGTCGTCAGAACGGCGCCTTGCCGGACGATTTCGCGGCCAGTGCCGATGCCTGGATCGCCCGGCTGCAAGCCGAAGGCCCGGCCGTGGCCTCGCGCAAGGCCTCGCAGATGGCGCTTGATGCATTCGGCCCGCTGCTGCCCGAACTGATCGGCGGCTCGGCCGATCTGGCCGGTTCCAACCTGACCATCTGGAAAGGCTCGAAAAACGTCACCAGTCGCGATGTTTCGGCCAATTACATCCACTATGGCGTGCGCGAATTCGGCATGAGCGCGATCGCCAACGGCCTTGCCCTGCATGGCGGCTTCATTCCGTATGACGCGACCTTCCTCGTATTCTCCGACTACGCGCGAAACGCGGTGCGCATGAGCGCGCTGATCCCGACGCGCGCGATCCATGTCTATACACATGATTCGATCGGACTCGGCGAAGATGGCCCGACCCATCAGCCGGTCGAGCATCTGGCCAGTCTGCGCTACATTCCGAACAACGATGTCTGGCGTCCCTGCGATGCGGTCGAGTCCGCCGTCTGCTGGAAGCGTGCGATCCAGCGCAGCAATGGCCCGTCGTGCCTGATCTTTTCGCGTCAGACCCTGGTTCACCAGCCACGCAGCAGCGAGCAGGTCGGTGATATCGCGCGCGGCGGCTATGTGCTGTCCGATCCACCGAGCGCGAAGTTCGAGGTGATCCTGATCGGAACCGGCTCCGAGGTCGAGATCGCGATGCAGGCCATGCGCATCCTCGCCGACCAGGGCATCGCCGCTCGCGTTGTCTCGATGCCATGCACGAGCGTGTTCGATGCGCAACCGCTCGAATACCGTGAAGGCGTGTTGCCATCATGGTGCCGCCGTCGGGTTGCGGTCGAAGCCGGCGTCAGCGATTTCTGGCGCAAGTATGTCGGCCTCGATGGGGATGTCGTGGGTCTCGATACCTTTGGCGCGTCTGCTCCCGCCGAGCAGCTCTACCTGCATTTCGGGATCACCGCCGAAGCCGTTGCCGATCGAGCCAGGGCGCTGACCTGAGCGTGCCCATGCATCGGCTCAGCGGGAATCGCCGGAGCGGCATCAGCCGCGATGCTCGGCGCCTGCCTGGACAAAGGTAGCGCGGCTGAAGCCGCTTCCACGGTCAGTTCAGAACGGTAGACAGGCAATCCATTGGCAGCATTCAACAGCGAACGTGTTCTCAGTGTGCGTCACTGGAACGAATTCCTTTTCAGCTTCACGACCACGCGTGAAGCCGGCCTGCGTTTTGAAAACGGCCAGTTCATCATGATCGGCTTGCCGGTCGATGGACGTCCGCTGTTGCGCGCCTACAGCATCGCCAGTGCGAACTACGAAGAGCACCTCGAATTCTTCAGCATCAAGGTCGCCGAGGGTCCGCTAACTTCGCGGCTGCAGCATCTGAAAGTCGGCGACGAGATCCTGATCGGCAGCAAGCCGACCGGCACCCTGCTGTTGCAGGATCTCAAGCCCGGCCGCAACCTCTATCTGCTTTCGACTGGTACCGGCCTCGCGCCGTTCCTCGCCATCTTGCGCGATCCGGATACCTGGGAACGCTTCGACAAGATCATCCTGGCGCACGGCGTGCGTCAGGTCGCCGATCTGGCCTATCGCGAATTTTTCGAAAACGAATTGCCGAACCACGAGTATTTCGCCGAGGCCGTGCGCAGCAAGTTTGTCTACTACCCCTGCGTCAGTCGCGAGGCCTTCCGTCATCATGGGCGCATCGACCAGCTGCTCGACAGCGGCAAGCTCTGCGCCGATGTCGGCCTGCCGCCACTCGATCCGGCCAATGATCGCGTCATGATTTGCGGCAGCACGGCGATGCTCAAGTCAATCAGCGCCTTGCTCGACACGCGCGGTTTCGGCGTTTCACCCCGCATCGGCACGCCAGGCGACTACGTCATCGAGCGCGCCTTCGTCGATCGCTAGCCCGACCAACCAGAGCTCGGGCTAGCCCAGCATCCGATCGAGCAACTCGGCCAATCGTTTCGCAGCAAGTCCGATCTGGCGTTCGGCAATCGGGCGCATGCGATCGAGATAGGCCTTGTTGATCGCATGACCTGCTGGATAGATGCCGTCATCACGGGCAATGCGACAGGATTGCTCGGCCCAGTCGACCGGGTTTTCATCGTCGTCGGCAATCGATTGTCGTTCAAGACGACGCGCGTAATCGTTCCAGCGCAGATGACGGCTGGCAAGCACTTGCGAATCCCAGATCGCGTGCAGGTTGCTGCCCTTGCCGTTGAAGCGCACCTGCTGGTTGTTGCCGCCGCGATCCGGGCGATAACCTGCATGCAGGGGTTGATGGGCATCACCGACAAGGTGAACGAGAAAGCGCAGGGCATCGGCACGCGTGGCATCTGCCGCGTCGCGATCACCGAGCACGGCGGCATAGTGGTTGATCGCGGTCACCACGCACTGACCATCCGCGCAGATCCTGGCCGGATCGAAGTGGCAGCGCGAATCGGAGAAGTTGACGTAGTGCAGACGTGAGGTCGCACGCGACAACTCGCGTTGGGCAGGATCGCTGCGCATCTCGTCAGCCCAGTTGGCGATGTCGGCCAGCGAAGACGCACCGAGAATGCCGAGCAGGCGCTGTATTTGCGCATGAGTTTTCGTGGTCACCTGCTTTTCGGCCAGGCTGGCGACCATGCTGTGGCCGGCGGGCCCCCATGCCAATGCGATCGAAGGCAGCATGACGATCAGGAAAAGCGTGTACTGCCGGATTTTTCCGAAGCACCGGAAAGTAGTCTTCACGTATGGAAACCCTCGCTGATGAGCGGGATCTTCAGGAATGCCTGATCGCCTGTTTCGGGAGGCGGCAAATGCCCGCCGCGGATATTCACCTGCAATGCCGGCCACAGCAGTCTGGGTGCGGGCAGACTGGCGTCACGCTTCGTACGCAGCGCAACGAAATCGGCCGCGGAGGTGTCGCCGCGTAAATGGATATTCGCGGCCTTCTCCTCGCCAATCGTGGTGTGGGCGATCGGCGCCTCGGCTTGTGGCGGGTAGTCGTGGGCGAGAAAGACGCGGGTTGCGTCGGGCAGCAAGTAGAGGCGCTGAATCGAGCGATACAGGGTTGCCGCATCGGCACCGGGAAAATCGCAGCGTGCGGTTCCTCCGCGCGGTGCGAAAACCGTGTCACCGACAAACAGCATATCGCCGAAGCGATAGCTGATGCTGTCCGGGGTATGTCCAGGTGTGGCGATAACCTGAGCTTCGAGATCGCCGACGCACAAGGTTTCGCCGTCGACGAACAGGGCATCGAACTGACGGCCATCAGCGACGAACTGATCATCGAGGTTCAACTTCCGCTTGAAGGTTTCCTGCACGATCGTGATGCCATGACCGATGCCGACCGCCGGTGCGGCACTGCCATCGACAAGCTGTCGCTTGAGCCAGGCGGCGGCGGTCAGGTGATCGGCATGGGCATGGGTTTCAAGAATCCAGTCGACCACCAGCGCGGTGGTGGCGATGTATTCAAGCAGGCGCTGCGCGCTCGCGGTACTGACGCGACCCGATGCCGGTTCGAAATCGAGTACCGGATCGATGATGGCGGCGCGGCGTGTCGCCGGATCGACGACCACATGCGTCCATGTGCCGGTGCTGGTGTGATGAAAGCTGCGAACCTGGGGGTTCATCGTGCGGCCAAGGCAACGTTGAAAACCGGAATCTAGCAGACGACCGGTGATGCCGTATCCGCGCACCGCGTTTGCCCTGCATCCGGTCGGTTGCGCACATCACCATCGCGGGCGAATGGCTCCATCCGAATGGCGCTGTGCGCCCCACCGGCGGGGCCGTTACAATAGACACCCTTCCCCCTGCCGCGAGGTGTGTGCAATGTCAGTCAAGGTCGCCATCAATGGCTATGGTCGTATCGGTCGCAATATCCTGCGCGCGCTGTATGAGGCGAAGCGCAACGGCGAAATCCAGATCGTCGCGGTCAATGATCTCGGCGATGCAGCGACGAACGCGCACCTGACCCAGTACGACACCGCACACGGACGTTTCCCGGGTGAGGTCGGTGTCGATGGTGGCGACCTCATCGTCAATGGCGACCGCATCAAGGTGCTTGCCGAACGCGATCCGGCCAAGCTGCCCTGGGGCGATCTCGGCGTCGATGTCGTGCTTGAATCGACCGGCTTCTTCACCAGCAAGGCCAAGGCCAGCGCACACATCGCCGGCGGCGCGAAGAAAGTCATCATTTCGGCACCGGGCGACAAGGACGTGGATGGCACCTTCGTCTTCGGCGTCAACCACAACCAGCTCACGGCGAAGCACCAGATCATCTCGAATGCCTCGTGCACGACCAACTGCCTGGCCCCACTGGCCAAGGTGCTCAATGACAAGATCGGCCTTGTGCACGGATTGATGACGACGATCCACGCCTACACAAACGATCAGGTGCTGACCGACGTCTTTCATTCCGATCTGCGGCGTGCGCGCTCGGCCACGCACTCACAGATTCCTACCAAGACTGGCGCCGCCGCTGCGGTTGGTCTGGTGCTGCCGGAACTCAACGGCAAGCTCGACGGATTCGCCATGCGCATCCCGACGATCAACGTCTCGGTGGTCGACCTGAGCTTCGTGGCTGCGCGCGACACCAGTGTCGAGGAGATCAATGCAACCGTTCAGGCTGCCGCCGATGGCCCGATGAAGGGCGTGATCGGAGTGAACACCCAACCACTGGTCTCGATCGACTTCAATCATAACCCGCTGTCATCGATCTACGACGCCACCCAGACCCGCGTCATGGGCGGCACCCTGGTCAAGGTGCTCTCCTGGTACGACAACGAATGGGGTTTCTCCAACCGCATGCTCGACATGACCTTGGCGCTGGTTAATGCCAGGTAGCGGGAGTGGGCAGTGGAAAGGCAGTTTGATACGGGTTAGCGGAATAGCGGTGAGCGGTTAGCGGGAAAGGCAGTTCTGGCAAACTCGTTTTTGCCACAAAACCGGAAATAATGGTTGACAACCTTCTGAAGGTCGCGATGCTCTTCCCGCTCACCGCTCACCGCTCACCGCTCACCGCTCACCGCTCACCGCTCACCGCTC